>JABUBF010000001.1 GCA_013306035.1 Nitrososphaerota archaeon
AATCGAGCAGATCCCGTAGTTCCTGAACCAATAGTGGAGCCAGAACCAGAGCCAGAACCAGAGCCAGAACCAGAGCCAGAACCAGAGCCAGAACCAGAGCCAGAACCAGAGCCTGAACCAGAGCCTGAACCAGAGCCTGAACCAGAGTGTGTAAATGAAGAACTTGTTGATGAAGTCTTTTCTATAAAAAGTGATTGCTTCAAAGATGGAGAAAGAATTCCTGTTCGATTTACCTGTGATGGAATTGACATATCTCCACATCTTGCATGGTTCAATGTACCTTTGGGCACTGTGGAGATTGTACTTGAAATGCACGATCCTGACGCACCAGTTTCAGGAGGATGGACTCACTGGATCGTTTACAATATTAGTCCTGACATTACATCCATAGAAATCGATTCTGTTCCCGAAGGAAGTAAACAAGCAAGAAACAGTTTTGGACGAGCGCCTTATGGTGGTCCTTGCCCTCCATCTGGAACTCATAGATACATATTCACTCTATATGCACTTGATACAAATCTGGATTCCGTCAGTAATCTCCGTGACCTACACAACAAAATCGACGGTCATGTTCTCGGAGAAGCAAAACTTACTGGATTATATTCTAGACGTTAGTTGACTTGTCGCCCAATAGTATGGATAATTCTCATAATCCCCACTAACGTCGTTCTTGAAAAATCTAGAATAATGTTCGTAATCCTTTCTCAACAAATTCATTCTATGAGATTTATGGAATCTATCATCACCTATCCAATCAGGAAACTCGATGTTTCTGGGCACATCATAAATCTTCATCGTATTATTATATCCTCTTTTATACGATAATTCACGCTTAATACTCATATGAGAATGGAAAGCATTATTGGGGTAGATATTTTGGAGCAATTGAATCGCAACCAACATTTGATTTGGTTGATTCTGTAATAAAATCAATACAAATTCTTACAAATCAATAGTAAATTCTCGAGTGACCGGCGGCCTCAATAATTTCAAGCTAATAAGTAACAATCCCGCATTATCTCTCACTTGTCAAATACCAAAGCAATCGATAAGGAAATAAAATCACTCAAGCAGACATGCACTGATGTGGACTGTGATAACATTAGCGAATGCTGGAGCGATGAAAAAATCGAATTGTTGAAAAAGGATCTCTTAGTTAGAAGAAAAAACTCGTCTATTGTTTCTGTTTTTTCGCATAGTTGATTGCGTATACAACGTGTCCAACAAGCAAGAAAACAATTACATATGCAGTCATTGCATGATCACTGACTCTTGTACTCATTCCTGTCAATAGCATTCCGCCAGTGGCTACCTGACCTAATACAAGAAGTGAAGCAAGTATCATTACATATTTTGTAATTGGTGTTTGGGAAATCTTCAGTGCTCGATTCGTCATAAAAAGCGTTAGACCCAAACCAGAAATTCCTATTGCACCATGAATCAAAGTAATTGGATTGGTCATTGATGGAGAAAGTAAATCTAATTCTCCAAGTATAATCTGGACAATAACGCCTGCCATTATTATCATTCCGATTACTCGTGTTTTCATATCGAGTAGCTGGACCTCCTAATTTATAACTTTGTCTAGTAGAAACTATACAATGAGCAATGCGATATCAATCAAAGGTCTCACAAAAACTTTTGGCGATATAACCGCCGTTGACAATCTTACATTAGATATTCCTAAAGGCTCAGCTTTTGCATTTCTAGGACCTAACGGAGCTGGAAAAAGTACAACATTGAAAATTCTTACATCTCTGATTAAACCAACATCTGGCGAAGCACATTTCTTCAATATCAATGCATTAGAAGAACCACATGAAGCGTTGTTACAGATTGGCGCTGTTGTGGAATCTGCTGAATTCTACCCATCACTAACTCCTTCGGAAACATTGGACTATTTTGGAAGATTGAGAGGAATGAATTCTGACAAAATATCTAGAAACTCAAATAAATTCCTCAAACTTGTTGGCTTGGACAATTGGTCGGACAAAAAAATTGGGACATTCTCTAGAGGAATGAAACAAAGGCTAGCTATTGCACAAGCATTACTCCATGAACCGCCGATTCTTCTCCTTGACGAGCCTACTTTCGGTCTTGACCCGCGCGGAATGGTAGAAATTCGTAATGTCTTCAAAGACCTGACAAAAGAGGGAAAAACAATATTTTTTAGTTCGCATCTTATTGGTGAAATCGAAGAAATTTGTGATACTCTTGCTATAATCGACAAGGGCCAAGTACTTTTCTCAGATACAATGAAGAACATCATGAAGAAATTCAAAACAGACGATCTCGAGGAAATATATCTAAAAACCATAACGGAGTCCGTCAGATAACCATGAAACGCACTAAAATCAACCGCACAAAGCAATTTCAGGATGTGATAAAGTTTGAACTCATTAAGTTTCTACGCAGTCGTAAGATTCGGGCTGCCTTAATCCTTACTGCTATTGTTCCACTCCTAATATATTTACTAACAAATTTTCTTCTCGATTCGTTTATCTCTCAGATCTACAGCGACAGCGGCGTTATCAATGACTATCAAATCTTTGTGAACTTCATCCTTACACTCACTCTTGTTAACGTCATAATGTTTGGAGGCGACTCTCTAACCAATGATTTCGAAAACAAAACAGGATATACTTTGTTTATCAATCCAATATCAAGAACAAGCTTTCTCTTCGGTAAATTCGTAGCTGCATCTATAGCAATAATATCTTTCAACATTCTGTTTTACGTACTAGCTTCAATTTTTTCATACGCTAAACACTCTGCCATACCCGAAAACGTACTTCTTTCACTCGTTTTCACATCGTTGTTTAGTATAGGATTGCTGTCAACGTCATTCGCACTAAGTTCGTTATTCAAACGAAGCAACATGTCGAATATTGCATTCATCTTTCTCTGGTTCATAGTAGTGGGATTGGTGGAATATTTCTTGATACTATCTGAGATTAAACCGTGGTGGTCTCTTACATACGCTGCTGGAATCATTATATACATCTTCGAAGTTCCTTATCCTAAAGATTCAGTCATAGATATTCCATCCCTTCTTATTCCTGGACAGTCGCAAACTATTGTCAATCTCATTCCTGAAGTTAACCTAAGTATAGGGGTCTTCCTGATGTACATCATAGTCGGATTGATGATATCTGTGTTATTCTATAAACGCAAGCAACTGACTTAATAATTTAAACAGTATATTGTAATTATGCGTGATAAATCATCGCAGCTTAATCCATTTTATGTAGTTCCGGGTTATACATTCTTTTATTAGGGATTTACTCTTCAAAAGGCAGTCTACTCAGAATACACAAAATATTTTAATTTAAATGCAGATTCAAAATCTAAACCAATTACACTTGTTATTAATAATAAAAAATATGATGCCAAAATTAGGATTGCACGTATAAACAATAAAGGTAAAATTAAGACAAGATCTGATACTGTATATCCTGAACGAGAGCCCGTTCAAATATTTTACGATAGGGAAGTTGATACACTTAAAGCATTAAGAAAATTCATGATTTACAGTTATGCTGCGACAATTGATAAATCAAAACCAAAATTAAAAGAACTTATTGAGTTCACTTATGTCGATAATAATACTTTCAAACTAAAGGCAATTTCTAAACAGGAAACAGATTTTGATGATATGTTCCATTTCTTAGAAGATAAAAATTTATTTGCTTTTTGGCAAGATCAAAATCAAAAAAATCAAAAAGACACATTGTTTGTAAGTTATTCTCTTCAATGGATCCCAAAAAAAGATATTAGTAAATATTCACAAAGAAGCAACGTCATCTATCTTCTCAATAATTCTAAAACTAATCAACTCTATGTAGGTAAAGCCACTATCTTTGGTAAAAGAGTCAATGAAAAATCTTCACGAGTTGGATTAAAGACATTTGATCGCTTTTTATTCTTTGAACTTCATCCTGAGTATAGTTTTTTGTTAGATAACATTGAAAATTTCTCTATCAAACTATTGGCAAGCCTTTTCACTAATCTAGTAGATATAAAAGGCTTAGATCTAGACCAAATGACCTTGGTTAATAAACAAATAAAATCTTGATTGATCAATTAATGTAAATAATTATAAATCTAGTCATGAAACTCTAATTATTCCTGTCATTCCGTGAAACTTGATCAAACAAGAATAGAAATACGTTCCAGTAGTGTCAAAAGTGACACTGTAAATTTCATCTGGCAATAAAGTGTCATGAAAATACACGCCACCATCCGAAGTAACATTTGCACTTGATACTGTGTGAACTTCTGAATCAATGTTTGTCCAAGTTACCGTGTCTCCTATCTGTATATTCAACATGGCAGGATTGTATACACTTTTACTGACGACATCTACATGAAACTCCTCGGGAGGCCTTCTTTCTTTCTCAGCCCGCTCTTCTTTTTCTTCTATGTCCTGTATGGAATCATCTTGCCGTAATAAGTTCATACCTGGTACTGCTAGAACTACAAAAACTAATCCTGCAAGTACAAAAACTATTATCATAGACATTCTACGATCCTTTGAAGAACTCATGATACTATTGTCGTAAATTGGCAATTATTATATTATCTCAAATCTCAGTAACTTCATTAAATNAGTGTAAATTCATGACTAGTACATTTAGAATAGCTTTGTTCGCAGCAGTATTTGTGGTAATCTTATCTACATTTGCATTCATCTATCCAGCTGTTACAAGACCTGATGTAAGTCTAGTTGTTTCAGTTGATGCTGAATTAAATGGAATTGCAGATGAATATAATAAAGAATACCGTCCTATTCAGGTCGACAACCAAAATATTATGACAGAAGTTTTCGCTTTACGCATTGCAAATCTGGGGAAAGTTGATGTCAACAATGTTGTAATTAATCTTAACTTTGAACCAAAGAATAACTGGTACTCGCTTGTGCTTATAGANCAATCATTTGGTCCACCTGCAAGTATTTCTGATACGCAAGTTATTATAGAAAGATTGTCTGTAGATGAAACTGTCACAATAAAATACGAAGTGTCTATGAACGCTAGTGCAATTGGTTCTAATAATTTACTTCAAAGGAAATCCCAGATTGACTTTATAGTTACNGCAGAAGAAAATCTCATGATTTCCGATAATCTGTTTAATGTTAGGCTGCCCCCTTCGTAGATTTTCTTCAACAAATTGTATCTGTTTATATTATACTTCATAATAATCTCANTTTGTGAGNGAAGACAAACGTCTTAAAAAACGTGAAAAAAATTTACGAAGAAAAGATCATAAGAAACATAAAAAACGATCCAAGCAAATTAAACTTGTCAGAACTTATTCTATCTACGTTATTGCTATCTTGTTGGTTGGCTACGGACTGTTCTCAGTAATATCTGGACCTCAGATTGGACCAGTGGGTTCAACACATGAGCATCTTGANGTACTTGTTTACATTGATGGCGAACCATTAGATCTAAATCAATCACGTTATGCAATGAAAAGCGGTTATGGACATATACATGGAGGCGAAGGAGACATAATGCATCTCCATGCGATAAATATTCCTTTGTCTTGGTTCATGGAATCCATCGATCTTTCTATAACACCCGACTCAATTGATGTACATGGAATGGAATACTCTACTGATGAGAATAATGTATTCTTAATGTTTGTAAATGGAGACANAATTACCAAAGTAGACTACGTACTGGCCGACGAGGATAGAATACTCATTTATTATGGTTCTGGATCTGACACTGACATAGACAGAGCCTTAAGCCTAGTTNCTAATCGTGCAGAAGAAGTTAATGGAATGCCAAATAAGGGCGACTAAATTACATCTTCTTTATTTCTTCTTCAAATTCTGGNAAGAATGTAGATATCTTTGGTAAATCGAATTCACTTAAAATTGATTCTTTAGGTTCTTTTGATAATAAGAATTCAAAAGAAGTTTTTATGAACTCTTCAGGTGTTTTTCCATTTGCCAATTTTTGATGATAATCATGACTCATTCTTACTCTATGCTTCGATTGACTAGTTTCATCTCTTACTGTTACTTGAAAAATCGCTCCACCACTGGATGAAGATAATGTTTCTACAATTATTTCTGCCATCTTAATCACTAGTAATAAAAATTCTACAAATTTAAGAATTGTGAATATCTTACTTTCCTTGATATTTTGGCTGTCTTTTTTCCATGAAAGACTTTATACCTTCTTGAATATCCTCAGTTTTTACCAATTCTTTCATCGCTTCTACCTCTAAATCTAACCCATCTTCCAGTGTCCTTTCCTCATTTCCTGTATTAATTATCTCTTTTACAGCTTTGATGGCTAATGGCGCTGCCCTTGACGCAATCTGTCTAACTATATCTGAAGCTGCGCGTAATTCTTCTCCATCTGGAACTACTTTGTTTATCATTCCAATTCTATATGCCTCTTGAGCAGTAACAAATTGACCTGTAAATATTAGTTCCTTTGCTTTTGATACACCCACTAGTCTACTCAGTCTTTGCGTTCCGCCCCAAGCAGGTATTAATCCTAAGTTGACTTCTGGTTGAGAGAACCTTGCTCTATCAGAAGATATTCTAATATCACAAGCAAGAGCTAATTCATTTCCTCCGCCGTATGCTGCACCGTTAATTGCTGCAATAACTGGTTTGCTGATGTTTGCTAACTTCTTGAAAACTTTTTGTCCCAATTCAATTACCGCTAACACATCATTCGGATCGGTCAACTGTGCAAATGATTTTATATCTGCACCTGCACAAAATGCATTATTTCCTCCTCCCGTTAATACAATTCCAATTATCTCATTATTGTCTGACACATCATCGATTACACTGTCTAATTTTTCTAACACAGCTAAATTCAGCGCATTGACTGGCGGGTTGTCAACTGTAACAATTCCAATTCCGTCTTCTATTCTTATTTTAACTAATTCATTTTCTGACATATAATCACCTGTAATCGTAGAATCCTCTCTTAGTTTTTTTACCATACCGACCGGAATGATAAAGCTTTCTAATAGTTTGCGATGGTTTACGCATAGTATTTCCGCCTGTCATCTTTCTTACTTCATTTTCCACATGATATATTACATCTATTCCAACTAAATCTGATAATTCAAACGGACCCATTGGCATACCAGCTCCTGCTTTCATTGCCAAGTCTATATCTCTCATTGAAGCTACTCCTTCTTCATAACAAGAGTATGCTTCATTCATCATTGCAAACAGAATTCTGTTAACAAGGAATCCAGGAACTTCTTTCACTTTTATTGGTTGCATTGGATATCTGTGATTTCTTATTGTAGACATAAAATCAATCATATCATTTACTGTCTCTTCGCTAGTTTCCATACCAGGTATTACCTCTACTAACGGCAATGTCACAGGAGGATTGAANAAATGAACTCCAACTACTTTATCTGGTCTCTTTGTTGCCGATGCAATCTCTGTAACAGACAATGATGAAGTATTTGTAGCCAGAACTACATGCGAACGCGTATTTTTATCTAATTCACTGAAAATTTCTCTCTTCAAATCCACGTTTTCTACTGCAGCCTCAATTACTAGATCTACATCACTGAATCCCGTGTAATCTGTAGTCGTTTGTATTCTGCTAAGAGCTTCTTTTTTCATCTCTTCATTAAATTTTGGTTTCAACGTCTCTTGGATCTTTGCCTTTTGCTCATCTGTCAACTGTATCTGGTTAGATTTTTCAATTCTTTCTATTTCTTTATCTGCACGTGTCAAATTAAATTTTAATAGATCATCCAAATTCTTTTCTACATTTTCTCGTGCTTTCTTCAGGTACTCTTCAGATACATCTTTTATAATTACTTCTTTACCATTGATCGCCATGATGTCTGCTATCTGACTACCCATTGCTCCTCCNCCTATTATGCCAACACGTTTTACAAATAATACCATTATAATCAACTCATATTGTATTCGATTTAACTCTTATTCAGATAGTTTTTCAAAAACCATTCCAGGTTTGTAAGATTTGACAAGTTTTACTTTTTGTCCTATAGATAATTGTTCTTTTGACGAAATAAATGGTATCCATCCAGTTATTCTGATCTTATCTTCTAATTCTACAATTANCCATGCATAAGGAACTTCATTTACAAAAGGGTCAGGTGCAACTGTTTGAATAGTATAAGTTACAACTTTCCCAACATTACTAATCTCTTTGATATTTAATTTATTATTACCACACTGTTTGCATAATGCTTGTACTGATACTCCCATCTCATTACATTCAGTGCATTGATAAGCTTTGATTATTCCATCTCTAGTAGCTTCAATTATATCATTCACAAACAGTGCTTCATCTGACATATTATTCCCTCTCAAAAATATGCACTGCACAACTTCCACCAGTTGCACCAACATTATGTGTAAGTCCAATCCTTGCGTCATTTACTTGACGCTTGCCAGAGTTTCCTGTNAACTGATCGAAAACCTCCACAATTTGACCTACTCCCGTTGCTCCAACAGGATGACCCTTTGATTTCAGACCGCCTGAAGGGTTTATAGGAATTTCTCCATTTATCGCCGTTCTTCCTTCAACAACAGCCTTGCTTGCTTGTCCTTTCTCAAATATTCCCAAGTCCTCCATGGCAATTATTTCTGCTATGGTAAAACAATCATGTACTTCGGCAAAATCAATTTCTTTTACATTAATCCCAGCTTGTCCAAATGCTTCTCTTGAAGCTTTTATGGTAGATTCTAAACTTGATATATTATCTCTCGTATGTAGTGAACCTGATCCTCCAGATCTTCCTGAACCCTTGATAGAAACCTTCTTCTCTAATCCATTCTTATTCATGAATTCTTCACTGGCGATTATTGCTGCAGCTGCACCATCAGAAAACGGACAACTATCAAAGAACTTTAATGGATCTGCTACAACTGGCGATTTTAACACATCATCTACAGTAATTTTCTTTTGTAGATGTGCTTTCTCATTGAAAATGCCATTATTATGATTTTTTACAGCTACTGCCGCCAATTCTTCTTCCGTTGTACCATGTTCATGCATATGTGCTCTAGCCATTGCCGCATAAAGACCTGGAAATGACGCACCAGAGTTTCCTTCAAATAAATAATCTCCACCGTAAGCAAAATATGTTGTAGCTGTTAATGTATCTAAATGACTTACTTTTTCCGTTCCTGTTACTAGCATCACATCATAAAAACCTGAAGCAACATTGACATAAGCTTCCCTGAACGCTGATCCGCCACTACAACAAGCAGCTTCTATTGTAGAAGATGGAACATGTGGAATTCCTAAACTACTCATTAACAAAGGACCTAAATGCCCTTGTTTCTCCGCCATACCAAATGCATTAGCAACAAATGCTGCTTGAATGTCATGAGATTTTATTCCTGAACTTTCTATTGCATGTTTTGAAGCAAGCATTGATAAATCTCTAGCCGTCAAATTTGACTTTCCATATTTTGTTCCCGCTGCGCCTATCAGGAATACTTTGTTCATAATTTATACCCGGTTTTGCAGAATAAAAAGTAATTACTTAGTTTTGTCTATTGATTGCATTTTTGATATTCCAAGTATTGCTCCACATGCTAATCCAGTAAAATGTGAAAGATAGTTTATACTAGATCCAAGTATTGCTGGCGAATGTATAAAAATTATGAAAGCTAGAAATAATATTTTTGTATTCTTCTTATTCCAATTAAGAACTGTAAATGTGGTANCTATTCCAAAAATTGCTCCTGACGCTCCCGCAGAAATAATTGTTCCTAGAAATAAATTTGTTATACTTGTCGAAATACCTGTTATCAAAAACACTAGAATTACAAATAATCCACTCGAACTTTTTTCTAATCTTATTCCATAAAACCATAAACTAATCATATTTAATAAGAAATGCAGAATAGCAATATGCACAAACATCTTCGTAATTAATTGATAGAGATTTTCACCTGCAAATATAAGCTGGTTTACTTGCGCAAATCGAAACAAGTAATCGCTCTTTATACAAAACATTCTCCATGGTATGTCGCCACATACTGTGCTCCCTAGTATCATGTTGAAAATTATAAAAAATAGAAAATTTATTCCTAATAGAATATATGTACCTGGTATTCGTATTTTTTCGTTCACGTGTTTTTATCTCGTACTAATAAAATGTTTACTTGGATAAGATTATTATGCTATGAATATACAATATGAATAATTTGACATCTTCAAACGAAGAAATCGATATGATTAAGGATGTAATAAAAGACTTTGGAGAAAATGAAATTAATCCAATTACTTCTGACATAGAACTAAATTCTGAAATACCTAGTTCAATTTTAGAAAAAGTTTCTGAGTTAGGTCTTTATGGAATGTTAGGTTCTAGTGAATTCGACGGAGCAGAAACCAATTTCTCTACTTTTATACACGCTATGTTAGAACTTGCAAAATATTCCCCCGCATTGTCTGCTCTCTTAATGTTTCAGAATGTTTTCTCAGTTCAATTACTCACAAAGTATGGTTCTAACGAACAAAAAGAAGATATGTTGAATAATCTCAACACTGGCAAAAAAATTGGCACCGCATTAATTGGTGATGACGGAAGCACATTGAATATACGAAATATCAATACTGAGGCTATGGACGAAGGCGATAGTCTATCAATCAGCGGTAATAAAAAATTTGCTTTCAATGGGGAAATAGCTGATTATTTTATCGTACTTTGTAATATTGGAAAAGAACTTGGTTTTGTTGTAATTGAAAAAGATAATCAAGGCATCTCTATTGGTAAACCAATCAACACCGTGGGCCTACGTGGAAACAAATCAGTTCCAGTATCATTTTATAGTTGTAATGTACCAAAAACTAATCTTATTGGCTTACCTGAGAATACACATAAAATCATTAATTCAATCCAAGAAAGTTCTTGGTTAGGTATTAGTGCAATAAGTACCGGAGTGATGGAATCTGCACTTTCTCAAGCTGTAAAATATTCAAATGAACGCAAACAATTCTCAAAACCAATTAGCAGCTTTGAAGCAATACAAAGTAAACTTGCCAACATATCCACCGACATTGAAATTTCTCTTGCTATGTTGGAAAAAGTTTCTCGATTGAAAGATCAAGATGAAGATATCTTACGACAATCTGCTATGACAAAAATTTCTACAACTGAAATGGCTCAACGTAATACAAAACAGGCATTGTTAGTGCATGGCGGATATGGCTATATCAAGGATTATCCAATTGAAAAAACTGTTCGAGATGCAGAAACATTAAAATCTATATGCGACTCTAATGACGATCTAAGATTGATCGTCTCAAAGCCATTCATTAATTAATCTTTATCAAATTTCATACGATACGCTTAAACTAATTAGACTTGCAATGACTATTAATGCCATTTGAATTCTCCTTTACTGACGAACAAGAGAAATTCCGTCGTGACGTACGCGACTTTATTCATAGCGAAATATTACCTACTATAAGTAAATATGACAAATTAGAGGAATTTCCATCTGAAAACGTATCAAAAATGGCCGAACAAGGATATTTCGGTTTGACAGTTCCAGAAAAATATGGAGGAAAAGGATTATCGAAAATCAACTATGGAATTCTTCTTGAAGAGCTAAGCGCTATTTGTGCATCACATGGAACAATACTTGGAGCACATCTTGGTTTGTGTATAACTCCAATAATTCTCTTTGGTACAGAAGAACAAAAAAATAAATTTTTACCCTCTCTTGCATCTGGTAAATCAATAGGCGCATTTGCATTAACCGAACCCGGTGCAGGTAGTGACGCAGCAAATCTCCAAACCACCGCTACTCCTGACGGCGATGATTTTATTCTTAATGGCAGTAAAATCTTTTGTACTAATGGAGATCAAGCTGAATATATCATAGTTTTTGCAGCTAATGACAAGTCACTTGGACCAATGGGAGGAATTACTGCCTTCATTATAGAAAAAAATATGAATGGTTTCTCTGTAGGAAAAAAGGAGAAAAAGCTCGGATTAAGAGCCTCATCCACAGTCGAATTGATATTTGAAAACTGTAGAGTACCGAAAGAAAATATTCTTGGTGATATAGGAGCGGGTTTTATGGTTGCACTTTCAACACTTGACGGTGGTCGTATTGCATTAGCTGTTGGTTCTTTGGGTGCAGCTCAACGCGCTCTTGACTTATCTGTCGATTATCTTCGACAAAATCAAAGCGAGGGAGGCAATCTATCAAATCGTCAATCTATACANTGGAAATTAGCTGATGTAGCTATGGAAGTCTATGCATCGAAATTTATGTGTTATAACAATCTAACTGAATTAGAAAAATATTATGAAGTTATCGAGTCTAAAGAAAAAGTTCCTCGGCAATTACGCGATCGCGTATCTCGTGGTTCTGCAATATCTAAGGCATATGTTTCTGAAGTTGCATCTCGTGCGATTACCACTGCTATAGAAATACAGGGATTAGCTGGTATTGTTGATGGTTCTGAAATTGAACGCGGTTTTAGGGATTCATTTATTGCTGAGATTTACGAAGGAACAAATGACATTCAACGTATGATTATTGCTAAGGAGTTACTAGGATTAGGTCTTTGATATGGTATCTGAATTTAATCTTCTCTGGGAATTTGTTGATTTTCTACCCGCAGGTTTTATCTTTGGCTTCTTTGATAATTTCATTCTACTCATTGGTGCTTATACCGGCATAAATATCGAAAAATACATTGATAATAAAGCAAGCGGTGTGCTTGGCGGGGTTGTTGGAGCTGGTTTAGCTAATTCTATCTCTGATGGTATTGGCGCACTTATCGATCCAAATATGAATAAAATGTTTGTTGGGATAGTTCTAGGAACTATTCTTCCTTTATTCTTAATTCCAATCATTGAAAAATTACGAAAATAATTTTTTCACTTAACACTGTTAATTAACAACAATAATATATTTGAAATACGTAACTGTAAATATGTTACTTCCTGACGGTTTTATCTTTGGCTTCTTTGACAATTTCCTTCTAATCCTTGGGGCTTATTTCGGCATTACAGTAGAGTACCGTCTTCATCGTCTAACTCATGACCATAAACGTGCTAGAAAACTTCGAAATTTTCTTAAAAAAAATTCTAAAGGAGCAATTGGTGGACTTGTAGGAGCTGGCCTAGCTCATGTTGTCTCTAATGGATTTGGTGCATTTCTTGATCCTACTATGAGGAATATGGTTCTTGGAATAGCACTTGGAACTCTAATACCTGTATTCTTCATTCCAATCATTGAAAAATATAAATCACAAAGAATTTCTGATGTTTAAATTAATATACAGATCTTGTTATAATATTTATAATGAATATTCTACAACAGAATATTGAATTCAATAAATTTCTCTTCGATTTTATTAATCAACTTAATCTTGAATATATGAATGGAGCAATTATACTTGTTGAAGGGAAAAAAGATACTAATGCATTAGTTTCTCTTGGTTTTATAGGAAAAACAATCGAGTATTGTAACAACAATAATCTGTCAAAAATCGAACTAAAAACACAAGTATACGATAAAATCATTATTTTATTTGATTATGATGCCGAAGGTAGAAAACTTACACGTAAAGTTCTTCTCAGGCTAAATAAAACATCTATTATTGAATTAAAATATAGGCGTAATCTCTCCTTTATGTCGAATAATAGTATCAAAAGAATTGAAGAACTTTCTAATTTTAATCCTTATATCGTTTTAACAGAAAATTTTATATAATTATTTACTGAATAATACACAATCTTTTGGTGTTTGTGTAGTGAAATTTTGTCCTGAATGTAGTTCGAAGATGAGGCCGAAGAAAATAATAGATGAATCTAGTTCAAAAACTCGCCCAAAATCTGTTATTGTCTGTTCTTCATGTGGATATCAAGAAAAGTCAAAACTTGTTACGGTTAAAGAAACAACACTTGAAGATTCTAAAAGCATCAAAGTCGTTGACAGTAAAACACGAAAGCTCCAATCTATGCCCACTACAAAAGCAGTTTGTTCCAAATGTGGTCATACTTCTGCATATTTCTGGGAAAAACAAACAAGTAGCCTTGAAGAAGCCTCTACTCAATTCTTCAGATGCGCAAAATGCGAACATACTTGGCGCACAAGTTAATTCCGGACTATACAAATTCTAGTTAACAACAAAGTTAACAAATACTAATTAAATATTGAATTTTGACTCAAGCTTTAAATAAATTTAAACAGCCATATTTTGTGTATTCTAATATGGTTTCATATGAGTTTGGAATTATTCTGGCAATGGGTCTAGCAGGAGTGGTATTTTCACTTCCTACCTTGATTATTCCTTATTTATTTGCTCCCAAAAAACGTAATCCTATCAAATTACAGACATTTGAATCAGGACAACCCCCTACGGGAGAATCTCGTATCCATTTGATTATGCAGTATTATTCTTATTTGATTATGTTTGTTATATTTGACGTTACTTTAATGTTCTTATTTGCATGGGGACTATCATTTACAAACTTGGGTATTCAAAGCCTTGTTAGTCTGTTACCATTTCTTGCCGTCATACTTTGTCCAATGATTTATGCTTTACATTTAGCAGGAAGACGAAAAAATTGGTAAACGATCCAACTCTAAATCTACTTGTTGGTAAAATAAGTGACATACTTGATACCACTATAGAAAAAAATGTACGGGAACCTATTAGATTTCTTGTTAATTGGGGTAGATTATACTCTTTATGGCCTGTTCATTTGGAAACAGCTTGCTGCAGTATTGAATTTGGTGCAGCGTCAGGACCAAGACACGATATTGAACGATTTGGAATGTTAGAAGCCTTCGGTTCACTAAGACAATGTGATGTCTTAGTTGTTCAAGGCACAGTAACTCGAAAAATGGCACCTAGGATGAAATGGGTTTATGAACAAATGCCAGAACCTAAATGGGTAATTGCAATGGGAGCATGTGCAATTTCTGGTGGTTTGTACATGGACTCGTACAACGTCCTCCAAGGAGTTGATAAAATTGTACCTGTGGATGTTTACATTCCAGGTTGTCCTCCTAGACCAGAAACACTTATTCAAGGAATCATTGAACTACAAAACAAAATAAGGAAATCCAAGGTGTAATATACATACTCAATGTCTGCTAAATTCGCTACTGAAAATCAGCTTGCAAAAAGCTTAAAAGATCAATTTAAAAATAAAATTAAAGAAGAATACGTTGAATCTAACAGAATAAAAATTTCTACTAGTCCAGAGAATCTAAAAAACCTAGCAATTGCAGTCAAGGAATTAGGTTTCGAACAAGTAATGTCTCAAGGTGGAACTGACTATCCAGAAAACAACGTCTATCGTATAGAATATCACATTATCTGCGTATCCAAAAAAAAACTTCGGAGTATTATTTTCTCTATAATGACTGAGATTCCAAAGGATAAACCTGAAATCGAAACTTTAATTGATGTATTCCCTAGTGCAGAATTTCATGAACAAGAAACTTTCGAAAATTTCGGAATAACATTTATTGGCCATCCTAGAATGGAGAGATTACTTCTTCCGGAAGATTGGAATGATATACCTCCATTAAGGAAAGACTATATTCTACCTGGAAGAGGATGATATGCAAAACGCAGGAATGAATATTGAAGATAAAGGCGGAGATAAATTAGTTCTCCATGTTGGACCGCAACATCCAGGTTCTGGACACTTTCGTCTAATTATTACTGTTGATGGAGATTACATAGTAGGAGCTAAACCAGATCCAGGGTATGTGCATAGGGGAGCAGAAAAAATGGCAGAATATCGAGATTACATTCAAAATATTCCACATCTTGAACGACCCGTTATAATAGATGCAACAGGAGTAACTCTCCCATACGTTCTTGCTGCTGAAAAAATCATCGACGTAGAAGCTCCTGAACGTGCTCAGTATATTCGCATGATAATGGCTGAATTAAACCGTGTTATCTCTCATCTGTATTGGCTTGGAATATATGGCATATTCCTTGGACACTCTACTATGTTTATGTGGCCTATGGGAGACAGGGAACTGTTTATTGACCTTGCAGAATCTATTGGCGGAACCCGTGTAACTTTCTCATATGTTGTTCCTGGCGGAGTAAGAAACGACATGCCTACTCATTTTAAAGAAAGAGCATTAAAGACATTTGATTATTTCGAAAAACGTATCGAAGAATACAAAAAAATATTCTTCAATAATCCCATCATGACAGCAAGAACTGAATCTATTGGAATAATGAGTCAAGCAGATGCAATTAAACTCGGCATAACCGGTTCAAATCTTCGTGCTGCCGGAATAGATTCCGATACTCGCAAGGATGAACCATATTGTCTATATGATAGAGTTGATTTTGAAATACCAACACGTAAAGAAGGAGATTCATATGCAAGATGTATTGTCCGATTAGAAGAACTCCAACAAAGTATGAACATTATAAAACAAGTCCTTGATCTTATCGAACCCGGTCCAATCAAACAAGTCATTGGCGGAGTTATGCGTGGTGAACCAGGTGAGGCATTTGTCCGTACAGAAGCTGCAAGAGGAACAATGTTTTATCATATTGTTAGTAATGGAGAAAAATACCCATACAGAGTAAAAATCAGCGTCCCTTCATTTCGAAATCTGATTGGTATGACTCATTTATTGGTTGGCTCAAAATTGGCAGACATGCCTGCTATTTATTGGAGTCTTGATTACTGGCCAGTAGAAGCAGATAGGTGAAATAGTTGGAGACATTTGAAGAGTTTGTTAAACGAATACTTACAATATTATTCTGGCTCATCATTGTCTTACCTATCATAATCTTTCCTATATTATTCCTTGTTGTTGGCTTATTAGGTATTGATGTAATTATAGTCAATGAAATCCTGACTGCTGCAATAGATCCTCTAAAAGCTATCAAACTAGCTGAAAGATATGGATTAGGATTTTCTTCTACATTCTTTAAAATAGCTGTTTTTCCTGGATTTACATTTGCGGCTCTTATTGCAACATTTACAATTCTTTACGAGCGTAAATTACTGGCTAAAGTACAACTTCGTGTTGGCCCATTGTACGCTGGACGATTTGAAGGAATTTTGCAACCTATCGCCGACTTGTTCAAATTACTTGGCAAAGAACTAGTTGTTCCTGAAAAAGCAGATAAAATGTTTTTCTGGGCTGCTCCAATTCTTAGTATAGGACTTGCAGCATCACTACTTTCAGTAATTCCTTTATCCCCAACAATCTACATTGCACGTTCTGAGTTTAGTTTACTGATCCCTTTTGCTATTCTCGGATTCAGTCCTCTGGTTGTTCTGATTGCGGCATGGGCTAGCAGTAATAAGTTTGCATTTATTGGCGGGTTAAGAGCACTGCATCAACTTGCAGCTTATGAAATTCCTATGCTTCTCTCAATCTTAGGAATTGTAATTCTTACTGGCTCTTTCGATTTAATGAAAATTGTAGAGGCACAAAAAGATATATGGTTTATATTTCCACAATTTCTTGCAGCTATTATATTTTATATTACCATTCTCTCTGAATTAGAAAGAATTCCTTTTGACTTGCCCGAAGCTGAGACTGAAATAGTTTCTGGATGGTTGACTGAATACACTGGAATGCACTTTGGCTTATTGCAACTTGGCGTATACATGAAGTTCTATGCGCTTGCCTTACTCTTTACACTACTATTCTTAGGAGGATGGAATGGCCCTGCTTTTCTCCCTCCAATAGTCTGGTTACTAGGCAAATTGTTTTTCGTAATTACTATAATAATATTTCCGCGCGCGGTTCTTCCTCGTTTACGTATGGATCAATTAATTCGAATTGGATGGGCTTGGCTAATCGCATTATCATTTATTAATATCTTTATTGCAGTAATTGAATCATCACTTGGTATAATCTAATGAACTACAAACTTATTTCCGGAATCTTAGGGGCATTCGCTGTAGGATTTAGAAACATATTCAAACGACGTATGACTCTGAGATATCCTGAACAGCGCTTAGATATCGAATCAGGTTATACATTTGATGCAAAATCTAATACTGGCAGCGCTGGATTCAAAGGAAGACACATCCTATATACTGACAAATGTACTGGCTGTTCTCTTTGCGCCATCGCTTGTGAAAATATCGCTGATTGTATTGATATGGTACAAGTTGAGGGTAATTGGCCTATAAATCCCAAAGATATTATGCCACAAATAGACTATGGCAGATGCGTTTTCTGTGGATTCTGTGTTGACGCATGTCCTTTTGATTGCTTGTTTATGACTCCTGAATATGAACTATCTGTGACAGATAAAAGAAAATTAGTTCATACTCCATTCCAACTCGCTGTATTTCCTGAAAAGAAAGGAAATGTAAAATTAATTACTGACGATGGAGTAGCTTATCATGACTGATGTTGTTTTTCTTGTTGTATCATTGCTTACTGTTTTCTTCGCTATCTTAGCTCTTGAATCTCGTGAATTAGTTTATGGTGCCGTAGCTTTATCACTTTCTTTTTTAGGTGTAGCAGGACTCTTCATTCTTCTTGATTCTCTTTACATTGCTATATTCCAAGTTCTAGTTTATATCGGTTCAATTGCAATTCTAATAGTTTTCGTTATCATGCTTGTCCGCAGAGACAAATGGGCAAATGTAACCAGCGGCAACGAAAGAATTCTTGGCATCATTGCAGCAGTTTTATTATTCTCTACAATGACTTATTTCTCTCTCTCATCTAGCTTAACTAGTCAATATCCTAATCCAGCGGCAATCTCTGACTTTTATGAAATTGGTTCACAATTAATCAACGACTATTGGCTAATCCTCCAGTTGACTGGCTTAGCTCTAGCTGTTTCTATTGTCGGCGCACTTACCATGGCAAAATTTGAAAATCGGTGAACCTGTTGGTACCTCTTATCCATTACTTTATTTTATCATCAGCATTATTGTGTGTAGGTATCTATGGTTTAATTGCAAAACGAAATGCAATACGTTTACTATTCTCAGTTGAAATTATTATTAATGCAGCTATTATCAACTTTGTAGCTTTTGCTCGATATCATGACACCCCATTGATCACTGGCCAAACCTTCTCATTGTTTGCTATTGCATTGGCTGCCACTGAAGCAGCAGTTGGCCTAGCTATTATTGTTCAGGCTTTTAGGCTCAATAACGACATTGATGTCCTAGAATTGAAGAAATTACGAGGTTGATCTAAGTTTTGTTATTACTCCAAGCTGTTTTCTTACCAATAATTCTTGCTCCAGTAGTTTATCTGGTTGGTTTGCGTATGGGCAAAAATGTCGGATGGCTTGCATTCCTGATTATGCTTTATAGTACTGGTCTAGTGCTATATTCTGGAATGTCCAATAATGGCTCATTATTCACTAATACAAGACTGGAAACCTATTCTTGGAATCCTATTGGGAATTTTGGACTTTATCTTGACGGCCTAAGCTTTCCATTTGCTGCAATCATACTTATTCTGTCAACCACTTTGGCAGTCTACTCTATGCCCTATATGGAACATAGAATAAAAGAAGAATTTCATGAAAATAAAAAGAAATTCTCTGCAGATGCCTTAAACCGAAAGATGGCTTTATACTATAGTCTCTATGTCGTCTATGTTGCCGGTATGTTGGGTACGGTACTTGCAACTAATTTAATTCAATTCTATATCTTCTTCGAACTAATGTTAATTCCATCATTCTTTTTAATCTCTGAATTCGGTTACGGTGAAAGAGCAAAAATCTCTATGATGTATTTCTTATGGACACATGTCGGTGCAGTTTCTTTACTTGCTGGAATATTAACTGTAGGATATTATGGCGGCAGCTTCAACTTTGTCGAAATAGCTGAGAGCGGATTACCTAGTTCGATTAGAGTATGGGTTGCAATTGCCATTAGTTTCGGATTACTTATGAAACTAGCAGCTGTAGGTCTTCATGTTTGGTTGCCATATGCACATGCTGAATCCCCGACTCCAATTAGTGCATTACTTTCTCCTGCCATGATTGGTATTGGCGCTTATGCCTTTCTTAGAATATTTGTATTTATTCTTCCATCAATCTATCAAAGTATTGTTGTAGTTATTACTCTCTGGGGATTACTAACTATGATTTACGGCGGACTTATGGCTTATGCGCAAGACGATATCAAACGACTACTTGCTTATTCAAGTGTCAGTCAAATGGGTTATATCATCTTTGGTATGGGATCTCTTTACTATCTTGGTGTAACTGGATCAGTTTTCCATTATGTAAGTCATGGTACTGGAAAAGCTCTGCTGTTTATGGCAGCAGGTTCTATAATTATGCAAACAGGAGGTGTCAGAAGTATCCGAAAATTAGGAGGCCTTGGCAGTAAACTTCCTATAACAGGTATTGCTGCAATGATTGGTTTTCTCGCTATCGTTGGAGTTCCACCTACCAATGGTTTTCAATCTGAATGGATGATATTTGCTGGTGCATTTGGCGGTGCTTTGGAAAGTGGTTCTACATCTAAGTTAATTATTGCTGCTCTGGCATTGGCTGTAACTCCTATCACTGCAGGCTATGCTTTACTTACTATGCGTAAAGTCTTCTTTGGAAAACTTCCAAAAGAGTTTGAAAATATAAAAGATCCTTCTTTGTTAATGACCATTCCGTTACTATTTCTTTGTGCTTTAACTATTCTACTTGGTGTATTCCCTTCAGTTATTACTGATGGTCTTATTCCATTGCTTCAATCTGCTTTCGGTGGAATGAAATAGTGTCCACAGAAATTAATTTTCTTATTCCTTGGTTAGTGTTTGCCGTTCCAATTCTTGGAGCATTATTAATGCCGGTAGTTGCCCGTGCTGGTAACAAAATCAGAGATTATTATGCGGTATCTCTGACACTAATTTCTGCTATTCTTTGTGCATTGATGTTACCTCTTGCAATTGCAGGAGAAACCTTCCATCACCAAGTTATGTGGATTGCTGCATTGGATATTACCGCCGGTGTTCTAGCTGACCCATTAAGCATACTAATGTCAAACCTCGTTGGCTGGTTATCATTCTCAATTATGATTTACAGTCTTGGTTACATGAAGGGAGAAGAAAACATGACCAGATATTGGTTCCTGATGGTATTCTTTATCGGAAGCATGCAACTCATTATTTTCTCCGATAATTTCCTTCAATTATTCTTTGGATGGGAAGGAGTCGGTTTATGTTCTTATGCCCTGATCAGTTTCTGGAATAAAGACCTCAAGAAAGATTATGTCGGAACTGTCGGAAAGAAAGCCTGGGGAATACCTCTTGCATTTTCGCCTACGCACGCAGGTAGCAAAGCTTTTCTTATGACAAGAGTTGGTGATGTGTCATTTCTTATTGGCATTCTTATTCTGTTCTTCTTCTCTGGAACTTTTGATTTTGTTAAATTATCTGAAAATCATAGTTGGGCTGTAGATCTTGCACAATCAGGATTATTGATTCCTGTTGCTGTATTCATCTTCGGCGGAGCTATAGGTAAGTCTGCACAGTTTCCATTGCAAGAGTGGTTACCTGATGCTATGGCAGGTCCAACTTCTGTATCTGCTTTAATTCACGCAGCAACAATGGTCAAAGCTGGCGTTTTTCTAATTGCACGTATTGGCCCTATTTTTATTACTGCTGTAGAAAATGTTGCTACCATAATGCCATTCTTTGAATTTGTTGCTTGGATTGGAGCAATTACTGCATTCTTGGCGGCATCTCAAGCTATGGTGTCTAAGGAACTAAAGAAAGTTCTTGCATATTCTACTATTTCTCAGATTGGATATATGATGCTGGCCTTTGGAGTTGCAGGGATGACTTCTAATTTTATTGCAGGTTATGTTGCAGGATTCTTCCATCTCGCTAGTCATGCAGTATTCAAGGCTGGATTATTCATGGCAGCTGGCGCAATAATCCACGCAACTCATACTAAGTATATGACTGACATGGGAGGTCTGCGTACTAAAATGCCTATAACTTTTGTTGCGATGACGATAGCTGCTGGTTCATTAGCTGGTATTCCTCTTCTTAGCGGTTTCTGGAGCAAAGATGCAATATTAGCTTCTATTCTTGATGTAGAAAGTTCTATGTCTCTCATCTCTCTTTACGCTATAGCAAGCATCACTGCGGTCATGACTGCGTTTTATAGCTTTAGAATGATTGGCATGGTCTTCTTTGGAAAACCAAGTAAATATATTAAAAAACTGGAATCTAGTGGTAAACATATTCGTGAAGCTCCTGTCTTAATGTATGCTCCTTATGTAGTTCTTGCAATAATTACTGTTGCCATTGGTCTAACTGGACCTACTGTTGAAGGATTCCTTGAAAATTCCTTGGCGCATCATCTTGAATACGCAGTTCATATGGAAATTCCCGAACATGTATTTTCTCTCAACCGTATTGCTGTATCGACTTCTATTATTGCTGTGTTGATTGGAGGTGGATTCAGTTATTTGTTCTACATCGGTAACCGAATGTCTCCTGACCAAGTAATTACTAGAATTCCAATTTTATCTAAGTTGCAAAGCTTTTTTGAAAATCGCTGGTACATTAATTCACTTTATTACATCGTTTTCATTAATGGCTCCTTAAGATTGTCAAAATTCATAGATAAATATATAGAAACCGGAATTCTGTCCAAACTTAATACTGTCGTGCCTGATTATTCAATCTCCTCTTCACAAACTGGAGGTAAATTTGACAAATATGTAGTTGATGGCACCGCTACGCGTATTGCTAATCTTAATCTCTTTCTTTCCCGTAATATCAGAAAACTTCAAACAGGTATTGCCGAACAATATGTCTTCGTCTTTACAATGGGAATTATCGCATTGATAATATTGCTTGGGTGATTATGTTGGTAGATGTTAGTTTTCCACTTATTTCCATTTTAATTGCATTGCCTATTTTAGCTGGTCTAGCAATTCCACTATTGTTTAAGAATTCTCAGAAATATATTATTCATTATGCTATTCTTATTGCATTAATTGAATTATTCATCACTTTCTATTCATACGGTCTAATTCTCTCAAACGGCAGTGGAGGAGAATATAATTTTGTCGAGGGCCCTGTTAAAATCTTAGGTAATTTCGGTATAGATTATCTCGCTGGTATGGATGGACTTAGTGGACCTCTTGTTTTAATTACTTCAATTTTAACTCTGTTAGTTATATTCGGTTCACGTGACTTGATTGAAGATCGCAAAGTCCTTTATTTTTCTATGATATTCCTCTTTCAAGGATCAATAATGGGTGTTTTCACTCAATTGAATATGATATTATTCTATGTTTTCTGGGACCTTGTTCTCATTCCGATGTTTCTATTTATCGGAATATGGGGAGGTCCACGCAAACGTTATGCTGCTATGAAATTCTTCTTGTTTACATTTGTAGGCAGTGTTTTCATGCTTCTTGCGTTTATTCTTATTTACTTTAGTGTTTCACCGCATTCATTTAATATTCCCGAAATAGCTGGAAAAATTCCATTAAGCTTGCAAATTATTTCTTCAGTACTTTTCTTTATTGGATTTGGTGTTAAACTTCCTGTAGTTCCATTTCACAGTTGGCTTCCCGACGCGCATGTAGAAGCTCCTGCACCAATCAGTGTATTTCTTGCAGGTCTGTTATTGAAAATGGGAGGATATGGATTTCTACGTTTTAACATAGGTTTACTTCCCGAAGCATCGGCTCAATATGCTTGGATCTTTATACTTGTTGGTATAATCACTATGTTCTATGGTGCAATAGTTGCGATTGTTCAAACTGACATCAAAAAAATGATTGCATTGACTAGTGTTAGTCACATGGGATTTGTGTTGGTAGGTGCATTCACTGGGACTATTTTCGGAATTTCTGGTTCAGTATTCCAGATGTTTACTCATGCTGCAGCAGTCGGACTCATGTTCATGTTATCTGGATATCTACACAAAGCTACTGGAACAAGAAATATCACAGTTATTAAAGGACTAAAATTCTCGAGTCCTAGATTAGCTACCTTGTTAATATTGGGTTCTATGGCTGCTATGTGTATTCCGATCTTTAGTAGTTTCATAAGCGAATATATGGTAATTGTTGGCGCAATTCAAATTAATCCAATCTATGCATTAATTGTTGCTGTACCTGCTATTACTGTTGGATATTTCCTATGGATGTTAAGAAGAGTTGTAATGTCAGATCCAAAGTCAAATGTTAAAAAGTGGGATCTAAGTAATGTCTCTACTATCGCTTTAGTTCTATATCTTGTTCCATTGGTTCTTACTCTGATTGCACCATGGTTAATTCTAGACGTCGTCAATCCATTTTCTACTGTTTATGCCGCTAATTTCAGGTTAATGTCTGGAGGTGCAGCCTAAATTGGATACTCCTCTAGTAGTTCTTGTCGTATTAACTTCGGTTGCAGTTACCTCACCACTATATGAAATGATATTTGGTAAAAAATCTCTAAAATACGTACAATATCTTACCATTCTTTCGTTGTTAGTTTCTTTGATTCTACTAATTAGTTCCACTCTATCTCTAACACCTCAAGAATCTACTGTTCCTCATCTGCTTCGTAATGACACTCTGGGTTCATTCTTCAGTTTTATAGTTATATTGGTAACATTGTTCGTTTCTATAACCTCCTTTGATTATATGAAAGGTAATCCCAATGAGCGTGTCTACTATTCACTGTTATTATTTACAGCAATTGGAATGACTATGCTCTGCTTTGCAGTTGATCTTCTTGTTATATTTGTTGCATTTGAACTGATGAGTCTTCCAACATTCATCTTGGCAGGATATAATAAACAAGATAAACTCTCAAATGAGGCTGCTGTTAAATTCTTTATTCTTGGCGCATTATCGTCTGGCATTCTTCTCTATGGAATATCAATCATGTTCGGAATAACAGGTTCAACAAACCTTGAAGTAATCTCACAATCGCTTACTTCGCTCTCTCCTGATATGCTTCCGTTTGTCATATTTTCTACTGTCTCAATGCTTGCAGGTCTTGGACTTAAATTATCAATTGTTCCATTCCATATGTGGATTCCAGATACCTATGAAGGTTCACCTACAACTGTTAGTACATTATTATCTGCCGCTACAAAGAAAGCTGGTTTTGCCTCGGCAATAAGAATATTTGCAGTTATATTCCCATTATTCTATTTCGATCTATCACTTGCACTGGCTATCATTGCTTTGGTAACAATGACTCTTGGTAACCTTGCCGCACTTACTCAAAAATCAATTACAAGAATGCTGGCATATTCAAGCATTGCACAAGCAGGATATCTTCTTATAGGTATAGTAGTGTTACCGTATACCAATCTAGGACTGATTGGTTTATTATATCATTCTTTCAACCATGCAATTTTACAAGCTACAGCTTTCTTAGCTGCTGGATTAGTTAGATTGAAAACTTCAAGTAGTTCTTTGGATAGTTATAACGGTCTTTCTAAAGTTATGCCTATAACTTCCTTCTGTTTAGCATTATCATTATTGGGACTTGCAGGAATTCCGCCACTGAATGGATTCTGGAGTAAATTGATATTATTTTCTGCTGCAGTTGACGGCGGATATGCTTGGTTAGCTCTTGCAGGATTAGTTAACACTGCAATATCAGTTGCATATTATTTACTAGTTATAAAACGAATGTATATGGACGAAACATCAATAAAAGCCATAAAAGAACCTCTCATATTCATCTCAGTTCTTGTATTTGCTACTGCTATAATAATAGTAACAGGTTTACTTCCAAATGTACTCTATGATATTGCCGAAGATATTACGATCTCTTTTTTGGCTAATAATCCCGTCTAATTGTAAAATCTGCTAAATCACGGAGAAATTCTTTTTGTTCAGACTCTTTAATCACGTCTAATGAATTCTTTGCATTTTCTGAATATACATTTGCCATTTCCTTTAATTTTGTCAGAGTCACATGTTGATTCTCTTCATTATTGTTGCTAAATTTCATCTCATTTGAGAACTTTCTGTCCATTTCCCAATCTAAAATATCATCATGAATCTGATATGCAATTCCAAGATTTACACCAAAACCCGCTAAAGCATCTATTTCTTCTTCATTTCCGCCTCCAATAATTGCGCCTAATTTTGATGATGTCTGGAATAACGCTGCAGTTTTCTCGCTAATCACTGCTAAATATTCTACCCATGGAACTTTTCTTACATTCATGTTTAATTCTCTTTGTTCACCTTCGCACATCTTAATTGATGCTGACGATAATTCTTTCGCCACTCGTGAATCATTGTATCTTGATGCAATTTCTAGAATAATACCAAATACAAAATCAGCAGTTAAAATTGACGTATTATTTCCATATCGTTTATGGAATGAATCTCTGTCACGTCTCTTTATTTGTTCATCAATTATATCATCATGTATTATTGATTCTGTATGTAAAAGTTCCACTGCCACCGAAGCCAAATCTGTTTTAGTGGAAGGTACACCTACAGCTTCAGCTGATAACATTAAAATCAGCGGTCTAATTCTTTTTCCTCCATATGTTGCATACAATAAAGGTTCATGAAAACTTGACCATAAATGATCATCAAATACTTTGATCATAGCTTTGTCAAATTTTATTATATAGCTCTTAGATCTAATTTCGAATTTTTTAATTAATTTTTCTCTATTCAATAACACATCTCCCCTTTTCATTATTTATAATTCTTGAATTACAATTTTAAAAGTTGACACTATTTATTAATACTATGTTGATTTTATACCCCGCCTCTGACTGAAATAGATCATCGTTTAGGCATTAGAGCCAGTACTTACCACTCCTCTTAAATCGGGGCTATTTGTGGTCTGTCACATCGCTGGGTGGCCAAAAAATCATCAAAGTGTAAATCACACAACTTCATAATCGGCCGTCACAATGTATTTATAACCACAATTATCCAATGTTCTGCTAATTTATCTATTTTTAAAGAATTAAATAATAATTGTGTCTTTTTTTATTTATTATGTTGAGTGGAAATAATAGAATCGCCGCTATTGTTGGCGTGGTTATTTTAGTTGGAATTGGATTCTTCTTATTTAATCCATTTAATAGTAACTCAGATAGTACGAGTGCTAGTTCTGCTCCAATAGCAGTTATAGAAACTACTTATGGCATTATAGTTATTCAGCTATTTCCTGATGTTGCTCCTGGACATGTTGATAATTTTGTACGATTAGCTAATGAAGGATATTATGACGGAACTACTTTTCATCGAGTTATCCCTGGATTTATGATACAAGGAGGCGATCCCAATTCTAAAGATGACGATCGAAGTAATGATGGTCAGGGAGGACATTCTGCAAATGGACCAAATACCTTTGTTAATGCTGAATTTAGCCAAGACTTGACACATAAACGAGGTATATTATCGATGGCCCGAGCACAGGACCCTAATTCCGCAGGTTCACAATTCTTTATTGTTGTTGCAGATTCTAATTTCTTAGATCGACAGTATTCTATATTTGGTGAAGTAATCGAAGGTATGGACGTTGCCGATAAAATTGTAAATGTTAAAAAAGATTCTGCGGATAATCCTCTGGAAAAAATTACCATGAAGGTTACTATTCGTTCTTAGAAATTATCTTTTTCAAAATCGTAATTGGATTCTTCTTATTTAATAGTACCTCTGACTCATCAGATATTATGAATAATAGTTCTGGACCAATTGCAGTTATTAAAACTAAATTTGGTGATATAAAAATTCAATTGTTTCCTGACGTAGCTCCAGGACATGTTGAAAATTTCGTTAAATTAGCTCAGGATGGATTTTATGATGGAACTACTTTCCATCGTGTAATACCTGATTTTATGATTCAAGGAGGAGACTCTAATTCTAAAAATGAAGATCGAAATACTCATGGTATTGGCGACCCTGGATATTCTATAAAGGCTGAATTTAGCAAAGACTTGACACACAAACGTGGCATATTATCAATGGCTAGAGGAACAGATCCTAATTCCGCAGGTTCTCAATTCTTTATTGTAGTAGCTGATTCAAAATTTTTGGACAAACAATATTCTATCTTTGGCGAAGTAATTGAAGGAATGGAAGTCGCAGATAAAATTGTAGATGTTAAAAGAGATGCTAAGGAAAATCCTCTAGAAAAAATTACCATGAAGGTTACTATTCGTTCTTAAATTCTCTTTTTCATCAACTGATCCAAATCTATATCAAATAATGAAATCGGAGTTCTTAACGCAAAGTTTTCTAAGACCTGTGGTTTAATCTCACCTATCGCTCCAATCTTGATTCCTCCTTCATCAATTATTTCTGCCGCTCTGCCTTTCACGAATATTTCATTCTCGCTAGCTTTCGTTGACAAATCTATGTCGAGTAACTGTTTGCCAAATGCATTTAGATATGAACTTGCTTCTGTAAAATTCACTGTTGCATGTGCTAACCCTACCGTAAGCTGGTAATGTTCCTGTATTTCATTATCGATTTTGTTAAACACTCTCGAAATCTCAAAGATTCTTTGAGGATATTTCTTATGTATATTTTTTGAAAATGTCTTGAGAATAGATGGCACATTGGAATTCTTCAGTACTTTATGTTCAATGCTTTTTGTATCAACAACTTTTAACAAATTATCTGTACTCATTTCAGATTTTTTTAGCATATCTTCACTGATTAGCCCAATTGTCATTATCTCAATTAATCCTAATCCTGTAAGAACATCTCTTGCTTTATCCAAGAATTGTTGATTTTTATCAAATCCACCAGTCATATCCGAACCTGGCAGTGTTGGTTTTAGGTTGTGTATACCGTAGCCTAATACAATTTCTTCAATTACATCTACTGGATGAATCAAATCAAATCTGAAAGGCTCTGTTTTTACTATTACCTTATTATTTTCTATATTTGCTGAAATCCTACATCGACGTAAATATGTAATAATTTCCTTTTCTGATAATTCCAATCCCAGAAGCGATCTTACATATTCTAACTCAACTTCCATTACCTCTTCTTTGATTTGCGGTGTCTTAATCTTGGAGTTATCCGAATTAATCTCTACTGTATGAACCTTTCCACCTGCATCATTTAGAGTTGTAAAAATTACCGATAATGCATTACACACTGAATCTAAATCAGTTCCCGTTACATCTATAAACAAATTAGTTGTTTTCGAATCTAATCGAGTTAAATCTCCATTAATTATTGGAGGAAAAGACAAAACTTGTTTGTTTGCATCCCTAATGATAGGATATAGATTCTTCCCTGCAAGTATACTTGCATATTGATTTCCTATTTCTGAATCCAATATTTCTTTTATAGTCATATCTGAATCCTTGTTTAAAGGAATAAATGAAAATGAATCATCTACTGTGATGTATTCCAACGGTGATTCTATAACATCCAAATTATGAATTCCTATTGCAACTTTCTTCCTTTTTCTTCCAATACCATTGTGCAGATCCTCCTGCATTGTAATGATCTGCCTTATTGTTTCATCCTCTAATTTGATATCTTTTATTACTGCTGCAACAATATACGGTCTAACATCTCTAGTTGATTTATCAATATTAATCACTAAATCACTTTCATATACATCATATTTTGAATATTGAGTCTCAAAATCTAAAAAACTATTCAAAGATCTTGCTATTCCATAATCAGTAGAATAATCTGGACGATTCGGATTATATTCTATCTTTATGTATTCCTCAGTTTGTTCTTCAATATCCAAACCTAGGTACGGAATCTTATCAATTAATTCATCCTTCGATATCTCACCTTTCAACATCGAAAATATTCTATCATAATAAACTGTGACTACGGGCATAATGGAACTCCCCTTAACCAATCAAGATCATTTTCATATAACTTTCTAACATCATCTATTCCATATCTTAACATAACAAGCCGTTCTAATCCACTTCCCCATGCAAGAACTGGATTGTCTACACCAAGCGGCTTAGTAACTTCAGGTCTAAATATTCCCATACCTCCCAATTCTATCCACTTGCCTAGACCTTCATGATATACCATTGACTGTAGCGACGGTTCAGTATAAGGGAAAAATGAAGGCCAAAACTTTATCTTATCAAATCCTAATTTCTTATAGAATTTTGTCAATAATCCCATTAAATCTCTAAGTGTTACATCTTTGCCTACTACAATTCCTTCAATCTGATGAAATTCAACCAAGTTCTTGAAAGTAACTTTCTCATTACGGAATACTCTTCCAACTGAAAATACTCTCGCCTCATCTGGTTTGTTGTCAGCTAAGTTTCTTACTGATACACAAGTTGTATGTGTTCTCATGACCATTCTTCGTGCTTGTTCGATGTTCCATTGATACCCCCAACCTTTTGAGCCCGTATCTGCACCATTTTTATGTACACCTTCTACATTTTTCAATATTTGTTTGTCTACATTAAGTGACGATTTCTCATTTGCAATGTAAAAAGTATCTTGAATCTCTCTTGCAGGATGATCTTGAGGCGTAAACAAAGCATCAAAATTCCAAAACGAAGATTGAACAATCGATCCTTCTACTTCTTGAAAACCTAACGATACAAAAATCTCTCTTACTTCATCTATGAATATCCTTACCGGATGTTTCTTTCCAGAATATATTGTTGGAGCTGGCGATTCTACATTTAATGGTCTTAAAGTATTGTTTCTCCATTCTCCTGATTCTAACATCTTCGGCGTTAGCACATCAATGTAATTATCATCTTTAATATTTCTTGCAATCTCTAAACCATCTTTTGTAATCTTTATACGTGTTTTCTTTACTATTTCATATGAAATATAATCAGGTCTTTTTACTAGCGAACGTAGTATTTCCTGTTCTTCCGAGACGAAATTCGAAAGTTCTGTAGGCCCGGAAATTTTATTTAATACCTCTTCCACTCTTGATACTGCACTATTACCTTCCTTTCGTATCATAACTCTGTTATCTTTCTTGAAAATCTTGATCCATTTCTCTGACCTTGCATATCCTAATGCTGCTGATAATTCATCTTGATTCAAATCTATCTTTTTTGGTAATTCCGATAATTCAATATCTTCTCCAGTTTTTAACTTATCTACAAGTCTTTTTTCAGGTAATCCTTTCTGCTTTGCACTTTCTCCTTCCCTACCAAGAGTGATTAATTTAATTTCATTCATTTTTACCTCAATCAGATTCTTCTCTTTCAACCATTCTACTGATCTTCTTATTTGGTCTAAAGTAAGCCCCGAATCACTAACTAAATCCTCAAGCTCAGCCTCGTTCCTACCAGACATCACTTGCAATAATTTTCTTTCTAATAAATGCAAGTTATTTGTGTTCATATCCGCCAATCTTAATCACTTAATCTCTCAAAATAAATTTATCGAAAGTTTTCTTTGCAGACTCTCTTTTTCTTTGATGTTCTTTTAAAAATATTTTGATCTTTTCTGCAGCTATTTGTTTTAATTCTCCTGATAATAGATTACCTGCTCTATAATCTCTCTCAATCTCTTCTATTTTCTTGTCATCCTCCTCTAAAATCATGTAAAGGTATTGGAATGCGCTATCTATATCTGGATTACCTCCATGTTTTCTATGTTCTTCTATCGTATCCCTACCTCCTGTAAACGCACTTTTTATTTTCTTCTCAGCTACTTCTGGTTCATCAGTTGTGAATATTGCAGTGTTTGGTTTTGATGAACTCATTTTTTCTCCCCTCTGCAATGCTGGTAAAAATTTCGAATGTATCTGAGCTGGCTTATAATATCCAAGTTTTGGAGCAATCTCTCTAGCAATTCCTCTCCAATAATCATCTTGATCTATTGCTGCTGGAATCAAACATGGAATATTCTTTCCTTTTAATTCTGAAGGCAAAAAACAAGTCGCAGCTTGTAACGACGGAAAAAAAATCATTCCAATATTTGAACTGTTCTGGAAACCAAAGATACCTTTTACTGTGGAAAATGTTACGTGTTTTGCTATATCTGTTGAAATTTTATACATAGTTTTTATGTATTCAGTATTCTTGAAAATGAATGTTTTATCTGGATCAAAACCCAATGCTATTATGTCTAATATATTTTCATAAGAGAAATCCGATACTTGTTTCCTTGTTAATGATCTATCATGCATGTATTTCTCGTCATCAGTAATCTGAAAATATAATTCTACATCAAATTTTTCTTGTAAATATTGGGTAAAAATCCAAGGTAGTAAATGCCCTAAATGTGTATCTCCTGAAGGTCCTCTTCCCGTGTATAAAAAGAATTTTTCGTCTTTTTCATATTTATCAAGAATCCAGTTGAAATCTCTATGACTAAAAAATACCTTTCTTTTTAACATAAAATGCGGTTTTCCAGTATGCTTTTCCACCCTATTTATTAAAGATTGGTCAATGTACGATGTTCCAAAATCCCTTACCAATCTATCGTAATCTATATCTCCTTTTACTTCCCATGGAGTTACTGAATAATCTGCCAATTTTATACCTGCATTTAATAAGTTATCTTTCGTTAATATGATTTTATCGTGTGAATAATGAAAAAGTTAATGTATGTGTAATTTTTATAATGTATTGCTGCCGGCCATAGCGACGGGGTTCCACCTGGTCCCATTCCGAACCCAGAAGTTAAGACCGTCGACGCCAGTGTGTTAGTGAGGTCCTAACGGTCTCGTGAAGCAATGGTGCCGGCACTTTATTTTATCTAATAATGCTTATTTTCTAGTGATAACATAACTGTCTTGATTGAGTTGATTTTATGGATTTAGTATTTATAATCGGAGCAGGAAACGCGCAAATAACAAGTAATCCAATTATTAATCTTGCAATTGTTTATCTTCCGTTAGCTCTTTTAATCTTATACGGACAAAGATTACAAGTTTGGCTTATTACTAATGACTTATCCAAAACTGTTGGACGTCTAAAGGAAATGAAAGATAGGTCAAGACAAGAAACTATTGATCATATTACTGAAGGAATAGATAACAAAGAAGAAACAATAAAACGCCTCGATTCATTTCTTGAATATTTTACCATTATGCCTGTTGATTTAGATCCCGCCGGTGTGATAAATAAACTTGATCATATTATGACTAGTCGAGACATACGAATGAAAAGTGAAATTAAACAACTGTTTCCTGATTTAGATAAACTTAAGGCGAACTCTGTCGAGAATGTTATTGAAATTGCCACGTCATTTAACTTTGTGTATAAAATTGTTCGTCATTTCTATTTAGTTGGTAAAAAGACAAATAATTTTATTATTCTAGCACAATTACAAATGATTATACCATTTCTTATGTTACAAGCTGATGCGTTAAGCCAAGCAATGACTACATTCAAAAAGAATCAACCTGTCGGCGATGCGATTGGACCTATGATTGTTGGTAAATTAATGTTAGAGCATGAAAAACATGACATCGCTGTAGATACCATTTATGCCGAATCTGATATATCAGGCCGTAAAGCAATTCTTGTTACTGCTAAAGGACCTGTTGGAACTGTAGGTCAGCCTGGTAATGCTGTTCAAGAGTTAATTCAGAAAGAAAATCCATCTCTTTTAATTATGATTGACGCTGCCCTAAGACTAGAAGGTGAAAAAACAGGCGAAGTTGCCGAAGGGGTAGGAGCTGCAATAGGAGGAATTGGAGTAGATAAATTCAAAATTGAAGAGGCTGCTACAAATAATAATATCCCTGTTTATGCAATAATTGTAAAACAGACTATTGTTGAAGCGATCTCTGTTATGACCAAAGAGATTGCAGAAAGTGTTGATTCTGTTCACGATATTATTCATAGAATTATTGACGAAAGAACCAAGCCTAATGATAAAGTAATAATTGTAGGCGTTGGTAATACCATAGGCGTGATTCAGTAGATGTCATTACCAATAATGGGAGTACCCGACAAGAAACGAAAAAAACTCACAGTCTACACAATTGAAGAATGTATTAACTGTAAAAAACCAACTAAAAGAGAATTTAAAGACGGAGATTTGGTTCATAAAATTCTTGATAAATGCAAAGATTGCGACAATAACATTATGATTTCTTTAATATACGGCGAAGAAATAAAAAAGAACTAAGTCTTTGTTAGAATTACTGCCCCATTCTCTGTAGGCGTTATTGTATGTTCAAATTGTGCAACCGTTTGATTATTTGCTTCTAATAAATCAGGATATACACGCATGATTTTCTTTGCTACAAGTTTATTCAACATCGCATTCAATTCCTCTTTTTTATAATCGTCCAGATACCATCTTGGCGAAAATGGTAGAGTGTTTCTACTATCCCAAATCTTTTTTGTAAATTCATCTATTTTCTTATCACCGGTCTTCTTTCTTTTTATCAACATGTAAATTGTTTTTGTTTTACCATCTACAACATGTCCTGATCCATCTTTAACAGTAAGAAATGGTTCGATTGCATATACGTTTCCTATTCTTAAATTTGAACCTAATGCCGTCCATACATTAGGTATGGAAACCCCTGCATGAACTTTGAATCTCTCAATCGAATGACCTGAAAGATTTGATATTGGTATGAATCCAAATTTATCTGCCGTATCAGAAATTACTTTTCCGATATTGGAAGAAGAAATCTTATCCTTTACAATTTTTATCGCATTGTTCAGTGCTGTTTCAGTTGCTAATGTTAATTCTTGATAATCTGGATCATAACAGATTGTTGTAGCTGTATCTGCTACATAGCCATCAATATGCGCTCCTAAATCTAATTTAATTACGGCATCGTCTCTTATTGTCTGGTCGTCAAATAATTCTCCACTATAGTGAGCAGTAACACTATTGATTGATACGCCACATGGAAAACCCGGTTCTGCTCCCAATCTTCTTGTCATTGATTCTACTTCTTCACAAACTTGATTTACTGTCATTCCGACTAAATCTTTTTTCTTAAAATGTTCTCTAACAGTTGCCGCTATTTTTCCCGCCGTAACGAATCTTTCATCTATCTCCAGTTTATCCATTATTTGATTCTAAATTTATTTTCTTGAATATAAAATCTATTCACATTCTTAAGATACATCTAAATCCCAATCATGTCGTATATGTTATGATGAGTAAATACAAACGTAGCGCAGTCGGCGGGACATTTGATATTTTACATATGGGTCATAAACATCTATTAGAAGCAACATTTCAAATATCTGACGAAGTAATAATCGGAGTCAGTTCTGATAATTTTGTAAATAAATTAAATAAAACTGTCATTAATAACTACGAAAATCGAATAAAGAATATAGAATATTTCATAAAATCCACATTTCTAAATATTCCATATAATATCTATAAACTAGACGATTACTTTGGACCTGCAAGTTTTCTAGACAATATAGATGTAATCGTTCTAACATCTGAGAATTCCCATCGTTTAGGCTCCTTAAACGATGAAAGAAAATCTCGAGGTTTAAGTCGACTTAATGGAGAAATTATCGAACTTCTTAATGCAAAAGATGGCCTTCCTATCTCAACAACTCGTATTAAGAAAGGAATAATTGATTCCAATGGCAATTCTTTAATTTAAAATAAGTACATTCGATATATATTATAACTTGAATATTAATTCAAGAAGTAGGGGGGGGACGTAGCCTAGCTCGGTTATGGCGTCAGCACTTGTTGTGCCGCTAACGGCTCCAGAAGCTAATAGTATAATTTAGGTAGAACTGACTTATTGGATGATGTACCTTTGGAGCAGCAGTGACCGGGAGATCGTGGGTTCAAATCCTGCCGTCCCCATTTCCTCATCTTTCTTAATGGCATACGTATTTAGTAATTAGATTATGTTAAGCAGGAACTAAATATTTAATTTCCTTCAAATTATCTTCTAATGTATTTTCATTCGGCATTACTATGGCTGGTAGAAATCTCTTTGAGGTACTTTCTGTTAATGCCTGACCTCCGACTACTATAGGTTTGTCATATCCTTTGGATATGTTCTTAACAAGATTTATACCACTTTGTACATTTGCAGGCAGTGTTATAGATACTAATACCATATCTGGTTCGATATTTGCTACGTATTTTATTACATCCTTGCTTGGAGTCGACGGAGATATATTATATACATTATAACCCTTGTTAGTTAATATCGATTCAAGCATATTACATACAATATTATGACGTTCACCAGAAGGATTACATATCAATAATTTAGATTTTTTCTTCTTCTTCACGTCTTTCTTATTCATCTCACTAATTATTCCAAGTAATCTATTACTTACAACATGTTCTGTTCCTATCATCAATTCATTTCGCCTCCAACGATCACCTACGTCATATAGAATGTGTTTCACTATTTTATCATAAAATTCTAGTATTGAAAAATCATCACTATATTCATCATATACAATAGATAAGTTAATAGGTCCAGGACCTGCTAATTTTTTGAATAAATCTTTACGTACCTTTTCAACATATTTATTATAATTTTTACCTGATGCGTTCTGGTCCTTGGCAAAGAATTTAATTATATTCTTGTTATCTATATAATCTTCTGGAATATCATCTAATGTGATTTTCTCAGTTCTTCCAAGATATTTTATCGTTTCCTGTTTTGATACCTTTTTCTTCTTGTCCCAGATACTTCTTACTAGGTACGAATAATCCATTCCTTTTACTCGTTTATTTCTTATGTAGACCATTGAGACACTAAATCACATTCTAATATATATAGTATTTAGCACTAGAATTAATTCTTGGCACTATGAAGAATCTTCTATATGTATTATAAATGATAATAAAAAATATCTGACGTATGAAGAAAATACTAGTTAGCGGTTCTACTGGTTTTATTGGCAAGAATTTTATAAATTTCATCACACACGAATCATTTTCCGTAACAAAATTAGTAAGAAAAAATAATCATGTTGATGATTCTAGTATATTTTGGAATCCATATGAGGACGTATTAAACATAGATAAATTCGAAGATTTTGATGTAATAATTCATCTGTCAGGACGTTCTCCTATAACAAGAATTACTCAAAATGTAAAACAGGCCTTGTATTCAAGTCGAGTCGAAACAACAAAAAATTTAGTTAATATGATAACTAAATTAAAAAAACCTCCTGACGTTTTTCTCTGTGCGTCAGCTACAGGTTACTATGGCGATCAGGGAAATACTGATTTATACGAGTCTTCTAATGCAGGAAATGGATTCTGGTCGGATATGTGCAGTGATTGGGAAACTGCCACTATACCTGTAAAAGAACTTGGTATAAGAACAGTAAATCTTCGTATTGGCAATGTTATTGATAAGGTAATGAATTTAATATTATTGAAACTTCCAATATTCTCAGATTTTGGTCATGGCAATCAGTATTATCCATTTATCTCAATGCATGAATTAAATAATATTCTTCTTCATGTAATACAGAACGACAATATTAACGGTCCAGTTAATTTAGTATCTCCTCAACCCATAACCAATCACATGTTTAATCAAGCATTAAGTAAGGTTTATCACCGCCCTGCAATATTATCTATTCCCGAAATTCTTCCAAGATTGTTTCTAGGACGAGAAATTGCAAATCTTCTATATGGTAGTAGTAAAGTTTTCCCTAAAAAATTACTTGATTCAGGTTATAAATTTGCTGAAAATACTCCTGAAGAATCGATAATTCATTACAAAAATTACCGAGTCAAATAGGTGAATAAGTGTATAATTGATTTATCTGGATTATGTTATTATTGGACTCATATCTGGTATTTTCCCCACAATAGTTATGTCAATCTTTGAATTTCCATTCTATAAAATTTGGGGCATTAAGAGTGTATATGAACTTCATGAAAGTGAGATGATTGTGTGTAAATTGATGAAAAGAAAATTCCAGAATAATATCTCCCGTATGGGAATCTTGACACATCTGCTCAACGGATCTTTGCTCTCCGTACCTTTTGTTATTTTCATTAATCTAACAAAATACCAATCCTAGTATAATTATTGGAATACTTTATTCTGTTGTTATTTGGCTTGTTACATTATTACCTGTTCATAAACTGATTACTGGTGAATCTATTAGTGAAAATCCTTACGGATACCAACCTGCTTTGGTCAGTATAATTGGACACTTTATCTATGGCATTATGTTGTACTATAGCTATATGACTCTTGGAGGTCTTTTGAATTGAACTTTGATTTTCTTCTTAATGGATTAATTGCTGGTTTTATAGCCACCGGCGCAATGTCTATCCTTCAAATTCCAATGTACAAAAAATGGGGAATGACTTCTGTTCTTGAATGGCACGAAAACCAGGTTATTACATCTAAAATTATTAAAAATAATCCTGAAGAATTATTAATCCCGAGCTTCTTTTTTCATTTTCTCCACGGCGGGCTTGGAGGCATAGCTTTTGCCATTACTGTAAGTATAATTAATTTTCAGGTGTCATATTTGATTTCTGGAACCGTTTTAGGATTTCTTTTTGCTTTAGTTGTTCTAATTATTCATGAGCCAATTACAAAAGTCAAACCTCTTCAGCATCCATTAGGAAATCTTCCAGTTATTGCAAGTTTCGTAAATCACGCAATTTATGGCGCTGCATTAGGATATTTTCTTTTTCATCTTTCTCACTTTGATATTATTTTATAATTGTGTTGTGTAAATCTCTTTATCATAAAATGTAAAGTGTGCTACTACTAGTAATACTGCAACTATACATAGACCTATTATGTTCAATATTGACGTGTTTACATCAGGAAAACTTCCTAAAATTGCCATTCCTTTACTAACTTGATATGGTCCAATTTTTGGTAAATATGAAATCAAATACATGGTGTCTGTTAACCAGAATAACGCTGCAGTCCAACCTACTATTCCTGCCAACAACGATCCTAGTCTAGCTCTCTTTCTTACGAAATAATAACCTATTCCAATTACTGTTAACCAGACCAAAGTTACTATGCCTGTTAATGGTTGCATTGTCATCAATCTTTGATCTATGAGATAATGTAAGACCCCTGTAATTCCTAATATTATCAATAAATAAGAAAGGTAATTTTCTTTTTTTGTGAATTCTTCTTTATCTTCCTCATGCGAAGTTAATTTTAATGATTCATCTACTCCTTTTAGTGGAATTGGTATCAAGTCCATTATTGATTTCTCAGTCATTACTGATTCATTTTTTAATCCTTCCACTAATGGCCGCGCTAATGATGCTTTTATCGGCGTAACCAAATCTACCCAATATGAGGTGAATCTCAGGCTTAGAAATGGTATAATTATCATTATTATAGATTTGTTATTTATTTTTCCATACTTTTTCATCATTTCTCTATATTCTAGTATGTCAGGTCCTCCAATATCGAATGTTCTCGCTTCAGTTTCTTTAACATTCAAACTTTCATAGAGATATCGTACTACATCGTCTATGTATATTGGCTGTAATTTTGTCAGAACCCATTTTGGACAGACCATTATTGGTAATCTTTCTACTAAATACCTCATCATTTCAAAGCCTCCGCCTCCTTTACCTAGAATGACTGAAGCACGAAACACTGTGACCTTAGCTTTCGACGTTTTTAAAATCTCGCCTACTTCTTGTCTACTTGACATATGTTTAGACATCTCATTATCTGGGATACTCACTAATCCTCCTACATATATTATTCTCTTTACATTGCATTCTGTCGATGCATCGGCAAAGTTCTTTGCAATCCTTTTATCCAGATCTACAAATCTTTCCCAATCCTTTGATTCACCCTCCATTGAATGAATAAGGTAATATACAACATCAATTCCTTCTAGAGCCTTCAGTACTTGTTTATAGTCTTGTGCATCAGCTTTTATTTTCTCTAGATTATTATGTTCTAAATTATCTAAACTCTCTAAATTCCTCGACATTACTCGAACGGATATTTTTTTTCCTAATAGAAATCGAACAAGTTTCTTACCAATAAAACCACTTGCTCCCGTGATCAGTATTTTCATTTCTTACACTATATCTTTCATAATATTACTAAATACTTTCCATGTACATAGATACAGGATTATCATTTGCCATTTTATTCCATAATTCAGTATCATGTATCTGAATTAATTGTATGTCGTTCATTTCTGTTTTTCCTGTTGTAGTTACTATGTTTTCATTTTCGGTTGTAAAATTTATTTTAATGTTCTTTCCAACATCATGAAATTCTTCAGGAATAAGAATTTCTTTTTCTCCATATTTGATATATATTGGAATTTCTAAATCATCATTAAAAATTTTTCCTGAAATATTAGATTCTGTTAAACTTACATCAACTTGAAACTTTATTGGGAATTCAATTTTTATATTCATAAACATTCTTGAGATTCTTTATTTAAATCTGTACAACTATTTTTTCTCAATTTATCTCTATGAATCTTTATTATTTTATTATATTTGCTATATTTTTATATATATAATGCCATTTGGCTAAAGACAGCGGCGTCAAACTCCATGCTTGTTCACCTACTATGGGATTCATGGATGTTAAAGAAGAAAATCTTATTCCTGAAGTCGATGATATTGTTGGAGCATCTGCATTCTTATCATAGGCCAGCGAACTTGATGCATTGACACTATTCATTTAAGTATTAGAAATTTAGATTCAAAGTGAGAAAGATGAAAATAAGCTCCAGACCAGTTAAAGAATATATTATTTCTAGTTTGATTAAACATGATTCTTCTGATAATTTGGCACGCCGAACTGCAATACAGTCCCATTCAATGACTTCTCCATATGTTAAATGGATTGATGGTATTGTTTATCGACTTCTTAATTTAACTTTTGGTGGCGTAGATGAACGACTCACTGAACAATTTGTTGACAATGGTATTATGTGGATAGACATTGAATATGCAGAAATGCCAACTTTTACATCTACTATTAATTCTCCTCAAGAAAATATTGTTGTTCCAGTTATTAATAACAGCAGTGACTCAAATGAAAAAGCATTAATTACGTGGATTAAGGATAATAGTCAATAAGTATATGACTGATTCTCGTGAATTAATTCGTAGCCAGATTAAACATACACGCACATCACAATCTGTAGATGATATTAATCTCAAATCTCAAAGTATACAGAATAAATTATTCTCTAATGAAATCTTCATGAAGAGTGACTGTGTTGCTTTTTATTATTCTTTGAATACGGAAGTTAATACTCATAATATGATTGATAAAACCCTGAATATTGGAAAAACAGTTTGTCTGCCCAGGATTAATGTTGAATCTAAAAATATGATATTTCATATAATCAACAATACCTATACTATGAAAACAAATAATCTTGGCATTCTTGAACCCACCGATGGAGAAATTTGTACGAATATTGATGTTATTATTGTTCCTGGCCTTGCTTTTGATCAATCAGGTAATAGGTTAGGTTTTGGTTCTGGATATTATGATAAATTCCTAAATTCTCAATCTATTGAATATAAAATTGCACTAGCATTTGATTTCCAGGTTGTTGATAAGATTGATATTATCGAACATGACGTCCCTATGGACCTGATTATTACTGAAAATCGCACAATTAAAGTTAGATAAATTATAAACATTTTAACTATTGTAATGTTTACATGATTATAGAAATTGCAAAGCACTATTAATTCAAAATTACACGATTTAGAATCATGGTTTAAAAATTATGATTCCGTTTTGATTGCATTTTCAGGTGGAGTAGATAGTACTTTGTTAGCAAAAGCAGCATTTATTAGCATAGGTAAAAAAGCAATTGCAGTTACAGCTGATTCACCTAGTATCCCAAGAAGTGAATTAACTAACGCAAAATCTCTTGCTAAAATGATTGGAATCAAACATCTTATAGTAAATACTAATGAAATGGAAAATCCACAATACACTCAAAATCCATCTAATCGATGTTATTATTGCAAGTCTGAATTATTTTCGACTTTGTCCAATCTTTTAAAGGAAAAAGATATTGAGATTATAGTAGATGGCACAAATATAGACGACTTATCTGATTTTCGTCCTGGTCTACAAGCAGCAAATGAAAATCAAATTCATCATCCCTTTGTAGATCTTAAATTTACTAAACTTGATATTCGAAATATTTCCAAACATCTACAATTATCAACTGCAGATCGACCATCTGCACCGTGTCTTTCTTCACGTGTCTCTTATGGCCAGCCTATAACTCTTAAAACATTAACAAAAATCGAAAAAGCTGAAGCATTCATTAAAGAACTTACAGGAATTGAAGTTTTACGTGTGCGAGATCATAATAATATGGCAAGAATTGAAGTGGGAAAACACGAACGCTCCTTGTTGTTTGACGAAATAATTATGGATAGAATCGATAAAGAATTAAAACACATCGGTTTCAAGTACATAACCTTGGAACTATCAGGTTATAAATCAGGTAATCTAAATAAATAATCTTACAAAAATGATCATTGATGAAATATTGAAAAAAGTTTCAACTGGTGAACTTACTCCTAGTGCTGCAAAAAAACAAATTCAATTAAATTCTATACACGAAGTTCAGAATATCGCAAAGATTGATACTGGACGTTTATTTCGAAAAGGTGTTCCTGAGATCATTCTTGCAGAAGGAAAGTCTCCAGATCAAGTTGTTAAAATTGCTAAAAACATGTTCTCAACTTCAGGTCATGTGATAATTAGCCGTACTGATAAATCTCATATTACTGCAATCTCTAAATCTTTTACTAAAAAATACATTTGTAAAAATGTTCTTGCAAATACTGTCGTAATATCTAATAAAAAGAAGCAAAAAGTTCATGGACATGTTGCAATTATTACTGCAGGTACTGCAGATATTCCTGTTGCTGAAGAAGCTAAAGTAATAGTTGATGAAGTAGGATGTAAAAGTACTACATATTATGACGTTGGAATTGCGGGAATACATAGATTATTTTCCTCACTTTCATCTGTTATTCAAGACGATGTAGATGTAATAGTGGCCGTTGCAGGTCGTGAAGGAGCTATGCCTTCTATTATTGCTGGTATGGTTGACATACCTGTTATTGGAGTACCAACATCAATCGGTTATGGCTATGGTGACAAAGGAACTGCTGCATTGATGAGTATGCTACAATCCTGTGCACTTGGTATTGCAACTGTAAATATTGATTCCGGTATTGCTGCAGGAGTTCTTGCATCAATTATTGTTCAAAAAAAATCAATTAAATAATTCTTTTTGTATCTGTTTTGAAATGTCATCTTTTAACACTATTAAATTCATTTTATGTTTCTCAGATAATTTGATAATCTGATCAAATTCTGGCTTAAATTGAATAATTTCTCCAGATTCTGATTTGACTACTTTTACATCAATTTCTTCATCATCATTATTTATCCTTACATTTATCTTCACATTCTCCCTCATCTGTATGAATCTTGATATTGGATATACTCTCACACCCAGTGTTCCTGTTTCTCGCATAACAATATTGGAGAAAAACTCTGTTTTGCTTAAGTTTGTAATTACTTTTAATACATTACTTGGACGACCCTTCTTTCCTATTGTCGGTATTAACGATACATCTAATGCACCATAATCAATTATCTTCTGCATCGCATAACCTAATTCTTCTCCCGTTCTATCATCTATGTTTGTTTCAATTATTGCAACTTCGTCAGTAACTAATTTGGATTTCTGTCCTAGTGTAATTCTTAGAATGTTTGGTATTTCTTTAAAATCAGACGAACCAGCTCCTATCCCTATTATGTCTGGTTTTATTCCTGGGAAAAATTCTTGACTGTCTTCTACCAATGCCGCTAGCATCGACATGCCTGTCGGAGTTGCAGTTTCATACATTCCTGGCCCTCCTTTAATTATTATGTTATTTCTTCTAGCAATCTCTAATATCGCCGGTGCCGGATTCTGCATTTTTCCATGTGAGAATGTTATATCTCCCCCTCCGATTGAAACTGGTGTAGTTATAATCTGTTTTAATTTAAATAATCCTAAATTATCTAACGCAGTTCCTGTTCCAATAATATCAACAAATGTGTCTATCGAACCAGCTTCATGTAAATGCATCTCTTCTTTTGTCACTCCGTGTAATCTCTTTTCTGCAGAAATTAAATTCTCAAACGACCTCTTTATGAATGACTTGGCATCTTTAGATATGGAAATATTTTTGACGCAATTCTCCAAGTTATTATTTAATTCATTTACATTGTGTGTCGTATTATCTTCTTGAATTACAATATCTGCTTTTTTCGCACGAAACCCATTTTTTATTACATCAATAAAACTTATTTCTAGACGATTACAATTCTTGAAATAATCTTTAATACTTTCTATGTTATCGATTACTAATTCTTCATCTGCTCCTAAATCTATTGTTGAACTTAATAGCATGTCTCCCGATATACCTGCGATACTTGGATCAATTACTAAAATATCATTTACCATGTTCTATTAGACTAGTTATTGAATCTAATTTAAGGATGAAGACTTAAAATAACCATTAATGAAAATTATATAGGGGGCGCGTCGTCTAGCCAGAGTTGATTCAACTCCTAGAATGGTTAGGATGTCGCCTTTACACGGCGAAGGTCCCCGGTTCAAATCCGGGCGTGCCCACTAAATATCATCTAGTTCTACTTGCAAAGTTTATTAACAATTATTAGTATGAATTTCTCATGACTAGATTAATCAAACATTCTGCTGACAAACCCTTTATTCACATGACACCTTCTGGCGATAAAGTTGCAATCTGCATGTGCGGTCTTAGTAAAACATACCCATTTTGTGATGCTTCCCATGGTAAAACAAAAGATGAAAGTGGTCAATTATGTTGTTACGACAAAGAAGGTAATCGCCTCTCTTCAGACGAATGGTCATACCAAGAAGATAAAGAAATCACTAACGTCTAGATTTTATTTTACTGTAACTGATTTTGCCAAGTTTCTTGGATAATCTGGATTATTCTTTCTTCTTATTGCCGTATAGTATGCTAAAAGCTGTAATGGAATAAGCTCAATCAACGGATACAAAATATTATCTACTTTGGGAATCTTTATCCAATAATCATACACTTCATTATTTTCAGATGATATTCCTATTATCTTTGCACCTCTTGCTTTCATTTCTATTGCATTGTTCATTGTATCCTCATACGATTCATCTTTCGGATTAATAATTATTGCAGGCGTACCTTCCTCAACAAGAGCTAACGTTCCATGTTTAATTTCACCTGCTGCCATTCCTTCAGCATGAATATATGCGAGCTCTTTTAGCTTTAATGCACCTTCTAATGCAATTGGATGATGTATTGATCTACCTAAGAAATATACATCATTTGATTCATTCAGTAATTCTATTATCTCATGTAATGATTTTTCGTTTGATATAATCTCCTTTATTTGCTTCGATAATTCTTCTATCTTTTCATTACCATCCTTCACCTTTCCTAATTCAAATATTATCTTGTATACTATTGCTAATTGAGATGTAAAACTTTTAGTTGCAGCAACTCCAATTTCTGGCCCACAATTTAGATTCAGACTAATGTCACTTACTCTTGACAATGAGGAACCTATTGTATTGTATATTGATAAAATAGTAACTCCTTTGTCTTTCAAATTACGAATTACTTCAAGTAAATCTGCAGTTTCTCCACTCTGAGATATAGGTATTAATATTGAATTTTCATTCATTAATTCTCTATATTCTTCTGATTCACTAGATAAAAACGCCTGTACCTGACTTTTTACAAATTTTGTAAGCATTTTCTTAAATATTAACGCTATATGAAAACTCGAACCCGATCCTGTGATAAAAATATTCTTTCCACTCAATAATTCTTTGACAAATTTTTCAAATTCTTCCTTATCTTGATTTAATGCAGTTTTTACCGTAGAGCTTTGTTCATGTATCTCCTTAATAGTATGGTGTGAAAATTCCTCTTTTGAAATATCTGCTGCTTCCCAAGCTACATGTGTTTTATCTCGTGTTATTTTATCTCCATTAAAATTTAGTATTTCAATTGAATTTTGTGTAACTTTTACTATTTCTTTGTCTTCTAAAAATATTACATTATCTGTATAATCTATGAAAGAAACAATATCGCTTGAAATAAAATTCTCATTTTCCCCAATTCCAACAATTAACGGTGCATATTTTCTTACTCCATAGATTTCATTTGTCCTATCACTAAAAATTACGACTAGTGCAAAACTACCGTTTAATTTCTTACTAATATTCTGTAATGTTTTTATTGGATCTTTTAATTTATTGTATTCTTCTTCAATTAAATGTGCTATTACTTCTGAATCCGTCTGACTCTGAAAATTATGATTATCTGATAACTCTTTAAATAATTTCCTGTAATTTTCTATAATCCCATTATGAACTAGTATTACTTCTTTATTACATGATAAATGTGGGTGAGCGTTTTCTTTTGTTACTCCTCCATGTGTAGCCCATCTTGTATGGGCAACCCCAACTTTACCTTCTGCTTGCCCTAATTGAATTTTTTCATTTATTGAATCTATTCTTCCAATATCCTTCTTTATTATTATCTTATCTTCATGAATAGTTGAAATTCCTGCTGAATCATAACCTCTGTATTCCATTCTTTTTAATGATTTTAATAAAATTGGAGCTGCATCTTTATGTCCAATATATCCAGTTATTCCACACATAATTAAAATCTTGAAGCTATATTAACAGATAAAAAACTATGCCCTTCTTCCTCTTCTACCGCCAGCTTTTCTAGTCGTATCATGAGGAATTGGCGTTACATCTTCAATTTTTCCTACTCTAAATCCTCCTCTTGCAATTGCTCTGATTACTGCTTGTGCTCCAGGTCCTGGAGTTCTTCCACCTACTCCTCCAACTGCACGTACTCTGATGTGTAAGTGTTCTATTCCTTTTGATCTAGCAATTTCTGCCGCTGCTTGGGCAGCTTTCATTGCGGCATATGGTGTTGCTTGGAATCTATCAGCTTTAACATGCCTTCCACCAGAGCTTATTGCAATTGTTTCCGAACCACTCAAGTCTGTTATATGAACAATTGTATTATTATAACTACTAAAAATATGCACTATTCCCCATTTCTTTGATACATCAGAAATACTCATTTCTCTGTTGATTCCTCTTTAGTTTTTATATNTTCTTCCGCCTTAGCTTTTTCAGCTGGCTTTTCTTCCGCCTTAGCTTTTTCAGCTGGCTTTTCTTCCGCCTTAGCTTTTTCAGCTGGCTTTTCTTCCATCTTTGGAACATTTCTCTTTAAAATAAATTTTGGTAAATACATCTTGGCGGTATTTTCATCTTTATAGACATAAAATAAACCAGAAACATAATGTGAACCAGCACTATTAGATAATTTAATAGAATAAACTGTGTCAGGATTGATTTTTGCTTCTTTTGCGATTAAGGTCGAAGCTTCACGTCGATTAAATGATGAGTTTTTAACATCGAAAATTACAGAGATTTCAGTTCTCTCTAGCAATGGATTTGCTCGTTTTTCAAATTTTGTGAAGTTCATCGATACAAGGCTTAATAATTTCAACTATTAATACTTTAGTATATTTTCACTAAAACCCATTTCTATTAATATACCTTGAACTTTGATTTTTAATGATTCAGTAACAGAGACTACAACTATGCCTTCATTTGGTTGGCCATAGAGGACATACGCGTTCAACGGAGCAAAAAGGATTGATGGTAAAGCAAGAAGGTCTTCTTCTCCATCAACAACTACAAGAGAATCAATATTTTGTGTGATTAAATCATGTATTAGAACAATCGATTCTGTGGACAAAGTTCCTGGAGGATTATTAATGGATCTTTTTTCAGTCCAATGTAATTTAGGAAAAGTACGTTTATGCCTACGTTCCATTAAATCAATAATTTGTATATTAGCTTTAATTCCTAATTTAGAGATATTCTCAGATGACGCGTCTCCGACAGTAATTAAGAATGAATAATTATTTATTATGGAATCTATTTCATGAAATGAAGGATTAGAGGAATTTATCAATTCGCCGAAAGGACGTTTAAGAAGATCTCGATATTTTTTTGGGAGATTTTTTACGTCCAATTTACATCATAAGGATTATTAAAAGATTAGAATTAAGATACTTTAATAGCGTATCGACCTGGTTTTGTAAAATTCAATTGTTTAGCAACTTGAGATTTATCAGGATTAGATAATACAACTAGACCTGACCAGTCAGTACTTAAATCAGTACCACCACAACTAGGACAAACACGACCTGAAGATGGTATAATGATTTTACATTTTCTGCAAGCGAGTTCTTTAGCCATTATTATTTAGATTCCTTTTTATTAGAAGCTGGTTTTGAGGTTTTTTTAAGATCTTCTTCAATCCAATCAATTGCACCAAGAAATGGTTGTCTACAAGTAACACCAATTTTACCCATAGAACTACCTCGAGCTAGACTTAATGCAGTTACACGAACTCGCATTCGAGTACCAATATTAATTGTACGACTACTTTGTTGTGCAGTAATCAAACCCTGACGGACATCACTGTTAAGATATTCATCAGTAATTTGAGACAAATGTAATAATGCATCGGTCGGTCCAATTCGAATAAATGCACCAAAATCAGTAATTTCTACAACTTCACCTTCAACAACTTCTTGTAATTTAGGCAANTAGGTAAGAATTTTAAAATTAACACTATGATAAGTAGCTCCATCACTAGGAAGTATTTTTCCGATCTTATCGGCTTTAACATTAATGATTAGTACAATATATCCAAATTCAGGAGAAAGCGTACTTTCATACTTAATTTTCAGCATTTTTTCAGCCATTTTATTTAGGGATTCACTAAAGTTTANTGGTTCTACACGTACAACGTCTTCGGCGTCTATAATTTGAAACATATCTATATACCTAGAATAATGTTAACACGAAAGGGAACAATATGAATTTTTCGATTTTTGGGAATCATTTCAGCGATTATAATTTATACGCCAGATTAAGCGTTGTTTTTCAATAGTNATCGAATCTATATTGAGACTAANGGCCTTATTGAGTATGCCACGGTCTAAACTCGCAATTATATCATGCTTTTTAGTCGTATAAGCAAGGAGTTTATCATCGGTTGTGCCAGAGCCATCGACCTTTTCTTTTGGAATATCTTTAATATATTGAAGGGCAAGATTGGCTTCTTTTGAACGTTTAGTTTTAGAGGAATTTTTTCGATCGTGAGAGATGCCAGATAATTCTTGAACAACATNATCAATTGTGACGAGATTATAAGATTTGATATCTGACAGGTAATCAGAACTAGGTAGAGGATTATTAGCAACATGAATTAAGAAACTAGTATCAAGGACAATAGTTCTCAAGATGTTAAGAGATTACCCCCGCTCCAATTAGACGCCAACGATCTCCAATTCTTCGACTAATAGATAATCGACTTTTTTGTTCAACGGTAATAGGACGTCGTAAATCAATAGTAGCTTTGTCATTACTTACACTAGTAACCACTCCTGNAGTAACTGCAGTACCCGCGTTTATTCGTAATGCTTCATTTGGCTTTAATTTTTCTACTTTTATCATATCAGTTGAACCAATAGCAAAATCAAAGAGATCGAGGTCGACATTAATGGAATAATATGTTTCAGGAAGCTCATTTGGATGTCCAACAACTGATCCAACGAAAGAATCACTTTTTGTTAGAGATGGATCCAGATTTGTTCCAATTGCAATTAATCCACTNGGATAAACTTTATCCATTAATCCAGCACTGCTACTTAAGCTAGAAATTTTGCTAAAGAGAGATTGATATTTATNAGATTTTTTATTAANAACTCCNGGTCGGATTTCAATTTCATCTCCTACTTCAAAAACTCCCTTAGATAGNGAACCTCCTAATACACCNCCAACCAGTTTATTTAATGATATTCCAGGGCGATTTATATCAAAAGAACGCAGGACTTGNAGAGATGGTGAAGATTGTTTATCTTTTTCAGGAGTTTTGATATTATTTTCTATTGCAGAAATTAAANCGTCAATATTAAGCCCATGCTGAGCAGATATTGGAATAATAGGAGCTTTTTCAGCAACAGTGCCTTTGATAAATTGTTTAATTTTTTTATAGTTATTTTGAGCTTCTTTGGTAGATACCAAATCAACTTTGTTCTGGACAATGACAATTTGTTTAGTGCCAAGCATCTGTAACGCAAGAAGATGTTCACGCGTTTGAGGTTTTGGAACTTCTTCATTAGCNGATATAATTAGAATAGCTCCNTCAATTAAAGCGGCGCCAGATAACATGTTNGCCATTAAACTTTCATGTCCAGGAACATCTACAAAACTTATAACACGTTGTAATTTACCTTTAGTTTTACATTTAGAACAAGATTCTTGAGTTGAATAATTATAAGGTCCTTCACATTTACATTGATAGAAACCGGCGTCGGCATATCCTACTTTAATAGTAATTCCTCGACGAAGTTCTTCACTATGAGCACTTGTCCATTTACCTGTAATTGCATCAACTATTGTACTTTTACCATGATCTACATGACCTGCAGTACCAATATTTATCTCAGGTTGACAAGGAATTTTTTGCATAATATGAATCAACATTAATTGAATTTATTATTATCTTATTTTTTGGTCTTAGCTTTTTCAGCTGGCTTTTCTTCCGCCTTAGCTTTTTCAGCTGGCTTATCAAGAACAAGATTACCCTTAACTAGAATTGTATTAATTTGGTAGGTTTCGTCAGAAATCATACTGCCACGAACAGTTTTTCGTTTTTGCATGCCTTTAACTTTAGAGCGAAATCCAACACCTGATGTTAAAAGTATGTNATTTCTTGCACTCCCATGAACATCACTTCGCATTGGAAATCCGACTTTATCGCTTCCTCCACTAATTTTGAGAGTTCCATCAATTTCTACAATAGTAGCATCTATTTCTTGACCAATTTTCATGCCCATTAAGGTTTGGGCAGATTTATCTTTAATCTCCTTAGTTATGGATTTTCCTGTTTTGGGATCTGAAACTACAATTTTGAATTCTGCCAAAGTAACATTTCACTTCTTTTTTATATCTATAAATCTTTTTGAAATATATTAAAATCCATACAAAGGTACAACTTTACGTCGTAAGGTAATAATTTCGTCTAAAATATTAGATTCGTCGTCAGATAATGAATCATGATATCGCTCTTTTAATAATCTGACGCCTATGTCATTAGGCAAAGAATATAAAATTTCACCTTCACGAATAGTACGTCCAATAACAGGTTCGTTCATTGAGACAGCGACTTCACTGCCTTTAGCNGCTTGTTTAATATTTTCGCCATTATCTTCAATTTGTTTAATAACGCCAACTTCTTTACCTGTAGAATTTATTATAATAGATTTTTGTTTTAAGGAACCGACAAGAATTTCTACACCACATACGGCAGGACCGTTTCTTCGAAAGACCATTCCTTTTATTAGTTGAAATTTACATGGCATCATTATCAAATCGAGTTCAGTTCTTTGCATGTTTTCCTTATCAGAAGTTACCCAATCCCTATATTCATCGACTAAATCATAAANGACAGGTTGTGAGAATATTCTTATTCCATTTTTATTTGCTTCGTCTTTAGCATCATCAAGAACTTTAACACCAAAGGCAAGAATACTTCCTAAATATTTATCNGTTTCAGTAATNACTTGAGCCTTAACTACATCCTTTCTGGAAACCATTCCGGTATCAGCAGTACTAATTGAGATATCATTTTCTTTTAGAGTATCTACAACAGCTTCAAGGGAACCAAGAGTGTCAGCTTTCACAATAATACCAACACTATCGGTTTCAATAAAAATTGATTTAATCTCGGATTCGATTTCATTTTTTACTGAATCAATATTACTATCAGTAATGCCAATTATCGGTGAACCTCCAAGAACTCCATCTAGATCAGAAGTAGAAATTTTTACACCAGAAGCAGCCACTACTCGATCAACAGGAGTGAATTTATCGCGTGGATCTCGCATTTCATCTAACGGTTTTGGCATAAATATCGCTTTAATTTTTGTAGTAACGACCCCATCTTTTTTTGCTACTGCGATTTCGTCGTNTTTATTTAATACTCCATCAGTGAGAATAATATTAGCAGTATCTCCTAAACCAGGTTCTTCAGTAACTTCTAGAACTATTCCTCGAGTCTCATTACTAACAGTGAGTTTTTGTTTTAAGTAACTTTGAGTTAGACCAATCAATAATGAGATTAATTCAGGTATTCCTTCTCCTGTTTTCGCACTAACAGGAACTATTGCAACTTGTTTTTGTGGATTTTGTAATCTATAGAATGCTTCAGATTGTATTCCATATCTCGATAGTTCACCAACTACGTTGTATATTCTTCCATCAAGATTATCTTGAGTAGTTTCGTCTAGTTGTTTTAATGATGAAGTTAAACTTGAAGAAGATCGCCATCCAGGTACGGTATCAAGTTTGTTAAGCGCTATTAGAAAAGGAACCTTACGTTTCCTGAGTATGTCAAGACTTTCACGCGTTTGTACTTCAAGACCTTTCATAGCGTCAATTACAAGAATAGANATGTCTGAAGCAGAACCTCCACGATTTCTAAGATTAGTAAACACAGCGTGTCCAGGTGTGTCGATAACAAGTATACCAGGAATATCAATTTTTCCACCTACTTTTTGGAGAAGATTGCCGCAAAGTTGTTCTAGAGTTTCAATAGGAAAGAAACTTGCGCCAATATGTTGAGTAATACCTCCTGCTTCACGAGATTGAACAGCTGTTCCACGAATTTTATCTAAAAGTGAAGTTTTACCAGAATCAATGTGACCCAATACTACAACAATTGGTTGTCTAAATTTAGAATTCATTATTAATCATCTACAATTAGTAATGTAAAAGGTCTTTATTTAGAATTATTAAATATTAGATAAAATATTAAATTCTCTTTCGAAACTATCTACAGAGTCAGATGCATGTATTACATTTTCAGTATGACTTAAGCCAAAATCACCTCGAATTGTACCAGATGCTGCTTTAAGAGAGTTTGTTGCTCCAACCATCTGTCTGACAANCTCAATCGCAGAATTACCTTCTAAAACAACTTGAACTATTGGACCTGAAGTTATGTAATCGATGAGTTCAGAAAAGAATGGTTTCTCTTTATGGATTGAATAAAAATTAGAAGCTTGGTCAGAGTTCATTGTTAACATACGAACATGTAAGATGTTAAAACCACGTTCTTCAAAACGACTTATTATATCACCAANGTGTCTTTTTTTTACACCGTCCGGTTTGATTAGAATAAGAGTTTTGTCANTCAAACTACCGACTTTCCTTTTCTAGCCCATTTATATTTTCTATAATCACGTTTAAGATCCAAAGTATTTTTTCTACACTTAGAAGAACAAAACCAACTAATATCTCCATTATTTTTAATATGCATAGTACCGTTACCTAATGCTATTTCTTTTCCACAAAAAGTACATTTTTTTAATGATAACAAATATAACAATCTACCTTATCTTACGAGCTTCTCTTTCAATTTCACGAAGTATAATTATATCATTCATACGGACAGGTCCTTTAACATTTCTTGTGAGAATACGCCCTTTATCTTTTCCATCCAAGATTTTTACTCGAACTTGTGTAATTTCACCAGCAACACCAGTGCGTCCAACGATTTGTATTACTTCACAAGGAGTTTTATCTTCTTGAATTTCCTTAGAGCTCATAGATTATGATCTAACCTTTTAAATTATTTAGTGAATCAATAATTTTATCCAGAGTTGCTTTTGCATCACCAGGTTCAACAATACAAGCTACTGCTGTACCTATATCAATACTAATTGCTTGACCAAGTAATTCTTTTTGTGGTACAAATACAAACGGAATGTTCATTTCGTTACATAAAATAGGAATATGTGCAACAATTTCAGGTGGATCTACATCTTCAGCAATAACAACTAATTTAGCAATTCCACGTTCAATAGCCTTGGTAGCTTCATTAGTACCTTTTCTGATTTTGCCAGTCTGTTTTGCTTGTCGAAGAGCTTCATAACTTGCTTCAGCTATTTCTTTTGGAATTTCAACTTTGACGTAATAAGGCTTAGACATACTATCTATTTCTCGCAATTTACTGGAATATAACTTCTTGGTTTAGTGTTCAACAAATNAGATTGCCAATGAGATATTTTTTTAATATTTTATTGAATGATTAAATCATCTGTAATTTATTTAAATATATACAAATTATAATAAGTAATTGTGAATAATATGGGCGATCGTTTTTGGCACGAATAAATTTAGTGTGAATTTTGAAGACATAGGCATAAAAATTTCTCCATTTGAAACATTTGCCAGGTTATCGAAAAAGTTTGATGATATTTACATATTAGAGTCAATATTGGGGCCTGAAAAGTTATCAGAATTTTCTTATATTGGATTCAATCCTTCGTTAAAGATTACTTTAGACAACAATACTATCAGAATAAGTAAGGATGATAAAGAGAACATTACAGATGTTAGTAATTCNTATGATTTATTTAGTAATTTGAGGGAAATATTAAAAGAAAATTATGTAGACAATGATTTTAATAGATTAGTTGGTGGATTGGTGGGTTTTATTTCCTACGATATAGTCAGATGTTGGGAAGATATATCGGACAATTATACTAAAAGAACTTATGCTGACTTTCAATTTGGATTATTTAATGAAGGAATAATATTTGATCATGAAAGAAATAAATCTTATTATTATTACTCAGGACAGAACAACCTAGAGGAAATATTAGAATNATTAAACTTACAAAGAGAGATTGGAACAATAGATTATACAGAACCTACTTCGAACATAGATAAAGAAAAATTTGAGAATAATGTTGACGTTGCAAAAGAATATATTAGATCAGGNGATATATTCCAAGTTGTATTATCGAGGAAGTATGAATTCGAAATAACAGGAGATTTATTATCAATATATAAAGCGCTTAGAACAATAAATCCGTCTCCGTATATGTATTATTACAAGACTAAGAATGTAAATATAATTGGGTCTAGTCCAGAAATGCTTGTAAGGGTTACAGGGAATCAGATTGAAACATTTCCAATAGCAGGAACTAGGCCAAGAGATGATGACGAAGAGAGAAATAAACAATTAACAGATGAATTATTATCAGATGAGAAAGAAAGAGCAGAACATGTGATGCTAGTAGATTTAGCAAGAAATGATGTAGGTCAGATTGCTAGATTCGGATCAGTAAAAGTACCAGAATTTATGCAGGTACATCAGTTCAGTCATGTACAACACATTGTATCAAAAGTGATTGGAGAGTTAAAGAAGGATAGAGACTGTTTTGATGCAATAAGAGCGATATTTCCTGCAGGAACAGTATCAGGCGCGCCAAAGATTCGTGCAATGGAGATAATTCAGGAGTTAGAAGGAGAATCAAGAGGCCCTTATGCAGGAGCGTTAGGTTATTTTTCTAAGAATATGTGTGCAGATTTTGCAATAACAATCAGAACACTTGTTGTAAAAGGAAATGATGCATACATTCAAGCTGGAGCAGGGATAGTTGCAGATTCCATTCCAGAAAGAGAGTGGTTTGAAACAGAACAAAAAGCAAGTGCATTAATTGCTGCATTAGAAATGGCTAAAAAAGGAGTTAGTATAAAATGAAATTATTAATAATAGACAATTATGATTCGTTTACATACAACCTTGTACAATACTTTGGAGAATTATCAATAGAACCANAAGTATACAGAAATGATAGAATTAGTGTTGAAAAGTTTAATCAAATAGAACCAGACAGAGTAGTCATTTCACCAGGGCCTGGTAATCCGTGTGACGAAAAATATTTTGGAATATGTTCGGAAATTATTAAACTGTCGGGAGAAAAATCAATACCGGTATTAGGTGTTTGTCTTGGACATCAAGGAATAGGTCACACTTTTGGAGGAAAGATTAGACGTGCAAAAACATTGAAACATGGAAAAACTAGTATGATTAAACATGATGGAACTGGTATCTTTAAGAATCTTCCAAACCCTTTTAGAGCAACTAGATATCATTCTTTAGTGGTGGATGAGGAGACATTGCCAGATGAATTAATTATTTCGGCAAGATCGGAAGATGACAACGAGATTATGGGGTTAAAGCATAAAGAATACAATATACAAGGAATTCAATGTCATCCAGAGTCTATTTTAACTGAATCAGGAAGAAAGTTATTAATGAATTTTATTGAAGGTAATAACGAATGATAGTAGACGCAATCAAAAAGAATGTAAATAGAGATGCACTTTCGAGTGATGAAGCATCTCAAGCAATGAAAGAGATTATGTCAGGTTCTGCTACGCCATCACAAATATCTGCATTTTTAATATCTTTGAGTATGAAGGGAGAATCAATTGAAGAGATTGTAGCATTAGCCCAGACTATGAAGGAATTTGCTAATAGAATAAAGCCAAATCATGATAACAGACTAGTAGATATAGTAGGAACTGGCGGAGACAAGATTAAAACAATTAATTTGAGTACAATTTCAGCATTTGTTTTAGCGACGTCAGGAATTATGATAGCGAAGCATGGAAATAGAGCAGCTACTGGAAAATGCGGAAGTGCAGATGTCCTTGATAGATTAGGATATCGTCTTGATACAAAACCAGAAAAAGTAGAAGAATCCATTGAAAAAAATGGAATAGGATTTATGTTTGCTCCAATATTTCATCCTGCAATGAAAAATGTCATAGGAACTAGAAAAGAAATAGGAGTAAGGACCATCTTCAATATTTTAGGTCCATTAACAAATCCTGCAAGTGCAGATTCAATGATTGTAGGTGTAGCGAATATCGAATTAGTTGATAAATATGCAGATATATTACCTAAACTTGGTTGTAAACGAGCTATAATCGTACATGGTTTGGATGGTTTAGATGAAATTGCTACATTCGGTGAAACAAAAATGAGATTTATTGGAGATTTAGAGAATGAAGGAGAAGAGATTATTGTAAAACCAGATGATTTTGGTTTGAAAAAGATTAATGCTCAAGACATAGCTGGGACCGGAATAGATTATAATGCCGAAGTAATGTATAAAATTCTCGCGAATAGATTAGATATAGATAATCCAAATGTTGAAGCAGTAATAGCAAATAGTGCAGTAGGATTTATTGTTGCAGGAAAAGCATCGTCAATTTNAGAAGGAGTAGAAATAGCAAGAACAATATTGAATTCAGGAAAATGTATTGATAAATTAAAAGAATTTATTCGATTTGTAGATGGAGACATGGAGAGAATTGAACAATTCGAATCGGTTTGATAATAAGTTTTTAACAGTAATTGCCGATGAGATTAGAGAATTAATTAATAAAGGATATTATAATGTATCCGAAAAGATTGAACGTAAAAATACGAGTCTGAAAGATGTATTATTATCAAAAAAAGAGAACTATCCAATTATTACAGAAATTAAATTTTCATCGCCGTCATTAGGCGAAATAAACAGTAATTCCAACAGTCAGAAAGAAATTCTTACTAAAATGGAAGTAAATGGCTCATCTGCAATATCAGTTTTGACTCAACCGTTGTATTTTGATGGATCTTTAGATAATCTAAAAATTATAAGACAAAATACAAATTTACCAATATTAATGAAGGATATTATTATTGATGAGAAACAGATTGATGCAGGTTATAATTTAGGGGCAGATGTAATATTATTAATAGAGACTTTATTCGTAGATAATCAAAATAAACTTGAACAATTAATTGCGAGTGCAAAAAATTTGGGATTAGAGATATTATTAGAAGTTAACAGTAAACAAGAATTTGATAAAGCAGTTACAAGGGATGTAGANATACTGGGCATAAATAATAGAGATCTTAATACATTAGAATTAGATATGAAAACTACAAACAGAATTTTAGGAGAAGAGTTTAAGATGGATAAACCAATAATAAGTGAGAGTGGAATATTGACTAGTGAAGATATAAAAATTATTGGTAAATCAGGAGTTGATGGATTTCTAGTAGGAACATCAATAATGAAGTCAGATAATATTGAAAAGAAGATCAAGGAGTTAACAAGTGTAAGAAAATGAATTTAAAATCACAACCAATTGATGGAAAATTTGGTACATTTGGTGGAAAGTATGTTCCTGAAACATTAATGCCCGTAGTAGACGAATTAGAAGAGAAATATAATGATATTAAAGAAAATAAGGAATTCAATGAAAAATTATCAAAATTATTAAAAGATTATGCAGGAAGATCTACGCCAATTTATTTTGCAGAAAATCTTTCAAAAAAATATGGTGGAAAAATATATTTTAAACGTGAAGATTTGCTACATGGTGGTGCCCATAAAATCAACAACAGCATTGGTCAAGCATTGTTAGCGAAATCAATGGGGAAGAAACGTATTATTGCGGAAACNGGTGCGGGTCAACATGGCGTTGCTACTGCAATGGCATGTGCATTATTAGATTTGAAGTGTGAAATATACATGGGAAGTAATGATGTAGAAAGACAAAGTCCAAATGTATTTAGAATGAGATTATTAGGAGCAGAAGTACACAGTGTGAAGAGTGGTTCACAGACGCTAAAAGACGCAATAAATGAGGCTATACGAGATTGGGTAACAAATGTAGAATCGACTTATTATCTTATTGGGTCAGTTGTAGGACCGCACCCTTATCCAATGATTGTCAGGGATTTTCAGAGTGTAATAGGAAAAGAGATTAAAGAACAATTTCCAAAGATTACATCTCAAGAGATTCCAGACATACTAATTGCTTGTGTGGGAGGAGGAAGCAATGCAATTGGAACGTTTTATCCATTTTTAGATGATGAATGTAAATTAGTAGGAGTAGAAGCAGGAGGTCTAGGAATTGACACAGGAAAGCATTCTTCGACGTTAGTTGCAGGAAGTGAAGGAGTACTTCATGGCGCACGTAGTTATTTATTACAAGATGAAGATGGCCAGATTCAAGAAACTCATAGTATATCGGCAGGATTAGATTATCCAGGAGTAGGACCAGAACATTCATTTCTAAAATCTCAGGATAGAGTTGAATACGTCAGTATAAANGACGANGAAGCAGTTAATGCGTTTGTTGAGATGTCAAGATTAGAAGGAATAATTCCTGCATTAGAAACATCTCATGCTATTGCAGAAGCAATNAAACGTGCACAAGAACTAGGAGATAAACAATCTATCTTAGTAACATTATCTGGAAGAGGTGATAAAGATACTCCAATAATTGCAAAATATCTAGGGAATAATTTATGAAAATTTCCGAGAAGTTTAAAGAAGGAAAAGAACAGAAAAGATCATTATTAATTGGTTTTATTACTGCAGGAGATCCATCAATTGAATTAACACCTAAATTCGCAAAAGCATTAGTAGAAGGTGGAGTAGACATCATTGAATTAGGAATTCCATTTTCTGATCCGATTGCAGATGGGCCAACTATTCAATCATCGAGTATGAGATCATTATCAAATGGAACAACGACTAAAGATATTTTAGATATTAGTAAAAAAATTGTAGAAGAATTGGACGTACCAGTAGTATTACTAACATATTGCAATACTATAATGAAGATGGGAATTGAAAAATTTTTACAAGGTGCTAAGAAAGCAGGAATTTCGGGCATAGTATCTCCTGATTTACCACCAGAAGAAGCAGTAGAATATGTGAGATTAGCAAAATCAAAGTCAATTAATACCATATTTTTAGCTAGTCCAGCAACAAACGATATGAGATTAGACCGCATAATTGATTCAACTAGTGGTTTTCTTTATATGGTAAGTTTATTTGGAGTGACAGGAACGAGAGATTTATTTACAGAGTATTCTTCACAAGCAACAAAAAGAATAGTAGAGAAAGTTAACGGAAGAGTACCTGTTGCAGTAGGATTTGGAATATCAAGGCCTGAACATGTTAGTAATTTTACAAAATTAGGAGTGGATGGAGTAATAGTCGGTAGTGCATTTATAAAAATTATAGAAGATAATCTAAGTAATACNGATTTAATAATAGATAAATTAAATAATTTAGCAAAAGAATTATCGCAAGCAACAAGTAATTAATCTAGATTTTTAGGATTAACAACAAATAAAGGAACAAATAATTCATCATCAGTAAGTCCACCATGGTAACCAGATAAAGAGGCTTTGAAATCTGATTTAAATCGGTGCATAAGTACATTGCCCTTACGTGAGAGTATAGTATAATCTCCTAAGGCTGAAGATATATCCCTATTCACAGTTTTTGAGCCAAAAAATCCTTCTTTAATAAATTTATCACTAGGAAATATATCAAATTGATTTTTGTATTTTTGAAAAATATTTTTAAGATTATTATTGGAGTTATCTAGTTTTACAAAAGATGTGCGTGAGTCTCCAGAAGGTGGACGACTTAAATTATCAAGAAATTTTGGTATATTATTAGTAAACATCCTTCCAGTTTTATTAACTTGAACTAATCCATGATCTCCAGTAATAAATATACAAACTTTATTACGATATTGAGTTTTAATATTTTTTATGAATTCATTTAGTAATCCAAATAAGATATTTCTTAATTCACTTTGAACTTCTGGAGTAAATGGACCGTAAACATGTGAGGCAGAATCAAGGACATCCCAATACACAAACGTAAATGGAGTTTTTTTATTAACTATTTTAGAAAGATTGAGAAACATATCGGAAGAATTGACATATGGTAATACATCTGAACCTTTATGGAGCATGCGTGATAACGCACTTTTCTTATATATCCAACGGGTTAGGACTTTAGATTTAACATCAATATCAGAAAGTGATTGGTAAAGTGTGTTATTTGTAAGAAAAGTTTCTGGGTCAAACCCAAATTTTGTAAGTCGGCTGCTATTTCGATCAGATTCAGGACTAAAATTAACCATATTGGCAATAGTTCCATATTTTCGGAGATACATAGTATGGCCAATTATACCGTGTTGTTGAGGAGTCATGCCAGTATTAACCGTACTAAGTGCAGTTGAGGTAGTTGATGGAAAAGTAGATGTTATTGGAATAACAATGTTGTTGTAATAGAGTTTATCAAGTAATGGATTATGAAGAGAATTTTTAATTANATTAAAACCTAAACCATCAATNAGTATAAGAACAATTGATTGACAGCCATCAAGAGAAGTTTGTATAAGNTTGTCATTAAGGATATTTTTTGATTTTTTACCAAAATGTGATAATATTGTAGGTGCAAGATTAGCTAAAGAATATTTCTTGTAATGAGGTTTATGATATGATTTAAAATTAGATTTATTAATTTCATTCCAAACCTTATCTTGATAGTCTTGATGAATATATTTCAAGATGAATCACNTGTGTGATAATATTGCGGAGTCTGCTGAGATAACACGACAGAAACCAATACGATTAAATTGTAACATATCACCTTCACTAAGATTTTTACATTGACTTTCTGCAATGCCACTGTGTGTGGTAAGACTATCTGGTAAGAATTCAAAGGAGCCATCTGAAGAGACAGTATATTTTTCATTATCAGGAATTAAGAGATTGAAATTGATTCCATCGTGAGCGACCCAGTGAATTTTTTTCAAAGAGGAAATAGGTTCGGTACTTGTATATTCTGCTGTTACAGTACTAGATTTATTGGTTATTTTAATATTGAATAGATCCATCAGTCTTACTTCATTACCCTCGTTTAACGAATCAATGTCATCTGGAGAGACAAAAAATTCATCAGATATGTCTATAGTTCTATTACCAAGATTTTCGGTTGGATGATGTTTAAGAGTAACAGATTTTATAGGAATATTATATACCTTTAATTTAACAGGATTAGGCACAAAAAAGTATCTTTTATCTGATTTGTCTCTAGCTTTTCTGTTAAAAGATGCCAATAACTCAAAATCAGGTGAAGATTCGCTTTTACTCAATCCTAAAGAATCGACAAAATTACTAATTCCTTCAGGAATAAAACCACGTTTATGAAGTGCAGAAAGTGTAACAAGGCGTATATCATGCCAATTATCAATCTGGCCTTTATCGATAAGAGATTTAATATTACTTTTTGAAGTAGGTGAACCTTTCATAGACAATCGAGAGAAACTAACTAAAGAAGGTCTAGATTTGACTTTTCCTTGATCAGATAAAATTTGAGTGATTTCATTGTACAATTCATCTCGTAATTCAAATTCTTTTGAACGTAATGCATGACTAACTCCTTCCAGACAATCAGTAATTGGAGCGGCAAGATCATATGTTGGCCAGATACTATATTTTTTTCCAGTACGAGGATGTTCTTTGTCGACAGAACGTAACATTATTGGATCACGCATAACGGTNTTATCAGATTTCATATCTCCTTTAAAGCGAACAACGCCACTAATACGAGAAGAAAGGAAATCAGAAATTTGTTTGTCAGAGTTATTGGATAAATTATGTTCACAAATTTGTTTTTTAAGACGATTGTTTTTAATTATATCAGATTTACATTCGCAGATGTAAAGATGATTATCGCGAAACATTTGTNTAGCAATTTTATATATTTCATCAAGATAATCAGATGCATAAGTAATTTGATCAGGTTTAATTCCCATCCAATCTAGATTCTCTAGTATTTCATTGTAGAACTCAGTTTTTATAGCAACAGGATTAGTGTCATCAAATCTTAGAAATAATTTACCTGAATATTTTTGTGTATAGCGAAAATCTAAACGAAATGCTTTAACGTGTCCAATATGAAGATGGCCATTTGGATTAGGAGAAAAACGAGTAATAATGGTTTCATAAGAATTGAAATTTGGAAGAGAAGGTAAAGGAAATTTTTCAGTATTTTTTGTTTCAGATTTCATATCTGGAAAATCTTTTTGAAGAAGTTTGATTTGTTCGTCTGGACTCATAGAATTAATTTTTTCAATTATAGGCTTAATTTCGTTCATTAAATTTTTAATATCTGATTTTAATTCGGATTTTTCTGCGATAATTTTGTTAATAACAGAACCAAGATTTGCTTTACCTTCATGTTGGGATGCATTAAATAGACTGTGTTTGAATACGAGTTCCTCGATTTCTGATTTAGTCAAAATTTACCAGTTCCTTGAAACCATGTATTTAGTAATATTATTCAATAATAAACGGGACCTAGTATCAGGTAAATCAGAAAAGATAATATCGAATTCATTTAGTGCCTTGTCTGAAAATTCGTTACAAATGTTAGTTGCATAATCTATTGATTTATATTTAGAAATTAAATCTAGTAATTTTTTAGAATTACTTTCACGGAATTCACGATTATTATTAAAAAAGGATTCAATAAATTCTCGATCAGAAGTATTACAAGATTCTAAAAGATGAATAAGAATCAAAGTGCGCTTACCTTCAATTATATCTCCTGCATGTTCTTTTCCATACTTACTATTTGCAGTAAGATTAAGAATATCGTCACGAATTTGAAAGGCAATTCCTAGATTAGTACCAAATTCTACAAATTTATTTTTATTAATGTTCTTTTTTTCTGCAATCAGATTGCCGAGTCGGAATGGAGTAATACAAGTATACCATGAAGTTTTTTTAGTACACATAACTAGATAGTCTTCTTGAGATATATTCAAGTCATTATTTTNAGACCAGGATAATTCCATATGTTGTCCTTCAGTGGTTTCATTTAGCATATGAATGAATTCATTAATAATATCTAGTGTTAGTTCAGTACCTAATAATGAATGATTTTTTTGTAATAGAGACCACATTCTACCATGAAGTGAATCACCTGCATTTATTGCAAGTGGGATAGTATATTTACGATGTAGAACTGGTTGTCCACGTCGTAATTCAGATTCATCTTCAATATCATCATGAATTAAAATCCAATTTTGAAATAATTCTAGTGATGAAGCAGTCAAAAGAGCGTCATCGATTGTGCCACCGAATGCTTGAGAAGTAAATAAACAGATTGATGAGCGTATTCCTTTAGCAGGACGTAATGGATAATCGCGCATCATATTATACAACAAATNAATTTCTTTTATTCCATGATTTGAGGGGAGAAAATTAATTATAATCTCGTCGATAAGTTTTTTGTTTGCTTGTATTTCAGGTTCAGATAGTATATCAGCGATATTGTATACCATTATTTACGAACCTTTGATATCCAGCTAGTAAGTGGTTCAGTTGTAATGTACTCAATAGATTTAAGATCATCAATATTTTTAGCGCCAACCAGAAACATAGTTGATTTAAGTTCTAATATTAATTGATTAATGAAATCTTTTAGAGAATTATATGATTTAGACGCAGGTGTAAGCATAGGACGAGCAAATCCTCCGACATCAGCACCAAGCGTTATAGTTTTAGCAAGATCCAATCCATTACGTAAACCTCCAGATGCGATAATAGGAATTTTCACAGAATTACGAGTAAGGAATATAGTAGCAGCAGTAGGGATACCCCAATCCCAAAATAAAAGACCAAGGTTAGCTTTCTGCTTATTATTAAATTTCTTTGCTCGTATTTGTTCTATACCTGCCCAACTAGTACCTCCCATTCCAGCAACATTTATTGCACCAATTTTAGTTGCAGATAATTTTTTAGCCACAGATGGAGATATTCCTGAACCAACTTCTTTAACAATTATAGGAACGTCCAAATCAGAAGAGAGTTCACCAATTCTAGATAATACAGACAGATAATTAGATTCGCCTTCGGGTTGAACAAGTTCTTGTAGAGGATTAAGATGAATAGCTAGCGCGTCAGCATCAATCATTTGCAACAATTTTTTTATTGATTGATAATCAAGTCCTTGAGAAAGTTGGGCACCTCCTATATTTGAGAAGATAAATGCATTAGGAGCATTTTTTCGTACAACTTTAAAGCTTTCAGCAAGTTTGTTAGACAATAGACCAGCTCTTTGGCTACCAACACCCATACCAATACCAAATTCTTCAGCAGCCTGTGCCAATCTAGTATTNATTTTTTGNGCAGCTGGAGTGCCACCAGTCATTGAATCTATTAAGAAAGGAAATTTAAGATTATGGCCAAGGAATTTTGTAGATGTATTAATGTCGTCGAAATTGATTTCAGGTAGAGCGCAATGCAGCAATTCTACGCATTCCAGAAGTGTTGTTTTAGTCATTGCACTAGTATTTTTTAATGCAAGTTCAATACCTTCTTTTTTACGATCCTCAATAATCTTTTTAGGACTTTTTTTATTCAATATTTATCACCGATAAATAATGTTCCGATGTGCTCGCCCTTTAATGCTTTGATTAAATTTTTAGAGTTCAATCCATTAGTAATCTGAACTTCAATGCCAAGATTAGCAATTTTTAGACTTTGAGTTATTTTCGTTTTAATACCACCAGTAACATCATAATTAATTTTAGAAAATTTAAGATTATTCTTATTGTTCTTAATTATAGGAACTAAACTAGAATTATCATCGAGATTTTGATATATGCCATCAATATTTGATGCAAAAACAACACGTTTTGGATTTAGTAATTTACAGAGATCATATACAATAAGATCGCCAGAATGAATATAGAATCCATTATTGCCAAGTAATACATCCCCAAAGGTCATTGGAACTAAATCAAAAGAGATACTTTTTTTTAATGTATTTTTCCAGATATTCGGAATTTTTCTATTATGATACATGTAAATGGGTGAAAAAGAAAATGTGTTAACACCGTTTTGATGAAATATTTCGACAAGCTTACGATTTAATGATTGCATAGAATCTCGAATTTTTACAACATGTTTAGTAGATCTTGTAGGTTTACTAGAGATTCCGTAACGTTTAGCGTAATAATGTCCAAAGGAACCTGCTCCATGAACAATAATCAAGGGTTCGTTGAATTTTTTAATTACATTAGATAGTTTTTCAACAGAATTCCGATTAAATGTAAGTGCTTTGGATTTTTTAGTGATTACAGAGCCACCTAATTTAAGAATTGTTAATTTATTGACCATACCTGTACACCTTGTTGTGGAATCTTTACAGAAAATGTTTCAAAGTTCATTTTATTTAATTCGTCAATAATTACGTCAATATATTTAGAGGGTGAAATAGCAATAATNGAACCACCTCCGCCGCCGCCAGTAATTTTCGCTCCATAAGATCCTAACTCGAGACATTTTTCTATCATAATATCAGTTACAGTAGAACTTAGACCGAAATAATTCAGACTGGAATTAAAGAAATTAAAATAGGAGCCAACAGAAAGATAATCTTTTTGTGAGAGTGCCGATAATGTTTTTTTAGTTAGTGTATTAGACGAGTCTACTAAACTACGAAAAGAATATGGTTTTTCATTTCGAAGATTGGTAAATTTATTTATCATATTTGATGTTTTTCGGCGTTTGCCGCTAATTGATACAATTAATTCAGGATTATGTTTAAGATTAATACGTTTAGGATCATAGCCTTTACGAAATGATANGAGTCCTCCCATTATACTGGTGGCAACGTCGATTCCTGAGGGATTACCGTGAATTTTCTTTTCCCCATACATAGCAAGATCAAATAGAGTTTTTCGGTCAAGTTTGGTATTAAAAAGTGATGCAACGGAAGCAGCAGTGGCCACACATAAGGCGCTAGAAGAACCTAAACCTGAACCACGAGGAATGTTCGATTCTATGTTGATAGAGAGTGTATTTTTTTNCCCCAGATATTCTAGAGTTTTATTACGAACAATATAAACAGGATCATTTTTTATATTGTATTTCGCTAAAGAAATTTTTTGATTTTTATATTTAATAGTATTCTGTGATGAGAAACTACTGGAGATGCGTATATTTTTATTTATTGCAGCTGCCAATGCTTGGGAGCCATGAACAACAAAATGTTCCCCTGTAAGAATAATTTTACCTGGGGCTTCTGCAATTGATATCAAATTACTATTTATAATACATTACAACAATAAAAATCAGCGGGTAATTATAATTAGAGAAAGATGGGAATTATTCGTCTTCGACTAATTTTGTCTCGAAATCTTCAATTGCATATGGCAATGATTCGTCTAAAGATAATTTACCTGATTGTTGGAGAACAGACCTTGATAACAACCACATAACTGCAGCGAGTGCTTTACGTCCTCTATTATTTGCAGGAATAACAAGATCAACATTTTCAGTAAGGTTATCAGTATCACATATAGCAATTACAGGAATACCAACTTGAGAAGCTTCAGTAACTGCTTGTTGATCCATTGAAGGATCTGTTACTATAACTGCTTCAGGATCTAAGTGTTTAGGATACAAAGGATTAGTAAAAGTTCCTGGCATGAATCTTCCTGTTAAAGGAATTGTGCCAGTAAGTTCTGTGAATTTTACGACAGGTGTTTTACCATATTCTCGGGATGAATAGACAACAACACGGGATGAATCAAAATTAGAAATAAATTTAGAAGCTAATTCAATACGTTGTAAAGTTTTAGCAACATCAATGATATGTAGTCCATCAGGACGAGTTCTACTGATAAAACTAGACATAGATTTAGTTTTAACAAGAGTGCCTACACGAATACCTGTAGATAATAAAACTTGTTCAGATACATGTTTAGTGATAGAGCTATCTATATTACCGCCTGTGCTTACGACATCTTCGATTTCGAAATTAACTGACATACTTTTTAACCCTCGCAATAGGCATCGACATGTTATTATTTATAAAGTTAGTTTCCTCAATTCGAATTAATTCATTTAATTTTGAAATTCTTTCTCCNCCAACTACTCCACTTTTCATCATGACAGAACCTGAACCTATAGCAATATGAGCNAGATGTCGGTCCACTGTATCTCCAGAACGGTGNGATGCAATAATTGCATAGTTATGTTTATTACATAAATTCGCAAATTCCATTGCGTCACCTAGTGCTCCAGCCTGATTTACTTTAAGAATAACAGAATTACCAGCATTCTGGTCTATGCCTTTTTGAAGTATAGATGTATTAGTAACAAAGAGATCATCTCCAACTATTAAGCAATTGTCACTTTTGGATGAGAGTTGAGTAAAATCGGAAAAAGCCTCTTCGTGTAAGGGATCTTCGATATAGATTAAATTATATTTTTCAATTAGTTCAAGAACATAAGCGATTTGTTCTTCAGTGTTACGAGTTTTATTTTCACGAGAATATACGTATAGTTCCTTATCTGGATTCCAAAGAGAAGAAGATGCAACGTCTAATCCTAATCTAATTTCGAATCCAACTACGTCCGACACTGTATTAATTGCTTCTTGGGNAACTTCAAGTGCTTCAGTATTTGATAATTGTGGAGCCCATGCTCCCTCGTCACCTTTTCCGCCAGAAAATTTCGAGTCTTTCTTATCAATAATTTTCTTGATTTCTTTATGAACCATCAAATTAGCTTGTATTCCAGAACGTATTGAATCAGCACCAAGAGGATAAGAAAGAAATTCTTGAATATCAGTAGAGCCATTTCCTGCATGCATACCGCCACCTAGAACGTTTCCTAAAGGCAGAGGCATTTCAGCTGGCTTTCCATTCAAAAGTATTTCATAAATTGGTTTATTAAGAATCTGAGAAGCTGCATCAACAGATGCAAGTGATATTGCATATGCAGCGGAACCTCCGATATTGGAATAATTATCGGTCTTATCTGCTTCTTTTAAGATATTCTTAAGATTNTATATATCAGAAGTATCAGCACCAATCAAATGAGATTTATATTTATCAAGATATTCGATAGTATCTTGACATTTTGAGTTTCTAAAAGAAACAGCCTCGAATTTACCAACGCTAGCACCAGCGGGAGATGAAGCAGTACCTACAATGTCATCAACATGTACGTCAACTTCGATGGTTTCACTGCCACGACTATTATAAATTAAACGGGATTTAATATCAGTAATTTTTCTCATGAATTAGTGTTGCCTCAAGTATATACAATTAGGAAAAATCGAATTCCATTCTCTTATTCTTNTCATAGAGGTTCTCGTGATATTGGATTATTTGATCAATTACATTAGAATTAGATAATAACATTCTTCTACAACAATATCTTGTAACTCCAAGATCGTTAAGAATATCTGCAGGACTTTCACCATTAGATGTTCGAGATTCTAAAGTTTCAAGTTTATCTGCAACAACTGCGCCACAACTAAAACAACGAACTGGAATAATCAAGNATAAATATCAACAACCTATCTGTACGATTTTTGTTTTCTTCTTCGTGCACCTGGACCACCAAATTTCTTTGATTCGCTTCGACGAGAATCTCCAGAAAGAAGATGTTTATCGAATTCAGAAATTNGAGTCTTAATATCTTTAGTTTTAAAATGGGATATTAACGCTCTTGATATTGCAATTGCACACGCTTCAGCTTGACCCATATACCCACCGCCAGAGACTCGAATATTAATATCNACTTTATTTTTATCATCGCCAATCAATTCTAGAGGGGTTAACATTCTTTCTCTTGCCATCCATGGAGTAATAATTTCAACAGGAGTTTTGTTTATGAACACCTTACCAGTTCCTCGACTAATTACAGCAGTAGCTTTAGCAGTTTTTCTGGAAGCAGGTATTAATGTGGATTTCTTTTTCATTCTAATTTTCTCCATCCCATAGATGAACATAATTCACCAATCGTAGTATAATAAGATAATGACCTTGGCGCTAGTGCGGTCTCAATGGTTTTATGTTCGGCTTTTTGGTATTTTTCTGGAACTGAGATATATACACGTAGACGTTTTTTAGCTGCATTACCTTTAGGTTTTTTATAAGGAAGCATGCCTCTAACCATCTTTTCTATATATGTATCAGGACGTCTAGGATGGAAAGGGCCATGTTTTGGATGTACACGGCTAGTGATTTCTAATCGCAATTCATTTTCCTTAAGAATATTCGCTCGACTGCCAGACATAAGAATTTTTTCAGTGTTAACTAATGCAATACGATTGCCATTTAACAGCATTTTAGCAACCACAGAGCATAAACGTCCTGCGAGATGTTTATCCCCATTAACTACAATAGTGGATTCAGAATCAGCCAACAAAAATCTTTACACCTTTTCCATCAGGATTTGTTTCAACAAGTTTTTCAATCAACATAATTGTTCCACCGGCACTCTTAATTTTTTCTTTTGCACTTTCAGAGAAAGCTACAGCGCCAATAGTAATTGAATGTTCAATTACACCAGCTCCAAGAACTTTACCTGGAACAGCGATAACGTCACCGGTTTTTGTAACCTTAGACAATTTTCCAACATTAATTTCATGTTTTTGTTCAAGTCTTTGTACAACATTANTCCATATTTTTGCATGGTTTTTTCGCGCAACGCGTTTTATTGATTCAATACGATAATCATCAAATGTCATTTCATGCAGATTCCTTAATTGTTTCAGTCATATTCTTTAATTTCGTATTTAATATATTTGTAGCTTGTAATAATATTTCTTTTGCAGGTAAACTTCCATTTGATTCTATTGTAAGATGAAATTCAGATGCACGATCAGTATCAGTAAGTGTAGAAACAGTAGCAGGTTGCCATTTAGCATGATTACGTCCTTTACCTAGCTTTGCATAAGCTTCTAATTTTATTTTTTGACTTGGTGCAAGTTTCACAATTGGAATATTATCAAGATGAGGTTTGACACGAGTGTCTTCAGATACGAGATCGCCAGAGTAAATAGTTTTTACTTNGTCGGTAGCAACAGCATCAAGAACTAATAAAACCCGACATTTAGTACAACCTAAAGAGGTCTTACAAGAACAATCTTGTGGTAGTATATATCCTTCTAAATCAGTAGTTAGAGGAATTAGTCCTAAACGATGAGCAAGTAGTTCGTCATATAAAACCGAAGAATTTTCATGAACTACTATTTCGTCTACGGCCATACATGGAACTTCACTAATGGCAAAGCGTCTCAATGCATTAGCATAAACTCTATCTATGCCTTTTAGCAGTAATTTTACGTGTGAATCAGATGATTCTAAGATTTTGATGGTTGCCAATTTATGTCTCCTTAATACCTTAGTAAACGCAGAATATTGTAATTAAAACCTTATCATTTTTCGATAAANATTAATTAGAGGCATCATCTANATAATTATAAAATTGTCGACCGAATTCAAGTACATAGTAAGAATAATGGGCAGAGACGTTAGTGGTACAAAGAAAGTAGTCCAATCGCTCTCAAATGTTAAAGGAATAGGCAACAATCTAGCACATTATATGGTAAAATCACTAGGAATAGACAAAAATTTAAGAATGGGAATGTTAACTGATGAGCAGGTTAATTCTATAGAAGAAAATATTAAAAATATGGCCGAGAAATANCCTGAATTTAATCTAAATCGTCGAAAAGATATGCAAACTGGTAAAAATTCACACAATATAGAAACAGATTTGATTGTAGCGAAGAAACAAGATATAGACTTGGAAAGAATTTTGCAAAGCTGGAGAGGAACGAGGCATTCGTTAAACTTGAAAGTAAGAGGCCAAAGAACAAGATGTACTGGCAGATCTGGAAAAGTTGTGGGTGTACGTAAATCAACACTAAAACCAGGAAAGGCGAGTTAGTTAAATGGGAGATCCAAAATATTCACGAAAGAAATCTGCCAGACCTAGAAATCCATGGCAACGAAATCTATTAAAAGAAGAATTAGAACTAGTTGGTAATTTTGGTTTAAGAAATAAAAAAGAACTTCATGTAGCATCTTTTGAATTATCAAGAATTAGAAAACAAGCTAGACAACTTTTAGCTGCAACGACTGAGATTAGAACGGCAAGAGAACCGATTTTATTATCATCACTAACAAGGAAAGGGATTGTTACTGAAGATGCAACGTTAGATAATGTATTAGCACTTAATGTTTCGAATTTTTTGGAGAGAAGATTACAAACAGTAGTATTAAAAAAGGGATTAGCTANAACTCCACACCAAGCACGACAATTANTTANACATGGTCATATTGCAATTGGAGAGAACAGAATAACAATACCAAGTTATNCAGTAATACGTAATGAAGAACCGTTGGTAAAAATGACAGAGAATAGTACATTTGTACTTCAAGAAATAGCAACAAAAGAATTAAAAAGTGATACATATGGAAANCCAGATGAAAAAGAAGNATTAAATNAAGTGGAAGAAAAGCCAGCTGAGAAAGCTAAGGCGGAAGAAAAGCCAGCTGAGAAAGCTAAGGCGGAAGAAAAGCCAGCTGAGAAAGCTAAGGCGGAAGAAAAGCCAGCTGAGAAAGCTAAAGAATAATTTGTTGATTTATCATGCTCGAAGAAGAAATAACTAAAACTGAAGTAGAAGAAACCTCTGAAGAATCTCAGGTCGAAGAAACGCCTGTANCTAAACCTAGGGGAAAAAGACAGAAACGCAAAGCTCGTTTCAGTCCTCAAATATTCAAATTCTATAAAGTTGACGNTACAAAAGTTACAAGATTACGTAAGGACTGCCCTCGTTGCGGCAAAGGCAATTTCCTTGCTGAACATTCTGATCGTTTATCTTGCGGTAAATGCGGCTATGCAGATTTCAAACAATCAAAAAAATAATTCTGATTACTTAATTTTTAATAAACTCTCAGGTTTTGATAGGTATTCTGGCACTTCTTTTATATGTTTCTTACGATTAATTTTTGAGAATAGTTCTTTTAACGCAATATTATACTTCACTCTTCCCGCTAATAGATGTATATAGTAATGTTTGATTATTTTCCTAACTAATCTCAAATTCAGTATAAATCTGTTCTTTCTTTTCTTACTGTTTATACTTATTATTCCTTCTTTCTCATAATACAAATAGTTCTCTTTATACAATATCTTTGCTGCACTATTGAACCCTTTTACACTCTTTCTTACATTTCTCGCATTAATCTTTCCTGAATAGGTCATTATGTAACTATACTTTACCGGCGGATACATTCTCATTCTAAAGTTTAATCTATGAAATAGAAAATATTCAATTGGAATTTTTAAGTATTCACCTAAACTCCTGTATTTAATCTGTAATTTCTCAATTGTTTCTAATATTATTCTCTTTTTATATACAATTTCTACTGTCTCGAAAAATTTCTTATTTACTAACACCTCATATGGATTTAATAACCTTCCAACTACGAATTCTCCTAACGACGCATTTTCTGCATCCGAAATTATATATTCTTTATCAACAAAAATTGCAGAGATCTCTATCTTATCAAAAATATATCTATATCTAACTTTATCCTTGTAATTATTGATTACAACAATNAGGTCATAATCACTTTCTTCTTTGGCGTATCCTGACACTCTTGATCCATACATACAAATTGCTTCTACGTCCAATCCTTTAGTGACTTTGTTAATTACACGAAGAATTCTATCTTTTCCATCATCTAGTTTTAGATTTTTTTGCATTTTGTTCTAACTCTCTAATTGTTTTTCCTACATCTGAATCAAATCTCGTTTTCATTATTGTTTCTATTGGAATNCTAGATACATTATTCTCTAAACTAACACGACGTACAGGCAGGCTCTTATTTATCCAGTCTTCCTTTGTTTTCTTAATTAATCTCTCACCGACTGAATGATTCTGGAATTTCTCTCTCAGATGTTTTATAATCTGCGGTGATTTATTGCTATGCGTAAATATCAATTCTGGTTTAAACGACCTGCAAGCATCTGCATATTTCGCTTCAAATAAAGTACTCGATACTTCATCTGAAATAATATCTAATCTTTCAAATTTTCTTACATATTCTATATAGTGAAGAAATTCATGTGCCAATATTGCTTGGATTGTACCTTTTAGACCAAACGCTATTAATGGTGCCGATAACTGGATAATTATTCTTACTTCTCCTTTCCATATATGAAATATATTTCTTGCAAAATATGGCGTCGGACTTTCTCTTTCTAANGATGTAAAGGCAATTGGTAATANAGGTTCAACATAATATTCTGGATATTTTATTTTTGATGCTTCTTCTATTCTATTTATCCCATTTTCAATAAATTCTTTTTTTCTTTTGATATCTTTAATTATCTTTCTTGGAATCACCTTTTGTATATTTATATCCTCAAATTTTCCAAATGGATCTTTTATTATTTTCTCTTGTTCATAATTATTTCTCTTGGATTTCCCGAATGATTCGTAATCCACTTTTTGCATATATTATTTATTGATTAATATAATCTAATGGAATAGGTGTAAAATAATTAGACGGTTTGGTTAATTATTCTCTTATTTCTCTTCATTAATCTCTGAATTTATCCTTGAAACGAAGTTTAATTTGTGTCTTTTCATCTCAATAAATGCCTCTGTATGTGTAATTCCGTTTATCTTTGGCAACTTTTTTGATACTAATTCATACAAATCATCTAGTGATTTAGCACTNATCCAAATCAATACATCAAATCTTCCAGTAATCTCAATTATCTCTCTTGTTTCTTCAATGTTCTCAATATCTTCTAAAATTGTTTCTCTTTGTTTTGAACTTATATTACAACCAATCATTGCTTTTACTGGATATCCTAATAAATTCTCATCTACTTCTAATGTATATTTTTTTATGAATCCTTTTCTAACTAATCTGTTTATTCTACTATAGACTACTGAAGAATTAATACTGATTTTTTCACTTAATTTTGGGATTGATATATTTGATTCTTGAGTTAATTCCCCTAAAATTATTATATCTATTTTATCAAACTTCTCCAATTCTGATTATTTCTCCTCAATATGATGAAATATATTAATAATAATTAAAAACTATGCGAAAATCTAATTTTTAATTATATTTGATTTTATAAGCATCTCACTTGTAAGAATTACTCCTTTTGCAGCTCCCATTTTTGTATTATGAGATAATAAAACATATTTTATTCCATTTGGAAATACTTCATCCTTTCTTATTCTTCCTACAGATGTTGTCATTCCCTCTTCTAATTCCCTGTCCAATCTAGGTTGTGGCCTAAAAGGATCTTTATGTATTGTAATTAATTTCTTCGGAGCTGATGGAAGTTCCTTGCCTGCAAGCGAGTCAGCAAATTTATTCATTGCTTTAATTACATCTTCTACTTCAGCTTTATTTTTCGTATTTACTAATACTGATTCTGTGTGTCCATCTAATACACCTACTCTTGTACATGTTGCTGACACATTATACTTTGCATTAACTATTCCCTGTCCGTCATACTTACCCAGAATCTTTTTTAATTCAATTGATACCTTCTCTTCCTCTTTTGGAATGTATGGAATTATATTATCAACTAAATCAAAAAGAGGTACACCTGGATTTCTTCCTGCACCTGATNCTGCCTGTAGTGANGTCATTACTACTGAATTAATACCAAATTCNTCCAAAATCGGTTTTAATGTTATTACGAGACCTGTTGTTGTACAGTTAGCTTGTGGNGCAACAAATCCCTTCCATCCTCTTTTCTTCTGTTTCTCTAAGAGTGATACATGTTCATCGTTTACTGCTGGAATTAATATTGGTACATCTTCTTCATATCTATACGCTGACGNTGTACTCAAAACAGGAATGTGTTCTGCAAATTTAGATTCAATTTGAGCTGCTCCTGCTTCTAATGCGGAATATGCAATATCAAATTCTAATGGATNAATTTCGTTAACATTCTTAACAGTCATGTCTTTGATATTTTCATTTATTTCTCCTTCTCCAAACCACTGAATAGATCCTGCACTATTCTTTATTGCGTCTATATATTTCTTACCTGCAGACCTCTCAGATGCTGCTAAACATGTTACCTCAAACCATGGATGGTTTTGTAAACCCGAAATGAATTGTTGGCCTANCATTCCAGTAGATCCTAAAATTGCTACTTTATACATCTTATTGTCAAATATTTCTNAAAAAATTTAAAAGTATTGTTATTTGAANTATTAATCCATATTAAATTCTTTATGAATTGCTTCAATCGCTAATTTAGAATCAGATTCTTGTACTACGAATGATATGTTCTGTTCAGAAGAGCCTTGCGCTATCATTTTTACATTTATATCAACTTTCGAAATTGCATTAAATAGTTTTGCTGCAACTCCACTCGTACCCTTCATTCCTGCACCTACAATTGATATTACACATACTTCATCATCTGATGTTACATTTGTTACCCCGCTCTTTCCTAACAAACTAACTTGAAGTATACTTACAGCTTTTCTCAAATCTTCATGTCTAATTAGAAAGGTTATATTNGCTTCAGAAATACTCTGAGAAATCATTATTATATTTATCTTATTACGCCCTAGCATGCTAAACATTTCACCCGCAGTTCCTGGATTTCCTACCATGTTCATGCCTTCAACTGTTATCATTGCTAAATCATTCAGTGAAGCTACAGCTTTTGTAATTTCCTCTGGTTTTACAATTATTTGATCATTAATCAAAGTTCCACTTACGTCTGGTCTAAATGTATTTTTAATTCTCACCGGGATGTTTGCGGTCTTGGCGGGTTCTAAAGCTCTTGCATGCATTCCCTTTGCACCCATTGTAGCCATTTCTACTGCTTCATCATACGAAAGTTGTGGTATAGTTTTTGCATTAGGATATATGTTCGGATTTGCTGTTAACAATCCATCAACATCTGTCATAAACCATATCTCATCTACACTTAAACACATTCCAATTAATGAGGCTGAAAAATCTGATCCACCTCTTCCTATTGTAGATATATCTCCTTGTTGTGTTACTCCAATAAATCCAGTAATAACGGGTACTGTCTCTTCTAGTAAGTTCGATAAATTATTCTTCACATTATGTTGAGTAACTTTCATTAATGGCGATGCATTTCCAAAATTCTCATCTGTCATAATTCCTACTTCACCACCTGTAAAAGATTCTGCNTTTATTCCCATGTCTCTGAGTTTGGCAGAAATTATTGGCACAGCTAACCGTTCTCCAAATGAAACTATTTTATCTCTTGTTTTATCACTTAGTTCTTTTACTATAATTACTCCTTCTACTGTCTTTTCTAAATCTTTGATTAAACTTGATATCTTTTCAAAAACTTCATCTTGAATTTTCTTATCTTGAATTATATCTTTAATTGTATCTTGATGTCTTTGTACTATATCGTCAATAATTTTTTTATTAACTTGTCCTTTTTTTGCATCTTCAGATAATTCTAATAATTCATCCGTTGTTGATTGTAATGCAGAAGAAATTACGATTACTTGATTGTTTTTCTTTACTTTCTGGACAATCTCACAGACATTAATTATTTTCTTTCCATTTCCTACTGATGTACCACCAAATTTTAAGACTATTTTCATTACTAAACCCTCATATTCTGTTTGATTTCAACTAAATCTCTAATCATTGCACTTGCCGTTTCCATTCCACCTGCNCCTTTTCCTATTATTATTTCTTCACCTGCAAATTCTGAAACAAATTTTACTGAACACAAAGCTCCAGNTACTGACATAGGATCATCTTTAGATATTATTACTGGTTCAACTTTTGCCATATTATTCACACTCGCAATCAATTTTATAGTATTTCCATTATCTTTTGCCTTAGTAATATCTTTTTGCGTTATGTCTCGTATTCCTTCTATTTTCAGATCATTTAATACTAGTTCTTTACCCAACAATAAATTNCNCATTATGACTAATTTTGCNGCAGCATCAAATCCATCAANGTCTAATGTTGGATCAGNTTCTGCATATCCTAATTCTTGTGCTTCTTTTAACGCATCTTGAAAACTTAANCCTCTATCATCCATTTCAGTTAGTATATAGTTGGTTGTACCGTTCAATATTGCATGCATCTCTAATATTCTATCTGCTTCCAAACATTTTCTTCCGAATTCTAATATTGGGGTGCCACCACCAACTGTTGCACTATACTTTAAAATTACATTGTTATAATCTGCTTTTTCTATTATTGATGAAAATGCAAGTGCTAACGGCCCTTTATTTGCTGTAATTATATTCTTCTTTGTTTTCATTGCACTCTCTAATAGACTAGCTGACGGTTCTCCATCTTGTATGTTGGTTGGTGTTGCATCTACTAATAATTCAGCATCAATTTCCTCAATTAAATCAATTGATGTTTTACTCTTGTCTCCAATAGAAAGGTCTGAAACCGACTTGTTATTTTTCTTTACACTGAGTATATCGCTTATGTTTATTCCTTTTTCATCTATTGCCACTCCTTTTGAATCTGCAACAGCAACAATTTTCGAATCAATTCCATAATTTGTTAGTAGATCTNCTTTCCTATTCTCCAGTAATTGACAATAACTCTGACCAATAGTTCCTAATCCAATTAATATCGTTCTCAATTCATTATTCCTTCTTAATCTACCTACTCGAACATATTAACAATTTCTTCAATATGTTGAATTTTCACGATATATTAAGAGTAAAATATGAATATATTNTTATATTATTCAAACCTTACTAGCATATATTGAAAAAGATTAAGGATGTTACTGCTATTGGGCCTGCATCTAGTGCAAATCTTGGTTCAGGCTTTGACTGTTTTGCGATTGCTTTAGACAATCTATATGATACTGTAAAAATTACTAAAAGCGAAAATCCAGGAATTACAATAAAAAATCTTGGACTTAAGACTGGAATACCAAATGACCCCAAGGAACATACTGGTGGAATTGTTGCGATTAATATTATTAAAGAATTTAATTTACAAGGGATAAACATGACTGTAAAGAAAGGTGTTACTCCGGGTAAAGGACTTGGAAGTAGTGCTGCTACAGCTGCTGCTGTAACTGTTGGAATGAACAAATTATTCTCTCTAAAATTAACGAACGAAGAGAAACTCAAATTTGCAGCGAGCGGCGAGGTGGCTTCTGCAGGAATTAGTCATGCAGATAATGTAGCCGGCTCATTATTTGGAGGATTTGTTGTAATCAATTCATCTACTTGTGAAGATATTGTTTCATTTTCGCCTCCAAAAAACCTACATGTATGCATAGGAATTCCTAAAGTCAAGCNTGTTGCAAAAAAAACTGGTAAAGCTAGAAAATTAATTCCATCTAAAGTAAAATTCACTGATTCTGTTAGTAATGTATCGTATGCAGCGATGATGGTTGCAGGATTCTCAACCGGAAATAAACGTCTTATTGGTAAATCAATGAACGATAATATTGTTGAACCTGCTCGTTTTAGTACAATTCCGAACTATTATAAACTCAAATCTGAATTATTAAAAATTGGTGCATTGGGTGTTACTATTAGTGGCGCTGGTCCTGCAGTTATATCATTTCTAGATAACAAAACATCTATTCCTAAAATCAGGCAATGTTTCAAAAAACAATTTAAATCTGCAGGCTATGATTCTTCAGTAATCCTTACTAAAATTGGAAAAGGAGCTCGTGTGATAAACTAATGAATCTAAAGTGTATTAATTGTTCTTCATTATTTGACCTTGATACAATCATGTATAATTGTTCTAAATGTAATGATTTACTTGAAGTTCAATATGATCTGAATAAGATTTCAAATAATCTTGATTCAAAATGGCGCGATGCTCCATTGTCCGTTTGGAAATATCAAGATTTCTTACCTATAGATCAAAATGTAGAACGAGTTACACTTAAAGAAGGTGGAACTAGGTTACATAATTCTAAAAAGCTTTCCAGCTTTTTTGGAATTGATAACTTACACATTAAAAATGAAGGTGATAACCCTACTGCGTCTTTTAAGGATCGAGGTATGACTGTTGCAGTAACCAAAGCTAAACAACTAGGTGCTAAAATTATTACTTGTGCATCTACCGGTAATACGTCTGCATCTCTTGCCGCATATGGAGCTCGTGGCGGACTAAAAAGAATTGTATTAATACCATCTGGAAAAGTTGCATATGGAAAATTATCTCAAGCAATGATTTGCGGTGCACATGTATTACAAATTGATGGAAATTTTGACAAATGTCTTGAAGTAGTTATGAAACTATCTAGTAAATATACTGATATTTACTTAGTTAATTCAATTAATCCCTTCAGAATAGAAGGACAGAAAACTATTGTTTTCGAAATATTTGAGCAACTAGGTCATATTCCCGATTGGATAATTGTTCCAGTAGGTAATGCAGGAAATGTTAGTGCGATTTGGAAAGGACTTTCTGAATTCTANCAGTTAGGAATAATCAACAAACTTCCTAAACTTGTTGGCGTTCAAGCTGAAGGATCCGCTCCTATTTCAGCAGCATTTTCTGAAGGAAAAATGGAAATAAATAATGTTCAAAAACCCGAAACACTAGCTACTGCCATTAGAATTGGAGCTCCTGCAAGTTGGAAAAAAGCCCTGCGCGCAATTTATGATTCTAAAGGTTTAGCAACAACTGTTTCAGATAAGGAAATACTTGACGGCCAGATGAATTTAGCAAAACTTGAAGGATTATTTATAGAACCTGCTAGCGCAGCTCCGATAGCTGCTTTGAAAAAGTTACTCCGTCAAGGAACTATCTCTAGTGATGAAGAAGTAGTATGCATAGCTACTGGTCACGGTCTTAAAGATCCTGATATTATTACTAAATTCGTAGAAAAACCAACTGAAGTCTCATCTGATATTGAAGAAATTCAACGAGTAATTAGTAAGTAAGTTTAATTTTTTATTCTTTTCCTCAATCTTTCTTCATTTCTAATTCTAGCATCATTAAAACGCCTTTTCTCATCTTCCGTTTCGGGTATTATTGCTGGTATTTCCATAGGTTTTCCTGCATCATTTATTGCTACTGCAACTAAATAACAAGAATTAGTATGCTTTACTNTTCCATTTTTCATATCTTCTGCTTCAATTCTTATTCCTATCTCCATTGAAGTCTTTGTAGTATAGTTTACGGACGATTTTAAAATCATTCTATTGCCTGCAAATGCTGGAGAAACAAACTGCATGTCTATNCATGCTGTCGCTACTTGTGTTCCAGAATGTTTAGTTGCCACCATTCCTGCTATCTCATCCATTAATGTCATAAGTATTCCTCCATGAACCATTGGAATTGTCTTCCCTGCATCGAAAATGAAATTTCCTGAATGTTTTATCAACATTAAATGTGACGAAGTAATTGCCGATTCTTTTACTGTTTTTCCTTTCATTAATATTCCATCCAAAATCTTTGTATTTAACCCAAATGATTATCTTGAAGTTCCCGATTCAACTGGCAATATTCTTTTTGCAATAGTTCTTAATCCTAATATAAAAATTACTCCTGGAAGCAAAGTAATTGGTGTCTCTACAACGATTGTCTTGATATCTAATCTAAATGATGAATTAACTTTATGACTCTTACTTTGTTTTTGCGCAATTCTCGCTTTACGTAAATTCGGATACAATTCAAATCNCTCATTGTGAATTATCATACTATCAATCTTTCCTTCAGTATAATTAACTCTCAATTCTTCAAAAAATAATTCATCTTCAAAATGTAAACGTTCTGGATCAAATCTTTTCTCTTTTACTAATTGACTTCTTACAAATCTTGGTATNCCTTCATTACTTTTCTCCCAATAAAGACCNCTTAGNTGATGNTANGATCTTTTNAGATAATCTCCAGTTCCTGAAAATTTTTCTGGAATTCTGATTAAATCAAATCCTTCTTTACATTTTTTAACACAATCAGATAACAGTTCATCTGATTCTGGAATTTGATCTGAGTCCAATAAAAATATATAATCTCCATTTGAATTATCTAATGCTAAATTTCTTTTTATTGANATATTGTTTCTTTCTGCTACAAGTATCTTGCCAAACAATGGAATGTCTAAATTTTTTATCCACTGTGACTTTTCATCACATACAATAATCCATTCAAATGGTTTAATCGTTTGTTCATTTAATTTATATCCAATCTCCTGAATCATCTCTCCATATTGTTTTTGTTTTCCATGTATCGGTGTAATTACTGTTATCTTCAAATTTTGATTACCTTTTTTAAACCTGCATTGAGACCAGCTTTTGTATCTTTCTCACTGTCTCCAATAATTACGCTATTCTCCAAATCAATATTGTGTTCTTCCGCAGCTTTTAGTAATAATCCAGGTTCAGGTTTCCTACATTTGCATTTTTCTTCAGTTTTATGAGGGCAAACATATACTCCTGATATCTCTATTCCCTGTCTCTTTAATGATTGAATTATATGTTGATTAATCTCATTTACTTGTTCATGGCTGAGTATTCCTTTGTTTATTCCTGCTTGATTTGTAACCATTATCACCAAATATCCCTCGTTCTGCAACATCAAAATTGCAGGAAAAATTGTTTCAATAAACTCAATCTGATTTATGGACGAAATGTATTCTCCATCTATCTGTTTAATTATTGTTCCATCTCTGTCAATAAATAAAGCTGGTGATTTCATCCTCGTAATATTTCTGTTATATAATGTAATAAAACTGAATGAACACCTTCAATCAGTAATATGTTATCTGAAGGCACTTTGATAACTAAATCTGATAATTGTTCCAATTTACCTGCATTACCAGTTAATCCAATTGTTTTTATTCCTCTTCTCTTAGATTCTTCTACCGCTTTTATTACATTTNTTGAATTACCACTACAACTTATAGNTATCAGAATATCGCCTTCCTCTACAAAGTTCTTCAATTGTTCTGAAAATATATCATCATATGAGACATCATTTGACCATGCAGTCATCACCGCTGTATTATCCGATAAACACTGAGCTCTAAATCTTGGTTGACTGTTATTAATTGAAGTTTTTAGCAGGTCACAAACAAAATGTGAAGCTGTCGAAGAACTTCCACCATTTCCGATCACAAAAACATTCTTCTTATTATTTCTAACTTCTTGTAAAAGATTGATCATTTCTGAAATCTTGTCGTTATTCTCTATGAGATTATCTATTGCATTCTTTGACTCTTGTAAAAATTTCTCATTTTTCATAATTTACAACCGCTCCTTTTACTGATACATTAAATAAAACTCTCTTGCATTCAACACCATGTAGATTTTTTATAATATTCTTATGATGAGACTTTTCTGCAATAACCAAAAAATGACCTCCTCCTCCTGCACCCGTAATCTTTGCTCCATACGCTCCTGAATCTATTGCAATGTCATGCACTTTGTCAATAAATCTGTTGGATACACCTTTTGTAAATTTCTTTTTCAATTCCCAAGCAATTTCTAATGTGTTTCCTACATCTTTAAAGTTTCCATGATCTAAATCTTTTTTCATATTTCTTGTTAATTTATTCATTGTCTTTAATACATCAATCATTTCACTTGAATTATTCTGAACTCTTTTTTCTTGTCTTCTTAATATTTTNTCTGCATCCCTTGTCATTCCTAAATAAAAAAGTAAACAATTTTCTGTTAAAGTATTTGATATTTTCTTTTTAAATGGTATTACAATTATTTTATTCTTTTTATATTCTATATAATTAAATCCACCAAATGCTGCTGGCATGTGATCTTGTTTACCTACTGCTTTCTTGAATATGTCAGCTTCTAATTTATACGCTCTTTCTGAAAGTTCTAAAGGATCTATTTTTTTCTTATTACTTACATGATGAAATACATTTACTAAATTTACTGCCAATGTTCCTGATGAACCTAACCCACTTCCCGGTTGAACATCACTTTTTATTGAAATCTTTGATGGAATTCCTTTTTCAAGTATTGTATATAGAGGCATTGAAGTATTTTTTACTTTTATTAATTCTTCTTTTGTACCATTATAATATTCGTTTACATCACTGGCATCTACTATAAATTTATTTTTTAATTTTCTTAATTTAATTTTTGAGTATCTTGTTATTGCAAAATTTATTACTGCTCCATTATGTTGTTTATAGAATGACGGAAAATCAGTTCCGCCACCACATATGCTTATTCTATGAGGGGCAATAGCCGTTAATTTATTATACATATATTTTACTTCCTTTTACTTTTGTTTATCTCTCGTCTTTGTAAAAGTCTTTTGTATATGCTTTTATAGAAACTTTCTTCATATACGATAGACGTGGATATCNAAATATTTGAATACCTTAANACTCAGNTAAAAGACGAACGTAAATTATTTTTATTAATTTTTGGTTTTAACTTACTTTTCTTTATATCTGGGTTAGCTTTAGGTTATGACGTACATCATTTTGCAGATAAAGCAGATACTGATGGAGCCTCTTATTATAATATTGCACTTGATCCTTTTTCATCATCTCCAGAAGAAAGTGGTTTTCGTCATGCTACATTTCTCTACCCTCTAATTACATATCTTATTGCACAGGGAAATCCATTCGCTACTGCTTTGACTATGGAGATGATTAATATCACTGCATTTTCTTTTAGCGTTGTCATGTTTTCTAGAGTTGTTTCTTTGGATAATGCTCGTTCTTCAATACTGTTCTATGCATTTAATCCAATTCTTCTTATCTCCACTCATGGCGGCATGAACGAACCTTTGTTTTTTACATTCATGTTNGGNGCATTGTATTATTTTCGAACTGATAACTTCAAAATGGCTGCAATATTTTTAGCTTTTGCTTCATTAGCACGTCCAGATTTTGTTATTTTCTCGTTNCCTTTCTTTTTACTCGCAAAAGATCGAAAGTTTCTTCCATATTTCTTAATTCCACTTATTACTATCTCTTTACATGGCGTACATCTTATCTATCGATTTGGTCTGGACCATTTCTTAAGATTTACATCAGGAGTTGATTCAGGTTTTCCACATAGTATGATTGGAATTCCTTTCCAAACATTCTTCCAAAATCGTTTCTTCGGAGGAGTTAATACTCCTGCGATTACTGGTCTAAATTATTTGATCAATGAGTTCCTAACTTGGTCAATTTTCTTTGCCTTAATTCTATCTATTTATTTTATCTATAAGAAAAAACACATTGATTATTTTAGTTTGTCATTAATTGTGTTNGGATCTGTTTTACAACCAGCATATTCATTCTTTTCTGGATATTTCCGTTTTGCATCAATGGTTCCTTATTTGTATAAAATTCCTGGATTAACTTTAAACAACAAAATGNTTNCNTTGTTTGGATTTNTATATCTTATCTTTGGNATTTCTCTTTTATTCGCTTGGTTCTTTTAGATTTCATCATTNCTTTACCGGATACAGCTCCGATANCTATTGTCCATANTGTTTTTNTGCTATTTTTGTCAAATGACTTTATAATTGNNCGTTAACCTGAATTNCTCTNCATTTTCNGCCGTAATAGACAATTTATCCATAATCCTTATATNTTAAAACTATGAAAAACCGTTTAAGGAGTATAATAGTATGAACTATAGTCTAAACACAAATTGGCTGTTCTCGAAGCAATTCAAGGCTGCAACTGCAACCTTGATACTAGCTGCTAGTATGCTTGTCATTATGG
>JABUBF010000010.1 GCA_013306035.1 Nitrososphaerota archaeon
ATGAATACTTTACCGCAAGATTCACAAGTTTCGATTTTATAATCATAATGTCGTCCGTTCTTCTTGTTCTTTTGCTCCATGTGTTTCTGACTTACACCAATCTTGGTAAAACCATTCGAGCAACTTCAGACAACCCTGGCCTTTCACTTATTAGTGGTATAGACACTGACCGAGTAATTTACATCGTTTGGTTCCTGAGTGGAGGCACTGCAGGATTTGCAGGTTTCCTGAGGGGAGTTGACACTCGTCTGTCTCCATGGCTTGGCTGGAATGTATTGCTGATTGCATTTGCAGTTGTCATACTTGGAGGAATCGGAAGCTTCTACGGGGCTATCATTGCAGCATACATTATCGGATTCGTTGAGAACATCGGGGTAGTTGCGTTGATCAATCTGGATCTGCCCACAAGCTACCGACCTGCAATTGCTTTCTCCATATTGATCATCATGCTTATCTTCAGGCCCCAGGGCCTCTTCAGTACGTCTAGTACTCGGAAAGGTGGTTAGTTGCTAAATTTCATACTCGACGCTCTGATCTATACAGGGGTCTTTGGCATTCTTGCAATCAGTCTGAATATCGAAGCTGGATTCACTCGATTGATGAATTACGGAAAGGTTGCGTTCTTCGGAGTGGGTGCATACACGTCTGCCTTGCTAGCATTGAGCGGATACAATTTCATATTCGCCTTGGTTGCAGCTATCTTCATGTCTGCCCTTGCTGGATTCCTAATCTCCTTGCCCACGCTCAGGCTTCGGGAGGATTACTTCGCGATAGTTACGGTATCTGCTGGGGAGATCCTGAGATTGTTCTTCATCAGCGAAGCCTGGCTTACGAATGGCACGCGAGGGCTTCCTGGCATACCTAGGCCATTGGCTGAATTCATTCCTACTGACAATTATCTTCTGTTCTACACGCCCGTGGTTCTCATATTCCTGTTTGCATGCTATCTTATAGCTACTCAACTCGTAAACTCTCCGTTCGGACGAGTTCTGAAATCCATACGAGAGGATGAAGTTGCATCAAAGTCTCTTGGAAAAGACATCTTCAAATTCAAAACAAAATCGTTGATTATCGGCTCATCCATGGCAGGTGTTGCAGGGCATCTATTTTCATACCATCTTCGATTCATCTCTCCCGACATGTTCTTTCCAGTCCTTACATTCACTATCTGGACGATGATGATCATTGGCGGCATTGCAAATATCAAGGGCTCGATTCTTGGAGCTCTGCTCGTGCAAACTTTTGAAAGAGGAATGTCAATTGTCAAGGACTATGTCTCTCTGCCAATCGATCCGCTAAACTTTAGGATCATTGTTATCGGTTTTATCCTGATATTGTTTATGATGTATCGGCCCGAAGGCATTATTCCCGAAGAAAAAACTAAATCTATCTCTACGAGGTTGGAAGAAAATGGAACATCTGAAACTTAATAATATCCATAAATCCTTTGGAGGAATAGTTGCACTAGACGGTGTTGATTTCTCTGTGAAAAAGAAATCAATCACGGGACTGGTTGGACCTAATGGCTCTGGAAAAACCACGCTATTCAACAGCATCACCGGATTCATCCCTGTGGACGAAGGTTCTATAAAGTTCAATGACATCGATATAACCAATCTGTCTCCTGATAAAATCGCCAACCATGGAATAATTCGTTCTTTCCAAATTCCTAGGCCTTTCTCTAAGATGACAGTTCTGGAAAATGTACTGTTGAGTGCGAGAAACCAACTTGGCGAGAATATTATTCCATTATTCTTCCGTAAAAAAGAAGTAATCAAACAAGAGACCGAGAACCATGAACGAGCAAATGAAATACTGGAACTCCTTGATTTATCGCACCTAACCAATGAGTATTCCGCAGGTCTGTCTGGCGGCCAGAAAAAACTTCTTGAGCTTGCCCGAATTCTCATGGCCGATCCTGAAATCATCCTTCTTGACGAACCNATTGCAGGTGTGAATCCCACCTTGGCCAACAAGATATTCGAGAAGATTATCGATATGCGTGACAAATACGATAAGACNTTCTTGATTGTNGAACACAACATAGACGTCGTTCGCGATTATTGTGAATACATTGGCGTGATGAATCGTGGAAAGATCATTGCNGACGGGGATCCTTCAAAAGTCTTTGAAGACGAAAAAGTCCTGAACATATACTTGGGGTTGGAAGATTAGACATGTTCAAAGTATCAGGTCTGCATTCTGGATATGACGGTACAATCATCATTGAAGATATTGATCTCAATGTACAAACTGATGAGATTGTTACTATTATCGGTCCCAATGGTTCAGGTAAAAGTACCTTGTTGAAAAGTATATTTGGAATTGTCAAACCACAACAGGGTAAAATAGAATTTCTAAATGAATCAATAATTGGAATAAAACCCTTTAGAGTTTTTGAAAAAGGCATTTCCTACGTTCCACAAGTGGAAAACATCTTCTCAAATCTTACAATATCTGAGAATCTTGATATTGGTTTCTACACTTCAAAAATTAAAGACACTAAAAATGAATTGGATAAAATCTATTCGATCTTTCCTCAACTCAAAAACAAGAACTCAATAAAGTCTGGCAACTTGAGCGGAGGGGAAAGACAGATGCTGGCAATAGCAAGGGCATTGATTGGAGACCCTAAACTGTTATTGCTGGACGAGCCCACTGCCAGCTTGGCTCCAAATCTAGTCAGTGAAATCATGCAAAAACTTATTCAGATCAAGGAGTCTGGAACCTCTATTTTATTAGTTGAACAGAATGCAAAGAAGTCTCTGGCAATCTCTGATCGCTGTTATGTGCTGGCAATGGGAAAGAATTTCTTCGATGGCAAAGCATCTGAAGTTATTAATAATCGAGAATTAGGCCGTATGTTTCTAGGAAGTAAATAAAAAAAAGAGGAGTTTGACGATACTAAGAAAGACTGATACCCGAAGGGTCCCAATTTCCGATATCGACAAATGCTCCGTTTACGATTCTCCAGATGCTGTAGGTTCCGCCTACATCTCCGTTTTCATCGAATGTTTTGTCGCCTGATGCTCCAATATAGCCATTTGCTACACTGATTAATGCATCCCTGATAGCTTCTTTAGTTGCATCTACGCCTGCCTCATCAATTGCCATTAGGGCTAATTTGGCTGCGTCATATGCCTCTGCCGAATAGATTCCTTCTTCCAATCCATTAGCTGCTAATAGATCTAAGAAAGCTGCCTTTCCTGGTGATTCAGGAGAGGCTGGACGTGTTCCTATCATTCCTTCTGTTGCTTCAGCAATTCCTGGTGCTCCGAATATAGCATCATCTGCTATTCCATCGCCGCCAAGCCATTGTGCTGTCATTCCAAGTTCTGCTGCTTCTCTGAATATGATTTGTCCGTCATCTGCATACGAGACATCGACTATGATGTCTGGATTCGTAGCTTGTATTTGTGATAATTCAGTACGGTATGTTGCCATTTCTAGCTCATATGCTATTGCAATTGTTATTGTGCCTCCGTTTGCTTTGAATGATTCTTGGAATACATCAGACAATCCTTGTCCATATTGATTATTTACAAAGATTACTGCTGCAGTTCTGTGTCCTTGNGACCAAGCTAGATCTGCCATTGCAACGCCTTGTAGTGCGTCACTTGGAGCAGTTCTGAAAATGAAGTCACCTGCATTTGTTACATCAGGTGATGTAGAAGCTGGGGAAATCATGATGGTTTTACTATCTTCAACAATTGGTGCTGCTGCTAGTGTTGATGAACTTGCATATGCACCGACTATTGCATGAACTCCGTTAACTTCAATCAGTTTCTTTGCCGCTGCTGCTGATGCAGCTGGATCTGTTGCTGAGTCTTCTTCTATCAGTTGAACAGTACAGCCGTCAATACCACCTTGGTCGTTTGCTTCTATTACAGCAGCTTGAACTCCTGCTTGGAAACCTCCTGCATATGCTGCAAGTGGACCACTTGTTGGTAGTATGTGTCCGAGTTTTACTACACAATCTCCACTGTTTGATTGCATGAAGTAAAATCCTCCAACTAATACTGCTACGACAATAATTCCTATGATAATATAGTTTTGAGGTATACTACCTGATTTACTTGCCATGATTATGTATACAGTTTGTTGGTTATAAATTTCGTTAACTAATATGATTGTTTCAAGTATTCATCAGCATATTGGACAGATGTATTCATAGAATTAATTTCATTGAACGTATGACTCAAATTCTCATTTTTATTAGTAAATATGAATTGAATAATCCATATATTCTGACTAGAATCATGATATGCNTAAACCGTGGACGANTNTTATTNTGCTTTCGACATTCATTTATTAGGCACAGAAAATTTTTTGTATTGTGTGCCGGGGAAAGAAGCCGGGGTTTGTTTACTCGAAAGCTCAGCCTGGTTAGAGCGCCAGCCTCCATAGTACAACAAGGGCGTTACTCATAATCTGGAGGTCGTGGGTTCGAAATTTATACGGAAGACCCACTCCCGGCATTCAATTACATTAATAATTCTATTCCGAAGAATCCAGCATATGCATACATTAAATTTAATGTAATTTTACCAAGTATTGCAGCTATTAGCGCTCTTAATTTCGGATAGCCCATTATTCCCAGCGGTATCCAAAGAATATCGTCTGGTGTCAACGGCGTCGCTGCAAAAACAAAAATTATTCCTACTCCGTATTTCCTTATTTTTTCTTCCCAATCTATTGGCTTTCTATTTCGTTTGTAAAATCTTGGAAATTTAAATTTTCCTAGAGGAATTTTTCTTCTAGCCAAAAAATTATTTGAAAATAATTTTCTTCCTCCGACTCCGATATAATAATGAAGATACTGTCCAACTCCTGCACCAAGTCCTGCCATTACCCCAACTAATAGGGGATTTAATTGCGATCCAATTATTGGAANTGTTATGAACGACGGAAATATCGAAAAGAATAGTGAACTAGACCCAAGAAATCCTGCTAATAAAGCCCCGAGATATCCTAATTCAGATAAATTTTCTATAAAAACTGCAAATAAATCCATGGTTCTATATTATTAATTAATTCTACATTAAATATATCTGTTGTATGGTTTGTTTCTAGATTTTAGTAATACTTACTTTATCTGTAGTATTATTATCAATTTCATCCACAACAAATAACAATCCGCTTGTTTCTATCGTGTCTCCTTTTCTTGGAATATCTTTTAAGAAATTATGAAGTATTCCATTCACATTTGAAAAGTCATATTTTCCACTTTTCTTGAAATCCATCTTGAAATATTTCTCTATTTCCTCAATTTTCGTTTCGCCAGTGGCTATTATTGTATTGTGATCCACACGTTTTATTGTAGGAAACACATTCTCACTTTCATCTATTATTTCACCGACAATCTCTTCAACCAAGTCTTCTAGAGTTAACAATCCCTCAACACCTTCGAATTCATCCAATACGATTGCCATGTGAACCCTCTTTGATTGTAGTTCTCTGAGTAAATTTCCTACTATTTCTCTTTGAGATACAAATATTGGTTTTCTTGATATTTGCAACACTCCTACTTCTCCCTTGCCTTTCTTTTGCTCAACAAGCATCTGTTTCAAATGGACAATTCCTACTACATTATCCTTGGATTCGGTTATGAGCGGCGCTCTTGTATATCCACTACTTATCATTTCTGTTATGGATTGATTGACGTCCATTTTTGAATCTAGAACAAACATTTTTTTCCTCGGAATCATTACCTCTCTAGCAGTAGTATCTCCAGATTTCAATACACCTCTGATGTATTCTATTTCATGTTTTTCAATAATATTTTCTTGTTCCCCTACATCCAATATTGTTTTTATTTCGTCTTCTGTTAATGTGGGGGTTACATCTTTATTTGAATCTCTTAGTAGGAAATCTGACAATCTCATTAGTGGTATTGTAAATGGAGATAATATCTTCACGATAATTTCTATCGGTCTTGAAATAATTAATGAAAATTTTTCATTGTTAACGGTGGAATATGATTTTGGAATTATCTCTCCGAAAATCAATATTGTTAAAGTCATAACTCCTGTAGCTATCCCCAGTCCATTTGATCCAAATTCTTTAATCGCTATGCTTGTAGCTAATGATGCAGCACTGATATTCACAAGATTATTCCATATTAATATCGTTGTAATGAGTTTTTTTGGCTCTTTCTTTAATCTAAATAATGATCCAGAGCCTCTCTTTTTTTGTTCATAAAGTGTTATTACTTTTATCTTGTTTAATGAAACTAACGCAGTTTCACTTCCTGATGAAATTGCTGATAAAATAACTAAAACAATTAATACTGTTAAACTAACAAAGTCTACCAAATTTTTATTACAATCTTTATCTTTTTTGCTTGAATATATCTTTTTGTTAAAACATTAATAACACAACTGTTTAAAATCACTCATGATTGAGGAAAAGTTAGTTTCACTTGGGCTTACACTTCCAGGAGTTCCAAAACCCGCAGGCTCATATATTCCATCACTTAGAATAAATGACTTGGTTTTCATTTCTGGCCAGGTTCCTTTTATTGATGGTAATCTTCTTACAGGAAAATTGGGTTCTGATATATCTGTGGAAGAAGGCTATTATCGTGCAAAAGTCTGTGCCTTGAACGCTTTGAGTGTAATTAAAGCAGAAATTGGCTCATTGGATAATGTTAAGCGGATTGTTAAAGTTTCTGGATATGTTAACTGTGTTGATACTTTTGTAGATCATCCCAAAGTAATCAATGGGGCATCTGATCTATTTGGTAAATTATTTGGAGAAGCAGGGCAACATACAAGAATTGCAATTGGTAGTAACTCTCTCCCGATGGATTCTTCCGTCGAATTAGATGTTGTATTTCAAGTTGAATAAATGAAAAGTTAGAACCTTGAATCAAATTAAATTACTGCCTATTAAAGTTCCAAGACAGGATACAAAATTCAGCCTGCTTGATTTAATTTTCAAATCACTTGAAAGTAACTCTACCGAGTTAAAAGACGNTGATATACTTTGTATTTCTAGTAAATTTGTTGCATTGTCTGAAGGTCGATATGTTAAACTCTCTGACGTAGACGTAAGTTCTTACGCAACTGAAATAGCTGAAAAATATAATATTGATCCTCNTTTATCTGAGTTGATAGTTCAAGAANCTGATAAAATCTTCTATGGCTTTGATGGATTTGTCCTAACTTTCAAAGACGGCATTCTGGTNCCTAATGCAGGAATCGATACGTCGAATATAATGCCTGGCTATGCCATTCTATATCCAGAAGATTCCTTTAAATCAGCAAAAATTCTAAAGTCTGAAATTAAAAAATTGTTCGGCACTGACAACGGAATTATTATCACTGATAGCAGGTTGATGCCTACTCGTATTGGCACTACTGGCGTGGCTATTGCCTCTTCTGGAGTAAAACCCATTGAAGACGAACGTGGAAAAACTGATCTTTTTGGCAATTCTATTCGTGTTACTCAAAAAGCTATTGCCGACGATTTGAGCTCGGCAGCTCAATTGCTCATGGGTGAATGTGATGAATCTATTCCTATAGTGATTATACGTGATAGCAACCTGATAATTTCTGATAATGATCAATCTAGTCAGACATTCTCTGTTGGTTTTGACGAATGTATATTTATCAAGGGACTTTCTAATTCTAAAATTTAATTTATTTCTTAATTATTTCTGTCTTGAATTNTCTTTTTNAAAATGCACTATTACAACTTCTACATTTTCCACTATTTGATTTGATAACATCGTTAACATATCTTAATTCCATTCCTTGATATATCATATGTCCACAATTATCACAAATTACTTCAAAAGCCAATTATGATATACTAGAGTAAATTTACTAATAAAACTTTTTTATCATGTCCGGAATCATGTCAAATGACGTTACTTGATATTTTACATTTAGTTCATTGAATTGTTCTGCTGTTGAACCTTTGTCTACTAATGCAATAAATCCTGTACCCGAATTCATCGCTGTTTTATAATCTCTTACTGTATCCCCAATGTAAACACATTCTTCTGGTTTAACTGATAATTTCTTACATGCCAAGTGCATTGGTTCTGGATCTGGCTTCTGTTTCACGGTTTGTTCTGGAGTTATTAACACTGTGAAATAATTATTCAATTCTCCTAATACTTCAATTGCATTTGCCTTTCTTTTTGACGTCACAATTCCCATTGGTAAGTCTATCTTCTCTAAAGTCTCTTTAACATGAGGCAATGTGGGTAAATTCTCATGAGTCTTTACTACTACTTCATTATAAATTGGCCTTGCATCCTTGTTGTCTCCAAATAGTAAGGGCAAATTCAAGTGTGAAGGCTGACCTAATAGGCCTCTTAGAACTTCTATATCCGGAGGTTCTACTCCCAGTCTAATTGCCACTTGCATATATGTCTGAAATATTGCGTTGTTGGAATCTATTATCGTCCCATCTAAATCAAATAATACAGCTTTTAACATTGAGCTATAAATTTTTTCATTTGTATTTGTTCTTTTCGCCCAAATGTAAAATTCAAATACTTCAACATACAATATAATAAAGAAATATGGGTCAATCTGCAAGAATCAAGTTAACAAGTAGTAATCTTCCTAACTTACAGATNGTTTGCAAGGAGATTAAAGACATTACCGATCGTACAGGTATCAAAGCACGAGGTCCACAGCCACTTCCTACGAAAAAACTCAGAATTACNACTNGAAANGCCCCNTCTGGAAACGGCACTAGCACTTTTGATAGATGGCANCTNCGTATTCATAGACGCCTAATTGATCTGGANGCNGACGACCGAACCATGAGACAACTCATGCGACTCAAAGTTCCTGAAGACGTATTCATCGAAGTCAATCTTTCAAACAAATAGACCGACTGAACTAAACTCGCTTTAATTCACGATTTTTATAGTGTATTATAGAATTGAAACGCCGAGAGTGGGATTCGAACCCACGAGTCCCGGAGGACACAGGCTTTCAAGGCCCGCGCATTATTGTGTTCTACTGAAGACCACTCTGCCATCTCGGCACATTAGAATATCATTGAACACATAAAAATAATTTCATAATTGTCTCATTCATTAAAACCATACAGGTGTTTTTATATACAAATTTAACTTCGATAATATGTGCAATCAATCTCTCCTTTAGTTATTTCAGATGAAAACTTTGACCAAATTATCGGGGATAATTCTNTTGTAATTGTTGATTTCTGGGCTGAATGGTGTNGCCCTTGNCGTGCAATGAACCCAATNATTGAGGAGATGTCTTNAATCTATGNGNATAAACTTGTATTTGCAAAACTTAATGTTGATAAAAATCCAGTTACTCCTTCGAAATATGCAATTGGTTCTATCCCGACTTTTCTTATTATTAAAAANGGTCAGGTAATGACTTCCATTATTGGCGCTGTAACACAAGAAATCTTCGAAGAAAAAATAAATGAATATCTATAAAATCAATCAAAATAATCATTCAAATTAATGTCCTTGATTGATAAGATACTAATTCGTGATGGAATAGAATCAGATCTGGATCAAATTACTGATCTATGTAAGAATATTTGGGACGGCCACGATTTTCTTCCTTCTGTTTGGAATAATTGGATTGAGAACAATGTTGGTACATTCGTTGTCGCCGAACTGAAAAATCAAATAATTGGCGTATATCATTCTTACCTTCTTGGTTCAGATTCTTGGCTTGAAACCTTGAGGGTTGACGAATCCTATCGCCGTCAGGGAATAGCAAAGTATTTGCTAGACGATTATCTGGAAAGATCCAGATATCTGGAAGCACACAATGTCCGTTTAGTCACTTCGACAAAAAATACCGCATCAAGAAATCTGTTTACTAGTAATGGATTTGACGAAATACTATATTCACAATATTGTTCACTGGATGGAAAGTACATTGAATCTACTTCAGATCCAATGGAATTCTCTATAATTGATGATTCTGATGAAATCTACTCTATTATGAAAAATTCTCTGATAAAAGAGGATTTGATTCCTTTATGGTGGAGATGGTGGCCAACAAATAGTATTNCCTTGTCTGAATTCTCAAAGAACGCCTTTCTAATAATTCCAAAACTAAAACCTTCATCCTTTATTGCTGTACAACCTTCAAAAAATTTTGGCTATAAAAATGATTATCAGATATTGTTCTTTGAAATGTCTACTAATATTTTCGANGACGCAATGTCGTTTCTTAAAAATCAAGACCCATCTATTACACTAAATAAAATATTCAGCATCCCAAAAGTTAATTCTCAGCAGTTGAATATTCTAGGAGAATCTGGATTTAAGCAATCAACAAATCTTGTTGTGTTGGAAAGAACACTTAATTCCACTTGATGTCTTTTACATCTAATATTTTATTTGAAATTCTTGCAAGAATAAATAGCAAATCAGATAATCTATTCAGATAAACAATAATTTCCTCGTTAATGTCTTCTCCCTCACTCAGATCAACAATGTTCCTTTCTGCCCGTCTACATATTGTCCTTCCCAAATGAAACAGCGCGGCTATGGTAGATCCTCCTGGCAGTATAAAATTCTCCAATGGTTCTAATTTATCTGAATGANAATCTATGGAATTCTCGAGTCTTATGACGTCTTTTTTCTCAATTCTCTTTATTAANTTCTTATCGTTTGAAATTGTGGCCAGTTCACCACCTATNATNAATAAATCATTTTGAATNCTTTCTAATTCTTTTTTGATATCTTTGAATTGATCTTTAGATTCTAATGACATGATCATACCTATGAACGAGTTTAATTCGTCTATTTCGCCATAAGACTTTACTCTCTTTGAAGATTTACTTATTCGTTTATCTGTACCGAATAAATTCGTTTTACCTTTATCTCCTTTCTTTGTATAAATTTTCAATACATAAATCATATAATTTTATAATTTAAAAAATTGTCCAAATTTACTTATATAACTTAATTACCNTAATTTTTATGGTTAACAATGTCTGTTGATATGTCCGTTAAAGTGTTGGAAGAGAGCATTGGAAAGGTAGTTCTAATCAAACTCAAAGGCAACAAGGTAATCAGAGGATCTTTACAAGGATTTGATCAACATATGAATCTGACTCTTGATGAATCTCAAGAAGTTTTGGAAGGCGACAGTACTAANGATCTTGGAACTATTATCGTAAGAGGCGATAACATAATTCTTATATCTCCTCCGCCTAGGTGATTATTATGGTTAAAGGTACAACTTCATCAGGTAAAAACGGCCGAGGCCAAACACATATGCGATGCCGNCGATGTGGAAAACACTCATACCATTTGACACATAAAAAATGTGCATTCTGTGGCTTTGGAAAAGCTGGAACAGCAAAAATTCGACAATATAATTGGATGCATGTCCGATAATCTACTTTTTTCCAGTATTTCTTACCGTTGAAAAAGCTTATATCCGGGTTTTTCTAGTCATAAATTGAAATGTCGACCCCTGAAATCATCATNGCTCTTTTTGGCGGAATAATTGCNGGAACAACGTTTTCNATTTTAGTTAGTAAATACCTAAAACCCGAATTTCCTGGTTCTGACATTNCCTCTAAACCAACTAGGAGTATTCCTGAAATTGGTAAAAAATTCGAAGTCGAACAAGCGCGTCTTCGATACAAGACCTTAAAACTTGAAAAAGAACTTCATACTGATGCTTTAGGACGTGTATTCCAAGCAGAAGGNGACGGACGAATCACCAAAAAAGAGCGAGATTTGCTATCCGATAGATATAGAGAACAAATCCGAACACTTGACAATANCCTCCAGGACTCTGAATTAATTCTTGAAGCAAGTGAATTGGAAAATCTTCATGAAGAACTTACTGATCTTTTTTCACAAAAACTGAATCAGGTAGAACGTCGATTAAACGAATTAACTACGAAACTCGAAACAGTTAAAACATTTACGAAACCTGACATGCCTCCTGTTATAGAAGACATTCCAGAAAAACCATCCAAACCAAAAGANACGCCTGTCGAAATTTCTAAAATAATTACAAAAATTCCACAAAAAATTACCAATGCTCCTGTTACTTCAATTGAAGACAACGATGATAAAAAACAGATAACTGACGAAAAGATAAAAACCAATTCTGAAACAATTGAGNGAAAAGNTATTCCTAAGAAAGCAAAAGATACTCCATTAGCTGATGATAAAGTAAATGAAATCAGGGATGAGGTATTAGAGGCATTAAACAGATTAGAACAAATGGACGTGGAAGAATGAGCGAAAAATCAATCGATAAAATATTCAAAGATCTTAATATAGCCGACATAGAAAAATCAGACATCAAAATCCTACCTAAAAATTCACGTAAAATTAAATCAATCTTATCATTTAAAGAACAAAAGAAACTCAAATCAATAGTGAACAGCAATAATATTCCATATTTGAATAGAATTTCATCATCCAAATTCGAAACAATAATGTCTGAAATTAAATTGAAAAGAAGGTAATTGAATGAGTAAAGAAGATGCATTACAAAAGATGGGTGAACAAGCAGCTCAGAAAATCACTAGTGGACAATTAGTTGGACTTGGCAGTGGCTCTGCTGTTGCAGCATTTGTTAATGCTTTAGGAAAACGAATCACTGACGAAAANCTTGATGTTCGAGGCATTCCTACATCTATGCAAGTTGAAATTATTGCACAGAATAATGGCATAGTTCTTGAATCCCCATCGCTTATTCCTGAAATTGATGTTGTAGTAGACGGAGCAGACGAAATCGATAAAAATCATATTATGATAAAAGGCGGAGGCGGAGCTCATTATCGTGAAAAAATTATGATTGAAGCTGCAAATCACTCAATTATTATTGCTGATTCATCAAAATATGTGGATGTTATTACTTGGCCTGTACCTCTGGAAGTATCCGAGTTTTCTAGATTCTTTGTAGAAGAGAAAATTAAGTCAAATGGCGGAAATCCGGTTATTCGCACTTTGAATAAAGGATATCCATTTTTTACACAAAACGGAAATTTGGTCATTGATGCACATTTCAATCAAATTACTGAACCATTGAAACTCGAACAATTGTTGCTTAATATTCCAGGTATAATTGCTAATGGAATATTCTCTATGAAAATTGATACATTTCTTCGAGCTAATGAAGATGGATCTGTCGAAGTCGGATGAATCCTATATTACTAGTCAATTTCTGTCTCGACAACCATAGTCAGATAGGTTATTGCTGCGATGAACAATGAGCCTTGCAAAATTAACTGAAAAACTTCTATATAATAGCATTATTGAAGTCTGGATTGCGTTATGTGAAGATTATAAAGAAGACTGGAAATCCCCCGAATTATTTAATTCTTATATGAATTTCATAAAATCCAATACATTTGATATACAAAGTTTAGGAGTTTGTCCATCTGGAACAGGTCTGAAAGAACAATATGAAAAAAAAGTATCCATTATCTTTGGTAATCCTAATGCAAGTTTTGTAATAAAAACAACTGATGATGCTATAAATAAACTTACCACCTTCATTAGTTCAAAAAATTAAAAATTTATATTGTGACTGTGCCTATTGATAATTATGAGTCAAACAGAATTAGTTAGTATTAGTCAAAAAGCAATCGATAAAGTTAAAGAATTCTCNAAAATTGAAGAAAAATCTAGTCCTGGATTAAGAGTTTATGTAGCTGGCGGAGGCTGTGCAGGTCTAACTTATGGAATGGCTTTAGAAGACAACAGTGCTGACGAAGACATTATTATTGAGACTGAAGGCCTAAAAATCTTCATCGATCCATTTAGTGCAAAATACCTTGGTGGCTCTTCTATTGATTATCTTGAATCAATTGAATCTTCTGGATTTAAAATTAACAATCCTAATGTCACATCTACATGCGCATGTGGTAAATCCGTATCTGTCTAAATCATAGATTCTGTCATGCTTATCGGAGATATCTACAGGAAACTGTATGGATTAATATTCTCTAGACCTACGAATTTCAAATGGCTTAAAGATAATCAAATTGCAGGTTCTGGATTCATTAATTCTGATAAAGAACTATCTTTTCTGATTAACAATAAAATCTCCGCTGTATTAACATTGACCACGAGTTCTTTAGACCCTGAAGTTCTCTCAAATAATAGTGTTCAATTCAAACATATTCCGATTATAGATCATTCATTACCTTCTATTGAACATTTTATTGAATCTGTTTCTTTCATAAATAACTGCGTGTCTTTTAATAAACCTGTATTAGTTCATTGTAGAGCCGGAATCGGTCGAACCGGTACAATTCTAGCTGCATTTCTCATTAATTCTGGAATGACTGTGGATGAATCTGTTCATGAAGTAAGAAAACAACGCCCTGGATCAATTGAAAATCGACAAATTAATTCATTACATGATTACTTTGATCATATCAAAAATAATGGATCTAACAATGAAAATTAAATTCCTATCAAAACGTGAAATAAATTCTCTAGTCGAGAGATTAATTGCTATTTCTTTAATTTCAGATACTTCGAAAATTAAACAAATCAAATCATTTGAATTGAATGATGAAATTGAAATTTTCTCGTCAAGTAATTTTATTCTTGTTAGGAATCAAGATGAATTATTTCCATTTCTGCAAGATTCTGATACAATATCTTCACTCCCTAAAATTGTTGTAGATAAAGGAGCAATTCCATTTGTCTGCAAAGGAGCAAATATTATGAGACCTGGCATAAAAGAACTTCCTGATAATTTCTCAAAAGGCGACCTTGTAGTCATTTCCGAGGAAGTCCATGACCAAAATCTTGCTATAGGTAAAACTCTAAATTCTTCTGAAGAATTACTTGTTCTTGATAAGGGGATGGTCATTCAAAATCTTCATTTTGTCGGTGACTATGTCTGGAATTCCTGTAAGGAACTTAATNTTTCTCTTAATGACTNACTCTTTTTTTTTAAATTAATAAGTGATGGATNCATATTATTCTCATTGTCTTCATTAAAAATCGACAAAAAACCAATTGGTAAAGATCAACAAATGTATCTTAAAGCAATACCATTGAAAAATCTCGATCAAATANCAACAATTAAAGATGAAGTATCTCAAAACATGATTGTAATATTGAGAATTACTCCTATAGCACAAAAAAATGTCCAAGAACTTAAAAAAGCTATTGAAGAACTATATGGATATGTGTCTTCTATTGGCGGAGATATTGTAAGACTTGGAGATGAAAGAGTTGTACTTACTCCTCCTGGTGTAAAAATCTGGAGAGGCCTATCTTAAATTAGCTTGATTGCTTCTTGAACTTCGGGTCTATGTGTTCTTATTCTATAAATTCTTGATATTGAATTTGCTAAATTCTCGACCTTTGTATGTTCTCCATGATTGATTATCACATTTCTTAATTTAGGTCTAAGTTTTCCAACAAATCTAATTAGTTGATTATAATCTGAATGTCCACTAAAGCCATCGATCTTTTCTTTTGGACATTTTATATCTACAATCTTAATCCTTCCATCTTGATCAAATATGCTTGCTTGATTCGCTCCATCCATTATTCTTCTTCCTAATGTTCCTGCGATTTGATACGATACAAAAATTAATTTATTCTTCTCAATTGGGGCTAATTCTTCAAAGTATCTCATTACTGGTCCTCCTTCTAACATTCCTGAAGTTGCCATAATTATTGACGGTTCGTCTCTTAGTACCTCTTCTCTTTTGCTATAATGATCTATTATTGTGAAATATTCACTTTGGAATGGATTACCTTGACCTCTTGCAATACTATTCTTTAAATCACGACTTAAAAATTCTGTTGACGCTACATGTATTGCAGTTGCTTCTGAAATCATTCCCTCAAGATAAATAGGACATTCAATTAATTTCTTTTCACGCATCTGCTGATCTAATACTAACATTATCTCCTGCGCCCTTCCAACTGCAGGACTTGGAATCAATACTTTGCCTCCTTTTTCTAATGTTGAATTTATTGAATTTACTAAATTTGATTCCATTTGGTCTCTTGTCGGCATCATATCTGCTTTTCCACCATATGTACTCTCCATGATTAGAGTTTCTACCCTTGGATAGTTCCAAATAGTCTCATCAAAAAGTTTTGTTTTTGCGAATTTAAAATCTCCTGTGTAGAGAATATTGTGTAGTCCTTCTCCAACGTGCAGATGTGAAGTTGCAGAGCCTAATATATGTCCTGCATTGTTAAGAACTAATTTGATATCGGGAGATATGTCTGTAACCAATCTATATGGCAATGTAATTGTATGTTGAATCATTTTTCTTACATCTCTTCCTTCATACAATACTTGTGAACCCTCATGAGAATTGATCTTTACATAATCATTGTGTAGTAATACCATCAATGCTAGTGTTGGCTCTGTACAGTATACTGGCCCTCTGTATCCATATTTGAATAATACTGGCAGATATCCTGAATGATCCAAGTGCGCATGTGATATTATTACTGCGTCTAAGTCATCCATGTCGAAATCAGCCCAATCTAGTCTTGGATATGAATCCCATGTATTTCTAGCATTGGGCAGTATACCACAATCTAAAAGAATTTTACTTTCTGGAGTTGTAAGTAACATACAAGATCTTCCAACTTGGTTGAATCCTCCCAAACTTTTCAGAGTAATATTTGGCGCTTGAGATAATTTTGGCCTGAATATTTCTTCTCCTATTTGTCTGTAGAATTCACTTCTAGCTTCTGNTTCAGCTTGTTTAACATAATATATTGTTTTTATACTTGTTGATGGCAAATTCGACCCTTTTTTCACTATGACTTTCCAACCAATATCTGCAGATAGTTTATGTAAATTAACATCAGGATTATTTGTTAATTTTTGTGGCTCTAAAGCTTCTATAATTACTTCACCAAGTGCATCATCATAATATATATTTCCTAATCCTACATCTTCTGCTATTGAATTTTTTAATATTTCTGTTGCTTCATTTTCTTTTTTNCTAATTGACTTATCCGTTCTAATTACTAGTCTTCTTTTTACAGTATTTACAATNTCTGAAATTATGTAATTATTACTAGCTAAAAATTCGTAATTCTTTGTATAGATCGATATTCTTGGNCCTTCATATTCGATACGTGTGATTTCTGCTTCNGACGGTAATGATTTTAATATTGTCGTCATTAATTCCTGTGANTTACTCATCACTGCCATTTTATTGTCTACCAGAAAGATCTTTGAGTATTTTTTGTTTCTCTTTAAGTGAATATTCTTTTAGAATGTCTTCTTTTATTGTAACGATATTTAGGCCATCTCCTGTTCCTGAATTTCTTAAAATAGCTCCATAAACTGCTCTTACAGCAATTGTCAAAGCTTCATCTACACTTAATGCTTGTTTAAATTCACTTTCAAGTATTCCGTATGCAACGGGAGAACCACTTCCAGTTGAATAATATTCTTCTTTTGTTAGTGTTCCAAACATATCTATATTGTATAATTGAGGACCGTCCATATCTACTCCGCCTACCAAGATGTCTGCAAATAATGGAATNNTAGNTNCTTGATGATTTGCCGAGAAAAATGAATTGGATGTTAATCTTGCTGCCGATGATATTGGTAATTTTTGAAANTTTTCCAATTTATAAATATTAGATTGATACTTTAATTGATCAACTNNATATTGGGCATCCGCAACGCCTCCTGCAATTGTTAATGCACAATGATTATCGATTACTGCAATCTTGTTTACCGTCCTACTTGCAATATAATACCCCATTGAAGCACGCGTATCGGTCGTCAATACAATCCCATCACTGCATACTAAACCTACGGTGGTCGTACCATGAACTTGATTTTTTATTTCATTTTCTTTATACAATAGAATAATCCCCAAAAAAAATTGGATACTTTATGTTAATAAATTAGAGTAAATAAATCTTCTTGATTGTTAATATCTCGTCTAATTCACCTTTTTTTATTTTTTATCNTTCCGGNCATTATAATTCTTTAAAGTCAAACTTAATAACTCAGTTTAAATTACCTATTAAAAGGGGAGAAACATTGAGTACATCTGCAAATTCTATTTTACTTCAAGTTGTTCTTTTAACTGTAGCTATTTTGACCAGTTCTTTTGTTGTATTNAATTATCCTGAACCAAAACCTCCAGAACCAGAGTTATTGCCTATGCATACTATCACTATTGAAACTTGGACTCATGATAAAAATATTGGAGAAAGATATGTCACTACTCCTACTNCTGGAATTAATATTGTATTCTATTTCTGGAATGATATTNGTGNAACTGATTCAATCGCAGTAACTGGAACTACTAATGGAACGGGTCAAGTTACCGTTCTTGTTGAAGAAGGAACTTATGATTTAAAAATTGGAGAATGGACTACTGAAACCTTGGACATTTTNGAGAATATTACGATTAGATCTGACCATTATGACATGGAAATAATTCCTGATTCTATTGAAATAGAAGCATTATCTGCAAATTGGCAAGTTACATCTGACGATGTAGTCTTTGTATCTTATACTAGTACTTTTGATTTTGAGATTAATTTAGATTCAATAAAGATGTCCGGCCTTGAATTGAATAATATTGCTTGTGAACTTACTGATGATGCAGAAGCTGCAGTTCCTGTTGGTGGACCTGACGATCTATATGCATCGGGCAATAATTGTGAATTAGATGAATTATTGTTTCCATATTCTGACTGGTCTGAAAGTTTTCGAATTCCTGCAGGANTAACTATTCCTTGGTCNATAGCTAAANTTAATCCAGAGGTTGTTCTCAATCTTTCTTATACGGAGACTGATGTCGTTGAGTGATCCTTTTACTGAACTGATTGTCTTGCTAAGACCATATAATACTGTATTAGCTGCAGGTCTGTCTATTCTCTTGCTTTCTGAATTCCTTTTATTCCGTAATAATATTGTCAGAGAAAAAATTGTCAAACAAAAGATTCAATTTACTAAAAAATACGATGAGAAGTTTCTTAAATTATATAAAACACTNAAAATATCTGCTTTTACATCTGGCCTGGATCAAAGGGATTCTTATACTATNAGAGAGCTAGCCGAATTTCTCATTGGTAAAAATCCTGCAGATACTGAAATTCTTCATTCTATTCTTTCTTCAATGGAGAAATACGCTTACGGTAATCAGGAAATTGATAAATCTGGATATAACCTTATCTCCAAATGGNTGTCTAATCAAAAAACTTCTAGTTTATCGAGGGCGAGAATATGATAACTGAAATTAAAGATATATCTGATATTCAAAAAGCAGCAGATGCACTTGAAGCCGAAATCTCAAAATATGTAGTTGGATGGCCTAATGTTATCAAGTTTCTAGCTATTGGCATATTTACTGGCGGCCATATACTTATCGAAGGAGTTCCTGGAACTGCAAAAACATATCTTGCCAAAATCTTTTCTGATACTATAAACTTATCTTTTCGAAGAATTCAATCTACTCCTGATTTGATGCCATCTGATATTACCGGTTCACATATTTTTAATGTAAAGACTCTTGAATTTGATTTTCACGCAGGGCCTATTTTCTCTAACATCGTTCTTATGGATGAAATTAATCGTGCTCCACCAAAGACCCAATCTGCATTGCTTGAAGTTATGCAAGAAGGTCAAGTAACAATTGACGGTAACACAACTCAGATTGAACAACCATTTATGATAATAGCTACCAAAAATCCAATTGAATTTGCAGGTACATTTCCATTACCTCCTGCACAATTAGATAGATTCATGGCACGTTTAATCATGAACTATCCTCCTAAGGAAGCATGGATTGACATACTTGAAAAGAAAAATCAACGCGGTGAATCTGTAGAAGTCGAGCAGGTTCTTGACTCATCCTCTGTAATTTCTGCACGAAAGTTAATTCAAGATCAAGTTAGTTTAGACGACGATGTTTTACGTTTTATTTCAAATTTGTGTAATACAACTCGAGATAATTCTCGTATCATACTTGGGGCAAGTCCTACTGCTTCGGTTTCTCTTCTCAACGCGTCAAGAGGTTACGCAGNAATAATTCGAGGAAGTGATAAGGTTACTACCGAAGATGTAAAGGCCGTTGCATTCGACGTCCTTAACCATCGTTTAGTAATTCGTGATCTTGAAGCAGGTCAGGATACTAAAGATTATGGAGTAACTAAAATTAACGATCTACTTCAATCCAGTNTGGAGTCTATACAGTGATTTATGATGGCTGATAATATTAATTCACTTTCTGATATTACAAAAATATCTGAAGATATCCGTTCTGAGGTCCATAAGTCAATTGTTGGTCTCACTAATCATATTGATACTCTTACCTTGTCTCTATTGACCGGTGGGCATGTCTTACTTGAGGGATTACCTGGTACTGCGAAAACATTTTTGGCTGTATCATTTTCAAATACATTGTCCCTTGAGAACAAACGTATTCAATCCACTCCTGATATGATGCCTGGTGATGTAACGGGCACTAGAATTTATAACCCTAAAACTCTTGAATTCGATTTTCACGCAGGACCTATATTTGCTAATATGGTTATTGTTGACGAAATTAATCGTGCTCCTCCTAGAACACAAGCTGCTTTTCTTGAAGCAATGCAAGAAGGGCAAGTTACTGTTGATGGAGAAACATCAATATTGGACCAACCATTTATGGTTCTTGCAACTAAAAATCCCCTTGAATACGAAGGAACTTTTCCATTATCTCCAACACAATTGGATCGTTTTATGTTCCGTATTAATCTTGATTACCCAACTATGGACGAAGAGGTCGAAATTCTTCGTAATAAAACTAAATCTTCAGAATCCTCTGGTCGGATAATCTCTAAAGATCAAATTCTCCAGGCTCGAAAATTCCTTATCGATAATATGTCAATCGATGATGGCATTTCTGATTATATTTCCAGCATCGTTCAATCTACCAGGACAAAAGAAGNTGTAATTATTGGGGCAAGTCCTACTGCTTCGGTTTCTCTCCTCAACGCGTCAAGAGGTCACGCAGCAATAATTCGAGGAAGNGATAAGGTTACTACCGAAGATGTAAAGGCCGTTGCATTCGACGTCCTTAACCATCGTTTATTGATAAAACAATCTGATATTTCCGATTCAGGTACTGATGCCGAATCAAGTANTTCTGCAGAAAAAATTATTACTGATATCATTCAATCTGGAGGCAACTAATTATGATTAACTCTTTGAAATCTATTGACGACATTAAAAATCTTAGAGACTCACTCAAGACGGAGATTGGAAATCATGTTGTAGGACTTGATAATATTGTTGATTCATTAATAATTTCAATACTTGTTGGNGGACATGTTCTTATCGAGGGATTTCCTGGCACAGGTAAGACCTTAATTGCTAATCTATTCAGTAAATCTATAGAATCTACTTCGAATAGAATTCAATCTACTTCTGATCTAATGCCATCTGATATAACCGGTACTCGTATTTACAATCCTAAAGAACGAGAATTTGAATTCCGTTCAGGTCCTATATTCTCTAATTTTGTTATTGTTGACGAAATTAATCGTGCACCTCCTAAGTCACAATCTGCTTTATTGGAATGTATGCAAGAAAGGCAAGTTAGTGTTGAAGGTATGACTCGAAAAATGGATGAACCATTTATTGTTCTTGCAACAAAAAATTCTATCGAACTAGAAGGCACTTATCCTCTTCCAGAAGCACAATTAGATAGATTCTTATTCAGATTAATTATTGATTATCCTGATGCAGCAAGTGAGGCTGAAATAATCAGACGTAANATTGGTCAATCTGTTGAACTACAACCTATAGTTTCAAAACAAGCAATTCTTGAAGGAAAAGATATGATTCATACAGGTNTTAATGCAGAGAAAAANGTTCTTGAGTATATCTCTTCAATAGTTCAAAACACTTCAAATATTCCTAAAGTCANTCTTGGCGCAAGTCCACGTGCATCTGTCGCTTTATTATATGCATCTAAGGGCTATGCCGCCGTTACTGAAGGTCGTTCATATGTAATTCCTGACGACGTCAAAGCTGTCGCATTTGATGTACTTAATCATCGATTAATCTTACAACAGAATGCACTTCTTGATCTAGATGACGGTGATAGTAATTCTGCTACCGAATATCTGAGAAAATTAATCAAGGACTGTATNGACGAAGTAATTGTTCAAGTTTGATTTAATATGAAGAAACATATTCGACTTCTTATTGGTTTCTTTGGATTGATGACGATGTGTAGTTTGGCTTTATTGCCTAATGCTACTCTTGCTATGCTTTCTGTTATGNTTGCTTTGTGTATTAATCTTGTTTTATTCAAATACCTAAAACCATCAAACAATTTCGAGGTTACACGTGTTTTTGATAAATACCAAGTAATGCCTCCTGCTGATATTAATGCCTCATTGGAAATGAAATATAACGGTAGATTCCCTGCAAACGCATCTGTTGAATTTGATTGTCAAAGTTTAGGTCTAAATATTAACACTGGTACTGTTGTTTTCCAACCTGGACAAAAATACGACATCTCAAAAACTTTTGTCGCAGATCGCCGTGGCATTCATAAAATTTCATCCACTAAGATTGTTGTTAAAGACTGGTTGTTGTTATCTGGAATTACTATTACATCTAACGACGAAGCAGAAATTCTTGTACTTCCTCACATTTATCCATTCGAAACATCTCCTCAAACATCTGCCGCCGGATTATTGGGAGTTTCATCATCCATTAAACAGGGTCGAAGTAGTGAAGTTTGGGGTATTCGTGATTACCAACCTGGAGATGATTTTAAAATTATCTCATGGAAAGCTATGGCTAAATCCCCTGACCATAAACCCAAGTCGAAGATTACTGCTGGAGAAGAAGGACAGGCAATTACAATTGTTGCAGATATAGGTAAAGACAGTGAACTTCCTAATGGCGACCAAATTTCGCTTGATATATCTGCAGATCTTGCAGCATCTTTATCTTATAATTTCATTAAACGTGGAACTCGAACTGGCTTGTTACTATTTGATACTCGTATTCGCACTGTCTTAAAACCTGCACGCGGCGACACTCATGTTGATTCATTATTACGTAATCTTGCAAAAGTACAACCTTCTCGAGACAAGTTCCTTATTACAAGTTTTACAAATTCTTATCTCGAACTCTCTGCTTCTGAATTTGGAAATAGTTTCATTCTAATTCTTACTCGTACTGATGATAGATTAATTGAATCATATCTGTCAAAGCTGAAATCTAGTCGTGATCTAATTATCATATTGATCTATAATGAAGATAATTATGAGAGGGCACAACAAATACAAAAAACAGTCGAAGAAAATGGCATCCAAATGATTCTTACAAATCATAGTTCTGTCATGGACACAATGAAAAAAATGGAGGAGTGGTCTTATGCTACCGTTAAGAGAACTTAGAACATATATTTCTGCATTTTCTATTGCTCCAATCGCTGTAATGATTGCTAATCCTGTTGTACTGAATGCATTTGTATCTTATTTGTCATCTATTGCCTTCTTTAGTGCATTCGGACTAATCGCTATATACCTTTTTCTTAAACAAATAGGTTTCATCAAAACATTAGGTCNAAATCAACAAGTTTTCTTTGAAAGTCTACTTTTGGTACTTCCGATTATCATNCCTATGTTTACCGTTCTAACTACTTCAAATCCTTCTGATTTCATCGCTGCATTTCTTGCTTATCTNGTAATAGGNACTGTTGTTTCTCTTTCTCGTGTTGTCGTTGGANCTGGTGTCGGGGCATTTGGTAAAGTTCTCTATTTCTTTTTTGCATACATGATGGCATTGATGATTTATGCAGGCTGCGTTGCAGGATCTATTACTGGTGAAACATTTTCCTTATTATTAGCTTTCGATCAAATTGCAGGAATAGCAACTTATCTTGGTTATGAAGGACATCCTATCGAACTTCCTCTTATTGAATATGTAAAGCTAGGAATGGCATTTGCTATCCCTGGTATTACTTTCTCTGCATTAGCAGCACAAGTGAGATTGTCAGAAGTTCGCGATAATCCTGGGGCAGAATCAAAAATGGTAAGCTCTTTACGATCATCTGTAGCACTTCTTACTTTAGGTAGTGCCATATTATTACTTCCAGTTTACATAATTTCTATCGCTNTAGTAAATTTCGCTCCATATCTTGTAACAATCATTCCTCCTGTTCTTGTAATGGGATTCATTTTACTTTTATTATATTTCGTGGAGAGAGACTAAATTGCGTTCATCAATTATTATTTTCTTGTTATTTGTTTCGACTATTGTATTGTTACCTGTGTCATTTTCTCAGGTTGACGATCGCGTATGTCCTGCATCTGCCGCTTGCGAAGAACCTTTTGACCCCTTTCAATTAACGAATGTAATGCCTGATTTCGCTCATCTTGGTTTTAACGAAGAAAGTATGTCTATTCCAGCTTCTGGAAGCACTATTGTGGTAGGCCCTGGTGAAGAATTATTCATTCTTTCTGACAAACAAATAATTATTACATTGGGAGAACCTGGCGAAGCTTTAATGTTTCGTGGAATTGTTTCAGGTCGTAGAGTTAATCAATTGGAATTACCTGTCCTTGGTGTTGGCGAAACTATGTTGGTTGAATTAACAATGTTGGAAGTCACTGCTGATGAACTTGCACGTGCTGGTTTTCCAGTTGATAATCCTATATTTGCAGGTATTAATGCTAGAGAAAATGTTGATCAGGTTGCTAATTGTTTAAGTTTACAAAANCATATAGAAGGANTCCGTAAANNTATCNNANNNAGAAATTCAGANATTGTTGATNTACGTAATCAACCAGGCGGTTTTCAAAATCAAACTGTCCAAAGACTAATAGTAAGAATGCAGAATGACAATGACCGAGATAGAGAGCTTCTCCCTACACTTGATGCACAATTCGAAATTCTTCAGTGTGATCGTGTTCCTAGAGATGAACAAGAAAGACCTGAAGCAAGACCAACCGACCTAGTTGCAGAATCATTTCAACGATCACATATATTAGTTGTAGGAGAAGGCAGTCCTTCTGGATTTATCCCTAATTATCAATTAACTGGCAGTAATCTATATATGGAAAAATCCGAAACCCTCGAATTAGCAATCCTTGAACCGACTGATGGCTTTCATATTATAAGTGGCTCATATGGCGCTATTGAATATCCTAGTGTGATTTCTCCTGGATCTGAATATATAATTAGATACAATAATACCGTTGACGATTTTGATCCATCTGGCGAAAGTATTGAATTTGTTCTTGAAACTACAAGAAAGTTGAGAATAGATTCTCATACTGCAGATCTTACTACTAGTATCGAGAAAAATGGAACAATTGCTTCCACTACACTTAACCTCCCAAATACTCAAACTGGATATTTCAAGTTAAATATCCCTGAAATAGGCGAATCTGAAAACGGTGATTCACCATTACAATACGGTCTACATTTCTTCCATATTCACTCTAATTTTGTAGGAATTGGAACTCTTGACGCATATCTTCCAGTTTATGTTGTTCCATCTGGGGAGTATAATCTTGTAGGATATTCTCTGGCTTCTGAACCTGATTTACGCATTGATCTTGCTGATTATGTGCCAAATACCCCTGAGCTTTTCATAATTAGTAAATCCAATGGTGTAACTACGTTTATTGAATCTCAGGAAATCAACATTCCTGTAGCCGTTATTTCTGTATCTGATAATCTTGGACCAATTAACTTATACGAAATTATTCTCGATGCTGATTTCATTACAAGTTATTCTGATGGAAAAATGTATATCTTGGCCAATAGCTCCACTGATACTTTTTCAATATCTCACTTGAAAATTTTTAATTTTATCATAAATGATTTTACTATTATTGATGGTATTGACAAAACTAAAACATATTATAATAAATTAGGATTTCCTATTAACTTGGATCTTATGCTCGACATCAATACTATTGATATTTCTGTTTTAGATGAATTTGAACAACCTTTCATTGACGGTCAAATAGTTATACAAAAGGCAGACGAAGAATTCACTACCGACCTTTTGAATATTCCTCGATTAAAACTTCCAGATGGAAATTATAAAATTACTCATATTGTAGAAGATGAAATAAAATCCGAGCAAGATATATCGATTAGTAGTTCTGGATTAATTCAATTTAATATTAAAACATTGACGTTAGAAGATCAAATTCTTACTATTGCAATAATTATAGAATCTATATTGATTGCATTCTTCACATTTAGAATAATGTCAAAGTACTTTAAAGGATAGTTATCCGATTTCTGAACCTACGTTCATTTCATTGTCAGTTTGAAGTAGTGATACTTTGTCTCCATCAATTGAAGCTAGTAACATCCCTTGCGATTCCACTCCGAATATCTTTCTTGGTTCTAAATTAACTAAAACAATTACTGTTTTATCAACTAAATCTTCTAATGAATAATATTTTGCAATTCCCGCAACAATCTGCCTCTCTTCATCACCGATATCTATTTTCATTTTTATTAATTTATTAGATCCAGTTACTGTTTCTGCATCGATTATTTTTCCAACCCTAATTTTTAGTTTAGAAAAATCATCGAAGTTTATTATATCCATGAATCTTTTTCTTATCTTAGAATAATATATGTATCATTTCGGAAAGATATTTGTTAAATTTTTGAATATTTTGCTTCCGGCATGGTAAAATACTCGAATGAAAATGAATTATATGAAATATTATAAAATGCATTAAATAGTATGATTGTCCCCATATTTCC
>JABUBF010000011.1 GCA_013306035.1 Nitrososphaerota archaeon
AACTTCATTAGTAGATCTCCATCAAAACTTGTTAATTCTAATGTTATTGCCGCATCATTGTGATTATATTTCGCAAGATGATAATATGTCTGCTCTCCGATCTCTCCTTCATACTCAATCTTAGTTTTCCCAATTATTGCAGAACTTACTGCATTCAAACTATGTTCTGAGTATTTATTTCCAAATGCATAGATCTGTATTGATCTGTTTAGAAATGTTCTATATAGATCTAAATGTATTCCTTGTTTTAAATTTGCCTCAATTGTTCTATTAAAATTCTTTCCACGTGAAACTCTTCCTAACCCGGGGATTTGAATAGGTATGTTGTCTTTTTTGATTCCTGATTTTATTGCTCTGTTATAGATATATTTTAAATCAAAATCGTCTCCATTGTATGTAATAATACATGGATATCCCTCAATAACTCTGAATACACTTTCGATTAGTGATTTCTCATCATCTACAAAAACAACTTCTATGTTTTTCTCTAATTCATTAATTCCAGTCTCTATTCCTTCTCTTCGAAGAATACATACTTGATTGAACCCATCACTAGCTGCAAATCCTACTGATATAATCGGATATCTTGCTTCATCTGCATCTGGAAATCTGTCTGCTTTGTCAGAATGCACTTCAATATCTAATGCCACTCTCTTTATTTTTGGTAGTGGCTGACTAAGAAGTTCGGCCCATTCGTTAATCTTATTTTTTATATCAATATCTGCATTTTCTATTCCTTTTTGCAACATCTCATTCGTTTCTTTTGGCGTTGTAAATTTAGTCGGAATAATTTGATTATTTCTGATTTTATAGTATATTCCAGGAATTAGTGATTTATCGTACATGTACGTGTCATAATATTTTATATCTGCTTCCCAAGCAGGTACTCTATCTCGTATGCTTATGATCTGCAATGGATCGTCCGCAATGATCTTTAGCATATTTTCCTCTTTATCATTTAATAAGTCAATTTTTGTCGTTTCTTCAACGGCTAGAATCTTATTTTCATTTTTGATTGATTCTAGTAGTTTTTCATCAATACCTTTTTTAATTAAACAATATGGCTTGTGTTCTGTGTTGTCATACCATAACTTTATGGTATCTGTTTTTTCATCGTAAAATTTTAGAAATGCCTTTTTTTGTATACCATCGTAAGAAGCTGATAATAGAACCATGCTATCCTTATCGATTTGTTCAGTCATCTGTACTTTTATATATCAAAGCAAACATAAAACAATATCAGTAATTAATGGATGTCTATTGTAATGAATAAATCTATCACCATTTTATTTGCGATAATTGGTATTTACTGGATAGTTTCTAGTTTAACTCAGCAAGGTTCTCCGTTATTATTTATTCCAGGAATTCTTTCATTGATTGTTGCATGTTCTCAACTTCCAATTACTTCGAAAATAAATCAATATGCGGAAAAATTATTTCTTCCTGTATTGTTATATAATTTGGTCTTAACTTTTTATCAAGTATATTTCTCTTCTTTTGCTCTATTGAATCGAATTATTGGTATTGAACTTGGTATATTTATCTTAAATCTGATATTTACTTTATCTCTAATCTATTTACTTTTACAAACACTTCGTCGCGCACGTATAGATATCTCTTAAATATTCTTTTCACCGTGAAACTATTATATGGATATAGAGAATAAAATTGCTTTAGTCAAAAAACCTCCTACTGAAGAATTAATTCAAGAAGACGAACTTAAAACTCTTTTCGAAACTAATCATTCTCCTAAACACTATATTGGAATTGAACTTTCTGGAAAATTACATTTAGGTAGTCTCCTAATCTCGGGTTTTAAAATTAATGATTTCATTAATGCTGGTATTCAGTCATCTGTTTATCTCGCAGATTGGCATAGTTTCATTAATGATAAATTTGAAGGTAATTGGGATAAAATTAAACAAGTTACAAATTACTATGAAGAAGCTTTCAAATTCTTCTGTCCTGGTGTTAATATCGTAAAAAGTAATTCTCTATATCATAATAATGACGAATATTGGATGAATCTTATCAAATTCTCAAAACATATGACTTTATCTCGCGCTGTTAGGTGTTTGACCATTATGGGAAGAACTGAAAAAGATCAGTTAAGTTTATCACAATATCTTTATCCTTCGATGCAGGCAGTTGACATCAAAGAACTTGATCTAGATATTGTACATGCTGGAACTGATCAGCGTAAAATCCATATGCTTGTTCGTGAGGTATTTCCTAAAATGAAATGGAAAGTTCCTGTAGCAGTACATCAGCATCTTATCCCTGGTCTGACAAATACAGGAGGTGCTACTGATACAACCTTTACGAAAATGAGTAAATCCAATCCAAAAAATTCAATATTCATTCATGATTCTGAAAAAGAGATTACATCTAAAATAAAAATTGCGTGGTGTCCTGAAGGAATTTCTGATAATAATCCAATTCTGGAATATTGTAAATATCTGATATTTCGTGATTCTGATTCTTTTACAATTGAACGACCTAGTAAATTTGGCGGTGATATGCTGTTCTCTACTTATGAAGAATTAGAATCTGAATACAAAAATGGAAAAATCCATCCACTTGATCTAAAATTATCTGTCGGACGAGAACTTAATGATATTATCTCTCCAATTCGTGTATATTTTTCAAATAAATCCGAATTATTTTCATCTATTTGAAGAATTCTATAATAGCAAGTTGTTATATTTAATATTAGGGATTGTTCAATGATTGCGTTAATAAATTCTATGATGCTCGATTATCCAATATTATCTAACATTCTTCCATTATTCTTACTGGCCATTACATCGTATATATCATTCAAAATTACTCGTAAATTTCTTATTCATTTAATTATACCTCAAATTAATAAATCAAAAACTAAACTGGATGATATATTAGTTAAAAATCATTTATTTTTAAGAATATCTTATTTAATTCCAATTCTTATTGTAAATAATTTTGCATATATTATTGTCAATAATACTCCAATAGGAATTTTTACTGTTAAACTTGTTATTAACATCTTAATTGTATTAGTATTTTCCCGGATAATTGATTCAGTTTTATCATCTATTACAGACGCTTATTCAAAACGATATGAACAAATACCATTAAGAAGTTACATACAAATAGTAAAAATTTTTATTTTAATATTATCTGGTTTACTAATTATTTCAATTTTATCTGGCGTACCCCCATGGGCATTACTTGGAAGCATTGGTGCAATAAGTGCTGTTTTACTTCTCATTTTTCGAGATACTATTCTTTCATTACTGGCAAATCTACAAATCACATCGAACAAACTTCTACAGCTTCATGATTGGGTAGAAGCACCTGCATTTGGAGCAGATGGAAACGTTATTGAAATCGCTTTGCATACAATTAAAGTTCAAAATTGGGATAAAACAATAACTGTTATTCCTACTCACAAGCTTATTGACTCTTCTTTTAAAAATTGGAAGGGTATGCAACGAAGTGGCGGAAGAAGGATAAAACGCGCAATAAATATTGATATTACTTCAATAAAATTCTGTGATGAATCAATGTTATCTCAATATGAAAAAATTGATTTATTGTCTAGTTATTTAAAAGAAAAAAAGAAATCCTTAATTCAATCAAATAAAAATAAAACATATAGTAGAGATTCATCATCTATTCTTAATTCTAGACAATTGACTAATATTGGTACTTTTCGCGCATATATTGTATCGTATTTAAAAAATCATGAGAAAATCAGACAAGATATGACCTTTTTAATAAGGCAATTAAATCCATCTGAAAGTGGCCTTCCAATTGAAATTTATGTATTTGCTAATGACAATAATTGGGCTAATTACGAAAATATCCAATCTGATATCTTAGATCATCTTGTTGCCGCTACATCTTACTTCGATCTTAGAATATTTCAAAATCCATCTGGCCATGATTTAAACAAACTTGTTAAAAATTAGGTAATTTCTAATGAATCGAAAAATTTCAGTAAATGAACCATTATTTGATAAAAACGAAATTAATATTGTTCAAGAAATTATTCAAAGTGGCCATTTGAGTAGTTCTAATCTATATGGCGGAAAATATGTAAAAATATTTGAAAAACAAATTGCTCAATTTCTTGACGTTAAATACGCTGTTGCAATTAATTCTGGAACTTCTGCATTATATGCTTCTCTTCTATCATTGAATATAAAATCTGGAGATGAAGTTATTATTCCATCATTTAGTTTTACTGCTACTGCTAGTGCTGTTGTAGCTACAGGTGCAACACCTGTATTTGTTGATATTTCATCATCAAATTATAATATTGACATATCACTGATTAAATCAAATATAACTAAAAAAACTAAGGCGATAATTCCCGTTCATTTGTATGGCCATCCTGTTGACGTCGACCTTATCGCCGAAATTACTTCTCCTGATCACATTGCAATAATTGAGGATGGCGCACAATCTCTTGGCTCATCTATTAACGGAAAGAAATGCGGAACTTTGGGAAATTTAGGTTGCACTAGTCTATATCCTACTAAAGTTATTACTTCTGGAGAAGGCGGTGTGATTACTACTAACAATGAAATATTGTATGAAGAATTACTTCGAATTCGAAATCATGGTCTTGACGAGTCAGGTCAAACTACTAGATTTGGACTAAATCTAAGAATGCCTGAGATTGAATCTGCTATTGCATCTATTCAATTGAGTAAACTTGACGATTTCATTCGAATTAGGCGAAGAAATTCTGATATACTTTCCGATATTATTGGTAATTTTAATCTTAATCTTCCAGTAGAACTTGAGAATACTTTTCTTAATCGTTATTTATACACCATTTCTCTTGATAAATCTCGTTCTGAAGTTATGAACTATATGGAAAAACAGGGTATCAATACTGCAGTTTACTATCGTATGCCTATTCATAAAATGCCTTATTATCATAGTATGAATAATAGTTATAATTTACCCAACACAGATCTGGCTTCTTCTAAAGTTCTTTCTATCCCTATTCATTCTGGATTGTCTGAAGATGACGTCCAAAATATAGGAAACAAACTTAACGATGTTCTAAAAACTATATATTGATTATTATGAATGTTTCAATCATAATTCCAACCTATAATGAAAAAGAAAACATTGTAATTCTGACTAATAAATTAACTGAAATATTCAAGAATTCTGGGCATGATTTAAAAATTATTGTTGTCGATGATAATAGTCCTGATGGAACATCATCGGTAGTACAAAAACTTGATTTATTCGAACAAACTATATTTCTAATTACACGACAGGAAAAACTTGGATTGGGTTCCGCTTACCAAGCAGGTTATGATTGGTGCAAAAATAATAATTCTGAATGTATTATTCAGATGGATTCTGATCTATCACATCCTCCTGAAATAACTATGAACCTTGTAGATTCTATTGGTGAAGGCTATGATGTGGCTATTGCATCTCGTTATGTCGATAAAGGAGGTGTTAGTTCTTGGCCAATTCATCGTAAAATTATTAGTTTTATTGCAAATATGTTGGTCCGTGTATTTCTGGGCTCAAAGTTACATGATAACACTACTGGATACCGCGCATTCAACTCTGATACTATTGAACTCTTGATAAAATATGATGTAAAGTCTAACGGATTCTCCTATCTTATCGAATCAATATATTTATTCCATAAGAAAAAACTAAAAATCAAGGAAATTCCTTTCATATTCCAAGAGCGCAGTATAGGAAAAACTAAACTCTCATCATTTGAAATTCTTCGTTTTCTTTTATCAATATTCCATCTTCTGATTTATGGAATAAAAGAAAAACCCAATTAGCAAAAAAGTAAATATACTAGCGTCTACAAATAACATTGAATAAATTGGAATCAGATAGTGAGAGTTTCGGCGGGGTAGTTTATGAATGTGTTCGTTGTGCTACGCTTGTTACAAATGAAGATTTAGCAGCTTTACCTGAAATAAAGTGTATATGCGGATATAGAATATTGAAAAAAAGACGTCCATCCATAGTAAAACAAGTTAAATCAATTTAATTCGTCATTCTACTAATATTTGATAAATTTTCTGTATCTTTTTAAACTTTAGTTATGATTATTCCAACTATGAAGAGCTCTACTCCGGTCTATATCTCTGGCTATGGAGGATACGTACCAAAATTACGACTTCCTACATCTGACATTGCCAAATTATGGAAAGGAAGTGGATCTGGACCTAATAAAACAAAAAGTGTTGCAAATATTGACGAAGATACAACAACTATGGCAGTAGAATCTGCAAGGAATGCTTTATCGATGTCTGGTTTATGTGATATTGGCGCAATATTTGTAGGAACTGAATCAAAACCTTATGCTGTTAAACCCACTAGTACTATTGTAGCTCAAGCATTAGGAGTTCATAAGACTCTTGCAGCTGATTTTGAATTTGCTTGTAAAGCTGGAACTGAAGCAATGCAAGTAATAACTGGTTTGGTAGGCTCTGGCATGATTTCGAGTGGTATTGCACTTGGTGTTGATACTGCGCAAGGAAGACCTGGAGACAACCTTGAATATACAGCAAGTAGTGCTGCGGCAGCTTTTGTATTAACTAATAATAGTAAACGCAGTGTTGCTAAAATCGAAGCAAGTACTTCATATGTAACTGATACTAGTGACTTTTGGAGAAGACAAACTGAGTCATTTCCTAGACATCTTTCAAGATTTACTGGAGAGCCTGCATACTTCCATCATGTTGAATCGTCGGTTAAACAATTATTATCTGAAATTAATCTAAAGCCATCAGATTTTAAATACGCTGTATTTCATCAGCCTAATCCAAAGTTTCCTATTCAGGTTGCTAAACGTCTTGGTTTCACTACTGAACAAATTCAACCAGGTCTTTTGAATCCTATTATCGGCAATCCATATTCTGCTAGTTCTCCTTTGGGACTAGTTTCAACTTTTGATGTAGCAAAACCTGGCGACAGAATCTTACTTACTTCATTTGGTTCAGGTGCAGGAAGTGATTCATTTTCTCTGTTAGTTGAAGATGGAATATTGGATAAGGGACCTAATTATACCCCATTGACTGATATAATAAATAATAATAAAGAAATTGATTATGCAACTTATACTAAACTTAGGGGAATTTTAAAATAATCAAATATAGGTGAAATATTGTGCAAACTAAGATATCTGGAACCGGACTTACAAAAATTACTGATCATTGGTCAAAGTCAATAGTAGACTTGGCGATTGATTCTGCAAGACAGGCAATCTCTGAATCAAATACATCGCCAGATATGATTATCTTTGCAAATACTCTGTCATCATATTCTTCAAGTCAAGAGAATCTCTCTACGATTATTTCTGAAGAATTAGGCTTGTCAGATATTACTACATTTAAGCTTGAATCATCATCTTGTTCAGGTGCGATGGCTGTTAATATAGGTCATAAATTATTGAATTCAGATAATCTAGAATCTGTTTTAATAATTGGAGCTGAAAAAATGACTGATCTTTCTCCTGCAGAAACAATCAAAGCTACTGCTCTAGGTGAAAGTTATGAATATACTCAATTTTTTGGCATAACTATGAATTCACTTTATGCATTATTCTCTAGATTGTATATGGAAAAGTATGATGTTACTTCTGAAGAATTATCACAGTTCTCAGTTTTATCTCATAAACATTCAGTCACTTGTAAACATGCACAGTTTAATCGTGAATTTTCATTAGACTCGATTAATAAATCTGCCACTATATCTTCTCCTTTACGTATGCTTAATTGTTCTCCAATTGGCGACGGCTCTGCATCTTTAGTATTATCAAAAACCAATAATTCTAATTTCGACGATGTTAATATATTGTCATCTACTTCATCTAATTCTTCAACTAGTTTCTTTTCAAGAGAAGATCTTTTGAAATTTTATTCTACAACTAGTTGTTTGAATAAATCACTTGCTGAATCAAAAATTAAATTGGAAGACATTGATTTATTGGAAATTCATGACGTTGTTCCCGCGATTACTGCAAATATTTTAGAAACAATGGGATTCTCCAAACCTGGTAATGCATCATCTGATGTTCTATCAGGTAGATATGATTTAAATTCAAAAGTCACTTTATCTTCTTCCGGTGGATTGAAAGCACGTGGAAATCCCCTTTCTGCTACTGGCATATATCAGATAATTGAAGTTACAAGACAATTACAAAATCGTTCTCATGCAGATCTTGAAAATAAAAATATTGGCTTATGTCATAATATGTCTGGCATTGATTCAAATACTGTTGTTCATGTCTTAGGAGTTGCTAATTGATTTGTCCGTTTCATACTGGAGATTAAGAGATAGATATTATAGAATTATTGGTTCTATTTGCGACTCTTGCAACTATGAATCTTTTCCTAAATTCAATACTTGCCCGAAATGTAAATCTCATGATATTTCAGATAAAGAGATGCCACATACTGGAAAAATAATTTCTTACACTCTTTCGTATGAATCCATGCCTGGATTTGAACATGAATTACCTATGTCTATTGGTTTAATTAAACTCGATAATGGCGTTAATATTGTTTCACAACTTGTAGATTCTGAAGTTGAAGATATTAAAATTAATGCAAATGTTAAAGCTGTTTTCAGAAAGATTAATGCAGATGGGAATTCTGGTCAAATTTATTATGGATATAAATTTAAAGTAATTAATGCGTAGAAATAGGGCAACAGAACCATAGGATGAAGGGGGTTTATCCCATTGATGCCCTATCTCAACTCGACACCTTACTAATGTAATTATCTCATTACATAACATAACGACAAAAATATTTGACTAATTTATTTATTTTTTTTACTCAATTTACTCATAAATCATAAAAAATTCATTAAAAATATCAATATTATTATGTTTATTATTAGAATTCCAACCATCTTGATCTCTTTTTTATCAATATATTCTCCAACAATATTAATTGTCGCATATAATAGCATTCCAAATGACAATGGAATCAAAACTGTTGATTTAGTAAATACAGAATATATCAGTATTACTGCTGTTGTTATCTCAGCAATTATATGAGTTTTTATGTAGGTATTATTCAATTTTGACTTTCTCAAATAATTTATCCAATATGCTATGATGGATATTCCTGCTATTATTGCATAATACGTTATATAGTCAGACATCATATTTCTTGTTAGATAATTTAATTATCTCACTCCAATATTCTTTTGTTACAGGCATTACTGATAATCTGGGTATACGTACTAAATCAAAATCATTAAAAAATATATTTGATTTAATTTCTTTTAGTGTTACAGACCTAGTTAATTTTTTCACGGGTTTTATATCAAATACTGCAAATTTTTTATCATCTTTGTTTGGATCACTATATGAACCTCTAATTACTTTTGCAATTCCTATGATTGATTTTTCTTTTCCTGTATGATAATATAGTAAGTCATCTCCTTTCAAAATTTTTCTAATATGTTTTAAAGCTAAATTATTTCCCACTCCATCCCATACTGTTTTTTTATCATTTATTAGATCATTATATGAATATTTTGTAGGTTCTTCTTTTATCAACCAATAATTGTTTTTCATAAATTGTATTAAATTTAAATGTATTAATTCTCTTTCTATGTATATTAATTATAATATTTTTATTATTAATTATTTATAATATATTGTTATTTGTTCTTAATTAAAAGCGAGTCCAGGTGTCATGAGCAATACTAGTGCCGAGGCTGTTAAAAGCCAAGCTATATCTCCAGTAACCATGAATTATATTTATTCAATCATGGCTATGTTAACCTTACGTTTGTTCAATTATTATTGATTTTACTATACATATAACCAATATTCATATAATATTCTATAAATAGCAGCAGTTATGATAAACTAAATCCTGATTTAAGACCACATTTTTATATTAAAAACAAAAACACCTGTTATGAACCATAAATATTGGGGAGTAATTTTAGCAGTGCTTTTATCAAGTATACTGCTAGTTTCCTCTACGTCAACTGTTTCAACTCCAGCAATTCAAAACGCTGAGGCGCAACAGCTAAGTAGATGGGAGCGAAATTGGGAGTACCATAACGCAAATGCTTGGGGCACCAACTATAATCCACAAACTCAACTTAACTCAGGTAATGTAGAACATTTAGAAGTTAAGTGGATGTATCCAATACCATCGTCAGTTGACGTTGGTCAAAATGAGATACCTGGATTTGGTAGTGTCGAAGGCAGTATGGCTGTTCCTTTAATAATTGACGGTAACGTCTATCTTATCTTAAATCGAAAAACCGTACTCGCAATGGATGCAAGTGATGGTTCTAGTATTTGGGATGCTGCTTATGTAACAGAAGCAGATAATGCAAGAAACGCAGCACCAGAAGGTGGTAGGTTACCTATTACCGCTGAATTTGCACATACACATGCAATGCACTATATTGCAGAAAAAGGCGGTGGAACATTATGGTTCACTGACTTTGGTTGTAAAATGACCGGTATTAATGCAGATGACGGATCACATTATAAATCATTTGAAGATCTATGTCTAGAGATTCCTCTTGACAGTCCTCTAGGAAAAGGTATCCCTGGAAACAGTGGTTACTTTGGAAGTCTTCAACCACATCCACCACAATTCTTAAACTCTAGGAATTTAGTGTACTATTCACAAGGTGGTGCTGGTGAAGGAACCTGGGGAGGTCGTAACTACATTGCTGCACATGATGCAAACACTGGTGATGTCGTTTGGAGAACATACTTAATGCCTCCTTGTGGCGATCCTGACAGTCTCGCAAAAACTGAAGTAGCATGTGAACCATTGTTCGAAAAAGAAAAAGCTGAATGGGGTGACTGGTTAGTCGATAATTGTGATAAATGGTGGATTCAAGCAAAGACACCACATACCACAAATAAAGCTCCAGTAGTACCTGACGTTCCTGCAATCAAATCTTGTGAAATGAACCAAGATATCCTTAGAAACGACTGGGGAAAGATGGTAGGAAATTCTGGTATAAGCAACATTTGGGGACAGATGGTTATTGATCAAGAAGATGAAAAACTTATAGTCGGTACAGCTCAACCAGGTCCTGATTGGAATGCAACATTCAGACCAGGTCCAAATCTCTTTGCCTCAGCAATTCTTAAAATTGACGCAGTTACAGGTGAAATTGACTGGGCATACCAGACAACAACAAGAGACCCATGGGATTATGACTGTTCATGGAACACAATTCTAGCTGAAGATGTCGTAGTTAAGGGAGAACTCCGCGATAAAGTAGTAATCAAAGGATGTAAGAACGGAAGAGTTCACATTCTAGATTATGCTGACGGTACACCACTTCATATATTTGAATCAGTAAATACTCGAAGAACACCATTCGCTGAATTATTAGACCCACTTAACGACGTTGAAATGGTACGAAGAACAGCTAACACTTGTGATTCTGCACAGATTAAATATGCAAATCATGAGGAATGTGGTAATAGACCATACTGGCTTAACTGCCCTGCAGTAGGCTGTTTAGAGTCTGATATCACATACAACCATGATCTAAACATGGTCTTCTTCAGTACATTCAATGAGCCAAGATGGACTCAGGCTGGTAATGCAGTAGGACCATGCTCAGTATGTGGTATGGCCGCAAGCGTTCCACAACCTGACTCATATGACGTACAGATTAATGCAACAGTTAATGCATTTGATGTCGACACTGGTGTAAATGTTTGGAATTACTTCATTGACAACAGAGGATTCCGTGGTGGTACAATCACAACCGCCGATTTGGTATTCTTCTCTGGNGTTGACGGAGTATCCCGTGCACTTCATGCTGAAACAGGCGAAGTCTTACATGAATTCAACATAGGACAAGGTTCTGTAGTTCAACCAAGTATTGGTGCTGATAAGGACGGAAATNTTATGTTATTCCGAACTGTCGGTGGCGCTAATTGGTTTGGCTTTGGAAACNTNGGAGTNGAATCAGTAACACCTGGTGCAATATTTGCATTCGGTCTACCTGATGTCATCCCAGANCCTCTACAAGCTGAGATCATTGAAGTCGAAAGANTCGTTGAAGTCGAAGTAGTGAAAGAAGTTGAAGTANTCAAGGAAGTCGAAGTTACTGTAACTGAAGAAGTCATCAGTCCAATTTCATACGTTGCAATTGGATTAGGTGTAATCTTGGTAGTAATAGCTGGNGTACTTTACTCACGAACTAGAAACGCATAATAATCTAAGTTGCCCTTCGGGGCAACTTACAATTTTTTTTTAAATATAAAACGTTAATTATTGTTAATCATTATCATATTGATAATGAATTACGACGATATTCAGAAGTTATTTCTTGAAAAAGGATTTTTCTTTCCTAGCTCTGAGATTTATTCNGANGCTCCTGCTGGATTTTGGGATTATGGTCCTTTGGGCGTAAATTTCAGGAATAAATTCATTGAATCATGGAGAAAGAATATCGTTCGAAGGGACAATATGATTGAAATCGATGGCAGTCAAATACTTTCGAAAAACGTATTTGTAGCTTCTGGACATCTTGATAATTTTTCTGACCCTATAGTTCGTTGCAGTGAATGTAATTCTGTATATCGCGCGGATAGGATGATTACTGATGTATCTGGCGATATGATATCTGAAAAATTATCTAACGCTGAATATGATGAAAAAATTAAATNTCTTGANATTAAATGCTTAAAATGCAAAAATTCTTTGTCTTCCGTTTCTAGGTTTAATATGATGTATGATGTTGGAATAGGTCCTAAAGGAGATACTTCTTATTTACGACCTGAAACATGTCAAAATATATTTGTTGATTTTCTTCGTCTTTCAAAAACAATGAGAATAAAATTACCTATAGGCATAGCTCAATTTGGTAAAAGCTTTCGTAATGAGATATCACCTCGCCAGAGCATACTCCGATTAAGAGAATTCTATCAAGCTGAGATTGAAGTATTCTTTAATCCAAATAATGTAGATGTTTTAGATGAATTCTCCACAGTTTCCGATTGTATATTGAATATTCATAATTCTGACGATAAAATTATCACTGCTACTTGTAATGAATTAGTAAATCGTGGAGTTCTTCCAAATAAATTTATTGCATATTATCTTGGTTTAGTCCAGCAATTCTATACTCGTAATGGCCTTTCTCTAGAAAAAACTCGTTTCCGTATTCTTCCAGATGACGATCGCGCCTTTTATGCTACTCATTCTTTTGATTTTGAAGTTCTTACTTCAGTTGGATGGCTGGAATTAGTTGCATGTAACAATCGTACAGATTACGATCTAAGTAGACATCAAAAGATTAGTGGCAAAGACCTTCATATTCTTGATAATGAGGAAAAAGTTCTTCCACATGTGTTTGAGATATCTATGGGTGTAGATCGCAGTCTATATTCCATAGTAGAAGAATCATACCACAAAGATGGCGATAGATTACTTCTTTCTCTTAAACCTGGATTATCTCCTTTCGACGTTGCTATATTTCCACTTTCTAATAAAAATGACCTTCCTTCTTTCTCAAAACAAATATTCAATGATCTTAAGTTAGATTTTCAATCATTTTATGATTCGTCAGGCTCCATTGGAAGAAGGTATAGAAGACAGGATGAAATCGGCACTCCTATATGTATTACAATCGACTTTGATTCTATTGAAAATAACGATGTTACTATTCGTTATCGTGATTCCATGGATCAAATTCGAGTTCCTGTATCTGAGATTAAAAATAAATTACTAGAACATTATAATAATTAATATTGATAATCCAGAACCTATTGTGGTAGCTAATAAATTAACTATGTTATTGTCTACAAATCCAAATCCGCTGATTAATTTATTCTTCTTTTCGTGATGGANCTGTAATTCTGTGAATTTCTTACATTCATCACAATAATATTGCGCTTGTATTGTTGCTCCTATAACACTATCAATAATTATTCCTAAGAATGATCCGATCATAATTGCCATTATTGAATAATTGTTAAATGAAAATCCAATTATCCACGAAGAAATAGTAATAATAATTATTCCTATTATTGATGCAATTGACCCTAATAGTGTTATTCCTCCAGATTTTCCTGTTTCTACTTCTTTAAAATTTGTAATTAATCTGGGCTTATTTGAACTTAATAACCCTATTTCAGTTGCTAATGTATCCCCTGTTGCAATAGCTATTGATGCAATAAACGCTGCTAAAAATGATTCAATGTTTGTAAAAAAATACAATGTTCCAAAAAGAGAAAAAGCAAAACCATTCGCAATTACATTTTCCCAACTTCTAATTCCCCCTTTTTCTTGTGCAATTCCTTTCTTTCGTTTTTGTTTAAATTTGAATCTTGTACAAATGAATCCTATAATAAAAAATTCTATTACTAAAATAAATCCTTCAATTCCTGTAACTAGATATATCAGATTTCCCATAAATATTGAAATTACAGTTCCCTTAAAATCCAATATTTTTAATTTTAGTATAATTGTTGACGTTAGAATAACTATTGTAATGAATATTAGATATTGTACATCCAGCAACATAGTAATTCTCAATTAATGCCTTTATATATAAAATTCTATAATTTCATTAATTTCTCTTTAATCTTATTCTCATTATCTCTTGTCAATCCTAATATGATTTTATCTTTATCTGCTAAATCTACTGCTAATTTGTCAATTTCATTTGGTCCATGTAATATTACCATTCTGGGTTTTAGTTGTGAAACTCTAATTGCTACTAGAGGAGAACGTCCTATTCCTACTCTAGTGAATATTAATACTCTTTCTGTTGTTGCACCAAATATCTTGTAAAAGTCTATTCCTGATAACATGTATATNGTATTAATGCTATCTACTATTGTGTATCCATGTATCTTCGTATCTAATCTATCATCACCGTTTAATATATCGATATTGATTATCTTCTTTAATTTTTCTGCACTAATTGGTTTCTTGAATTCTCCAATTCCTAATATTGCTGAATGATCTTCTTTCAATAATCTATTTAACGTCTTATTATTTGATTTATCAATAATTACTAGGCCTTCTATATACCGCTTAATGAAAATAATTCCAGGTGAATATCTTCTACCACTTTCATAATCACTTAATACAGAGGGAGAAATTTTCATTTTCCTTGCCAATACTATCTGTTTAATCTTTAATCGTTTTCTCCAGATCTTTAACATTTCACCTGGATTATTACTAATTACTACGTTTCCCGCAATCTTTGCAACAATTTCTAAATCTATATTCTCCAATATAATACGTTAATCAGCGAAGTTTATAATATATGTTATTCTAATATTTCATCATTTTCTTCAAGCCAAATTGCCCATGCATTTAGTTTTCTAAGTTGTGTTTCTCTTGTTTTATTTTCTTTAACAACTTCGAAATATGTTTTTCCTAATTCATTTAATTTTATTTCAATTAATTTATTTAATATTTTTATAAAATCTTCTTTTTCATTATTCTGTTTATCTGGGATCTCTATATTATCCAATAATTCTATTATACTTGTTTGATTTTTCTCTCGTGTAATATAACTCATGCCCATCTTGCCCAACATGGAATGAGAAAGATTCAAATATAAATGTTGTGCAAGATGCACAATAAGGATAAAAATGTCTGATAAAGAAAAAATTACAGTAAAATTGAAGCATGGTGATTGGGAGGTTGAAATATCTTGCCNTGAAGACAAAGTTAAACAAACTGTTGAAAATGTAATTAGCGGTATTGATACAAAAACATCTGTTCCATCTGTGTCAGATGACCCTAAACCTACTATTTCTAGTAGGATAACTAAATCCACTGAACATGTTATATGTAGAGATTTAATTGAGACTTTATGGCAGGAAAATTGGTTTACTAAAGAAANAAACTTATCTGAAGTAGACGAAGAATTATCACGACGAGGTTATCATTATGATAAAACAAGTATTTCACACTCATTAAAAGATCTTGTTAGAGAAAATATATTAACTCGTAATGGTTCTATGAGGAATTATCGATATGTCCAGAAAAGACCCCCTTTACAATAGGTTAATATAGAATTTTCTAGGAAATTATTTGATGACAATTTCTATTACAAAAATTAAATTAAAAATTTCTAACGCCGAAGTTGATATTGAATGCGATATTCATAATCTTGATGAAATAATATCTCATATTCCAAAAATAATCGAATCTCTAAGTGGCGTATCTACATTAAATTCTCTTGATAAGAAATTTTCTATAAACGATAATACTGTAGAAAGCACTTCTAATATTCCGCCCGATATAATAATAAATAAATCTGATTCATTGACTGATGTATTAATAAAATTATTTACTAGTAATTGGTCTGATACTCCGAAGAAGCTTAATGAAATAAGAGAAATTTTACAATTATATGGATTAATGTATCCTAAACAAACTGTTGCAGTTACCCTCTTAAGAATGGCAAAATCAGGACGTCTTCGAAGATTCAAAAGTAATACTGGAGAATATGTTTATACTGCATCTACTTCTCTTATTTCATCTACTGAAAAACTTTCAAATTCTACTTTGTAGCTATTCTGATGTGATTTAATGACTGAACTATCCGTAACACTGACCCATGAAGATACAAAAATTGATTTTAAGGGAAATCCTGAGGATGTATTACATTCAATTAATGAATTCCTTCTCAAATCCATCCCATCCCTTGAATTAGCTCAGAAAATTACAATTAATTATTCATTAGAGGATATTTTATCAAAATTTCATAATTTGATAAAACTTACATCTGAAGGGCCAAGAATCTGGATTAATTCAAAAAAAATGAGCGACCGTGAAAGAATTTGTCTTCAGTTACTTGCTAATTATGTTGGCTTTCTTGCAGGAAAAACTAATTCATTTACATCAATTTCTGATATATGTGATCTGACTGATCTTAATCCAAAATCTGTTAGTTCTCGACTCAGCGAATTACAAAAATTATGCTATGTCGATAAAAAAAATATTGATAAAAAAATTATGTTTAAGATAACTACACAAGGAATAAATTGGCTGGAAAACATTCTAATCGATAGGAGATAATTTGTTTGAAAAAATTTACATTNATTGTAGGACTTTTCTTTTTGGTATTTGGATTTATTGCATTTCAAAATGCAATTGATAATATAATCGCTCTAGAAAGCTACGCAAGAGAAGCTCAAGCGGGTATACTTCCTGAAGGTGGAATTGTTCTTTCCGAGCAACAAACTGTTGAGGAATTGCGGCGAGGAGCTGCCATATTACAAGTTACTCGTGCATTCCTTGTATTTGGATTTGTAACTTTTATTTATTCAATAGTTGACGAAATGAAGAAAATTAAAACTAAGTTATTACGGTAATTTGTTTGAAAAAATTTACATTNATTGTAGGACTTTTCTTTTTGGTATTTGGATTTATTGCATTTCAAAATGCAATTGATAACTTAGTATTTCTCAATAAAAGNGTTATTGAAATACAAGAAGGTGGATTTCCTGCTGTTTCCGAGCAAGATCTTGGCCTTGCAATACGACGAGGTGGAGCACTATTGCAAGTTACTCGTGCATTACTTGTATTTGGATTTGTAATTCTTATTTATTCAGTCATTGACGAAATGAAGAAAATTAAAACTAGATTTTTTAATTAATCTACNTTTGTCACAATAATTTTTCTTTCCTGAATTATCGCATTAACTATTGATTTTCCTATATCTGAATCTTTTGCAACTCTTATTCTATTCTTTTTTCCTACTGTTGCGGATAAAATATACTCATTGTCGACATATAGATTTAATGTTTTTCCATCTAGTTTTCTTTTGAACAAAATATCTAATGAATTTCCTGTTTCATGAATTATGTGATTGATATTTTTACCTAATGCATTATTGTTGGGTTCAACATCAATTTTTATTCCTAGTTTCTTTTCCATNTTCATGATATTCTGTCCATTCCTCCCGATTATCTCTGGAATGTTCTTTTTATTAGTTGTAATTAATGCCCGTTTAGATGAAACCATTTCAATGTTCATTTCATTCATATATTTGCCATAATTATCTTGAAGTTTTTTCATAGATTTGTCTTTTGTTATACGTTCTTTTTTTTCAATTTCTATTACTGGAATTATTACTTTTTCTTCTCCATATGTGTATATTTCATATTCTAGAGTCGAATCAATGAAATCTCTTATTTCGATAACTGGCCTTGTAAGATCTACTTCTTGCATTCCTGTTGGTACTTTCATGACTAATTCTAACTGATATGTTTTAGATATCTCTCCATCTTTAAGAAAAATTACTGTATCTACAATATTACTGATCATGCCCATTTCAATCCTTTCAACAAATCTTTGAATGGCATTTACTGGGTTGCTCGCATGTACTACTCCAATCATACCNACTCCTGATAAACGTAAATCTGCAAAAATCATAAAATCTCTCGTTTTTCTTACTTCATCAAATACTGTATAGTCTGGTCTTACTAACAATAATATTTCTGCTGTTTTCTCAAAATCACCCTCTAGTNGCCCATATTGGGAAATTTCAGGATTCACTTGCAGATCTTTTGGCGATTCAATTGTTTTAACAATCTTATTCTTTGAAGAATAAAATTCTGCCAAACTAGAAGCAAATGTACTTTTACCAGAACCTGGACTACCTGCCACTAATATTCCTTCTGCNGATCTTTCGATTCTTTCCATTAGTTTTTTAGGAATACTATAATCAGTAATTTGTAACTTTTTAATTGGTTTAATTATTGTTACTTCCGGTCTATCTGAAAACGGAGGANTTGTAATTGTTATTCTGAATTTATCAAGTTGAATTACCTTTGCCCCGTCACGAATTATTTGTTTGTCTCTTTTTTGACTTACTCGTGCAAATTCCTCTATATCTTTAATTATTTTATTTATCTCGTCTTCATCAATCGATTTTCCTATTGAAATTAATTCAATTTCTCCAGGTAATCCTTTTTTTATCCTTATTGGTATTCCTTGTTTAATATGTACGCTTGAAATTAATTCATCTTTGAAGAATCTATCAAGGTTACTATCCTCTTCATTAATTACCTTTGGGATATAATTTACTTTTGCACCCATTGCTTCTGCTACTATTGCTTGAACATAATCTCCAGTAAACAATATGGCATCATTTTTTATAGCTTCATCTCTAATAATCGCATCAATTCTTCCACTCCTGGATAATTTGATATCTTCTAGTGATGGCCTTGTTCCTAAATATCTGAATTTAATCTTCTTTTTAGTTGAGATTTCCTTGATTATCTTTAATTCTTCTAATCCTAAAAATCCTATTTCTTGATGCTTTGAGGCTTGTGCCTGTAGTTCATCTAAAACTGCTATTGGAATTATAATCTCGGAATTTTTAATTTCTCCTTTTCCTATTTTTTCTGATAATATCTGGTTAATTATTATACTTGTATCTGGAACTATTCTTACTTTATTAAACTTCTCTTTATTNACTACTTTTCCCATCTTAATAAAACTAATATTGTTGCCGATTATTATAATCTACTATTGACTGCCAATTCATTATTAAAATATGAAGATTTACTTTATTCAATTATTAATGAAGCACAGAAATATAATGTAGAATATGCAGAAGCTAGATTTCATTCTACACAACATTTGGCCGCAATATTACAAAATGGCGAATCTAAACCTACAATTTCTTATGAAAAACAAGGCGTAGGAATTCGTATGATTTATGATGGCGTGATGGTTTTTGCATCTACTAATATGTTTGATAATTCTCTTAATGCTCTAATTGAAAAATCAATTTCAAGAGCAAAATCATCTAAAAAAATATTAAAGTCTCCTGTTGAATTTTCAAGTGAAAAATCAGTAAATAAAGAATGGTCTGCTTCAGAAAAAGAAAATTTAAAAAATGTTCATATTGCAGAAATGATATCAATTCTGAAAGACGTTGATGGATATATTACATCATTTAATTCTGATATCTCTCTTCCTAATAGAACTCTAGGTCTCGATAATTCGATTGAAGAAAAATTTTATGTGAATACTGAAGGNACACATATATTGAGTCGTGTTCCTCGTGTTTCATTTCATAGTATTATTACTGCTAATCATAATGGGCAATTGTCCGCATTNAGTATTCCTGCTGGTTATGCAGGACTTGGACGTTCTGGCGGTTGGGAGAAAATAAAATCTTTTGATCTTAGTTCATATATTCCAGAACAATTGGTTATTGCATCTAATTCTATTAAATCTAAATCTGAAAAATTCGACGAAGATATTGATATAATCGTCGGTCCAGATATTGCTGGTCTAGTTGCTCACGAATCCTGCGGACATCCATTTGAAGCTGATCGTATTCTTGGCAGGGAAGCTGCCCAAGCTGGAGAATCTTATCTTGATTTTGATTGTTATGGAACTAAAATTGGTAGCGAAGAAGTATTTGTTAGTGACGATCCTACTATTCCTGAATCTATGGGTTTCTATTTATTTGACGACGAGGGTGTTGAATCACGAAAGCGTGAATTAATTAAAGGTGGAGTTATTACTGATTTATTACATAATCGTGAAACATCATTTAAAATGAATATTCGAAGTAATGCTGCATCTCGCAGTGTTGAATTTGATAAAGAACCTATAATCAGAATGTCTAATACATTTATTGAACCCGGAGATTATGATNTCACAGAATTACTCTCGGACATAAAAAAAGGAGTTTATATAAAAAATTTCATGGAATGGAATATAGACGATAGGAGAGANAACCAAAGATATGTTGGTTTTGAAGCATATTTAATTAAAAATGGTGAATTAGACATAAATGTTAAATCTCCTGTTTTAGAACTCACATCCAAGAAATTCTGGTCTTCGGTCGACGCACGTTCCAAAAATCTTGATTTCAAAGCTGCAAACTGTGGAAAAGGTGAACCGATGCAAGGAGCTCCTGTTTGGACTGGAGCGCCTGATGTTCGATTAAGAAATATTAGAATAGGTAATCGATCATGAATCTAAATAATATATTATCTATAGTTGAAAATAAAATTTCTTCTCTTAACTGCGATGATTATTCATTTCTTCTATCTAAAGAACATGAAGATCTTATACGATTTAGTAATAACTCAATCAATGTCTTTGACAATACCGAAAATATTGCAATTGAGATCTATTTAGGAAAAGATAAAAAACGTGCTAGTGGTGTGGTTTATAATCTCGATGAAACTAGCATTATTAATTATTTGGATTCTTTGTTTCAATATTGCAATGATTCTCCTATGAATAATGATTATACTCATCTTCCATCTGGACCTTTTACTTATGAAATAAACAAACATATCGATATTGACCAAATAAATAATTATGAATCTATTATTGATCATGTTGAGAATTCTATCAATTTTGCTTTACAATATGGTGCATCACGAGTGTGTGGATCATTTACAAGTNGTATATCTGAAATAATATTAATAACATCTACTGGTATTGAATCTAACGACGAATCTATTACTAATTTATTAAATATTCGTGCATTTACTGAATCTAAATCTAGTGGACATGGTTTGTCATGTTCATCTTCAATTGATGATATAGATTCTGAAAAAGCTGGAATCGATGCAGGCGATTATGCAAAATCATCAATAAATCCAAAACAATGTAATCCTGGAAAATATGATATTTTATTTACACCTACTGTTGCAGCAGATATATTCCAATTTGTTGGTCATGCAGCTTCAGCTGATTCTGTTGATTCTGGCGATTCATTTTTTGCCAATAAAATAAATTTTAAGGTCTCATCTGACGATTTATCTTTATCTGATGTCGGCAATCCAAAAAATGGTATTTATCAACGTATTTTTGATGATGAAGGAANACCTACACAATCTACCAAAATAATCGATAATGGTATCTTGACAAACTATCTTCACAATATTACTACTTCTAATAAATATGGAGTAAAATCTACAGGCAATGCAGGAATAATGGCTCCTTTTTGTTGGAATATTGATGTGTCTTCTGGAAATACTACTTTCGAAGAACAGCTATCTTCAATTAATAATGGATTATTAATCACAAATAATTGGTATACTAGATTTCAAAACCCTGCTGCTGGTTCATATTCTACTGTTCCTAGAGATGCATGTTTTATTATAGAAAATGGCAAAATTTCTTCCCCTATTCATGGCATTCGTATTAGTGATGATATTCCGAGACAATTACTTAATATTGATTCATTATCTCAAACTCGTAAATGGATCAATTGGTGGGAAGTTGAAACTCCTGTTTTATCTCCTTCTATTGTCATAAAAAACGTACCGGTTACTCGATCTACTTAATTAATATTAAATTCTATGTAAATATAATGAATAATTGTTNATTATGTGGAGATACATTTGTTCCAACAACTGAAGCACATATGATTGAAAATTTATGTTATTCTTGTTTATTCGATCCAAATAGAATTGAAGAATTAGATTGTGATATGTGAAAATCCGCACAAAATATATATGCTATGTCTAACATCCATCAGGTTATATGNCACATCAAGCAAATNTAGGCGTTGCTCCTAATGGACAACCGGTAATTATATTAAAAGAAGGCNCGAGTCAAACAAAAGGTCGTGANGCTCAAAAAAATAATATTATGGCTGCTAAGGTAGTCTCTGAATTAATTAGAAGTTCATTGGGTCCTCGTGGTATGGATAAAATGTTGGTAGATAGCATGGGAGATGTTACAATTACTAACGATGGTGCAACTATTCTTAAAGAAATTGATGTACAGCACCCTGCTGCTAAAATGATGGTTGAAGTATCAAAAACTGCCGATACCGAAGTTGGTGACGGAACTACATCGGTAGTAATTCTTGCAGGTTCTTTGATCGAAAAAGCTGAAGAATTAATCGATAAAGAAGTTCATCCAACAATTGTTGTTGACGGTTATAAAAAAGCCGCTAAAGAGGCATTGAGGATTCTTGACGAAATTGCTATAAAAGTTACTCCTGGTGATAAAAAATGGCTAAAAAAAGTTGCAAAAACAAGTATGGCTTCTAAATTAATCTGGAGAGAATCTGATGCGTTATCACAAATTGTTACTGACGCAGTAGTTGCTGTTGCAGATAAGAATGACGGTAAATACACTGTTGATATAGATGATATTAAAGTAGAAAAGAAACCAGGTGAATCGCTAAAAGATACGTCCTTGATACAAGGTATTATTCTTGATAAAGAAGTAGTTCATGCAGGCATGCCTAAAAAGATTGATAACGCTAAAATTGCTTTAATTGCAGCTCCACTTGAAATCGAAAAGACTGAATTCGACGCTAAAATTAATATTACTAATCCTGATCAGATACAAGCATTTCTTGATCAAGAAAGTACTATGCTAAAAGACATGGTTGACAAAATTGAACAATCAGGAGCTAATGTATTGGTATGTCAAAAAGGAATCGATGATACTGCACAACATTATTTAGCTAAATCAGGAATTCTTACTGTTAGACGTGTAAAACAAAGTGATATGGAAAAATTATCACGAGCAACAGGCGCTAGAATTATTNCTAATCTCGACGATTTAAGTAAAAATGACCTTGGAAAATCACAGTTAGTCGAAGAACGTAAAATCGAAGAAGATAATTGGGTTTTTGTAGAAGGTTGTGAAAATCCAAGATCAGTAACTATTCTTATTCGAGGAGGAACACAACGTGTAGTCGACGAAGCAGAAAGATCAATTCATGACTCATTAATGGTTGTTAAGGATGTCTTAGTTAAACCATCAATTGTTGTTGGAGGAGGCGCTCCTGAAGCTGAGATCTCAAGATTGCTTAAATCTTATGCTAATAAATTAAATGGACGAGAACAATTAGCTGTACAAAAATTTGCTGAAGCATTAGAAGTTATTCCTATTACATTGGCTGAAAATGCAGGTCTTGATCCAATTGATACTCAAGTTCAAATCGCTGCGGCACATGAACAGGGTAATAAATGGTATGGAATTAACGTTGTAAAAGGTCAAGTAGATGACTGTGCAAGATTGGGAATTTATGAACCAACTATTGTTAAAGAACAGATCATTAAAGCAGCTACTGAAACTGCTGGAATGCTATTAAGAATAGATGATGTGGTTGCATCGTCAAAAACTCCTGCTCCCCCTCCAGGCGCTGATGGCGGCATGGGCGGCGGCATGGGCGGCGGCATGGGCGGCATGGGCATGCCTGGCATGATGTAGAAGTAAATACATTCTCTCTAAATTATATTTGGCAGATAATCTNCAATCAAATCGCTCAGGTATACTAGTATTATACTTCTTAATACTGCTCCAATTAATGCTAGTATTATAAATGTCTTAATATTAATTTTTGTTAATCCTGCAGCAAACGCAATTGCATCACTTGATAAAAATGGCGCTGCTCTCCCGAATACTATTATATAATTTCCCCATTTTTCAAACCAATTCTCAAATCTTTCAATTTGTTTTTTACCAATAAATTTCATCGCTATTGGTTTTCCTCCTTTTCTGGTAAGCGTAAATCCAATCAATCCTCCTGCTGTAGATCCTAATGCAGATGCAATTATGACTAAAATTGGATTTATGTTAAGCAATACAGCTGCAATGATNACTACATCTGATGGAATTGCCACAGGTATTAGTGCTTGAATAAACATGGCAATAAAAACACCAAAGAATCCATAGTTCTCAATAAATAATTGTAGGTTTGTATTTATTGTTTGGATGAATTCCATGATAAAAATATACATATTCTCTTAATTTTCTTGTAATTAAAAAGAATTCCTACAAATAATTATAAAGCCATCTTGCGATATATAATTTGTCTGGTGATTCGATGATTGATTATTCCAATATTGTCTTTTGTTCTCGTTGCGGTAAAAAATTTCTGACGACTATATGACTCATTAAAATAATTGTACCGATATTCCTAGAATCATTTCGTGGTGAAATAGACGATNGTTCTATCGAGGATTGATGTATTTTATTTATAATGTGCTATCTGTGATTTTTCTATAGGTCTTCCATCTCTTGAAGTTTTAACTTTTCTTACTGCTNTCTCAAAATCATCCATTTTTACTATTGCTTCTTTTATATGTTCTTTTGCCTCTTCTGGATTGTATTTACNTATAAAATTCTGCAATACCCTCGAAACTGCCGTATTTACAACCGCTGCTAGATCTGCTCCACTGAATCCATCTGTCATTTCTGCAATTTTTGATAGATTGACTTCNTTACTTAGTGGTTTNCCTTTAGTATGAATTTTTAAAATCTTTTCTCTTGNATCTTTTTCTGGTAGCCCAATGTATAGTAGTTTATCAAATCTTCCTGATCTTATTAATGCAGGATCGATCATGTCCATCCTATTTGTTGCGGCTAGCACCAATACACTATCTAATGATTGTATTCCGTCTAATTCTGTTAATAGTTGACTTACTACTCGCTCTGAAACTTGACTATCGCCCGATGCACCTCTTAGCGGCGCTATTGAATCTAGTTCATCAAAGAATATTACACAAGGTGATGCTTGTCTTGCTCTTCTAAATACTTCTCTTATTCCTCTTTCTGATTCTCCAACCCATTTCGAAAGTAATTCTGGACCTCTGACACTTATGAAATTCGCTCCACTCTCTTTCGCAACTGCTTTTGCAATCAATGTTTTTCCTGTACCTGATGGTCCATGTAACATTACGCCCTTTGGCATTGAATAACCAATTTTCTCATATGCATCTGGATACTTTAAAGGCCATTCAACTGCTTCTTGTATATCTTTTCTAACACTATCCACACCACCAATNTCNTCCCAATCTACATCTGGTATCTCGATATAAACTTCTCTCATAGCTGATGGCGTTATGTCTCTCAATGCTTTGTTGAAATCATCCATTATTATTGTGATTTTTTCTAAAAATTCTGGAGATATTTTTTCTTCATCAAATTTCATATTAGGAAGTAGTCTTCTTAGTGTCTTCATTGCGCCTTCTTTACATAAACCTTCTAGATCTGCACCCACGTATCCGTGTGTTTTTGATGCTAATTCCTCGATGTCTACATCTTCAGCAAGAGGCATTTCTCTCGAATGAATTGCTAGTATTTCTTCTCTTCCAATCTTATCAGGTACTTTAATTTCTATTTCTCTATCAAATCTTCCAGGTCTTCTTAATGCAGGATCTATTGCATTTGGTCTATTTGTTGCTGCTACAATTATGACTTCTCCTCTTCCCTCTAGTCCATCCATTAACGACAAAAGTTGACTAACTACACGACGTTCAACTTCTCCAGTTACTTCTTCTCTTTTTGGCGCTATTGAATCAATTTCATCTATGAATATTATAGTTGGAGCTTTTTCTTTTGCCTCTTTGAATATCTCTCTTAATCTTGCTTCTGATTCACCATAGAATTTACTCATGATTTCTGGTCCACTAATACTAATGAAATGAGCGCTACTTTCATATGCAACTGCTTTTGCTAATAGTGTTTTTCCTGTTCCAGGAGGTCCGTAAAGCAAAATTCCTTTTGGCGCCTTCACTCCTAGTTTTTCAAATATCTCAGGATGTCTTAATGGAAGTTCAATCATCTCCCTTACTTTTCTAATCTCATCCCTCAATCCGCCAATATCTTCATAATTTATTGGAGTTATTCCTTTTGCCGCTTCTCCTTTCTCAGAGATTGTAAACACTGTTCGTTGAGTGATTAATACTGCATCACTCATTGGTGTTACGCCAAGGATTTGAAATGTTAATCTACCTCCAAAATATGGTATCATTATATTATCGCCCTTAGTAACTGGAACACTTTCTAATGCATCTGCCAAGTACCTCTCATCTATTGGTGGTATTGATTCTAATGGCGCTACTATTACTTTTTCTGCAGGAGGTGCTTTAATTTTTTTAATTGTAACAGTATCACTAATTGCTACTCCTGAGTTATTTCTAATTAATCCATCAATTCTGATTACTCCTCTTCCCTCATCTGAAGGATATAATGGAAGACATTTTGCTACAGTATTTTTTTTACCTTTAATTTCTATAATATCCCCTGTAGATGCATCTAATACATCCATTGCTTCATAGTCAATTCTAGCTACACCTCTTCCTACATCTCTTGTATATGCCTCTAAAACTTTTAGTGTTACGTCAGATTCGCTCATATAAGATACTCACTATAAGTGAGTAAGACCTTGTAATATAAAAAAGATTTCGGAAATAATTATATATAGAAATAAAAAACAACTCATTCATATGGATCTTCCTATTATTTCTAATTCACATAGAATTGCCGCAGTAGACAAAGACAATTGTTTGTCAAAAAAATGTCATCTGGAATGCATTAATTTCTGCCCGGTAAATAAATCAGGAANNGAATGTATTATTTTAGGTTCTGATGATAAAGCATTGATTAGTGAATCATTNTGTAATGGTTGCGGAATCTGTGTAAATAAATGTCCATTTGACGCAATTACTATTATAAATATGCCACATGAACTCGGTGACGAGAAAATACATCAGTATGNCGTAAACTCATTCCGTCTTTATCGATTACCTATTCCTACACCTGGTAAAGTAGTTGGTTTAGTTGGAAAAAATGGTGTTGGAAAAACAACCGCACTTAATATTCTTTCAGGCAATTTAAAACCTAATCTTGGAAATTATGAAGATGATGATGCAACTTGGGATGATATTCTGAATCATTTTCAAGGAACTGAATTGATAACACATTTTAAAAAAATAATTAATAAAGAATTATCTATTTCTATAAAACCTCAGGCAGTCTATAAATTAAAAGACTATTGGAAATCTGATGGTTTATCTTTACTTGAAAGTATTCCGAATAGTAATTATTCTTCTGATATTATTGACGAACTAAATCTCACTGAATGTATAAACAAACCTGTTAACGATCTTAGCGGTGGCGAATTACAAAGATTATCTATTGCTGTTGCAGCAGTAAAAGACGCCGACGTTTATTTCTTTGACGAGCCATCTTCTTATAATGATGTTTTTCAACGTTTAGCTGTATCAAATACTATAAGAAGTCTGTCGGATAAGGGAAAGAGTGTAATTTTAATTGAACATGATATTANATTTCTTGATTATCTGAGCGATTACATTCATATTCTATATGGAGAAGCTGGCGCTTATGGAATAGTTTCATCATCCAGTTCAACTCGTACAGGAATTAACAATCTGATAGAAGGCTATCTTCCTACTGAAAATATAAAATTTCGTAATAATAAGATTCAATTTAACGTATATTCTCCTCCAGAATTAAATNAGGAAACTCCATCAGTCATTGAATACGATGAATTTAGTAAGACATATGATAATTTTAATTTAAAAGTTTCATCTGGTAAAATACTCCAGGGGCAAGTTCTTGGAATTATTGGGGGTAATGCACTTGGAAAAACCACTTTTATGAAAATCCTCTCAGGTATAGAAAAATCTGATCAAGATAATATAGAAACTAAGATAAAGATCTCATACAAACCTCAATATTTAGATTCTAATTATTCAGATAATGTGAGAAATCTCTTATATTCACAAGGCTCTCGAATAGAAGATGAGACCTTTAATAATGAAATAATCTTACCTTTGTCTATTAATAAAATATTTGAAAAAAATGTTAATANACTTAGTGCCGGAGAACTACAAAAAGTTGCAATCGCAATTTGTTTGATGAAAGATGCAGATATTTATGCATTAGACGAACCTTCTGCATTTATTGATGTAGAAGATCGTATAGTATTGGCTCGATCTGTACAAAAATTCATTAAATCAAATAATAAATCTGCTATAATTATTGATCACGATATTCAATTAATAGATATTCTGAGTGATTCATTGTTACTGTTTAACGGAAATAATGGTGTAAATGGCATTGCACACGCTCCTACCAATAAACACGATTCAATGAATAAATTTCTTAAACAATTACAGATTACATATAGACGTGATATTGAATCAGGACGTCCAAGAGTGAATAAAAATAATAGCCGTTTAGATAAAGAGCAGAAGAGTAATAATCAATATTATTATTTATCCAAATCTGAATAATGAATATTTAATTAATTATGAAATTATTAGATAAAAATTATAAAAAATATCTTTCTGGAATGGACATTATCGGCGAAATCGCTATTATAAAAATTAAATCTGAATTTCTCTCTGAAAAAATAAAAATATCTGATTTAATTATTAATAGTTTGAAAAATATAAGATCAATATATCTACAAGAAAGTGGCGTAAAAGGAGAATTTCGTGTAAAATCTATGTCTTATCTTTCTGGAATTGAGGATCCTGTTACTATCTATAAAGAATCTGGCTGTCAGTTTCTTATAGATGTGTCAAAAGTATATTTTTCTCCACGCTTGTCAAATGAACGATTAAGAATTGCACAACTTGTACAACCTGGTGAAAAAATACTTAATATGTTTGCAGGAATTGGACCATTTTCTATTGTAATTTCAAAGTTTCAACCATCTTGTAAGATTATTGATATAGAAATTAATCCTATTGCGTCAGAATACGCTCTAGATAATTACCTGCTAAATAAAATTAATAACATTACTTCTATCTGTGGCGACGCCCATGAAATTATTCAAAAACAGTTGTCTCCAGATTTTTCACGTGTAATAATGCCTTTGCCTGAAAAATCTACTGAATTTATTGATGATGCTTTGACTATGATTCATAAACGTGGTTGGATTCATTTATATGCACATCTTAATTCTTCTGATGACAATATACTAATGAATTGTAATAACATTATATCAAAAGAATTAGATGAACGATCTAGAATTGTATCATCTAGAATTGTTAAGCATATAGGTCCTGGTTGGTATCAAATTGTGTTTGATATCGAGGTAATTAAGTAAACTATTAGTTATTTCTATTTAGTTTTGCAGACATTAAAAATGCATTTTTGTCGTCTTTATAATATGTATTTAACGTTGCAATTCTATTAAATCCTAAATTNTCATATAATTTTATTGCAGATATATTGTCTGTTCTTACTTCTAAATATGACTCATTACATTTCTTTATTTTCATTCCCTCTATTGCCTGTTCTGCTAATTTTTTACCTATTCNTTTGCCTCTATACTCTTCTAATACTGCGAATGAAACTACGTGACCTTTTCTCGCTAAACTCATCTTCTTTAGAANGGAGAATCCATATTCTATTCTACACATTATATAACCAATGATTTTATTGTTATTCTCAGCCACCAAGAATGTTTCTGGTGAATCTAATAATAGTTCCATGNAGAAACTATTTGAGTAATGTTCTGGTAATGTTTTAAAATTTATAGATATAACTTCTGCTATATCTTTGGACGTAGCAAACCTTATTTTTATGTTATTTTTTGCATTTAGCACTATCTTCTGCAATATTAATTATTCTCCCTTGTTCAATTTAAACTGTTTTACCAGATCCTACTTTCATAATCATGTTATTTGCATGTGGAATTATTGCAATTTCTACTCTTTTTCCTTTTCTCCTAATCGTTGAATTTAATGCACTATTTACAGTATTAAATGGGCGAAATTTGAATCTTTTTTCAATATAGTGATGTGGTATCGTCGAAATAATATCTATTGAATATTCTTGATTAATCTTTTCTAAAAATATTAGATTTTCTAATCCCTCAAAGTATTCATTATTACTAATTAAATTCTTTATATTTATTTGATTCATTGCATACTTATCTAGTCCATCTGAACCAAAACCATCTAAAGATTCTGATACTAGTGTGATGTTTCCCTTTTTCTCAATTGAATTATATAAATTCCAAATTCCATTTAATGAATCATTTAGAGTATTTTTCTTATTATAATCACAACTTATAATACAACTTTCAAATTTATTCTCAATATGTCTGATATTGTTAGTTAATACTTTAGAAGAATTTACATAAGAATCATATAATTTACCTACCACACAATTACTTATTCCATCTGCATCTTCAATTATCTGTACTGAAATTATATTGCTATATCCCTCATATTTTTTTTGTACTATCTTACTTCTATTCGTGATAATTCCAGATTCAGGATAAATAATTTCTTTGTCATAGAATGCATCTTTTATTATAGGATCTTTCAATATCCTTGCTAATGATATGGCGCCTCCATTGAATCCAAATAAGGAATCGAACGACGCATTTGATAATAAAATAACTTGATTATCATTGATTATTTCCTTTATTTCATCAATTGATAATTTTTCTATAATCTTGATATTATGTTGAAATTCTTTATCTTTTAATAGATTTTCAATATTTTTCTTATGATTTTTTCTAATAATTATTTCTATTTGATTAGTCCTTTTCGAATTCTTTATTATTTCTATTAACATCTCAATTACTGAAATTGAACCTATTGAATTACATATGTCAAATATTGTGACTTTTTCATTCAAATTATTTAATATTTGATTATTCTCTAAAATAGTATCATCGAATTCAGTTTTTTCATTTTTAAATATACCTGATAAATTATTTGAATCTATATCTACTGATATTTCTACATCTCCATATGGAATCCATATTTCAGGCAACTTGGTTTTTTATTATATTGATTTCATTATAAAGGCTTTTAATATGTAATATTACAGTTGATATTGGCGTTATTCTCTTTTGATAAATGATGACAAAATAACTGAATTAGTAGACGCATTGAATATTTGTCAATCATTTAAATTTGGTACATATACGCTGAGCAGTGGAAAATCCAGTTCATATTATCTCGATCTTCGATTAATTCAGAGTTATCCTGAATATTATAAAATTATTATTGATTCTTATATAAATTTGATAAAAAATATTGGTGTTGATTCATTTGATTATATATGTGGCATTGCAACTGCGGGTTTAATTTTTTCTGTTCCTGTATCTATTTCTTTAGGCAAACCCCATGTATATATTCGCAAATCAAAAAAGAACTATGGCCGGGAACAAAACCTTGAGGGAAATCTCAAAGCTAATTCGCGTGTATTACTGATTGACGATATATTTACTACTGGTTCATCTTTAATTGATGGATTTAATGTAATTCATGATTCAGGTGGAAAAGTCTCTTCTGCAGTAGTTCTTATTGATAGATTGGAAACATCTCATTCAATTTTTAATTCTATAAATATGAAACTGTCTAGTGTCGCAAATATTATTGACATTGCAAATGTTCTCTTCTCGAAATCTATAATTGATGATAAACAAAAAAATATTATCCTATCTAATGTTATTGATTAATACAACATTAAATTCTTCTTTTCTAATAAATTATGAAGATTATTTACTGCATTTTTGACCTGTGACTCTATTTTTGCTCCAGTACATACTAATTTTCCACTTGAAAATATCAAGATTACTGTTTTTGGTTTTTTCATTCTATAAATTAACCCAGGAAATTGTTCGGGTTCATACATAGAATTTGATAATTGCCTCGCTGCTTCCTCTAAATCTATTTTTCCACCCAAGTCTACTGAAGCTACTATGTTTTGAATAGTGATTATTGCACTCTTTTCAATTTTAATTTCATTTTCTTTAAGGTTGGATACTACGGAATTTATAGCAATTTTAGCCATCTTTTCAGATTTACCGCCTGTGCAAACCATTTTTCCAGAACTAAATATCAATATTGCAGTTTTTGGATCCTTTATTCTAAAAACTAATCCAGGAAATTGCTTTGGATGATATTCTACATGTGTAAATTTTTTGGTTATTTCAATTAAATCTATCTGTTGATTAATTGTTGCAGATGCCACTACATTTTCAATTTTAATTTTTGGTATTGTTTCTGCCATAATTCTATAATTCAAAAATCAAATCAATCTATTTAAGTTTAATAATTTTGGATTAATAATATTTGATTTAATATTATTTTTTCTTTACTTCATTTGTCAATAAAATTAATACAACAAAAAATATAATGTAATAATTAACTGGAGGTGATAACCATATGGTTATTTTCCCTATTGATGGGACTGATGTAATCACTGTTCCAATATAATCCTTTTCAAGAATTGTCCATCCATCAACTTTTGGATTATTATCTCCTTTAGTTTTAATTTCTATTCCTTTCTCTCCTTCTTCATCTATTGAATTAACTCTATGCACAATTACTCTTTTTGAATCGGTAGGTAATGTAAATACAATTACATCTCCTACTTCTAATTCATCATAATGATTTCTTCCATTTACAATTATTATATCTCCAACTTGTAATACTGGTTTCATACTTCCACTACTTACAACAAAGAATGGTGTATCATTTTGAATTATTGTAGTTGCTCCAATCCAAATTCCTCCAATTACTAATATAAATAATATTAGTGGCAAAATATCTTTAACTAAATTTTTTATTATTACTTGCATTTTAATCAAATGTATATTTTTTAATATATATTCTTACCATAGAGCATCTGATTTTTGATCATTGTTTTCTGATAATTCAATTCTTTTTGAATTTTTACCCATCCATCTTACTGATATTAAATTTAATATTTCTAAATGCAATAATACTTTGTTTATATCATTTTTATTCGTCTCTATGTTTTGCTTTTTCAGTAATTTTATTAATTCTACATCCGTTGTATTCTTTTCAGATTTGATTAAATCATAAATTACATTCTTTAATGGTAGAACCATGTCTGTTTATTATATTTTTAATATTTAAACCGATTTATACCTAATTTGATTAAATTGTATCTTTTTTTGCATCTATTATGGCATTATTTTTTATGTATTCTCTAATACTATTATAATTATTTATATAATTATTAATTAACTTCTTTATTTCTGCAAATAGATTTACTTTATCACTTTTTGAATTATAATTATAACTAGTCAATTTCTCATTAAGATTTATTCTGATATCATTCTGATTATTAATCATATTAGATAATTCTGAATTATTAATTCCTACATCCGAATATCCTTTATCTATTTCTTTTTCAATTAATTCTAATTCCTTTAATATCTCAACAAATTCAGGAAAATTATTTGGATGCGCATAGTCTTTAACAACTGATATCACACTGCGATCTAATTCATGTAGAAATCTCAAATCTTGCATATCTTCATTAATACATACTATAACTAATCTTTTACTATGTGTGTTGTGAAATACCTAAATAATTTGATAAAATTTTTGTAAAATTAGGTTAGTTTAACTAACCTAGATGTTGAATATTCTTCACTTAACTCGAATTAAACCTAAACTTCCATTTCAATAATATGGGTATTATGGGAATATTAAAATCCAATTCCAACAATAATGCAGGAAATAGCCCAGAATTGAACTTCTATGATGTCAAAGGACGTCAGAAATTTAATTCTACTAAATATAGCATTGTTGTAAAAAGTGGACGCAGATTTGCAGTGTCAAAAGCTCCATCAGGAATAGATGCATATAGAATAATCGGTAAAGCATAAATTTTTAATGAAAATAACGCGGTAATGCGTTTTTATTAAAATTATGTAATAACAGAGTTATGGCAAAAGGCCATAACTTCTTTTTTTTTAAATTCTTTTCAAGTATTCAATTCCTAATAAATCAAATAATATTTCTAATGAATCTTTAAATGAATTAACAAGATAAAGTCTTGCATTCATTATATCTTTGTCTTCTTCGTGCAATACTGGACTCTTTTCATAAAATGAATTGAATAAATTGCAAAAATTATACGTGAATTTTGCTATTCTCATTGGCGACATATTTATCACTGATTCTTCAATAATTAGATCAATTTTTGACATATTCTTAATCAATTCAATCTCATGCTGTAAGGAAAGATGCCTATGAATATCTTCAATAAATTCTATTTTAGGTTGATTTTTTGCTTTTTCTAATATACTTGTAGCCCTGGCAAATGTATATAGTAAATATGGACCTGTTTCACCATCTAATCTTAATGAATTTTCTAAATCAAAAATAATAATTTTATTTAAATCATTTTTTAATAATTCATATCTAAAGGAAGCTACTGAAATGATTTCTGCTGTATTTCTTATCCAATCTTCATTTTTTTCCGAGTTTCTTAATTTAGTTTCTTCATATACTTTGTTCTTAATTATATTCAATGTATTATCTACATTAATGTACATTCCTTTTCTTCCAGACATCTGAATAATTTTCTTATCTTCTGTTTTTATTCCTAATGTTTTTGCAGTTCCTTTACTTAATGACACAACTTCATAGCTAAGATGTTCATACGTTCTATCTTTATTCTCATTAAATCTATTCAATATTTCTTTAATAATTTTCTGCAATCGACTTTGTCTTGCATCAATTAATGTTATTGCTTTTGAATTGTTTGTAAATTTAGTTTTATTATCAGTTTTGTTTAATGTTGAAGATAATAATTTATTATTCTGGCTATCAAACACTTTATAATTAAAAATTTCATCAATTATTCCAATTTTCCATGCAGCTAGTACTATATCTTTTGCAATATATGTAGAGGTGCCATCGCTTCTGATTATTACTTTGTCTGTTTCATTTTTAAATGTAGTTTTAACAATCCATGCTCCATTTAATTCTCCTTCTTTTTCTAATTTGATTATATTCTCATCTTTCATTTTTTCAAAAATTTCTTTCCATCCATTAGAGAATATTATATCTGATTCAAATACTAGCAAATCATATTCTGCCCCTAATCTTTTTGCTGTTTCTAATTGCGCTTTTAATATTTTGTTTGTTATTTCTTTTGCGTATTGTCTTATTTCTGATTTTTTTTCTAATTGTTTTAAAACATACTCTCTTTTTTCTACTAATTCTTTTCTTGTCTCGTATAGTTCGTTCATCTTCACATATATTTTATCTCCTGCATATTCGTCGAATTTCATATCATCTTCTGGTATTTCATTAAATCCTGCATATTTCAAACCTACAATTATATCCGCTACCTGTAATCCTGAGTCATCAATGTAATTCATTACTGTCAAATCATGTCCTGTGAATCTTAGCATTCTTGCTAACGTGTCTCCTATGAATAAATTTCTTGCATGCCCAATGTGCAATGCTTTGTTTGGATTCACACTTGTATGTTCTAATATTATTTTCTGATTCTTTCCTATATTTACTGAATCCTTAAGCTGATCAACATTAGTTTTTAGTGTTTCTTCACACAAGTTCTTATAATTAATTTTAAAATTAATATAACCTGGTTTTGATACTTCTGCTAATATTGAATCATTGAATTTTAGCTTTTTTTGTATATCTTCTGCTATATTCATTGGATTTTTTTTTATTGGTTTTGATAGAGTAAACGGTATATTTGTATATAGCTCTCCAAATTCGGGATTTGTATTCTCTTTTATTTGATATTCTATCTTGGGATAATTATTCTCTTGTAAAACTTTGTCTACTTCTTCTTTAATTATTGATTTATATTTTTTAAATATCAATTCCTTGTATCATCTATGTTTTTTTTGAGGAATTTATCTGCTATATGGTCGAATGCCTCGATTGCACCTTTTGCCATTTCACTATTTGTAATATAATCGGCTCTTTCTTTAACATTGTCTTCTGCATGACCCATTGTTATTGAATATCCACACATGTCAAACAACGGTATGTCTGTATTACTATCTCCTATCGCAATACAATCTTTAGGATCTATGTTTAATTTATTAATAATATGTTTGAATCCTATTGCTTTATTCATTCCTTTTTCAGTTATGTGGTATGAGTATTTACTATCTGTCAAGTCAACTTCAAGATTATTTTTTCTAACAATATCTATAGCTCTGTTTATGTCAAACGTTCTTTTCAAAACAACTTCGGTCAGTCTTGGTATGGTGAGTAATTCTTCTGTTTCGTCTATTTCATTTTTGATAAGCTCGAATGCTTTTAGTGGAATTGTTTTTTCAGCTAATTTTGTAACATTTGAAGGAGAATTCTCTATTGCAACTCCACCATTCTCACCTATAACAAACGGCTTTAGTCCTGTGTGTTTTGCTAAGAAATACATTTCATACGCGGTCCTTCCGCTTACCATGAACACGTCTATTCCCATTCTCTGAATCATTGTTGCCGACCACAGTGCATCAAGATTTATTATGTGATTTTTGTCTGTTAACGTTCCATCAAAATCCAGTGCTATGTATTTCATAATTATTTTCCCTTTATCTAGTTCTTAAACTTGTTTTATTATTTAGTTTCTCTTACTATAATATTATTAAGACTACTTTGGAAATTATGTCTTCAAATCTAATTACTCCGTCTACCTCTGTGTTATGTATTCCTTTCATAAGATATCCCTCATTTTGAATTTCTATTATTTGATGTAATATCATTTGATCTTTACACCAATCAAATTCACATTCATACGCAATCATGTCCCCTACATTCAGATCATTTCTTGTGAAGCATGTAGTCTCTATATAATAAGAATTCGACGAAGGCAAAGCAGGTGCCATTGACCATCCTTCACCTCTTCCTAGTCTCAAACATCCAAGTGGTTGTTGTGAATTGAATACTAATGAATCCTCAGATAAATAACAACCTTCTATACACTTTCCTGAATACTTCAAAATGTTAGATGTTAATGGCGCTACATTTCTATGTTTATCCCATAGATCCCATATTTCTTTCAGTTTGTCATATTTTACTGTCAAATTATTTATGTTAACTTGTAATATTGTCTTTTCTAATTCCATCTCATTTTTAAGATCCTTTAATTTCTTAATCTCTTCCTTATCTAATTCATCATTAACTTTACGTCTGGTAATTTCATTATCTAATTCATTAATTTGCTTATCCAATCTAACTATGTCTTGTTTCTGATTATTGATCTCTACATCGAGCTTGGTCAGATTAAATTCCAGAGTTGCAATGTTATTTTTATTTGATATTTGTTCTTGCCTGAGGTCTCTTATTTGTTCATCTTTGTATTGAATTGATCCCTGTAATTCGTTGACCTGTGGATTTAGTCCCAAGTACCCAATTCCTATTCCTATACCTATGCCTATTACTAAATACAGTAATACTGTGGATTTTATCATACATTCAA
>JABUBF010000012.1 GCA_013306035.1 Nitrososphaerota archaeon
ACGTAAATCGAAGAGATTTTATCAAATATATCGGTGGAGCAGCTGTCGGTTTAGGAATTGGAGGAGCAGGTTATCTGTCTGCCAACTCTCAAGTTGGTACAGTAACAAGTGAACTTGAACAGGTAAAAGAAGAACTAAAAGGAAGAGGACATTTAGGATATGTCTTTGGTGCGGAAGGATCAATTGCGACAATTGACCTAGCTCGTGGAAAAGTCTTAGCATCATCAGGACCTACATGGATTGCGGAAGCAGGAAGAGTAGACTGGGCCAACCACTATCCAGATAAAAATGGAAATGTTTGGGGACTTGGAAGATCTGGTGGAAAAGCTACAGTGTATCAAGTAAATCCGTCAACGAATGAGAAGTTAACAGAAATACCATTAGAAGGAGCGTGGAGATCTGCATTAGCAGAGACTGATGTAGATGGGAAATATGGATATTTTTTGAATCTATTAGTTGCTAAAATTCCAGATGAGCAATTACTGGGGGCAAGAGGTGAAGTTGAAAACATTGCTTCGTCAGATACAATATCTCCTTCAATAATCTATAAAGTTGATCTTCAAAGTGGAAAGATAGTAGGTGAACTCGAAGTTCCAAAGTTTTGTTGTGATGTTGCTATTGCACCTGATGGCAGATTATGGTTAACAAATCAGCTGGAGAGTTTGTTAACAGTAGTAGATACAAATAGTTTCACTGTGGAAGAGCATTTAGCGGAAGAATATTCAGATTGGGGAGGAAGCATGGTAACAATTTCTCCAAACAATGATTTGGCATTCATTGAAGTAAATTCAGGAGCAAATTGGTCAATTATTGATCCAGATATCTTTGCTAATGCGGATGGAGAAGAAATGGTTTGGGATATAAAAGCAAAAGAGATAATAAAAAGATTTCCATTAAAAGATGCGTCTCCAAGAACAAGTGAATTTACTCCTGATGGAAGATATGTACTGGTCAGAACTAGGCCGGCAACAATAGTATATGATACGGAAAGTNTCNNGGAAGTNACAAAGATTGANATNGANAATNCAGGNCATCCNGCNTTNAGTCCAGANAGCAGTNTTGCATATATACCAAATCCAGGAGACAGTTCAGTTGATGTGTTCGAGGTAGGCTCGTTTAAGAAAGTAGATAGTCTGAAACTACCTTATTCNCCNTCAAAAATTNTTCCAATAAATACAAACAATTANTAAGTGGAATAGTTGTCAGAACANAACAATCAGAGNNTTCTATTAGTTAGCGTAATAATAACTGCGCTAANAATAGGTTTTTTGATTGGAGGAACTTTTGTTTATCATACGAATAGTGAAATAGAATTAGAACAGTATCAAGCAGTAGTATTCAATACTATAAGTAAAACAGCAACAGTAATAGACAATATTGAATTCAATACATTAACAAATATAGAAATAGATATCGAAGCAGGTCAATATGGAGCGTATTTTAATGAGAACAATAATAAATTATATTTAATTCATGATGGCCAATCAGAACTATTAATACTCAATCCACAATCATTGGATATTGAATCAAGGGTTCGAGTTGGTCCGAATCTTCAACATGCAGGAATATTTGACAAAACAGGTGAGATATTTTTCCTAGTAAGTAGAGATTCAAATTCTTTAGTAATGATAAACACAACGACAGATAGAATAATATCTAGGATAGAAGTTCAAGAACAACCTCACCATGTTGCATTGTTAAAAGATTCAGTGGCAGTTACAAATACAGAATCTCAGTCAATATCAATTGTAGATATAATAAGAATGGATGTAAAAAACAATATCAAGATTGATGCAAATCCAGTAATGATAACATCAGACGGAGAAAGTAAGATGTTTGTGGGAGCCGTAAAACCTTCAAAAATATTCTTTATCGACAATAATGAAGTGAAGATCAGTATAAGATTAGAATCAGATCCTCATGGAATAGCCTTAACTTTAGATAAAAAAAATCTTATTGTGACTTTACCGGATGAGGATAAAGTATTAGTCATAGATATGAAGGGCNCAATAATTAAAGAACTAAAAACAGGAAGTTTTCCTCATAATATAGATATTGACCCTAATGGAAAATACGGATATATNAGCAACAGCAATGNTGCAAGTGTATCAATTATGGATTTAACAAANTTTGAGATTGTTGCGACGATAGAAACAGGAAATGGATCACATAATGTACAATTTTACAATATAATGAATAGTAATACACAAATTAACACGGCAAAAGATGGTGGTAAGATTATTAGTGCGAATTTTAATTGTGGAGGNTAGAATATGTTCGAATATAATAATATTTTTTCATTAGTTGCGACATTATTGATTGGACTTGGTTTTGGAATATTACTGCAAAAAGGACGTTTTTGTTTCACAAGTGCATTAAGAGATTTCATAGCATTCAAAGATACAAGGGTACTAAATGGAGTAATAATTGGAATTGTAACAATGATGCTGGGTACTAGTTTGGNATATATTTTTGGGGTTTCTAGTTCTAATTTCTGGGTATCAAATTACGGACTATCGAACATCATAGGAGGATTTGTTTTCGGAATAGGAATGGTTTATGGAGGTGGTTGTGCTTCAGGTACATTATATCGTGCAGGAGAAGGTTACATACANTATTGGTTAGTGTTAATTTCTGCCTGTGTAGGATACATATTATTTGCTGCTTTATTCCCAGNATTCTTTTTGCCATACTTTTTTGTTCCTTTACAAATTTTTGATGGGTACAGTTTAATTGCAAGCTTAGAATTATTAGCGCCAGTTGTTCCAATAGTATTGATAGCAACATCAATAATTTATTTAAGAAGTAAAAATAAATTGATAATAAATCAGACTATACAAAGTATAAAGATATCAAATATTTCCTCTGAGAGTCTCAAAGCTGAATGGGATACAAAATTAGTTGGATTAGGAATGGGGATATTAGCCACGTTATGGTTTGTCGTTTGGGGGACATTAAGTGTTACAGGTCCGCAAGCAAAATGGACAGGTTTAATTTATAGTGAGATAGTTGGATTAGAAACTCTTCAACAAAACGTATACTGGAATAACGTTGTATTTCNTGATGGTATATTTTCAATTAGCTTAGATATGATATTATTTGTAAGTTTAATTCTAGGAGCTTTCATCTCAGCGTATTTAAGCGGAGATTTTAAGNTAAGGGTAATAAAGAGATCAAGAATTCCAAATGCAGTAATTGGGGGATTGGNTATGGGTTTCGGTTCAAGAATGGCGCCAGGNTGTAACATCAGTAATACATTTAGTGGATTAGCATTTTTGTCNGTNGCAGGTTTTATAACATCACTAGGTCTATTATTAGGAGTATATGTTGCTACTCACTGGATGTTTAGAANGTCAGGTTGTGCAATTTGATTATAGGTGAAATATAATGGAAGAAAGAAAAGTGAATGACGAAGATATGAAAGAGATTGAACAAAGTGCAGTAATAATAGACATGGAGGGAGAAGTATGTCCTTATCCGCAGATCATTGCAAGAGAAGAAATCAAAAAAATTGATTCTGGGAAGATTGTTGTTATCCAAACAGATCATGTAATGGCAACTAAAGCAGTACCTCAATCAGTAAGTAACGATGTTTCTGAATATGGAATATGGAANTCAGGTTCAGGACAGTATAAAATAATATTATGGAAAAAATAATAATAATCAANAAGAGAAAAGATTATATTAATAATATGTTACAAAGAAAGTTGTTTAATTGACATTAAGAATAGCTTATGCAGGAATTATTCAGCTAATTGCGCGGTTTTCTACATTAATTACAGGACTTATTTTTATTACATTAGTAACAAGAAATCTTCCTGTTGATGAATTTGGTTTATGGCAAACATTAGGAAGTTCAGTAGGATTATTGCTGATACCATTAGCCCCTTTAAATTATTGGACATTAAGATATTCTGCAAGAGGCCAAGACGTAGCAAGAACCTCTTTATTGGCAGGAATTATTGCAGTGCCAATTTTTGTCATANCATACTTAGTACTTGCACTGACAGCCTCTTCGTCAATAGAACCAATATTGATTTATGTATTNATTTACAGTATACAAATTCCAGCTTTATGTATTTGGGAGGTGGTTAAGCCAGTTGCAAGATCATATAAACCGGAATATCTAGGATATGCAACGATTGCATTAGAAATTGGAAAAGTATCTGGTGCTTATTATACAATAGCAATTCTAAAACTTGGTTTAATTGGTGCGATATTATCATTAGCGTTAGGGCAATTTTTACAATTAGCTATTGTTATCTACATAATAAGACCGAAATTAAGAGGCTCATTTAAGAGTTCTACTATAAAAAAATGGTATAAAGCAGCATGGATACCAATATCGAACGTGTCGGTTTCAAGATTATCGATTTCTGATTCAATACTTGTAGCAATAATTCTTGGTTCAACGACAGTTGTCGGAATATTTCAAGCAAGTAGAGTATTTACATTAATAGTTCGTTATAGTGAAGAATTTTTACGTGTTTTATATCCAAAATTAATTCGTGATAATAAAAATGAAGATATTACATTGACGTTTAGATTACAGAGTTTTGTCGTAATTCCACTTGCTGTTGGANCAGTGATGTTNGCAGAACCACTTTTNGGANTNNTGGGTGAACAATACGTAAAAGCAAAACTTGTTTTAAGAGTTTTNACAATAGTGGCAGTAATTGAAGGAATAGAGTATTTTATGTGGAATATATTAACAGGTTTGGAAAAAATTGACGAAAATATAAACAATCTACAGTTTAAGAAATTGAGAAATAGNTGGNTAGTAAGGCTGCCGTTAATTGATTTAATGAAATATGCAGTATATTTTTCAATATTGGGAGTAATAATGTACACGTCAAAAGGCGTTGGAAATGAAATGACGCTTAGTGTGTATTGGGCAATAACATTGTTATTGATAACAACTCCAGTTACAATATATAAAATACTATTAGCAAAACGCGTAATGCAATTCGAGTTTCCTAAGTTATCAATATTAAGATATAGTTTTTCAGGAATAATAATGGCAGGGTTTTTGTATGTTTATCAAGAATTAATTCCGTTAACAGGGACTTCAGTAGGATCAATAATTATTTATATCATACCTCCAGGATTCATTTCTGTATTAGTTTATGCTATAATTGTGTTGAGTATAGATTCATTTATTAGAGAATCGACAATAGATTTTATTAAAAAAATTAGGAGTTAAGGGATCAAATTAATATCTATAATATTTTTGCTATTTCATCTTTGAGTTGCATGTTATTTTTAACCCAATTCATGTCATTATTCCCTTCTTGTTCGCCTCGCCTAATAATTATTGATTTACATCCAGCTTTCTCGGCGGATTCAAAGTCATTAATTCTATCTCCAATCATCAATGTTTCAAGTGCATTAACATCAAATTTCTTCATTGTATNTATTATTTGGTCGTACCTGTTGGTATAATTGTCTCTTGTAAATATGTTTGAAAACAGATTCTTTATACCAATAATCTCTAAAATCTGATTTGCAGCGCGTTCGCATTGTAGAGTTACCATTGCAAGTTTCTTATTTCGAGCATGAATTTCTTTTATTACTTCTATTGCACCTTCATGAATCTCTAAATTATTTATTGAATTACATTCTTCTTTACAAATAAGTTCAAATGCATCTCTTTTTAGTTCGTCTTTCCCTTTTGTACTATCTACGATCATAGGTATAAGGAAGAATTCCCCTTCTATCTTAAATTTATCTTTTAATTCAGTTCTAAGCCAATCATATCTTACAGGTAATTTAATTAGTGTTCCATCTAAATCAAAAATAACTAGTTCAATCAAAGTATCTTTACCTTGTATCCNTCTTCTTTCCAAATCCATGTTCCTGTGTCTATATGCCTAATTAAATAGAGACCATCTGGATAGATATCAGTACCAAGACTTTCTGGTTCTACTAAATTCATTCCTATTGCGCAATAATAATCTGCCAAGTTTTTCTTAGAATCTAATCCTAATCTGTCTGATACTATTCCCCACAACGCAGTAGTAGTATGGAATTTTCCCGAATCAATTTCAGTTACAATTGGATTGTCCTTTACATCACCTTTCAGATCAACCGCATAACTTCCATGAGGCCTTGAATCTGACGACAAAATTGCTTTCTTAGAAATAGCATTTACCTTTTCATCTATAACAATTCTGGATACAGTTGGTGTTCCAGTAATTCCTGATGGGGAAATATGTTTGAATGGATATTCTAATCTCTCTCTTGTAAATGAAGCAATTAATTTTCCATCATGCCATAAGCTATCACATGCAATATTTCTACCTGGAAGATACTCTTGAATCATAAAATCTGAATATTCTGCGATTCCTCTATTTACCCATATTCTAATCCAATCTTGTATTTGTTCTACAGTCTCACACAATAAACTTAATTTTCCTCCTGCACCACTTTTCATTCGCACCCAAACTTTCTCATCTCTGAATTTCTCCTTTGTGGATTCGACTTCATCTAAAGAATTCACTGTTTCGGTTTTTGCTACAGGAACATCGTTTCTTTTTAAGATCTCCTGAGTTTGTAATTTATCTCTAATTATGATGTCGTATCTAGGCAAATATGTTGCGGTGTTTATCTNATCTATCTCCTTTGCAATTACACTAGCTTCAGAATGTGGACTTGGATGTAAAAAGTCAATTTTATCTTTATCAATTATTTCTTTAATCTTCTCTAGAAATTTAGAATCCGTATGTCTTGGTGTTCTGTATTTGAAATCTAGATTCGGTAACTCTAAATAATATTTGTTAAAATCAGTTCCCGAAATTATGTATTCTCTCTTGGCAATCTTCAATGCATTGACAAAATTTACTCCACCTATCCCACCAGAACCTGTAACCAAAATGTTTTTAGACATAAAATAACTCACAATCTCCTTCTAATTCAATCCTATAATGTATTTCTCCTTCAGCTTCTGATTTATCAATTATTCTTCCCGGTCCATTAATTGAAATACTCTTTGTTAAGTCAAAAATCTTTGCTTCTATGCACATGCCNTTTGCAGCATTGTTTATGATGCATTTCCACCCTTTCTGGCTATCTTCGACGATTGATATCTCGGAATTATTTCTATTATTCCACCATTCTGCGATAGTGATTCCCGATGATACAAAGCAATTTTCTTTAGATAATTTTTCTAAAATACGTGTATAAATCTCACCTCTTTTCATCAAAAATGCTTCTTGATGCCATAATATTGTGAGAAGGCCACCGAACTTTTTGATATTTGCAATGTAATATTCTATTACTTTCATTCCAGATTCTTCATCTAGATCCATGTATCCCCATAAACTTGTGTCCATTATGATTAATGGTAATTCTATTATCTTTCTTCTTTCCCAATTCTCTTTTGGAGGATAAAATGGCATAGATGTTCCTAAAAAGAAACCGGGATGTTCTCTAAAACCTAATGTAGTATCATATACAAATTCATTTCTTTCTAAGAAGTCTAATGTTTTGTGATAATCAAATTGTAAGTAATGTTCACGCACGCCTCTTGGCCTATATCCTAATTGTTTCTTGAATTCTACTATGTCTTCTTTCATCTTATCTTCATTATCGTGTGTGTCAAATCCTGCATGTAATCCTATTTCCCAACCATTCTTCATTAATTCGTCCAAAACATCCTTGTATTGTTCAACATTATATTCACTTGTTAGAAAATAAAAAGACGATTTGAATCTAAATTTATCTTCAATTTCTTTGATTCTTTCTATATTCCAGTATAAATTCTTTCGTCCTTCTAATGCTTCCTTTAAATCACTTTCACTAAAACGATCTTTAACTTTCTGTAAATGTTCTTCTGTAACCTCAATACTATCTGAATCATGTGTTAATGCAACTGCAAAACTTTTACTATTCGGCCATCTACTTTTCCAAACCGCGGGAATATTGTTTTCTTTACACACTTCTTCATAAACTTCTTGAGCCCATTGTATGAATTCATCAACTATTGGAGAATCGTCCTCTTCAAAANTTTCTGTGTGTACGTCTTTCCCTGTTAGTGCAATAGATATCTGTTTAACTATATCTTCAGGAATGTCTTCATATATGGATTCCAACCCGTTTGGAATTCCTATAGATTGCGATATAAATGAAATGACGTATTCCTTTGTTTTAAGCAAGCTCACAATATCTATAAATCGTTTGCATCTATATTTGATTTTATATTCTAGTGATTACAAATTGTATGTATAGGCCCGTAGCCTAGATTGGATTAAGGCGTCAGCTTGCGGAGCTGGAGATCGGGAGTTCAAGTCTCTCCGGGCCTGTTATCTATCTATTTGCCATTCAATAGTTTTAGAAAGTCCTTGATTAAGTTTAACACGAGGATTGAAGCCAATTATTTGTCTGGCTTTAGTTATTTTTGGTAAACGACGTCGAGGATCGTTGTCAGGCATCGGTAAATATTTAACTTTAGATTTACTGTCNGTTAACTTAATGACCATATTTGCCAAGTCAACAATTCGTGTTTCTTTAGGATTTCCAAGGTTAATGGTTTCACCTTTNGTTTTTTTAACAAGTAAAGAACCCATTAATCCATTAATCATATCCGTAATATAACAAAATGATCGTGTTTGTTTTCCATTTCCCCAGATAGTAATTCTTTGATTGTTTATAGATTGCCAAATGAATCTAGATAACGCTCTGCCATAATTGCCATCGCCACGAAGTCGTGGGCCGTATGTATTGAATAATCTTACAATTCGCAGATCAAGGCCATAGGTTCTGTTGTAAGCCATACATAAAGATTCACATAATCGTTTACTTTCGTCGTAACATGATCTAGGTCCAGATGGATTTACGTTTCCATAATAATTTTCAGGAGTTGGAAAAACAGTTGCCTCGCCATAGACTTCAGAAGTAGAAGTGAATAGAAGTTTTGCATCAGTTTTTCTGGTGAGTTCAAGAATTTTTTTAGTTCCTTCAGTATTCACGTCAATAGTTTGTATTGCATTATTTAGATAATCATCNGGAGAGGGTCTACTAGCTAAATGAAAAATATAATCAGGTTTTACATTAAGAGTGTTTTTTGTGATATCATGTTTTTTAAAAACAAAAGATTTATTCTTTAATAGATGTTTAATATTTTCAGCACGGCCAGAAGATAGATTATCGATACAATATACTCGAGCATTCTTTGCTATTAGAAGGTCACACAACCAACTTCCTAAGAAACCCGCACCTCCAGTAATCAAGAATTGTTTATCTGAGATACGAAATTTTTTGTTGTCAGATAGAAGGGTTGCTATGTCAGAATTTATTATGTCGCTCAATTACATCCAACCTTTAGTAGCAAGTTTTTTAGAAGATTGTTGAGCATGCCAATAAGTATCTGGTGTGCCAATATCAAGCCGTGTACAAGAATGATGATATTCATATCCCAAAACATCCATCTTTGAATCAATCATATACTGTATTGCATCAGTAATCTGTATTTCTCCTCCATATCCAGCAGGAATTTTCTTTAAAATTTTCATGACGTCAGGAGTAAACTTATTTAATGCCATAATAGCAAGGTTAGAAATTTTTTTCGATGGTTTTTCAACAGCTTGAATTACTTCGTATACCTTTTCATTTGAAGGAAGAGAATNTTTTTTTGTGCGTTTGCCGATTACGACACCATATGCACTTGGTTCAGAAATTTTTTCCAATGCTACAACACAATCAGATCTACTAGATAATTTATTCAAGACAGTAAGATGTTGTCTATTTGGTTGTACAATTAAGGTATCACCAGCATGTAAAATGAAATCATCGTTACCAACAAAAGAAGAAGCTAATGAAACAGCATGTCCATAACCTAACTGATGACTTTGATTAATCCAAGTAATATTTGATTTTTCTATGCGTTTGTAAAAGAATTTCATATCTTTATATGAAATATTATTTTTTTTGTTAGATAGGTCATCGAGATATCGATAATCTAGAGAAAAATGATCCTTAATAGCGCGTTTTTCTTGGCCAACAATAAAACAGAAATCACGAATACCAAAATCAAATAATTGTTCAAAGATAATCTGAACCATTGGTTTTAGTAATATATCGCCTTNAAACGAAGAGAAAACAGGGAGCATTTCTTTGGGTTGAACTTTTGTAGTAGGAAGTAATCGAGTTCCACGACCTGCTACAGGAATAACTACTTTCTTTAACACTATTAACCCCTATAATATTCTCATAATCCATTTATTTCAATGTATCATCAGAATATGTATGGAATATGACGTGGCTTTTGTAGGTTTAGGTTATGTAGGACTTTCTACCGCCGTTTGCTTTGCAGATAGAGGAATAAATGTGTTAGGTGTAGATATCGATAGTAAAAAAATAAACAGGATAAAGAATGCAGATTCTCCAATTCATGAGAGATATATGAATGAATTACTAGAAAAAGCCATCAAAAAGAATAGATTATCATTAAGTAGAAAAGTGGCAGATGTAACAAAAGCAAAGATAATATTTCTTACAGTAGGTACACCAAGTCGGAAAAATGGTTCAATAGATTTGAAATATATAGAACAAGCATCAAAAGATATAGCCATTGCAATAAAGGATATAGAAGAATATTTTGTAATTGTTATAAAGAGTACAGTTGTTCCTGGAACGGCATTAAAGATAATAGATAATTTAGAAAAACATTCAAGGAAAAAAAATTCAATACACTTTGGAGTAATAGTTAATCCAGAATTTTTGCAAGAGGGTAGTGCGATAAATGATACATTAAGACCTGATAAGATTGTAGTTGGAGTAAATTCAGAGAAAGATAAGAAAATTATTTATAAATTATTCAAAAAAATCTATAGGAAGAATCTTCCTATAGTTTATACAACACTAAGCAATGCTGAACTAATTAAATACGCAAACAATTCATTATTGGCAACGAAGATAAGTTTTATGAACTATATATCAAGAATAGCCGAACGAATACCAGATGGCGATGTGAATGAGATTAAATATGCAATTGGTATGGATAAAAGAATTTCTGAGTCATTTCTTAATGCAGGCTTGGGTTTTGGTGGATCATGTTTTCCGAAAGACGTTAAAGCATTAATTGCTTTTAGTAAGGAATTAGGTGTTAATTCAGAAATTTTGCAGTCAGTATTAGCGATTAACGATACGCAATTTATGAGTGTGTTTAATATTCTAAATAAAGAATTAGGCCAATTAGAAAGAAAAAGGATATCAATTCTAGGACTTGCGTTTAAACCTGAAACCGATGACATACGTGACGCTACGTCAATTAAAATTATCAAGAGATTGTTAGACAAGAAGGCTAAAGTCAGAGTCTATGACCCTATAGCAAATAATAATATGAAGAGAATATTTGGAAGTTCTATCACCTACGCGAAAGATTCAGAGTCTTGTATACGCAATTCAGATTGCTGTATTATTGTGACTGAATGGAAAGAATTCAAGATGCTCAAACCTAAAGATTTTATTCGATTGATGAAAAGGCCACTTATAATTGATGGTCGTAGAATCTTTTCGAAGAAACAATTCAACAAATTAGAATACCATGCAATAGGCTTGGGATAATCTAATTAAGATGTAAATAGTGATTATATAGTAATAAATGACTGTATTGAAAATCAATAAACGCGTATTAAAAAAGATAATAAACCCATCTTTAGAGCCTTATGAAATTGAGATAGATGCGCCAGAATTTACATTTTATGGAGCAAAGAATCAACCAGATTATGCAACAATAACTATAACAATGATTCCAGAAAAATCTATAATTGAGTTAAAATCTTTAAAGGTATATCTACAACAATATAGAAATCAAATTGCTTCGTATGAAAGAGTAATTAATGTAATTTATGATGATTTGATACATGTGTACAAACCAAAGAGATTGTTAATTGAGATGAAGTTCAAACCTAGGGGAGGAATAACGTCAAAATTGGCAATAGACTCATTCGAACGTGAATTATTTATTGAGCGAGAAAGGTAAATTTAGAATCATTAGAACAGTAAATGGAGTAAAATGNAGCTCGTGTCCACTTAAAGACGATAATGGAGGAGAACTGCCATGTTCATTAAGAGTAACAATGGATCCAAAATTTAGTTTTATAAGAGTAATTTGCGGATATTGTGACTTCAAGTCAAAAGTATATTATAAGGACATACTGGCGATAGAAGGAATTTTAGATGAACATGCAAAAGTAAAGAAGTTAGAATAAGTTTTTTATAACCAATCTTTATTGATAGGTTTCAATTCGAGAGTTGATTCATCTAATATACTATAAAGTTGGTTGGACAAATCAGATTCAGAAGAATTTGGTTGCCTTTTAGCAAGCATCATTCCATACCACATCTGATTTTTAACAAATTGGTTCCAGTTCAAGGCAGCATGATGAAGTAGTACAATGTCACTTTCAATAGTGTTACCCNCTATTCCAGTAATAGGCTCTCTACCAAAATATGGTCTGAGTTTCTCTTTACCTTGTAAATGTTTGATTAATCTTTTCCATAAAGTTCCAGCAGGATTAGGAAAATGAAGAGCGGGCGTAGAACGAACCAAGTAACTATTGTAGGCAAGAGAAGAAAATTTTTCAGGTCGGTCTACTCGATATTGTTCCGCGGTATTCCAAAGCCAATATCGNCGAAATTTATANATTCCTACATCAGGATTATTNATNTNATNACGAATTGTTGTNTTAAATNNNGGTTCAAATGTTTCATCTGCGTCCATAAACAAAATCCAATCGGCATNGTGATTTTTTGCCATACGTAAGAGAGAATTCATATCGTTCCATTCAATACGAGATTGATTATCAGNATAGAAATTAGTTTCAACTACTTTGTTGCACCTTGCAATAATTTTTTTACTATCATCAGAAACGCANCCTCCAACAAGAATAATTTCATCCACTATTTCAGACATATTCGTCAGACTAGAATCTAATATCCAAGAACAGTTTCCTCCAACTTGCATACAGCCAATTATTTTCATATAAACAGAATTCATGAAGATTCATATATAATGTATTGGAATTCCAAAGTATTCAATGAAGAACTATCTAATAGTAGGCGGCTCTGGGTTCTTAGGGTCACACGTAATTACTGAGTTACTAGAAAAACAAGCGGATGTTTCTGTATCAGATATAATTGGACCTNATTATGCAAATCGAATAGGAGATAAAATGGAGTCAATAAATTATATTTGGAAAAGTGCAGAAGATTTGAATGAAAAAGATATTACAGATATTGATTGCATATTATTTTTAGCAGCTCAGGCAGATGTTCCTCTAGTTCTTTCTTCTCCTAAATATTCGTTTCATACAAATACNGCAGGTTTGATAAATGTTTTAGAACTAATTCGAGTGAAGAAGAATACACAATTAATTTTTATGAGTAGTAAAAATGTATATGGAAAGGCAGAAAATTCATCAGTGTCAGAAGACGACGTATTGAGACCGACAGATCCATATGGTGCGGGGAAAGCTGCTGCTGATTTAATGTGTCAAAGTTATGCTGAATCGTTTGGATTGCCTATAACAGTAATTAGAAGTAGTGGATTATTTGGTCCGAATTCGAGATTACAACAAGTAATACCGATATTTATCAAACAAGCTTTAGAAGATGCGTTAATTACCATAGAGGGAGATGGTAGTCAATCAACGGACTTTAATTATGTACAAAATCTAGTTGATGCGATAATATCAATGGCAGAATCTGAAGTCAAGGGTGTTTATAATATAGCATACGGTAAAGATTATTCGATAAAAGATATAGCGGATTTAGTTATAAAACAAACAAATAGCAAGTCAGAGATAAAGAACTTGCCATGGAGGTCAGGCGAGAAAGGAATGAAATTATCATTATCTATAGAAAAAGCAAAAAGAGATTTCGGATATACACCAAAGATATCATTTGAAGAAGGTATAGAGAGAACAGTAAATTGGATGAGGAATTTATAATGGCAATAAGAGTAATCAAGATAAAAGAATCATTTGTAGACAAGAGAGGAAAAATCACAAATATTTTAGAGAATCCAGTTACAAGCATTGTGATTATAACATCCAAGAAAGGTGCAGTAAGAGCAAACCATTATCATAAGAGAGATTCTCATTGGTCATACATAATTAAAGGAAAGATGGAGTATTATGAAGAGAGAAAGAGTGGAAAGATAGAAAAGGCAATAGTAAAAGCGGGAGAAATGGTATATAGTGCGCCGGGAGTTCCTCATGCAATGAAGTTTCTCGAGAGTTCAGTATTTTTAGCAATGACAACAGAAAAACGGCTTAAAGGTAAATATGACAAAGATACAATACCGTACGAAATAATATGAAAGAATTTGAGAATAAGATAGTTGTTTTGACAGGAGCTTCTAGTGGAATAGGCTATTCATTATTAAACTATTTCATTAATGAAGGTGCTATTGTGTATGCGTCGTCAAGAAACGAAAGAGAAATAACGGAAAAAGATAAACAGAATTGTAATTTTGAATTATTAGATTTAGCAGGTGAACGTAATGTTGAGAAGTATACAAGAACTATTTTAGAAAATGAGAATCACATAGATGTTTTAATAAATAATGCAGGAGTGGCGCATAATTTAGCTTTAATAGAAGAAATGAATTCAGAGATGTTTAGTTCTATTATAAGAGATAACATTATGCCAACATTCAACATGATGAAATATATAATCCCAGTAATGAAGAAAAGCAATTCAGGGACTGTAATTAATGTATCATCAAGAGCAGGTAGAAGAGCAGTACCAAGATTATCAGCTTATACTGCCGCAAAATTTGCCGTAAGGGGTTTAACAGAAGCAGTGGCCAAAGAAGTACAGGATACTGAAATTAAATGCATTTCAATTTCTCCTGCAGGAGTGAATACAGGAATGAGAGCAATGGTATTTGGGCAAGATGATGCAGAGAATCAGCAAAATACATCTAGAATAACAAATATAATTTCAAGAATATTATCAGGAAGTTTAGAAGTATTGAATGGTTCAGATATTGTGATTATAAAAGATAAAGAACCGATAATCAGGGTGCCAGAAGTTTGAATTGTAGATCGTGTAATAAAGAGGAATTTTTAGGTTTTATTTCTTTAAATAAGCAACCTCCAGCTAATGCTTTTCTTAAAGAGGATGACTTTCAGAAAGAAATATCATATTCTCTAGATGTAACTTGTTGTAAAAACTGTTTATTGGTACAATTAACTGATGAAAGTTATATACCAAGAGACAAATTGTTCTTAGACTATGCATATGCATCTTCTATCTCAGGTGGATTAAGAAAACATTTCACAGACTTGGCTGTTAAAATTAAATCGGAATTCAACCCCAAGTTAGTGGTTGATATTGGATCAAATGATGGAGTGTTATTAAAACCTCTATTAGAATTAGGATGTGAATCAGTAGGAGTTGAACCGGCAAGAAATTTAGCAAAACAAGCTAACGATAAAGGGCTTGAAACAATCTGTTCTTACTTTGATAAATACACGGTAGATAAAATCATATCAGAAAAAAGAAAAGCAGACATAGTAGTTGCATCAAATGTTTTTGCTCATTTAGATGAATATCATGAGATTATTGAAAATGTTAAATCGCTATTATCAGAAGATGGAACATATATTATTGAAGTACAATATTTTGCCGATATGATTAATGATATGACATTTGACAATATATATCATGAACATGTAATGTACTACACAATACATTCTTTGATTAATTTATTCAATAAACATGAGATGAATGTATATAGAGTTGAAAAAATTCCTACACACGGTGGATCAATACGAGTATATATATCAGAAGAGATAGAAATCCAACAAAGTGTAATCGAATTAATAAATGAAGAAAGAAAAAATGGCATAGATAAATTACAAACTATGGAAAAATTCAATGATAAACTTCAAAATAACATAAATGAGATTAGGGAATTATTTGAAAGATTAAACAAAGAAAATAAGAAAATTTTTGGATATGGAGCACCTGCAAAGTCAAGTACCATGATTAATTCAATAGGGTTAACCAACGAGAATATTGAATTGATTATAGAAGATTCTCCATTAAAACAAGGATTATTCACGCCTGGAAGTCATATACCAATAATAGGTCCTGAAATCTTAGAAAAAGAAACTCCAGATTATCTAATGATTTTTGCATGGAACTATGCAGATGAGATAATTAAGAAAGTAGAAGAAAAATATTCAAAGATGAATTACATAATTCCTATGCCTGAATTAAGAATTATTCAGAATAAATAGAACAAATGTTCCACTAACACAAAAATAAAAAAAAAGAAATGGAGCGCGTAAACGCGCCACATTTATCTAGTTTTTGAGGAGGTTTCCTCTAACGATTATGACTATTTGTAGTATTACTGCAATTGCTGCAAGGACTG
>JABUBF010000013.1 GCA_013306035.1 Nitrososphaerota archaeon
CATTTGGATCAAGAACGGTAAAATTTGTNANAACAGCAGGNGCTTGAGCATAGGATATAGGTAAAAGAATCGCTGAAAGAAATATCGAAATAATNAAAATACTGAATTTATNATTAGTCATTAAGTGCATATAGATATTATNAATTATTCAAATATATATATTCACTAGATTTCAAGCTAGAGAAAACTACTTTTTTTATTAATTAGAAGAAAATGCCTCACTAATTGCAGAGTTTACATCTTTGGCAATAAAAAAAGTGCCAGAGGGNGTTTGAGATTTAGAATTAATCAATAAATCAACCACACCGCCAGTATTCGCTAGAAGAATAACTTTTTTATTAAGATTCATAGCCATCGAAAGTTCAGACAGAGTACCCCAACTTCCAGCAATTCCTATCACAACGTCAGCTATACTTACAACAAAAAAATTTCTCATTTTACCAAGAGACGTATTAATAATTATATCANTATATGGATTAGCATCAGATTTATTTTCATTTGGTAGTATTCCCACAGTAATACCATTAGATTTCTTTACTCCACGAGAAACAGATTCCATTACACCACCCATACCACCGCACAAAAGAATTCCATTATGTTTTCCAATTTCTGAACCAAGATTTTCTGCAATATTAATAACAGATTGAGATGTAAGTACATTACTGCCGCATACAGCGATGCGTTTTGGTAATGATTTAGACAAGATAATTGCCACGGNAATAGATTAATGGATCAAGATTTTTACTATTTAATGTTTTAATTTTTCCGATGAATATATNATGATCGCCTGCAGGAATAATTTTTTCCACAGTACAATCAATATAACCTAAAGAATTTACAATAATTGGAGAACCGGTTATCTTTGTTGTAGTTTTTACACCATAAAATCGGTTTTTGTTATTTGGGTCAGAAAATATTTTACTAAGATTTTTCTGTTTTTTATTAAGTATATTGATAGCAAAAATTTTACTTTGTTTAAGAATTCTATTAGATTCAGTTTTTTTATCTATACAGATAAGAACGAGTGGTGGATCCATTGATAAAGAGGAAAANGCATTTACAGTAAGCCCATGACGCTTATTATTAAGACAAGTAGTTACAATTGTAACACCAGTAGCAAATGAGCCAAGTGTTTTTTTGAATTTATTCCTAGAAACAGTCACAAGTTCTTTTCGTATTTCAAGAATATATAATTATATACAACAAGGCTTTTTTGATAATAAGGTATTTTATAATACAATGATAGATTGCATAAAGTGTAAAATGAGTAAAGAATCCATCGAAGTGATGAATTTTAAGGGAGATTTAGGCGTGGAAATTCAAGAATCAGTTTGTAATGAATGTTTTTTGGAATGGGAGAACGATATGCAGATGAAAGTGATGAATGAATTTAAATTAGATTTATCGAGTAAAGAGCATAGAGATTTTCTAATAAAGAAAATGAAGGAATTTTTAACTTTAATAGAAACTGAATNATGAGATACGTGAGCGTAAAACGTTCAGTGCAGAACCTTGTTTAAACCATTCAATTTGAGAATTGNTATATGAATGAATTAGAATGANTTCTTCACTAGTATCATCCTCATGATTAATAATTCCAACTAATGTTTTATTCTTAGAGAAGTTATTCAAATCTTTAATAGTTATCTGGTCAGATTGTTTGATTTTATCATAATCTGTTTCATCGTTAAAGGTCAACGCAAGAACACCTTGTTTCTTTAAGTTTGTTTCATGAATACGTGCAAAGCTTTTAGCAATAACGGCAACACATCCTAGATGTCGAGGAGACATTGCAGCATGCTCACGACTACTACCTTCGCCATAATTATGATCGCCAATAATTAACCAAGGAATATCNTGGGACTTGTATGAACGAGCTATTTCAGCAAATTTACCAACATCATTAGTTAGATTATTAATTCCAGTTCCAATATTTTTAGTAAAAGAGTTAGAAGCGCCAAGTAATAGATTATCACTAATATTATCAATATGACCTCTATANCGTAACCAGTAACCAGCAGGAGATATATGATCAGTAGTACATTTTCCATTTACTTTAGCAAGAATTGTAATGTTAGAATATTTTTTTGCATTCCAACTAGAAAATGGTTCTAAGAGTTGTAATCTTTTGCTGTCAGGAGAGATGGTAACATCAACTTCAGGATTAGAACTAGGAGGTATGAAAACATTTTCAGGTGAAATAAAACCATTTTTCGGAATGTCTGTAGATTCAGGAGGAGTTAATTTGAATTCATTACCTTGATCGTCTACCAGAAAATCTTTCAGTGGATTAAACGACAATCGTCCGCTTAGAGATAGTGCAACTACAATTTCAGGACTAGCAATAAAATTCATGGTTTCACGACTTCCGTCGTTTCGACCAGGGAAATTTCTATTAAAAGAAGTTACAATAGTATTTCTGATATTTTGAGCTTCAGGTCTATTCCATTGACCAATACAGGGTCCACAAGCGTTTGCAAGAACTGTAGCGCCAATAGATTCAAGATTATCAAGTTGTCCATCTCTTTGAATGGTAGCTCGAATTTGTTCAGAACCAGGAGTAACTAAAAGTGGAATTTTTGCGGTTATTCCATTATTTTGTGCTTGTTTTGCAATGTCAGAAACACGAGACATATCTTCATAAGATGAATTGGTGCAACTGCCAATTAGTGCAACTGCAATATTATCGATATAATCATTATCAATTACATCTTTAGAGAGTTGAGAAATTGGTCGGGCAAGATCAGGAGTATGTGGTCCAACAACATAGGGTTCTAGATCCGATAAATTAATTTCAATAACTTTATCAAAATATTTATTAGGATTTTTTTCAATGTCACTATCTGCACAAAGTAACTCCAAGTATTTTTCAGCAATATCAGAAATGTATTGNCGATTAGTAATCTTCAAATATTTTATCATAGAATCATCAAATGGAAATANAGAAGAAGTAGCACCTAATTCAGCACCCATATTGGTAATAGTAGCTTTACCAGTACAGCTAATGGATTTTGTTCCAGGTCCAAAATACTCTATAATAGAATTTGTTCCTCCNGAAACAGTAAGAATAGAAGCTAGGTAGAGAATTATATCTTTAGCAGAGCACCAACCNCTTAGTTCTCCGGTAAGATGTACACCTATACGTTTGGGAAGAAGAACTTCCCAATCGAAACCAGCCATAACTTCCGAGGCATCTATTCCACCAACTCCGATTGCAAGCATACCTAAACCGCCAGCATTAGGAGTATGTGAATCGGTTCCAATCATTAAACCTCCAGGAAATGAATAATTTTCAAGTAGAACTTGATGAATTATTCCAGCTCCAGGTTTCCAAAAACCGATGCCGTATTTACGACAAGATGATTCAAGGAATTGATAGATTTCATTATTTTCATAAAGAGAATGTTTAGTATCGTCAGATGCAGATGTACGGGCTTGTATTAGATGGTCACAATGAACTGTAGTAGGTATAGAAACATCCGTTAATCCAGATTGCATGAATTGTAAGATAACCATTTGTCCAGTAACGTCTTGCAATGCAACACGATCAGGTTTGAGAAAGATATAATCTTTACCAGTAGTGTATGTTGCGATAGAATCATAATTCATATGTCCGGCAATAATTTTTTCAGAAAGAGTCAATGGCGTAGAACTAATAGATCGTAATTTCTCAATATTGGTGCTCATTTTATCGTAAATGGCTCGGATTTGTTCAGAATTGTAATATCGTTGCATCAATAGTCACTAAAATTATAGTAATTTCNTTCTAATAATAATTNTGCATTATTAAATACTCGTAAAAGTTAAATGAGTAGAATTAACGTAATATCATACATGTCGATTACTGAATATTTCNGNTGGCAGTCTTTTCTTTTAATTCTACTTTTTATATTGTCAATAGCGATGATTTTTATCTACGAATATCAAGTTAATAAATCAAAGATTTCACAATAGACAAGTATTTTTGTCAAATATACCACACTAGAGCTAACAACAAAAACTGACGGATATGAATTTATGCAATGTTAGAGATATCTAAGGTCTATCATGTCTAGTCAAGAATTTAAGAAATCTGTAGAAGAGAAATATATTAAAATTGGATTTGATAAATTAACAGATATTCAAAAGAATTCCTATTCTAAAATAGTAAAAGAAGAAAATGTTTTACTGATTGCTCCAACTGGTTCAGGAAAAACAGAAGCTGCAATAATACCTGTAATAATGGGAAGTATTAATCACAAGAAGAAGAACAAGGTATCTGCAATATATATTACGCCNTTGAAAGCANTAAATAGAGATATATTTAGACGANTTATAAAATATGCAGAAGATGAAGGATTAAGAGTAAATATTAGACACGGAGACACTACAAGATTAGAAAAACAAAAGATAACTAAAGAACCCCCAGATGTATTGATAACCACACCAGAAACATTAGGTATAATGATTGGTAATAAATCTACAAGAGAGATACTGACAGATACAAAATATGTAATTATTGATGAGTTTCATGAATTAATTGGTAATGAAAGAGGAACGCATTTGACATTATCCCTAGAAAGATTACAAGAATTAACACCTACTAAGATTGTAAGAATTGGTTTATCAGCAACATTAGGAAATGTGAGCGCTGGATTACAGCTACTATCTGGAGAAGCTTACAAGTCAACTGCGGTGCTAGATCATACAAAGAAAGAATATGATATTGCAAACAAATACATTAAAGGAGATTTATTTGAAGTAGCGCGTGTTATTCTGAAAAGATTACGAGAGACAAATAAAGCAACATTATTATTTACTAATACGAGAGTTGAAGCTGAAGCCATAGGTTCAATTTTGAAAGCAAAGGAACCTGAATTCCCAATTGAGATTCATCATGGTTCATTATCAAGAGAAGCGAGAGAAGATGCGGAAACAAGATTGAAAAGTGGACAACCAATATTAGTGGTATGTACGTCATCTCTTGAACTAGGATTAGACATAGGCAGTATAGACAATGTTATGCAATTTGGATCACCAAGACAAGCAATTAAACTAATGCAGAGAATGGGAAGAAGTAAACATAGAACTGGCGAGACGTCGACCGGAATTATTCTCACGAATCGTATTGATGACGAATTAGAATCATTAGCGCTGATTGATAGAGTTAAACAAAAGGATTTAGAAGAGATAAGCATTCATGAAAATTCACTAGATGTGCTATGTCATCAGATTACAGGCATGTTNATGGAAAATGGAAATATAGAGATAGATAAAGTAGTTAAGATAACAAAAAGAGCATATCCTTTTAGAAATACAGGAAGAGAAGAAATAATCGAGNCCATTAATTTGTTAAATAATCAAGGAATAGTCAGATTTGATGGCAAAACAATCAGAAAAGGCTATAAGATTTTTGAATACTATTATNATAATTTGTCAACAATACCAGACTCAGTTCAATTTGAGGTAATAGATATTTCAAAGAAAAGAANCATAGGAAGATTAGATCAGTTATTTGTAGGAGAATATGCAGAACCTGGTGAACCATTCATACTAAAGGGAAATTCTTGGAGAATAGTGTCGATTGATGATGACAAAATGATAGTATATGTAGAACCCATGTTCTCAGAAGTGTCAAGAGTGCCTCATTGGATTGGAGAACTAATACCTGTAGAATATAAAACTGCGCAGAGAGTTGGAATATTGAGAAAAGAAATTGGGAATAATAATGAGAATAGAATTAGTGATGAACAAAAACAANTTATTGNTGATACAAAAAATACCTTAGGAATGATTCCAGATGAAAAGACACTGGTNATTGAACAGTCAATTACAAATAAGTCAATAGTGATACATTCATGTTTTGGTTCTAGAGTTAATCAAACATTATCTACATTACTATCAACCATAATATCTTCAAAGAATGGTTATTTAGTAGATTCAAAATCGGATGCGTATAGAATATCACTATCATCACAGGGTAAATTATCTCAAGAATACATAAAAGAAACGCTAAAACAAGAAATAGATTTTAAGAGTATANTAGAAGTTGCTGTAATAGGAACACATCCACTTAATTGGAAAACCTGGCATGTTGCAAAGAGATTTGGAGTTGTAAGCAAAGATTCAAAATACGATAAACGAGCTGCACGTCTTATAAAAGAGAGATTCAAAAATACGCCACTAGATAGAGAAATAATGAGAGAATTAATTCTTGAAAAATATGATTTAAAAAATACATTAGAGATAATGGAGAAAATCAAACAAGAAATAATTACAATTAAATATGTAAGAGTATCAGAATTTTCAGCTTTAGCAAGACCAATATTAGATTATGCTAGGACGTTTGCGGCACTACCATTAACAGTTGAAAAAAGTATTATTGAATTAGTAAAAAAGAGATTAGAAGAAACAAATAACAAACTATTGTGTTTAACTTGTGGTAATTGGGAGACAGTGATTAAACCAAAAAATTTAATGAATGTAGATATTAATTGTCCAAGATGTAGATCAAGAATTGTTACACGAACATACGTATCAGATATGGAAATTGGAAAAATTATCAAAAAGAAACAGAAAAAGAAGAAATTAACGCGTGATGAGAACATATATTATAGAAAATTATGGAAAGTTTCATCATTAATACAGAATTATGGTAAAGAAGCAATAATTACACTATCAGCTTATGGAATAGGTCCAGATACTGCAGCAAGGGTATTAAGAAATAAAACAGATGAAGAGGACCTATTTAGAAAGATATATTTTGCAGAAAAAGTTTATGTAACTACAAGAGGATTTTGGAAAGAATGAAAGAAGAAAGAAAAACATATTGTATTTCCCATGGAAAAGATGTTGACGGAATAGCATCCGCGTCAATAGTGAAATTAGCAAATGGTGGAAAAACATTTCTTGTAAATTATGACAAGATAATAGAAACACTAGAGAATATTCCAGATAATGCAAACGTGTATGTTTGTGATTTGGGCATGAATGATTCGATTTCAGAGAGATTTATTGAGGAATGTAANAGAATAACAAAAAAAGGTAAATTTACCTACATAGATCATCATATTTTGAAACCGAGTACAAAGAAAAANATACTAAAAGCAAAAGTGAAATTAATACATTCGAGAAAAGAATGCGCAGGAGTACTAACATATGAATTATTAAAGAAAAAAGTGCCAAAAGAAGCGGCAATATTAGCTTGTTATGCAGCAATAACAGATTATATGGATCATCAACAAATCGCAAAAAGTTTGATTAGTAACTATGATCGTCAATTAGTATTACTTGAATCGACAATGTTAGCATATGCATTAGCATATGATGGAGCAAAACCACAGTTTGGAAATAAGATTGTTGATGCATTTCAAGAATTGAGTTTTCCACATGAAATTAAAGATGTTCCAGAACTAGCGAATAAACAAGCAGAAAGAATGAAGAATATAATGAAGATAGTTAATAAAGAAGCAAAATCTTACAAGAATTTTGCATGTATGGAATCAAGTAATCCGACAATAGGTTTGGTAGCAAACATGATTATAGGTGAATTAAATGTTCCAGTAGCATTTGCATATAGACATAATACTATAAATGGTCATTATGAAATGTCATTTCGTGCAAGATATAATTCAAAGGCAGAATTGGGAAAGATAGTAGCTAAGATAACACCAGAACTAGGAGGAATGGGAGGAGGTCACAATAAAGCGTGTGGAGCTCGTATTCCCGATAATAAACTAAATAAATTTATCAAATTATTTTCTGCTGAATTAAACAAATAATCACGGTGCAGGTTTAATAAATCCTAAATCCATTTGGCTACGTGTAATATTACGAGAACGCTTAATGATCTCTAAGGCATTTTCATAAACTTCAGACTTGTCTAATTTAATTTGAGCCACTCCCTCTTCAATAGCTTTCATTGCTACTGCTGCCGCTTCATGAGCAAATAATTCAAGTGCGTCCATTGTAGGAACGATATGAGTCTCAGAGAGGCCTGTTTTTTCCGCATAAGAAGCAATTTCAGATGCTGCGGCCAAACACATTCCATCAGTAAGTTTTAGTGCTCTAACATCTAGAGCACCTCTGAATAATCCTGGAAAACCTAATGAATTATTAACCTGATTTGGAAAATCAGATCTGCCAGTTGCAACTATCGCAGCTCCTGCATTTTTTGCATCCCAAGGCCAAATCTCAGGTACAGGATTAGCACATGCAAAGACAATAGGACTATCCGACATTTCTTTAATCCAAGACCCTTCAATAACCCCTGGACCAGGTTTAGATAGTGCAATACATGCATCAACATCTTGTAAAGACTCTTTTATACCACCGGCGATTTGAGATTTATTAGTTGTTTGAGCAATATTCCATTTTANAGGATTATTCTTGAGATCTTCACGATTAAGATTAATAATACCGCGACTATCAACTACAACAATATTATTAATATCTACGCCGGCTTTAGCTAGAAGTCGGACTAATGCAACATTAGCTGCTCCACTTCCAATTAAACTAATCTTAAGTGTATCGAATCTTTTGTTGACAAATTTTGCAGCGTTAATCATACCTGCAATAACTACAAGTGCAGTACCTTGTTGATCGTCATGCCAAACAGGAATAGGTAGAGTTTGTTGAAGTTCAGAAAGAATATCAAAACATTTTGGACTTGCAATATCCTCAAGATTAATTCCACCAAATGTAGGGGCAATAACTTTACAAAATCGAATTATTTCATCCTTATCTTTAGTGTCTAACATTATTGGCACGGCATCAACTCCACCTAGATATTTGAAAAGTAGAGCTTTACCTTCCATAACAGGTAAACCAGCTTCAGGACCTATATCACCTAATCCTAAAACACGTGTACCGTCACTAACAATTGCAATAGAATTTCCCCGGTTAGTATGTTCAAAAACTTTTTCTTTATTATTACTAATATCTTTACAAGGAGCTGCAACTCCAGGGGAATACCATATCGCAAAATCATCAAAAGATCGAATAGAACATTTCAACATTGTTTCAATTTTACCTTTATAAAATGGATGTAGTTTTAGAGCGTCTTCTCCAGGTTTCTGAGCGGCTTTTTCTAGTTCGCTTCTATTTTTTTCTGGCAAATCAATTAAATTAAATGTTTATGGCTTTTTATCTCTTTATGAAGTTACATCTATAATAACAATTTAACATTATACATATAAACCGAGATAAGTATTCTCAAACTATCTTGAAAATAGCAATAATTGGATTAGGAGTAGCAGGTTCATATTTATTGCACACATTAAGTAAAGAACACGAAGTACAAGGATTTGAAATGCAGAAAGCAGGAGAATTCAATGCTGTTTGCGCGTGGGGAGCGGCAAAAAGCGAAATGGAAAGAATTTTTGCACGGATAAATATTGATTTCAATGATTATGTATTTTTCAATGGTAGTAATATTAACTTAGAATTAAAGGGAAAAATAAGAAAAGTGGGATGTAAAGGTCTTGTTACGTATGACAAACATCAATTAGAGTTAGACTTGACAAAGGGTTTGAATGCCAAATATGGAGAGAGGATAACACCAAATACATTTCCATCGGATGAATACGACCTGGTAATCGATGCTACCAGTCTACAAAGAGTAATGTTACCAAAGATTACTGATCAACTACTTGTACCATGTGTAGAATACATGATAGAATATGAAAAGTTACCTTATGATGATTTTTATGTAAAGCCATTTAGTACAGCAAGCGGATATTTTTGGTATTTTCCATTAATGAAGAATACTGCATATGTAGGAGCAGGAGATTATTATCGAAAACATATGGAAGAATTAGATAATTTCAACAAGAAACACGGTGGAAGAATAATAAAGAAAATAGGGAGACCAATCAGATTATCAGCGCCAGAAGTATGTCAGCCATTTACACAAGGTAATGTTGTTGGAGTTGGAGAGGCAATAGGTACTGTATTTCCATTAATTGGTGAAGGAATAATCCCTAGTCTTCAATGTGCTGAGATATTACATAGAAATATCAACGATATTCCAGGATATGTGGAAGAAGTAAAAGAACATTTCAAAGTATATTCTGATGTATACAAAGTAATTAAATTAAAAATGAACAATAAACTTAATCTATATACATTTATCTTGAATTTCGGTGCTATTTGGACCACATATCGTACAATGAAAAAACAAGAAGAGAGATTCGGTTTAGAAGTGAGAATCAGGGACATGGCCGAGATATTGCTAACTCAGTTGTAATCTTTATATCAATGTAGTCTCTAATTAAAGGTATTAGTTATGATATACGAAAAGTATTATTTAATTGGTGTTAATTCAATTGCCCGAAACCATAGTAAAATATTTAGCAAAACTGAGTTTTGAGATAGACGGAGCAGTAGATAAAGCAGACATTATTGGTGCAATATTCGGCCAAACTGAAGGCCTATTTGGACCAGAAATGAATCTTAATGAGCTTCAAAAGAACTGGAAAGTAGGAAGAATAGAGATCATAATTGAATCACAAAATGGTAAAGCCGGTGGATCAGTTACTATTCCAATGAGTACAGATATATCTACCGTTTCTTTAATTTCTGCAGCAGTAGAGCAGATTGATAAAGTAGGGCCTTGTGGTTCAAAATTTAAACTATTATCAATTGACGATGTCAGAGCAGTAAAAAGAAATGCGATTGTCGAACGTGCAAAAGAAATTTCTAGAAATTGGGCTTCAAAATCATCTAGTGAAGGTGAAGATATGTTAAAAGATATATCAGAATCAACTATTCAAAAAGGAAAAATATTGGCATTCGGTAAAGATGAATGTCCAGCAGGTCCGGCTATAAACACTTCTAATGAGATAATCGTTGTAGAAGGAAGAGCAGACATATTGAATTTAATGAGAGTTGGAATTGAGAACACTATAGCAGTAGAAGGAACAAATGTCCCACAAACAATCGTAGAATTAGCAAAAACAAAGAGTCTATCTGCATTTCTTGATGGTGATAGAGGAGGAGATTTGATACTAAGAGAATTGAGTAGTGTTGTGAAATTAACAAAAGTATCTAGAGCAACAAGAGGAAAAGAAGTAGAAGAACTCACTCCAGTAGAATTACTAGAATGTCTAAACAAATCAGAAGGATCCGATAATACAAGAGATGGAAACGGCGATCAGAGACGAGAAGGTGGCTATCAGAGACGCGATAACTATCAGAGACGAGAAGGTGGCTATCAGAGACGCGATAACTATCAGAGACGCGATAATGATTCATGGAATAGAGATGAAGCTCCAGTAGAACAGAAGAATTATTCTGAAGTTGAGGAGATTCCTGTAGAACTTGTTACTAAAGCAAAAGANATTCTAGGAGAATTAGAAGGTAGTCTAGAAGCACATTTGTATGATTCAAGTTTGAATGAAGTACTGAAAGTACCTGTAAATGAATTAGTGAAAAATCTTGAAGATAATTCAANTTCAGAGCACCTGATATTTGATGGAATTGTTACAGAGAGATTAATTGAGTTAGCAGATTCAAGCGGCATAAAATCAATAATCACAAACAGGATAGGAAACATAAAGAATAATAAAACTTCTTTAAAGATAATCACATTCAATCAAATAAGATAAACATGTTAATTAGTCGGCTAAGAAAGAAGCCTGGAATAGCTGTCGTAACACCTGAAAGTACAGAAGATTTATGGATACTAAGGAGAGTTCTGAAAAGCGGAGACATAATTACTAGTCATACAAAACGAGTAATAAAAAATCAGAAAGAATTTACAAGACCTGACAAAGGAGAAAGAATAACAGTAAAATTATCAGTACAGCTAGAGAAAATTTCAATAGATCAAGTGTTAGAAAGGATTAGAATATCAGGAAAGATAACAGAAACGACGGATGAATCAATAAGTAAAGGCTCGTATCATNCAATGAACATAACATTAGGGAATTCAGTTGTGATTTCAAAGAAGATATTTGAGGATTTTCAAATAGGATTATTGAAAAAGAGAGTNAAAGCATCAGACAGATACATAATAATCACTTTAGACAGGAGGCAAGCAGGAATAGGTCTAGTGACAGGAACTCATTTACGAGTATTTCCAGATATTTTATCAGGACTTGCTGGAAAATTATATAAAACAAAAGCAACATATGATGGATTTTTTGATGAATTAATAAAAAATGTAACAAATATTGACTCGAATAATACAAAGATTGTTGTAACAGGGCCAACAGAAGTAAAAAGAGCGTTTGGAAATTATATAGANGATAAAAAACACAAAATTCATAAAAAAATTACAATTATTGATGGAGTAGATTTAGCAGGCCAAGAAGGAGTGTACATGGCTTTAAAACACCCATCAATTAAGGAGTTTATGAAAAACTCGGAATTATCATCAGCGACTTTAGCAACTGAAGATGCAATAAATAGAATCTCTAAGAATGATAATAAGGTATTTTATAGCTTTAAAGATGTGAAAAAAGTTGCTGAAATGGGTGCAATTGAGAAGGTAATGATATCAAGTAAAGTTTTTGAGTTAAGTGATGAAGATCAAGTAATATCATTACTCGATGGGATTGAAAAATTTAATGGTCAAATATATCTATTAGATAGTTCAACAGAAGTAGGTAAACAAATAGATGCAGTCGGAGGAATTATTGCATCATTAAGATATCCAGTTTACAATGTAGATTGAATCATCCAATTAAGATACGAGTCATTGACATTNTCTAATTCAAAGTCAATAATTTCAGGGATATCGTATCCATGTCGATCAGAAATGAAATCACGTAATTTAGAAATATTAGAACTAGTTGTCTTAAAGATTACAAGAAATTCATTAGAAGATTCGATAGAATTTTTCCAAGAATAAATAGAATTAACAGGCACAATGTTTGCACAAGCAGCAAATTTTTCATTTATTGCATCATGGGATATTTCTTTTGCCTCTTCCAGGGTAGAGAAAGTTGAGATGAGAATAATACATTTCACAAGTTACTTGTGGTNAAACTATTGGATAAACTTAATTCCGAAGACTATTGAATTAATTCGAATATACCTTCACGAATAAGTTTTATTGCAACAGCTCCAATCAATAATCCCATGATTCGTGAAATTGCCTGAGTTCCATCTTTACCTAAAAATTTCAACAGGCCTGAACCGAGTCTTATACTACACCAACATACAAAAATTGAGATTATTATTACAAAGAATTTTAGAAATAAGCCAGACATAACGAGAACGAGGCTTATGCTACCAGGGCCTGCAAGAATTGGAATAGCAAGAGGGAATACTGCAAGATTAGTTTCAGAATTTTTGTCTAGATAATTAGTATTACGACCTAGTACATAATCAATAGAGAAAATAAGCAAGATCAAACCTCCAATTAGTTTAAGATCATTCATAGTTATTCCAAGCAATATGAGCAAATATTCACCAAAGAATCCAAAACCAAGTAATATGAATGTAGAAATAATAACAGATTTATTAACAGTAGAAATACGTTCTTTCTTAGACAATTTACTAGTTAGAGAGGAGAAGATAGGAATATTTCCAATAGGATCCAGTATAGCAAGAAGTGTAATTAGTGATTGTAAAAAAAGTATTAGATTAATATCCGCTATAGATGTCATATATTCATAGATAGATGCCAATGAATAAATCTATTTAGAAGAGACAGTCAATAGAGAATTATGGATAATGTTTGTACGAAATGTTCTGGAAATCCCGTATATTTTAGAAGATACTCGGGGGAGAGATTATGTTCGGAATGTTTTTCCAGTTCAATTATTGAGAAGGCAAGAAAAACAATAAAAAAACACAAGATGTTGAAGTACGGGGAAAAGATAGCAGTAGGAGTATCAGGTGGAAAAGATAGTCTTGCATTATTAGACATTTTAATAAAAATGCAAAGAGAAAATGAATATGAATTAGTTGCAATAACAATTGACGAAGGAATTAAAAATTACAGGGAAGAGGCGGTTGAGCTTGCAATAAAAGCGTGTGAAAAATACGATGTAGAACATGTCAATATGTCATTTAGAGAATTATTTGGATTCACACTAGATAATGTTTTAGAAAATAGAAACGATGTTAGAAATACATCTTGTTCTATTTGTGGTCCATTAAGAAGGAGAGGAATTGAATTGGCTGCAAAGAAAATTGGGGTAAATACTATAGCGACAGGTCATAATCTTGATGATATGTTACAGACTTTTATGATAAATCTCCTAAGTGGAGATGTTTATAGAATTAAACAATCAAAACCATATTCAATGCCAAAAGAGGGTTTTGAATTTAAGAAGATTAAGCCATTTATGGAAATTTATGAAAATGAAATTGCATTTTATAGTTTCCAGAACAACTTACCATTTCAATCAACAGATTGTCCACACATGAATGAGAATATTAGAAATGAATTAAGAGACGTAGTAAATAATCTTGAGAAGAATCATCCGGGAATAAAATTTAGTTTAATGAAATCGATGGAAGACATAACAGAGAATATTGAACTAAAACCAAAGAAATTAGTCACATGTTTGGTCTGTGGAAATAGTTCGTCGAGCAGTCCTTGTAGTGTATGTAAAACAATCAGTTTATCAGAAAAACTAACAAAATCCAACTCATAATCAATAATATTACCACTAAGTAACAATTTGTTACTAACTTTCATAGGGAGAGTTTTATATCAGAAATCCCTAATTAATCTAAATGAGTCATGATAATCCAGAAATAGGGGAATTNTTGGATCTTTTAGGCAATAATACTAGGCGGAGAATATTAGAGTCACTGACGAATGAACCCAAGTATTTTATACAATTATCAAAAGAGATAGGGGTTAGTCAACAAGCAGTTTTAAAACATTTATTTTTACTAGAGAATTTTGGCCTTATTGAATCATTCAAAGCAAAGAGTAATTTAGCTGCACCGGATAGGAAATATTTTCAATTGAATAGATCAGTTTATTTGAGTATTGGAATAACAGGAAATTCCATGGAGATTAAAATGGAGAATATTAAAGGTCCAAATAAAATCAGATCGAAAAATAATATGGCGATTGAAAGCAAGGAGGTATCTATTAAAAAGGACAAAGAGATAACAGATATTTTGAAAAATACTAAACATAAACTAGAACTTCTTGCAAAGAGAATGCAGGAATTAGAAGATGAAAAAATACATCTACTGAAAGAAAAACAGCAGATATTAGAGATTACTCATCAAGTGATAAGAGAATCTTTAAAAGAAGATTTAGCCAGAAGAATANTATATTCAAACTTAATTTCAAGAGAGATAACAGATATAGAAGAATTGTCCGAAANATTAAACACTCGGGAAAAAGAGATTAAGATTGTCGTAAAGAGTTTAGAAGATAGATTTTCAGTAGATTTGATTTAATTTACTGATCAATTGGAGATACTGTAATAGAAGTATATCCAGGAAGTTTTGAAGAAGCGGTTTTTAATGCACGTTTAGCTTCTGGAATATGTTTTTCATACGTTCGAATTTCGTAAATAATTGATCCGATATTAACACGTGCAGCGTGACCCATAGGTTTGCCATATGCATTTCTCATGCCTTCTTGGAGCCGATCAGCACCTGCAGCGGCAATCATTTTATTCTCACTAATAATAGTGTGAGGGTAGAGTCTAACAGATAATTGATAATTAGTTTCAGGAACAACTTTATTCATTTTTTTATTAGCGCCAACTCGTGCTGCTTCAAGGGCATTATCACGAATCTGACATTTTTCTTTGGNGACTAACTGAATTTTTACTTCATAATCAGAATTACGAGCTCCTGTTTGAAAACGTGCAATCCTTACATTAGGAGTGCCAGGAGCGTATTTTTTACTCAAAGGCATGCCGTTTGCAACCCGATAATTTCCACCGTGCATTATATGATATTCAAGATTAAAGATATAATTAAGTGTGTTTAAACAATTGGGGAATACAAGATGGATAGATTTTTGGTAATACTAGTGAATGGATATCTATCACAAGCAGAATTAAAAATAATATTATCAAAGGCTATGATTAAGTTTAAAATAATAGAGAATAATGAGATATTTGTTATTTTAGAAGTTGAGAAGGCNAGCGAGTTATTGAAATTAGGTGGAATATATAAAGTGGGTGAAATAATTTGCGTGAATAATTCATTAGAAAGAATATTCGATGAAATTGAACAGGATGGAACATTAACCAATTTGGAAGATAAACAGCAATGGAATGTTAGCTATTATTCAGATGAAATGATGGACATCGATGTATTTAATGAGATACAAAACAATTTTGCAGGTTTGATAAAAGAGAGTTCAAAGAAAACTAAATTTATCAAAAATAATATGAAATCAGATAATTTTATAGAATTATCTGTAGATAAAGAAAAAGAAGATGCAGTAAATATACTAGTAGGAAACAGCAACAAGAAATANTATATTGCTGAAAACAAGATTAGTATAAAGTCAATAGATTTTATTGACAGAGATTTGAACAGGCCATATCAAGATTCAAGAATTAGTTTGTCGCCAAGAACAGCAAGAATTTTAGTGAATATATTAGGATTAGAAGATGGAAGTACTATTCTTGATCCATTCTGTGGAACAGGTACTTTTTTGATGGAATCAATAATACAAGGTTATAAGGTAATTGGAGTTGACAATAGAAAAGAATGTGTTTTTGGTACAAAAAAGAATCTATTATGGATAATGAAAGAGCAGAATCTAAGAAACAGAATGAAATATGTAAAACAAGATGATGCAGAGAAACTTTCTTGTGTCGAAACATCAACAATCGATGGAATTGTTACAGAACCAATTTTATTACCTCATTTTAAGAATAGTCCAAATTATGAAATAGCTGAAGACGTGCTGAAGAAATCGAAGAAAATTTATGAGAAGTCATTGAGGGCCATGTTTAGGGTTTTAAAGAATAATGGAAAAGTATCCATAGTAACTCCTAGAATCAAGACAAGAGATAACAATTATATTACATTTAGTTTTCGAAAAATGGTCAAGGAATCAGGGTTTATTTTAGACAATAGACTTGATGAACAGCCATTTGTGATGAAAGCATCAGGAGATCAAAAAGTTTTAAGAGAGATATGGCTATTAAAAAAGAATTAAAATTTCTTTTCAAGATGTAATTTNATTTTTTGAGCAAGTCCAAGNAAGATACTATTTTCTCTAGGGGATGGTTTTGAACGTTTAAGAATATTAAAAAAGCTAGTTTGGATCAAAGTAATTTTGTGAGAAGGTAGACCGAGGGTTTTTACTATATCAGAATATGCTTCGACAGTTCGATTGATTTCAGTTTTGTTAGCAATATCACGATCTATAAGTTCATAATTTGTNAATTCATATAATAGTATAGAGAGTGCGTGACTGATATTCAATGTAGGATATTCAGAGTTTGTAGGGATATGAATGATAAAATCAATTAATTGCATTTCTTTATTGGTGAGTCCGGTTGTATCGCGTCCCAATATAACACAAATTTTTTTACCCATTTCTTTTACGGATGAACGAATGTCTGAAACGGGAATACTTTGACGTGGACTTAAACCTCTTTGACTAGTTATAGCAGTAGTAGCAATTAATGTATCAAAATCATTTAAATCGTCGAAGTCAATATGTTTAGCATTTTCTAGAAGATCTACGGCATGAGATGCAAAAGGTCTTGCTTCTTCCATATTAACTTTTGAATTAACGATTAATAATTTGTTAAAACCAAAATTCTTCATAATTCTTGCAATATAACCAAGATTAATGGGATATTGTGGCTCAATAAGGCAAATAGAGATTTCATCATTATAATTAGACATAGTATAGAAATTTCACAATTCATAATTATTTATCAAATAATTATTCGTTGTGCATAACTTCAATAATGTATAATTCTTCAAAAAATAGTTTCTTTTTTGCAACTATATTAACAGAAGCAGATTTGGAAAGAAAATCGATATATTCGTGTATTGGAGTAAGATTAGATTGAAGGAAGANGATTTTACCAGATTTTTTAATCAAACTTAAAGAGAGTTTAATCCAATTATCAGTTATTTCTAGACCCGTATTACCACCATCAGTAGTTNTATCAGTATAAGCGTCACGAGGAAGATACGGGGGATTAAAAACTATTAAATCAAAAGTTTGCGAGACAAACATAGACGGACCATCTCCTAATACTAAATCAACGTTATCTGCTAGGTTGAGTTTTTCCAGAGACGAACTGACAAAAGATAAAGATTCAGGATTAATATCAATACCAATAACAGTGTTATTTTGGTTGGAAAGTGTTCGTAAGATTATGCCAGAACCAATTCCAATTTCCAGAACATTCTTATTCTTAAAGGTAAGAATAGATTCACATAATAAATCACTGTCGTCTGATGGTTGGTATATACTCATGGTTTAGAATCATCAATTATGAGCTGTGCCAGAGACACAATAATATCTGGTGTGAATTCATGAATCCTTTTAGATAAATCGATATTATTATTGCAATAATTTATAATATCTTCATTATTAGTTAATCTATTTAAGACTGAACCGAGTTGTTTACGTCTAAATGAGAACAATTTTTTAATCATTAGAATCTCAGATTTGGTAAGAGTGTTTTTTGGTTGTATTAGAGCAAGAGTTGAATACACTTTAGGTGGAGGATGGAAATTTGAGGGAGGAATTATTTCAATAGAAGTAATATTAAAACAATATTGTGAAACAACGCTAATGGATCGGTAGCTACTAAGATTTATAATAGATAGTAATTTATCGATAAATTCTTTTTGTAATATAACTACAGCACGTTTGAATTGTTGATTAATTAACCAATAAATAAAACGTTCAGATTCAGAATATGGCAAACTGGAAACAAATATATCGAATTTTCCTGTATATTTCAGTCCGTCGATATTCAACAATGTAAGATTATCATATTGTGAGAGTTTATTTGTACATAAATTATACAAATCCGAATCAATTTCAGAAGAAACTACCGATTTTGCTTTTTCACAAAGATTCTTTGTAAGAATTCCATGACCGGTTCCAATTTCATAAACAGAATCATCAGAAGTGATTAAGGAGGAATCAATAAATTTTTTAATAANGTTNTCATTAATTAGAAAGTTTTGGCCATATCGATTAGTTAATTTCATATATAGACGTCAAACTAATTACGAACAAATAGATTCAGTTTTGCATCGCCAGATATTTCTTCTATCAATCGTTTTGCAATCAATTGTGCAGGTTCTTTAAGCTTTATACGATCGCTAATATCAGAAAAAGAAGTAAATGGTCTATTTTCACGTTCTTTCAAAATTTGGCTAAGGAAAGTCTTACCAATACCAGGTATCATTTCCAAAGAATGAAGTCTTGGAGTTACAGCATGAGAATTATTAAAATAATTGACATAATGACTTTCATTATCGGCTACAATTAATTCTAGTATATCTGGGATAGAAGTGCGTGATTCAGTAGTCAATGTATCATAGGATAATTTACCAAGAACGCTGAGTATTTTGGATCGTCCGTCTTTTCCAATGCTAAGTTTTTCAGAGATTGAAAATTTTTCGTCATCATTACCAAGTAATTCAAGTAAGGTGAGTCGATCTAGACCAATAGCTTGAATGATTGTGCCATCTCTTCCTTTGATAAGTGAAGAACGACTATTTGGTCTGTAATCCAAGACATAAGCAAATTCTTCATATTTTTTATTGTGCATTTGTGGCATAAAGTTAACCTCGTAAAAGTTTTGATTTAATTAATTATAGGATGATAGAGCAGTGTAATAAAAAGTTAGTAATTGAAAAGCATTCATTCCTATCATTACAANATATACTTACTTTGGCTTTAAACTTTGTTGATAAATAATCGGAGATTTATGCATAAGCATTTTGCGTGATAGAAAGTATCTTATCAAGTTCTTCAGTAGGAATGAGTTTTTTCCATGCACTAGTAAAAACACGTAATTCAGGAATAGTTTGTGGATTTACATTGAGAATTTCATATGCTTGTTCAAGAGTGACATAATCTGAAGAAGCGAGTTCTTTAGCAGCTTTATCTATCGTCTTATAATCGCATTCTGGGAAATTTTTTACATAGTCAAAAGTTCTTTTCTGAATTTGATCAGCATCCTCTAAATCAAGTTTAGAGAGAATGTCTCTTACTTGAGCAAGACTGATTATTGTGGTATTTNTTTTTTTCATAATATTTATGCGCCTTTTTGTAATTTAATATGTTCAAAACGGGTAATAAGTTTTTTAGTTTTGTTACCTACTTGAACGTCAAGCTCCATAGATCGTNTATTNATAGTTTTAANTATGCCAACATATCCTTGAAATCTACGATGTGGCATTCCCTTAACTTGTGCTGGATTAATGTTAATAATCACTCTATCTTCAGGTTGATAATTAATCATAAGANAGCTTAATCCTGAAGGTCTCTTATGACTTAATACCGAACGTGTTTTTCTTCTAAAACCTGCATGTCTCATGTCAATTCTCACATACTATATTTNATCTTCATTAATAATTTTTGCTGTAACTGATGCAATTAGACCGCCAATGATAGGAGCTATCCAATATATATGATGGCTTTGTAAAGCACCTTCTACTCCATATATATAAGAGATTATAGCAGGACCGAATGAACGTGCAGGATTCATTGATGCGCCAGTAATAGGACCGCCTGCAAGAATATCAATTACAATAATCATCCCGATAGCAAAACCATGCCAACCTGCAGTAGCTTTTTTGTTTACNGCAGTATTAAAAATTACAAGAACTAAAAAGAAAGTTAAGATAATTTCTACAATTAAAACTGTAGCGTCAGATATTCCTGCGCCAGGTAGATTTGAACCTAGATTGTTTGATGTAATACTGCTAGGAAGGATAAGTGCATGAGCAATAGCGGCGACAACACCTGCAGCAAGTTGGCTAAAGATGTATGCAATNCCATTTTGTGNATCAATTTGTTTTCTATAGATCATAGAGATGGTTACAGCAGGGTTGAAATGGGCACCAGAAACGTGACCAAATGAATACACCATTACTGCAATAACTAAACCATGAGCAAAAGCAATTTGAAGAAGATCTCCGTTAGCATATGCTATTGCAAGACTTCCAAAGAATACTAATGCAAAAGTACCAATGAATTCAGCAAGACATGCACGAGAATTAATATCAACTTTAATATTTTTTAAGTTAAGAATTTCTTTGTTGTTTAATTTAAGTTTTCGACTCTTTAGTACCATAAATAATCAGATCAATTAGAAACTGGATAAACTATTTCTCCACCAGCAGGTGAAGGAAAAGCTTGTCTTTTTGTTTCAGAACCTTTACTAGCCCAAAAGATCTCCGCAATTTTTCGGACAGATTCAAGAAGTTCTTCAGCAGCTTCTAAACTAACTTGTTGTCTTGCCTTTGATGCATTTTTCATCGCTTTCCAGAATAAATCATGTAATTCAGGATATTTTTCAAGATGTTCTGGTCTAAAATAATCAGCCCAAATGATTCTAAGTTCATTCTTACAACTTTCTGCATGAGTTTCTTTTACAGACATATACCTACCTAATTTAGTTTGGCTTTCTGAATCATCACCTAAATCGGCGATTAGTTGGTTCATTCTAACTACAGTCAATGCGTCTAATTGTGCTGTATGTGGATCATATATTCCACAAGGAATATCACAATGAGCAAATGCGTAATTTGTAGGATAAACAATATCAAGTAATTTATTTTTCATAGACATATTCATGATAGAATATTCAACATACATACTTTAAAATTTAACTATATGAATGGAATGAATAATGGGAATATTACNATTATCGACAATATTAACAGGGTTATTGAGTAGATCTACCTGGGTAACTAAGAGAATTCTTCTACCTGTTTATTATCTTACTGCAAAGAGATTCACAGTAATAGGTCAAAGCATGGAGCCAGTAATCAATGAAGGTGAACAGGTATTCATAACAAAGACGTATTACAGATTGAATAAAATAAAAAGAAATGACATAATTGGGTTATATAACAATCAAAAAATCGAGATAAAGCGAATAATAGGTATGCCAGATGATCGATTATTGATAAACCAATATTCACTAAGCGTAAATGGAACTGAAATAATCAATACAAACAAGATGCAACACGAGATACAGAATAAAGAGATAATATTAAGAAATGGAGAATTTTTTGTAGTTGGTGAGAATTATACTAAGAGTGTTGATTCAAGAATATATGGGCCAATAACAAAAAATCAAATAATAGGAAAAGTACTATAGAGATAGAATTGGAAAGAGAATTATCACATCCTAAAAAAACAACAAACAAATATAGTATAAAAATACCGGTACTAGGACTTGGTGTATGGGGAGTACCTAAGAATAAAACAGAAAAAATTGTAACGACTGCGATTAATCAAGGATACAAACATATTGATACAGCACAGATTTATGGTAACGAGAGAGAAGTAGGAAAGGCAATAAGAGAAAAAGATGAAATTTTTATTACTACAAAATTATGGGAGAGTAATTTTGGATATGAAAAAACAATAAAAGCTTGCGAAGAAAGTTTATCAAAGCTAAATAAAATTGATTTATTTTTGATGCATTCCCCACATGGACCAGAAATAAGAAAAGAAACTTGGGAGGCAATGCAGTACTTGTTAAAGAATAAATATGTTAAAGCAATTGGAGTTTCAAATTTTGGAATACATCACATTAAAGAGATATTGTTGTGGGCAGATATTGGACCTTGTATGAATCAGATAGAATTATCGCCATTTCTTCAAAGAAGAGGATTATCTAACTTCTGTAAAGAAGAAGGAATAGTAACAACAGCATATAGTCCATTAACGCATGGAATAAGAATACATGATGAACGCTTAATGGAAATTGGAAAAATTTATAGAAAGTCAGCAGCACAGATATTGATTAAATGGAGTTTGCAAAAAGATAATGTAGTAATTCCAAAATCAACAAATAAAGAAAGAATAAAAGAAAACATAGAGGTATTTGATTTTACAATAGAACAAAACCATATGGAAATTTTAGATGCATTAGAAGAAGGGTTTGCAACTTGTTGGGATCCAACTATAGATCCTTAATAATATAAATGAAAAGTTATCCAGCACATTTAATATTGTTCTGTTTACAATCAATTCTATGCGGGGGTCGCCCAGCCCGGTCAAAGGCGTTAGGTTGAGGGCCTAATCTCTCAGGAGTTCATGGGTTCAAATCCCATCTCCCGCATTATTCATAGAGATAACATCAATAACATAACATTTATTGGAGTATNCATATTCATGGCGTATTGAAACTAGGCGATATTGTAGGTTATTCTATTAGAGCTATTAAGGAAAGGTANCTCAGATCAGCTCTTACAATTTTAATGGTATTACTTGGAGCAATGCTACTTACAGGATTGAATGGACTTGGAGAAGGGTTCAATTATAATATTCAAAAAGAATTTGAGGCATTAGCCCCAGATGTAATAACATTAACCCCATCTCCAATAATTAGTGGGCCAGGAGATGATCCAGATGAGCCGGATCCTGCGCCGCCGGTTGAGCTAAATTTACTGACATTGAAGAGTATAGAAAGGCTAGACGGGGTCGTGGAAGCAATACCGAGTTTTAGATCAGGTTTACAAATAGAATACAATGGAAAATCCCAAACTACTTCGTTTATTGGAATTAATCCACAAAAGTTAATCTATGTTTTACCAGGATTGGAATTTTTAGNTGGGGAATATACAGATCCAAGTGATCCAACGGGAATATTATTAGGTTTTACCGTGGCGTATCCTGGAGGTTTGGAGGGANAACCATTCGCCGAAGTAGGTAATTTAGTTTGTGCAAAGACAGGCAAACAGGAAGTTATAGGCGGAGTAGAACAAGTAGTAATGGATAAGAAATGTTTCGTAGTGCGAGGCATTCTGGATGAAACAGGAACGGTGTTCTATGATCAATCAGTATCAGTGCCATTAGCTTCGGCAAATAATTTCTTGGATAAGAAAAATATATATGATACGATTTTCGTAGTTGTGAATCCAGAAGTTGGAAATGATGCAGTAACTGAAGACATAAGGGAAGTATATGGAGATGGAATAGGCATAACAACACCGGCGCAGATTCAGGAAACAATTCAAGGATTTGTANGTAGCTTCAATATCTTCTTGAGTAGTATCGGATTCATATCATTACTTGTAGGAGGAGTTGGAATTGTCACGACATTGTATACATCAGTGACAGAAAGAACAAAGGAATTAGGAACTTTAAAGGCGTTAGGAGCCACAAATGGAAATATAATACTACTTATTTTATTCGAGGCGGTTGTAATTGGAGTAATAGGAGCATCTGCAGGGTTATTAGCAGGATACGGACTAGGTTGGGTACTAACGCAATATGGATTTGGTGCTCAATTTGGAGATCTGGTTCCGATATTTTTGGTACCGGCGATGATCAATGTATGGTTAACCGCAGTAATTTTGAGTATACTTGCAGGAGTATATCCTGCTTGGAGAGCATCGAAGATGACACCGATGGCGGCACTTAGAAGAGATTAACGGGTCAAGGATTTTACTAGATTCTTATAATTTTTTTTAGTTGATTTACGTACGTCAGGATATTGTAAATACAAGAAACTAGATGTAAGAATTATTAATAACAGCATAAGCAATATTGTTGATGAAGAAATTAATACATCAATACTTTCGGTAGAAACAGATGCTTCAGCTACATTACCGGAATAGGTTCTTGATAAACCAAAATGTGAGACTTGAAGATTATATTCGCCTCCTGGAACTAAATCAAAATGAACTTTTCCGTTATCGTCTGTTTGTTTTAAGACTTTTAGCCCGTTAGGCATGGTAAGTAAGACTTCTGCATTAGAAACAGAATATCCAATTTGATCACGAACAGTGAATGATAAATCGTGTAGCGAGAGTGGAACAATCCAAGANTTGCCAGCTTCAGGAATAAAATTACGAGAAGAGATTGGAGAGAAAGATAATCCTTGATAATCGATATTCGTCATAGTATAAATGCCGTCAGATACCCATAGATTGGAATACGATGTAAGTGATGAAACGATTCCATCAGGATTTATTATTTCTACAGTTGAAGGAAGATCATCCAGTATAGTGTTTTGTGTTGCGTCGGTGAATAACAAAGAAATTAGGAATTCATGAACATAGTTAATGTGATAAACATTTGGATCGTCAACGGGATTAATTATTTTATCGTCACTAGTCCATTTTTCACCTGATTTTCCCAAGATTTGTTGTTCAATATTTAGAGGAGTGACCGAATCAATCCAATTAGACCAGACAGAAGATGAAGTATCAGTATATGTTTGGCCTTGTGATATATAGGTGATAGTAGTTGGATGGTCTGAATTTAATCCATGAATTACAATAGTAGGTTTGATTTGTTCGTTATAATTAATCTCTACAGCTAGANGTGAATCTACAGGTATTGAATTAGAATCAATAATCCATTGATNGAGGGGTTTAGAAGAGATTATCAAGGGTATAAGAATGTCAGAATCATCATCAATCCACAGACTCAATTTATCATTTAGATTATGATTTTCTGAATTACCAAGGAAAGATACAGAAATAGGAATGTTTGTATTGGTATTTTGACTTATAGATACCAACCACTGATGATTATAACCTACAAGATGATCAACAGGTTGGTCCACTTTGATTATGACATTGTCAGTTGTAATATAACGTTCACTAGGGCTTTTCTCAATAATACGTGGAAGAACGAGAGAACGACCGTCGTCAACCCAATCACTCCAAGAATNTTGTATTTCGGTTTGAANTACTTTACCGCCACTANTAAATGAGAAATTAATTGGTGAATCTAATCCAATTATACTAANACTGGAATAATATTGACGAAAATACGAAACTTCGAGTGTTTCGTATTGGACAACAGTCCACTGAGTTTCTTCAGCTGAATGAAAACGTTCAGANGAGTCTATANAGATAGTTTGATNGACTTTGAAGGTACTACTATCGTCAGCCCACATAAACCATTGGTTATTTGTTTCTTGAGTATATGATTTTCCTAGAAAGTCCCANGTTACAGTAGCTGGATATGTTTGATCCAAACCGTCAAGATCAAGCTCCATGAAATGAGTGGTACCAATATAATTTAGAGGAATATTCGATTCAAGACTATAAGTTGTTTGAGCAGATGATAAAACATCAAAAGCTAGAATTGACATAGTGTAAATACCAAGAGGAACGTTTTCAAAAGCTAGAAGAATTGAATTTGAATACCAGAAGTTTCTACCAGATGCAACAGGTTGAAAGTTTTCTTCGGGATCATAAACTTCAGAGATATCATTTTCATAAAGAAGCAAACCTAAATCGTCAATGAGTGCAGGGTGTGAAAAAAAGATTTCCATTGATTGATTAAGTTGAGTAATTTCAATAATATACCAATCAGCTTGCCAAGTTTGTATTGGACGTGAAATAGTGACAAGAGGACCCATTTGCCCAAAAGCAGGAGAAACTACCGGGAAGATAAATAATATAA
>JABUBF010000014.1 GCA_013306035.1 Nitrososphaerota archaeon
AAAGTAAAAGGTCCTACGTCATCTGCGCGCTTTTGAACAATATTTAATGCGTCTCGAGGAGAAAGGTTACCTCGAATTACTTGATTAAGTTGGTTTAACATTTCGCCTTCAATTGAATCCCATTTAGGGAATCCGGGTTTAATATTAATCTCGTCGCGGTCTATAGCATTCTTAACAGTGTCAAAATGTCTTATAGTTCCTTCTTTTATCAGTTCTTGAACATTTGGATTTTCATAAACAGAATTTCTAGTCGGTACTGCAAGAGCTAGTGGATCCATAGCTGCAATCAATTGCATAGAAGATACAGTAGCCCATTGAATAAAGACCCATGCAGCTGCAGGATTTCTTGAATATTTTGGAATAGCTAAACCTGCACCAGAATAATGATGGGATGCACCGGCGTCGCCAACAGGATTTCTAGTATAACCTACATCACGAACTACATAAGATTCTCCAGGAATGTCCATCAAAGATGCAAATTCGGTGAGATTAATACATGTAGCAGCTCGTCTTTGAGACATTGATTCAGCTGCAGGAGCCCATCCATAGAATGCAGAATTAGGTTCGGCGTATTTACTTACTTCTAAATAATGTTCTAATGCAGAAACAGCAACATCACTATTTATATCGGCAGTAATAGTACCGTCTTTTTTAATATCCCAGAGTTTACCGCCAAATGAATATAACCAATTATGAAATTCCATAATTATTGATGGGAATTTAGCAGCCATTAATACGGTACCGAATCTCGTTCTAGAAGGATCATGAAAATGTCTTATGTCGTCAAGATATTCATCCCAAGTAACTGAGACTTCACGACCTTCTTTAGAATATAGGTCCTTTCTAAAAAAACGAATCATTAAAGGAACTTCTTGGGGCATTTGAGTGAAAGTTCCATTAAAGTCAATATTCCAAGGTGCACTAAGCTTTGGTGGATAAGTACATGTGTAATCTATTACAGGATTTACAAAGTCGTCTAAATTAAGTCCTGGATAAGTAAATTCAGGGTAGGTTTCCAGTAAATGTTCAATAGTCAATATATGTGGGGCAAAACGACCTACTTGAGAAACGTCGACATTCATTATGTCAAAAGTTGGAGATTGAGTAGAAACCGCCAATAAACATTTTGAAAGATTATTTTTATAGATATCAAATTCCAGTTTCAACTCTACTCCAGTGGAGGTTTCAAAATCAATACGATTACGATGTAATGAACGAGGGCCAACTTCAGCCTCTATGGCAATTCTCAAACTCTTTCCGGCTATTTTCTCAGAGACTGATTCGAGCCAACGAATGAAGTCAACATATTCGTCAGGAAGGAAATTTTGTGGGTTTTTTGGTAATGCAAGACGAGTATATCGATCAGAAAGAGCGCCAGGTTCAGTTGTAGTAGGACTTTGAGTAAGGTTGTTTAGTCCATAATAGCCAGCTGCGCCAAGACCAACTGCAGCTCCAGCTAAACCTAAAAATTTACGTCTAGATACATTAGATGACAAATGTTACACGATATTTTTAGTTTAAGATAAACATTGCTTTTTCGAAGTGTCGTTACCACTAATTTCTAAATATAAAATTATTAATAAATTACAAAGTATATTCATAAACAACTTAGTGATTAGATATGGCTGAACTGGTGATTGAAAAATTAACAAAAAGATTTGGAGATAATCTAATTATTGATAATATTAATTTTACAGTGCCTAGTGAAAAATTTGTTACGATTTTAGGTCCTAGTGGATGTGGAAAAACAACTGTATTGAGGTGCATAGTGGGAGTTGAAAGACCTGATGGGGGAAAGATGAAACTGGGTGATAAAGTATTATTTTCTAAAAATGAAAACTTGTTTATTCCTACTGAAAAACGAGGAATGGGAATGGTATATCAATCATATGCTCTATGGCCTCACATGACTGTTTTTGAGAATGTTGCTTATCCTTTACAAATTAGAAATATGAAAAAGGATGAAATTAGGAAAAAAGTTTTAGACATATTAAAATTAGTAAAATTGAATGGACTTGAAGACAGGTTAGTGCCAAATCTTAGTGGAGGACAACAACAAAGAGTTTCTTTAGCAAGAGCATTGGTATATAATCCAACTTTATTATTACTAGATGAACCGCTTAGCAATTTAGATGTAGTATTAAGAGATGAGATGCGTACTGAATTGAAGGATTTACAAAGAAGATTAAAAATAACAACAATATATGTAACACACGATAGAACTGAAGCATTATCATTGAGCGATCATATAATCATTATGGATAAAGGAGTAATCAAAGCTACAGGAACGCCAATAGATTTATTGAGAGATCCTCCAAATTCTTATGCTGGAATTATATTGGGAGATATGTCGTTAATAAAAGGAAGTGTTTCAAATAATTCAGAGAAAACTGTAGAGATAAAGATAGGAAATCATAAGATTGTTTGTAGAAAACAAAGAGACTGGAATGAAAATGAAGAAGTCGGAATATTGATCAGAGGTACAGAAGTAGTCATTCATAATAATAAAAGGTCAGTCGATAATCTTTTACCTGCAAAAATAAAAAGTGCAACTTATGCAGGTCAAATTGTTGAGTATAAAATGATAGTTAATGATCAGGTAATCAAAGTTCCAAAGAGTATAGAGGAATTTATAATTCCTGAAGAAGGAAGTGATGAAACAATACATTCTCTTCATGAGAGTGGAGAAGATGTATATATCGAGATACCAGACTCGGCATGTCATGTTGTAAAAGAATAATTTGGATTAAATCAGTAGGCACAGGTAATCTAAGTGACTAAGTTAGAATAATTCTACATATAGTGTTTTAAATTAAATCTATAATTTACATGCTATGACACAAGGATACGAGAATCTAGAGTTAAAAGAAATGGAAAGAGCCGCAAAAGAAGATGGAAAACTAATCATATATGCTTCATTAAGAGGAGTATTACAGAATTCTGTCAAGGCATTTCGTAAGAAATATGAACATCTAAATCTACATGTTGAATATATTTCATCCCACCCAGTACCAATTGAAAGAAGAATTGAACGAGAGGCAGAATTATTCAAGGATCTGCCAAGTGATGGAGACAATAGACATATCGAACCAGGTACTGCAGACGTAGTAATAATGCCGCAATTCATGCTAATACAAATGACAAACAAAGGAATGCTGCGAGAATGTAATTCATACATAAAGAAGACGCATCTCAAATTATGGCCAGACATAATTAAAAATGAAAAAGCCACATGGGCAGCAATGGCAGTTGAGCCAACAGGAGTTGTTTACAATGATGCATTATTCAATAAGCTATATGCCGACAAAGGGGGTTTAGATTATCTTCCAACGACATTTGATGAATATGTTGATCCAAAATGGAGCGAAGTTAACGGAAAAATAGGAATAGCTGGACAGAAAATTCAGACAAGTCATGCAATTCAATCACTCATAAGATTTCCTGAAGGAAAGATGGGATTCTATTATTTAATTTCATTGAAAGAACACATAGGTGAAAGTAAATGGACCGAGCTTATGAAATCAATGGCAAAGAATGTTGCGCCTGCCACGTATGAATGTCTTCTACACATGACACACAATCTAGGTCTGGGCCAACACGTTTTTGGTCTACCAGCAACACTTCGTAAACAAGGAATGGGAGATGACTATTCTTACATGAGAGAAGGAGGTTTGAAACCGCTCGTATTAACAGACATTCCACCATCGGCCATAGCAAGATGCGCAGGTCTAACAGCTGCAGGTAAGAACAAAGGTGCGGCAGAGTTATTCTTTAACTTCATATGCAGTAGTGATTGGCAGAATGAACTAGGAAGAACACTAGATGGAATGGTGCCAGCACGACCTGGAACTGTTACTGAATATTGGGTAAGCCAAGCATTAGACAAAGGATTCATCCACTATCCAAAAGAAGAGCACGTTAAGAAAGAAGATGAATACGTGGAAGAATTCAAAAGCTTAGGATTAGGTAGTGACTTACCTAAAGGCGTAGGTTAGTAGAAGAATTCTTCATAATTCATAAAATATACGATAAGCATCAAAAAGATGCTTATCAACTAATTTTTCTTCATTATTAATGAGAGATTTCCATAATAAACTTATTAATATTTTGTAATATTTTATTAACCTTTAAATCCATGCGGGGGTCAAGTAATTCAATGATTATAAATAAACATGGAGTTTCATTTTTTATTATATTTTTATTGTTAGCAACAAGCATACCTGCTGCGATTTCTCAGAATGCGGAATTGAATTGGATAAAGCCTGCAGCAGATGAACGAAATACAAATTTTCATCCACAGGATACAATCAACAAAGATAATGTAGACAATTTAGTTCTGAGTTGGATATATCAAGTTCCTGAAGATCCATTCAAAATTCCATATGTAGCCCCTGCTTTAGGTCTTCAAACGGCACCTTTGGTTGTAAGCGGAATAGTATACATTGCAACATTCTATAACAGAATAATTGCAATCAATGCAGAAACTGGTGCAGAGGTATGGCAATATCAAGCAGATGTTATGGAATTCGTTGATGAAGAATGGTGGTGGCCCGTATTAAGTCAGAAGAGTATAACATATCACGATGGAACAATATACATGATGGCATCAGATTGTAGAATAATAGCACTGGATGCATTAAATGGAGCAGAAATATTTGTAATAAAAGATGTTTGTAAAGACGTAGAAGGAAATACGGGATTATATTTTGGAGAACATGGTCCAGTAATTTTTGAAGACGTACTGATAGCAAGGCCTTCAGTACAAGATGGAGGAGGAAGAGGTTTCGTTGTAGCTTATGACATAAATACGCAAGAAGAGTTATGGAGGTGGTTCTCGGTTCCACCATCTGGAGGAGATCCAGAATGGGACTTTAAAGATGCGGATAAAGGCAATATCAAGGCATATCCAGGAGACTGGGGAGATACTGATCTAATAGGTGGAGGAGCAGTTTGGAGTATGCTTGCAATTGATCAGGCAGAGAGAACAATATATTTCACAACAGGAAGTAGTTCTGGAGTATTTGATGCAGCATTACGACCTGGACCTAATTTGTATGCAAGTTCAATAATAGCATTAAATGTAGATAGTGGAGAAATGAAATGGTATTATCAAGTTGTACCACATGACATAAATGACCATGAAGTTGGTTGGAGTGTAATTCTTGCTGAAACAGAAATTAACGGAGATATGAAGAAAGTAATAATGGCGGGTTCAAAAACAGATCATGTTTTTGTATTAGATGCTGAAACTGGTAAGACATTACATACACCATTAATGTTAGGAAATAATGCATTCAATGTGCCAAATGATGATGCAGGAAACAATGCAGATTTAACAATATCACAGAGATCTTTAGTAGGCAAGTCATTTTGTCCTGGAGGAAACGGAGGAATAGAACACGCAGGAGCATATTCATCAGGAATATTATACTACGTAAGTCAGAAAGTCTGTTGGACAGTTACAGAGGGGCCAGTAGACTATAAAGGAAAAGATATTCAAGGATTTATTTATGGTTCGGTGCCAGGGGAAAGGCAAAATTCAACGTTATTCTCAATTAATGTAAATGACATGAGTATTAATTGGGTATTTGAAATGCCAAACAGATATCAAAGTTCAGGAGTAATGGTCAGCGGAGGCGTAGTATACTTAGTAGATAGAGCTAGTGTAATGTACGCTGTAGATGTAGAAACAGGTAAGGAATTACGTAAGATACAATGGGGAGGATTAGGAGCTGGAACAGTCACAGTAGGTGCAACGGCAAGAGGTGATATGATGTTATTCGTGCCATCTGGAGGAGGTCAAGTTGCTGCAAATACACCCGGAATAATTGCGGCTTTCAAGTTACCAGATGATGGAACAGGGCAAACAAGCATAATTGGAGATGTTCAAGAAAATATATTCATATTGATTGCATTAGCAGCAGTAAGTATAGCAATTTATTCAGTTTACAATAACAAAAACAGAGGTTAAAATGAACACGATGTTAGGAAATAGTCATAGTGATGTGCGTTTTCTTAGTACAAGAATAACACCGTTTGTAATTGCAGCTGTTTTGTTATTTTTATTATTGCAGATTGTACAAAGTGCAGGCTTGTCTCAATCGCAAATTGGTTCAGAAGAAGATCAGTTTGGTAATAATGATGTTTCTTCAGGTTTTGGTGATGATAATCTGTATATATTAGAAGTGAATATAATTTTAAAAGAAGAAGTTGAGCCATATCTACGACCTGTCAATGAACAATTAGTAGAGATATTCTGGGATATGAGAGATTTAGAGACGCAGGAAATGAAGGAATTTACAGTTTCAGCTAATACCAACGTAGAGGGAAAAGCAGTGTTTGATTTATTTCCTGGAAAATATACATTAAGAATAGACTATAACGGAATTTCCAAGAATGAATCAATTATAATAAACCCAGGAAATGAAAACAACGTCGATTGGGTAATATCAAAATATGTATTGAAAGAATATAATTTAGAATTTAGAGACAAAAATGGAGGAATCATATATCCAGAAGAAACCATCAGAATAATATATACTGGACCTCCACAATTAATCGATCCTTCTTCTATTCAATTATCCTCTGATTTAGATGGAATTAACTTAGTATTCGATGTAAAAGAAGTTACAAATAGAGCAGAAATTTCAATAATGGAGCTTAGTCCAAGAGAAAGTTTCATAGTTGGAATATTTTCACCAGACAACCCTCCAGAAGCATCAATCTATTCAATAAATGTGGATAAAAGAACAAGGTAGTATATATGGAAATTATTTCAAGTTCTCTACTTATTCAGTTGCTGATTGCAGTTGTAATAGCATTAGGAGTAGTAATTGCTTGGGGAATATATTTTCCTCAGATTAAATTAAAATCAAAAGAAATAGAACCAGAAAGAAAAGCTGCATTTGGGAGTAATGAGATGTTCGAACAATTAAATTATTTTAATTCTAGGGGAAACTTTAATGAAGGGATAGTATTCGCTTATAACCTATTGAGAAAGAACTTATCTAATATGGATAAATATCCTAATGATGATTCACTGACTGAATATGAAACTATAAAAAAGACAGTAAGTGACATTCCTGAACTAGCTAATGTTTCAGCGTTGTTGTTATCAGCGTATGAACAATATGAATTAGCAAGATTTAGGACAATAACGGATTCTGGGAATTTAGATAATATGAACAATATATTAAGAAATATAACAAAAAACAACAATTTCATCCTACGGAGGAATAATCAGTAATGGATATGTATATAATATTAACTGTGTCGCTATCTCTGGCAGTAGTAGGTTATTCATTCATTAAAAGAAGAGAAATCGATTCCTATATACAGAACAATCAGAGTAGTTTTATCTATGGTGCATTTTTAGATCTAAATGGTAAGGAACCAAACTATTATCGAGTAACGCAAATATTGATACAAGAACTAGATGGTATAAATTTACGTCAAGAAAGTATAAATAATAATGATTTGCGTATAATTTCAAATTCAAAAAAAATGGAGGAAAAGGGATTTGTGGATGAAAGGATGTTCACAAAAATTAAGTTCTTGCATTCAATGTATACTATGAATTAGGAGTTGGATTGAATGTTAGCAATGGAAATTCATGATAAAATTATTGAACAAATATCTGGTAAAATTATAGGAAAAGCTTTTGAGACCAGGCTATTAACAATTGCTTTGTTAGCTCAGGGACATGCAATAATAGAAGGTGTACCAGGTATAGCAAAAACTCTATTAGCAAAATCATTCGCGAATATTCTTGAACTTGAATTTAAACGAATACAATTGACATCAGACATGCTACCTTCAGATATAACTGGAACATTTGTATTCAATGTAAAAGAACAAGAATTTTTCTTTAGAAAAGGTCCATTATTTTCAAACATAGTATTAGCAGACGAGATAAACCGAGGAATACCAAAAACACAATCTGCATTATTAGAAGCCATGCAAGAATATCAAGTGACTGTAGAAGGACAAACAGAAAAACTTTTGCAGCCATTCATGNTAATTGCAACTCAGAATCCATTAGAAATGAGAGGAACATACCCACTACCAGAGGCACAATTAGACAGATTTATGTTCAGAATAATAATGGGGCTGCCAGATAAAACAGAAGAATTAGAAGTTCTAAACACATACGAAAAGGATTCAGAAGGAAATCTAGAATTCAGCACTATTAATACAGACATAGTAGCCGCAAGAGATGAGATTAAATCAAAGATAACAATATCAAAAGAGATAAAAGAATACATAATATCTATAATGAATGCAACAAGAAAAGAAACAGAAGAAATTAATTTAGGAGCAAGTCCACGTGCATCATTGCATTTAATGCGTGCGTGTAAAGTAAATGCGGCACTAGATGGACGCGATTATGTGACACCTGATGATGTGAAATTGTTATTGTTTTCAGTATTAAATCATAGATTAATATTGAATCCAGACTACTTACTTCGCAATACCAATCCATCAGAAGTGTTCAACTATTCAGCTATTAAAGAAATTATAGACAAGGCAGTAAATAGTGTAAATCCTCCGAGATGAGAAAGTTGATAACAAGAAGAGGGTATTCAGTTCTCAGTTCACTTTTTGTGTTTGTTACTATTTCTATTATTGCAAGTGAATTTATATTTCTAACAATATCTATGTTTATATTTTCAATATTTTTGGTGGAATTGCTAATTTTCATATTTTCAGTCAGAGAGCTATCAAGTGTAAAGATAATTAGAGAGATTTCAAGAAGAAGGTTGTTTGTGGGAGATATAATATCATCATCGTTGGTTATTCAAAATGACGGATATAGAACAATAGGATTATTGAAATTGTCAAAAGACGTTCCAGAAGAATTTCAGAGTTTAGAAGATGTAAGTCCACATACAATAAACTTCATACCAGGAGAGAAAATTAGATTTGAATATAAATTGGAAGCATTGCAAATGGGAAGAATTAATTTTGGGAAACTAGAATTGAATCTATTCGATAAGTTCGGTTTATTTTACAAGACAAGGGAGGTAAATAATAAAGATCTAGTATCCGTGTTACCAGATGTAAGGATAGGTAGAGGAAGNATTGATGAGAGTGTGCAGATAGGTTCGCTTTCTTCTACAACAAGATCAGATCCCCTAGGCTCAGATTTTGCAGGCATAAGGGAATATATTTCAGGGGATGAATATAGAAGGATAGCTTGGAAATACATGGCAAAATCATCAAATCAGGAGCCAAGAATAAAACAATTTGATTTAGATCAGAGAATTGACGTGAATTTAGTAATACTAAATAGTAAATCTATGAACGATGGATCAATTGGCGAGAGAAAATTAGATTCAGTAATTCAGGCAGCAATAACGATATCGTCGGTAGTAGATAATGCAGGAGGAAGGTTCAAGGTAATATTTAGTAATAACAATATACCAAAGACAATAAGCGGAAATCAATATGAATTATGCAATAACATTTATCAGATAAAGGCGGAAAGTTCATTCAATCCACAAACATTAATCAATCATGCAATAACGTATGCAGATCCATCTTCAATTTTTCTATTTGTTGTAGATAGTCCATTTCCAGAAGACATAGAAATGGATAATTTTAAGAGATTGTTTAATAAGAACTTAGTCAACTTATTTTTCTTAGATACTACATCGTATATATCAACAAAAAACAATTCTAAATTACAACAGAACATTTCAGTATTATTTGAGAATGAAAGAAAACATTTACAAAAACAATTAGATATCGGCAGGCAGAAAAGGTTCAGAGTAGATTTATGCACAAAAGACAACATATCAAAGAAGATTTTAGAAAGTTTTAGCAGGATACAAATTCTAAATGAGTGATTGATATGGATGCAAGATACAAATTATTTCTTTTATTGGGAATTTCTCTGCCATATATAATTCAGTTTTATTATGTAGGATATTATAGATTTTTATTCTCTTTAGTAAGTAGTGTGTTTGGAGCAAACCTGTATTCTTTTTCAGCATTAATGGCATTATTGACTATTTTTACTCTCATAAATAGGATTTCTAAGGGTCCAGGTGCTTTACAAGATTCATTAATAATTACTACGCTGACAACTCCGGTAGTGTTTCCGTCACTAATCATGGTAATATTATTAATCACATCATTTGGAAGCTTGCCTAGTCAGTATTTTGGTGCTGCGGCAGATTTGTATCTAGTAGGAATAGCATCAATGGTGATAGTTTTGCCAATATTAGGAATAATTATACAATGGTCAGGCATGATAAAATCTCGTGGAACGCCATTTTCTCATATAATTTACACAATGATAATATTCAGTTTATTGAATTTTGTAGCATTTAGTAGTTTCATAGGTGAAGGCATAAATCAACAATTAATTGGACATGGAACAAACATAGTACTTAACACGATATTTATCATTCAAGTAATAATTGCAAACATATTTCAGACAGATCTACCTGTTGCATCAAGGCTAAATCCGATTCNGCCATTTATTGGTGCTGTACNTGTCAATACAATATTTGCATTATCTTCAGCATTGTATNTGTATATGAGATTATTTGGCAGACATACAATAGATAAAGTAGAGACAGATGGAATAAACACACAAACATTCTTGAATATGAACAATTTAGGAAGAATAAGCATAACATTAATTTTTGCAATATTATTGAATTTTACTTTGATTTTAGGAATATCTACAATTATTGGATCAGTAGCAACAGTGATAAAAACAGCAAGTCTGATGATTGTATCGTCATTCATAATAATCATATTATTTTATAGTTATCAATGGAGGAAAGAATTATCATGAAGATATTTGTAATATTTTTAGCGTTACTACTAATTATTCCATTAGTGCATTCACAGGTTCAGATAGAGAATTCAACAAGTTTTAGGACTGGTTATTCGTCTGAGAAATTATTTAGTAGCGATTTAGGAATGCTTTCATATGTACGTGGTGAAACAATCTGGTTACAGGTTTCTGGTTCTCATATGATTGAACTACATAATAAAGAAGGAAATGTAGTTTCAGGATACGTATATGATGGACATCCGACTTCAATATACACATTTGAAGAATCAGACATATTGGGAACGTGGAGATTAATCATTGACAACAGTGTTTATGAATTAGAATTAGTAGACCAGTTATTAGAAGTAGAAGAAAATATTGTAGAATTCCTATTAATGAATGATTCATTAATTGTCAAGGGTGAAATTAGGCCGATATTTACAGATATTCCTCTAGAATCAGAGATGATTATAGCAAAAAATAGAAAATCAGATTTTACAACCGTGCAAACAGAATTAGTGATAGAACGAACAAACACCAATATTGGAATAACATACAACATTGGTGAGAAGGAAACAACATTATTCATACAGCCATATATAGACAACGTTAGAAGTGAAGGAGAATATTCAGAAATCGGTCTACAGAACATATATGCCTGGGCAGAATTGACGTCAGAGATTGCTTTAGTAAAGAAAACTGAGAGTTCTAGATTTACTACTTATGTTGATGAACCGATTGTTGAAACAGATAGAACTTATTTTGAAATAACTGATGTGGCGAGAAAGGGAATCAATATGACAATTCCAGGACCGGGATTGACGGATGAACCATGGACAGTGCCACTCAAATATGGAAGAGCTTTATTGTCAGTATATCTGGAATTTGAGGGGCAGATATTTGTAAACAGAATACCTGTAATAATTTTAGAAGACAAGATAATAATCAATCCAGAATTAATCATACAGGTAAATTCGTTTGAAGATAAGATAGAGTATAGAGAAATAATAAAGATAGAGGAAAACATGGAGTTAGAATTTCTTTTGATAAGTAAGATAAATGGAATAGATAGAATTTTTTATTATACAGACAGACCTGCTTTGACAAAAATTAATGTAATAGATAGAACAAACAACGAGAAGTTGGAGAAGTATAATATAGTATTTGAAGAGAAGATAGAATCGATAAAGATTAATCAAACCACATACATTATTGGGGATCAAGAATTAATCAATATGAGAAATCTGGCCAATGCAAAATTATTCATAAATTCGTTCAGCACATTTGATTCAATTTTGGACAGTAGAATGAATGAAGATGGAATTATTGAGATAATTGCAAACGTAGGAATAGCAAGAATTCAAGTAATTGATTCTACAGGCTCAATATCAGGAAATGGAGAGATAGTAATAAGAAAATTAGATTCAGATACGGAAGAGTTCTTGATTACAGAATGGAATGGAAGCGATGTAAGAATGATATTACCAGAAGGAAGATATTTGGCTAGATTAGAAAGTGAGAATATACAAGGAGAGACAGAATTTGAGATATTTACAGATGAGAAAGAGGTGTTAATCTTAGTAGATTCAATGTATGGAATGTCAACAAACATATGGATTTTCACATTATCAACAATAATTACAATAGAAATCGTAATAATATACACGATTTGGAAAAAAAATATAAAAGGAATATAATTATCAGGTATTAGAATCTGCGTAAGAACGTGGAGAATAGCCAATGTATTCTGCCCTAGGTCGAATTAATTTATTATCACTTAGCTGCTCCAAGATTTGTGCACACCAACCGGATATTCGTGAACAGGCAAATAAAGGAGTAAACAAAGTTGAATCGAGATTAAGCATAGAATAAACAGATGCGGCATAGAAATCAACATTTGGTTTTAGGTTTTTTTGTTCGANAACAGTNTGTTCTATTGCATAAGACAAATCATACAGATTACCACCAAATTCATTTTGAAGATTTTTAGACATTTCCCGAAGAACAGTAGCACGAGGATCAATAGTAAGGTATACTCTATGACCAAATCCCATGATTCTTTCTTTACGTTGAAGTTTTTCAGAGATGTAATTAGGAATATTTTCTATATCCTGAATTTCTTTCAACATCTTCAGGACTGATTCATTAGCACCTCCATGTAATGGACCTTTGAGAGTTCCAATAGCAGACGTGATTCCAGAATGTATATCTGAAAGTGTAGAAACAGTAACTCGAGCAGAGAAAGTAGATGCATTAAATCCGTGATCCGCATGCAAGATAAGACATTTGTCAAGACATTGTGAAGATAATTTATCTGGATGATTTCCAGAGATCATATACAGGAAATTAGAAGCGAAATCAAGATTATCATCAGGATGAATTATTTCAAGATTATTTCGTATTCGATGATAGTATGACAAGACAGTAGGCATTTGTGCAAGTAAGCATATTGATTTATTCAAATTAGCTTGAGGAGAATGATTTTCTTTATCAGGATCAAAAATAGACAAGTATGACACAACAGTTCTGAGAAAATCCATGGTATTGGAATCCGAGGGAAATTCCTTAATTAGATTAATAATTTTATCGTCAACTTCGCGATTAGAATAGATAAGATTCCTATGTTCAGAAAATTCAGATTGATTTGGAAGGTTCCCATAAAAGAGCAGATATGTGAGTTCTTCAAAAGTACTATTTGCAGCTAAATCAGATATTTCATACCCGCAATGGAATAATTTACCCAATTCGCCGTTGATTGATGTTATTTTAGTTTGGGAAACAACTACATCAGCTAATCCTTTAGGTGGTTGGTCATCTACCATGTATGTTAAGCGTTTTTCGTCAAATATATTATTTCAGTTTCGAATTCTTAAATATTTATATTGAATATCAATAGATGATGGAAAAGAAGATACAGCAATTAATTATTGATTTGTCAATGTTTGCAGTTGGTTTGGCACTAACAATTGCAGGTGTATTTCTGACGAATGGAATATGGTTAGTTATTGGATTAATATTAGTAGCTATTCCTATTATAAGATCCAAGGGTTTAGGTAATGTTTCAAAAATAAGTGGAATAAATGATATAAATATAGATGTAAATATTGAAAAAGAAGCATGCATGGGAGTAGGAAGTTGCGTGGCAATAGCACCACAAGTATTCAAAATTGATGAAGCAAGTTTAAAATCTTCATTCATGGCATATGCACCACTCGAAGTATTGGATAAAAAAGGAGCTAGTAACCAAACAATTTTAGAAGCTGCGCAATCCTGTCCATATAAAGCCATAATAGTTGAAGATAAGGATTCAAATGAACAGATTTTTCCATAAATCGACATATTTTGCTACTAATATTTAATNGTTAAACCTAAGGTTTTTATTGTTACAATGTTGAGATTTAATGTGGTAAATGTAAATGTCTAGTCGCGTAGAAACTGAAAAAGTAGCAACGTGGTTTGTATATGTTGCAGTAATTAATACAATTTTATCATTACTATATGTTACAGTATTTTTGCTTCCAGATACAATTGGAAATGGAAACATCCCACCCAAAGGAGATTTATTTTCGCTATCCATAGCAGTAGCGAGTTTTCCTGGAACTTGGTTATTAATAGCATTCCTCATACATATTTCTGTAGGAATATTAGGAATGGTAGGATGGGCAGGAACTTACTATATATCTTCTAGAGTAATGAATAAGAGAACTACTAACAAATTATTGGCACGAGGTCATCTTTTTGTCACCGCATTAGGAGTTTATGTTACAACAACATTCTTGGCATTAGCAGGTTTCATAGGAGGACGAGCAATGCTTCCTGATACAGCATGTGTAGTACTTGTTGATCAATGTATGGGAGCTGGTGTTGCAATTGTTCAGACTTTAATTACATTCACAGTAATTCCAACAGGTGTAGGAATGGGATTGGCACTGACTGGAACAGCAATAGGAATAATAAATATATTAGTAACACTAAGACAAGAACAGTAAATTCGTATGTCAGATTTAATTGAAACAAATTTAGTATCAAAGTATTTTCTAATACTTGCTTTAATCAATACAATCGCAGCTATTTGTTTTACTTTACCAATACTACTTCCTACTTCAGGACTTCCATTAATTATAGGCGCTTTTCCTGGAACATGGCTCATAGTAGGATATTTTGTATTCCTAATAGTAGGAGTGATTGGAATGCTAGGATGGAGCATAGTTTATAGTTCTATGCCATCAATGTTCGATAAACATCAAACATCTAAGAGACTATCAATAATTCATCTAGTATTCAGTGAACTTGCAATATACGGTGTTGCGTCAACAATTTCATTTATCGGATGGCAAGGCGGTCAAGCATTAAGACAGGGTTTGTCCATTGCATCTGTAGGATTTTTAATTGAACCGTATGTTTTACCTACAGGAGTATTTGTTGCATTGGTATTATTAGGACAATTAATTGGCGTGTTAAATATATTTTCGACAATCAGAATGAAATAATATAATTATTTAGATTTACCATGATATACATCATTAATTCTTAGAATAGAATTAGCAGCGTCAGTAGCAGTAATTAATATTTGTCTCTTCATATAGGAAGACTCGATAATTTTTGGGTTTTTTGTAGATGATAACTTCCTATTTATATAATCAAGGCAGACATACTTGTCAGATGACGGTTGAGAATTCCTAGCCGCCACAATTAGGTCAATATTATTAAAACCTGCATTGAGTGCAAGAGTGATCGGGATCAGTTCTATAGCGTTAGAATATGATTTAATTGCCAATTGTTGGAGACCGTCAATAGAAACGGAAAATGAGCGAAGTTGATTTGAAAGAATAAACTCGAACCAGCCACGTCCAAATACCGCATACGGATTTTGTAGGGAAACTTGGATCAATGATAGAATTCTAGTAAGAATATCCTCATAAAGATCGCTGTATCGTTGTGTTTCGGTACGAATTAGGATAGTATTGGATTTATGATTAGAACCATGATCAAGTACAAACCAGTTTTTATCATACATTTTCATAGATGTTAGATTTGAACAATAACCAACAGTATTTGAAGTTATTTCTTTCACATTATTTGTTATAATGCAGCCAGTAGATTTTTCAATAAGTTCAAGAGATTTCATCGGAACCCGTTTTACTGCAAGAATACCTAATGAATCAAGTTTAGAGATTAATGAATCATCAATAGTTTTATGACTAAATAATACATTTATGCCAGCGTTAATTAATGGTTTAATAGAATCAGATAATATTTGTTTTTCAGTTTTTTTAAATTCTCCCAAGAGATTGGGATCGTCAATCGTAATTTCTTTTTTTATTCCGTCATTAGATATTGCCAAAGGTGATGAAAGAATTGCAATTTTTGCATCGGTAATTGGCAAGTGTTCGGATTTAGATAAAGGGTCTCCATCAAAAACAATTCCGTCGATCAATCTACTATTCAATGTAGAATCTCCTCCATGACTTAGTATGTTTACATAATTGGTAGTCTTATAATCAGATAAAGAAGGGTCAATACTAGAGATCGCGTCTATTGTTAGTTGTGAAAGTTTATCAGATTCCAGTTTCCCAAACTTAGAAGANAGAGAAGAGTAAACAAGATTTTTCCATTGAGATTTNCTTTTAATGGGAAACTTGAGAGAATCAAGTAAAGATAGAGAAAAATCTAAAGATTTGTTATATCCGTCAACAATAATATTGGGATGAATGCCTTTTTCTAGATTGAGGCGTGCCTGTTCAAGTAAGAATGTAGTAAGAAGAATAGCAGAAATTGTACCATCTCCCACGTGTTTTACCATAGTTTCCGAGACATCCAACAGGATTTTAGCAACAGGATGGTCTAGTTCGGATTTCTTAAGAATAGAATTGCCATCACGAAGAACGAATGCATCGCCATAATTATTCACGGTTAATTTTTCAAGTCCAAATGGTCCAAATGTACTAAGAATCATTTGACCAATCAATTTTGATGCGTCAAAAAGATTCTGTCTGGAAGAATTTAATTTAGATCTAGAATAATTGTTTTTGTTCATTTATTTCCACGAATTAGAGCTATAAAGATGCCAAGTACGGCAATTATAAAGCCAATAAAGAAAGCTTGACTAAGGCCTCCGATATATTGTGTAACGGATATTGATCCACCCACATTATAGATGTCTTCAGAAAGAAACAATCCAACAGTAGAAGCTCCAATAGCAAGACTTAGAGCCTGTCCAAGATGTCTCATTGTTCCCAACNTACCATTAGCTAAACTTCGGTCNTCAGAACTTACCGACGAGAGATTTGCATTAGTATTTGGTGCAGCAAACAAGGAAAGACCAATTCCCATAATCACGAGTGAGACTTCGATGAACAATACCGAAGACGACATAGTAAGACGACTCATTAGAAGGAGAGAGATAGCTACAATTGCCATCCCTAAAGCACTAAGTTCTCTAGAAGATATGTGTTTGGAGTATTTGCCAACGGCAATAGAAGTAATTACCACTGTAAAAGGAAATGCAGAGATCATAAAAGCTGCTTCAATTGGATCGATTAGTCTAATCAATTGTAAATAAAAAGAAATCATAATAAGAGCATTGTAATGTGAAGTATACATAAACAAAGCAGTAAGATTAGTAGACAAAAATAACCTATTTTTACTAAGCATTTTGATATCAAGTATAGGATTTTTGGCTTTAAATTCAATTATAATGAATACAAGTAGAAATGCTAGTGAGAGTATGGGAAGAATCAGTAATGGAATCGATATAGCAATGCGTGACCAGATATGAAAATTACCTAGCATTGGAAGGAAGATCTCTTCGATGTAGAGATCGACACTAGTCCAGCTTTCCCTAGGTCCAAATGTAATGGCAATAAGAAGGCATGATAAGGAAGATGCAAAAAAGAAAGAACCAAGCCAATCCATAGATTTATTGAGAGATTTTTTACTTTCGGTAAGTTTGGATGCTACAATAGGAAGCAGAATAAGTCCCAAAGGAACATTGATGAAGAAAACATTCCTCCAGCCAATATATTCAGTAATTACTGCGCCTAATGCAGGACCAGTAGCTATTGCAAGGTATATTACAGTAACATGAATACTCATTGCCAATCTTCGTTCTTCAGGAGGAAAAGCGTCAGTAATTATTGCACGACTATTAACTAATAATAGTGCAGCTCCTATGGCCTGAATAATTCTGAATATTAATAATTCCGCAATAGTTTGTGACATTCCACTAAAAAATGAACCTATTACAAATATTCCTAATCCAATTACAAAATACTTTTTTCTTCCATGAATATCAGAAAATCGACCAAAGCTGATCATAAAAGTTGTAAGTACAATTAAATAGATTACAGAGACCCAGATTGCAATTTCAATTCCAGTATTGAAATCTCTTGCAATATTTGGTAACACCAGTGCAACAATACCGGTATCTAGAGGTGCCAAGAATGTAGCTATATTAACAACGACCAGAGTCATCCATTTATGTTCAGAAAGATAATCAGAAAGAGATTTGGACATATACAACTAGATTAGAATAAATTAGACTATAAATTGTTCCGAAAAATATATAAATTAAGTTTTTACTGATTGTTCACGGATTTCATTTTCTGTGACAATAAGTAGATCTATACCATCTCCAGATGAAACATCGCGATTTACTGCAGAACGAATAGATTTTATAGCTAAATCAACTGCTTCTTGTTCAGTAAGGTTTTGCTTATATTCTGATTCAACAACACCTATCGCCAATTCGGCACCAGTACCAACAGTAGCATATTCATCAGGAATAACAGAACCCAATGGATCAAGAACATATACAGCAGGTTTACTATTTTCAACACCTGCAAGTATGATTTGAGTCATCATAGGAAACCATTTTTGTTGATACATAATTAAACCCATTAACTTTGCAATAGAATTAGGTGGAACAGGTTGATTTGTCTCTAATTGTAAGATTTTTGTGTGTGCTGTTACTTCACGCATGAGTATATTCATATCAGCAATCATACCTGCTGCGACTGCACCTACTGTATCAGTAATTTGAAAGACTTTCTTGCCTGATCTACTAACAAGATGTGTACCGTAAGAAACNCGTTTTTCCGCACCTAAAACAACTCCATTGTCAAAAGTTATTCCTACTGCAGTTGCTCCAGGGATTTGATAAGGCATTGCCATATAACAGGAATAATTATTATCCTTTTTAAGGATTAATGGTTACTGTGTAACAAAAATTATTTTTTTTATCAATCTGATAATTCATTCCGGTAATGAATTTACACAAATCCAAATTTGTTTGTAGATGATTACTGATATTTGACGTAGTAAAGATAGACTGTTTTTTAGATAGTGTCAAGAATGGAATAATCATATCAGCTAAATGTTGATCTACAGTAGACTGTGAAGTATATTCGGAGAGAAATTTTTTAGAGCATGTATTTCCAGATTCCTTAAATTTTTTAGTATCAGTGACAAGATTATCACATCCTATAAAGCTCTTTCCAGAAGTACTTGAGATACAAATAACAGATGAGAAAGAGTCAGAATTATGAACGGATGTATTAATTGAATCGATATTAATTTGATGTTTTTCTAAAAAGGTTTTTGCCACATTACATTGTTCTATAATTTTAGACTCTGCGTCATCGTGAAATGAATTTGATTTAGATGTAATTATTCCGTCAATCTTTATATTTGAATATTCAGGTTCAATAAATGAAATTGNCTCAATTTGTTTTGGGGAAGTAATTTGGAGTATGATTTTGCCGTTACCTTGCGGGTAGAAACCACGTTTAGCGACAGAAGCAGATATTGAAAATCCTAATTTAATTAACAAAGGAATTATAATTTTACAAAAATAATCTGTAGAAGGACTCCATTTAACATCAGTTCCTCCAGTAATTGTGAACTTGAATGATTTTCCAGTTATACTGACTGCCTGCAGAATAGATTGAATAAGTAGTGTTATACTGCCAGCAGTTCCAATATCAATATCTATATTTTGAGGAGAGATACGATTAGGATATAGTGAAATTTTAGTAGAATCAAGAGTTAGACCTTCAGTAACAGAGTCACTCAATTGTGCAATAGTTTTAATTGATGAGAGATGTTGAGGGCGAAGTCCTGGTTTAGGTCTATTAGAACGTATATTATAGATCTGCAAGGGTACACATAAGGCAGCAGCTAATGACACAGACGTTCTTAAGATTTGTCCACCTCCTTCTCCTCGAGAGCCATTAATTTTTATCATTAGACCAATAAATACAACGGGGATTTAAATAGAATTTCCATGACTAGAAATAATGAATATGAAAATAGGAATATTAGTAGGAAGATTTCAGCCATTACACAAAGGGCACATAGAAGCTATAGAATTTGCTGAAAATAATTCAGATAAATTATACATAATTGTTGGAAGTGCAGAAAAAAGTAATCAAAAAAGAAATCCATTTACATTTGAAGAAAGAAAGAAGATGATTGAATTAGCTATGATTGATANAAAATTACATGAAAGTATTACGATTGTTCCAATAAATGACGCAAATAATCATACAGAATGGATATTGTCAATTAAGAATGNAATAGGAGCATATAATATAATTTTCACTAATGATGAAGTGACAGAGAAGTTGTTCAATAAAGACGAGACCAAGGTAATAAACGTACCACTATTGGACAGAAACGCACTATCTGCGACTGAAGTAAGAAGAAGATTGGAATTNGATGAGAAATGGGAAACACTAGTAATTCCTACAGTTGNTAATTATCTTAAAGAGATTAAAGCCGTAAAACGAATTAAATCTATAACTTAGATAGATTTGTTAATGCTGCATTTATTGCAGCGTTAGTGTTAGCTTTAAACCCAAGACGATTCAGGTTATTTGCAATGGAAGAGATTGTTGTTAAGACATAATATTCATTAATCATTCCGAGGCTTCCAACTCTGAATATTTTTCCTGCATAATCACCAAAACCTCCAGCAACTACAACCCCATAGTTCTTGGATAAAGAACCACGAAATTCTTTATCGTCTAGTCCTTTAGGATATGCAATAGACACAACTGTATTAGAACGAGCTTCTGGTGTACCAAATAGTTGCAGTCCCATTGCTTCAAATGCATCATAAAATGCCTTAGCACAAACCTGATGTCGAACATATCTATGTTCCATTCCTTCTTCAATCATAATATCATATGCTTTATTCAAAGCAAAATAGATAGGCAAAGATGGAGTAAAAGGAGTTTGTGAACTCTTGTCTGAGAATTTTATATAACGTGGAAGATTAAGAAAATGAAGTTTCTGAGGATCTTTTAACATTTCTTCTTTGTACTTTGTACTGAGTGCAATCATAGCTAATCCAGGAGGTGCAGCACAAGCTTTCTGACTACCTGTAGCAATAAAATCAATATTATAATTTTCAAGAGGCATTTTATCAGCACCCCAATTAGAAACTGCATCGGCTACAAGAAATGCACCATACTTCAATGTTAAATCTCCAGCTTCTTTGAGCCAGTGACACATTGCACCAGATGAGGTTTCATTAGTTACGATGTATACGGCTTTAGTATCAGGATTGTTTTCTAAAGCCCTTTCTAAATCAGATAAAGAAGGAAAATCTCCGTAATCTGCAACTAGTTCAATAGGAGAAGCACCAACACTAGATATTTGTTCTGAAACTCTTCCTCCAAATTCTCCACAGACGGTAACTATTGCTTTATCATCTTTTCGAAGGATATTCGTAATACTTGCTTCTACTGCTGCAGTTCCAGAAGCAGATAAATAAATAGGATCTTCTCTACATTCAAATAGAATCTTTCCCTTACGAATCATTTCTTTCATTAATGAACTAAAATCAGATGTTCGGTGGCCAATACTAGGAGCGACCATTGCCTGGGTCACTTCAATAGGTACATTAGTGGGTCCGGGAAGCATAATTAACTTCTGATAAGTAGCAGTATGCCTAGAACTATTCATACATTTTCAAAATATTATAATTATTTAAACTANTTAACTTTTTCGAAGTTTTTTTATCACTAATTTATTTTTATACTTGCATTGTAAGATAATAATCTATGAAGAATGGAGATTTAATATTATTANATTTTACTGCAAAAGTCAAGGATACAGGGGATTTAATAGAAACAACAATAGAAGAGGAAGGAAAAAAGATAGGTGAATTCGATGAAGATTTTGTTTTTAAGCCTAGATTAGTAGCAGTTGGAGCAGGTTGGGAATTAAAAGGATTGGATGAAGCTCTTGAAAGAGCAGAAGTAGGAGAGGCAGTAAATATAGATATTCCACCAGAGAAAGGATTCGGAATTAGAGATACTTCGAAGACTAGGCTGATGCCGTTGAGGAAATTTAAAGATAAAGCCGATCAAATCACTGTGGGTGAAGAAGTAGAAATAGATGGCAGAAGAGGCATTGTCAGGTTTGTCGGATCAGGGAGAGCTCAAATAGATTTTAATCACAGATATGCAGGAAGAACTTTAGAATATAACTTTACAGTGGTCAAGAAGATTGAACAGAATGAAGAAATGATCAATGAGATAATTGAAAGAAGAATTCCAAATAGTGTCGGAAAAATTAATGTAAAAGTTGAACAGAATATTGCAAGCATAGAAATTCCCGATGAATATTTCTTATTAGAAGGTTTGCAAATAATTAAGAGAGCTATTGCAAATGAGATTATGAAATATGTAAATGATGTAAATGAGATATCTTACATTGAACAGTTTAAGGAAGATAAGAAAGATGCAGAGAAATTGGTAGCGGATGAATCATTAGAAGAAACATCTTCGGATGATTCAGTCTCACAGGATGATTCAGTCTCACAGGATGATTCAGTCTCACAGGATGATTCAGTCTCACAGGATGATTCAGTCTCACAGGATGATTCAGTCTCACAGGATGATTCAGTCTCACAGGATGATTCAGTCTCACAGGATGATTCAGTAAAAGAAGTTCAGAAGGACTAAGTAATCTGATTATATACAATTAGTGTCAGAAAGCAGTTTATGAATATTATCTCGGTCTAAATCAGTAGTATTAAGTATAGTATAACGATCAGGACGAATTGTAGGAGCTAGATTTATAGCTTCAATCATCTCATCGTCGCTAATGCCTAGATCATGAACATTAGTAGGGCAATTGACTCGTTGAAGTGCAGCACGGATTTCTTGCCAATCTAAACCGTGTAATTTTGACATGACTATAGAAGAAATACCGCATTTTTCTCCATGAAGGCCGTTATCAGGTGAGATTATATCTAGGGCATGACTAATCAGATGTTCAGAACCACTACAGGGTCTACTACTACCAGCAATTCCTGCTGCAACGCCAGTACTGATTAGTGCTTCAACAATATTTCGTACGCTATCATTTTTATTGGTAGTAAAATTCAAGGATTCGTCAAATAAGATTCGAGAGCTCATATAGGAAAGATTGGCAGCATAGTTGCCGAATCGTTCACCAGAATTATCACGTGCAAGTTCCCAGTCTTTAACTGCAGTAATTTTTGCAATTAAATCTCCGCAACCACTAGATAATAATCGATCAGGAGCTTGCGATATTATTTTGATGTCAGCAAAGATGCCTAGAGGGGGACTAGCTACGAAAGAATAAGGTCGATCAGATCCTTTGAGTGAAGCAAATGGACTAGCAATTCCGTCATGTGACGCACTGGTAGGAAAGCTAACAAAGGGGATTTTTGCGTGGTAAGAAGACAATTTAGCAACGTCAACGGATTTACCTCCGCCAATACCAACAATAATACCATAATTATTAGATTTACAAAGTTCAGATACTTCATCGGTAATTGAGATTGTTGCATTATCAATTATTTTCCAATCAAATTTATGTTGTGAAATTTCCAATGATTCAGTAATAGAACTCTTGACTACATTTTGAACATTTTTCCCACTAACAAACAATACGGGTTTATCCACGCCAAGATCATTTAGAAAACTGCCAAATTCTCCAATAATATTATGTCCTATTAATACACGATTAGGCAATTCCATTAAATGGCCTTTTTTAACAGAATTCATTTAGCATAAAAAAAGTTCTAATCTTTTATATCTATTTTTAATTGCGATTAGAATTGCTATGAACTTGCTGAAATTTAATCCAATGAATTATCAAATCTACTGCAAAATCTATCTGATCAGGAGTGAGTTCGAGGCCTTTTGGAATATTATGCCATTTATTCATACATTTACGACAGCATGTAGCAGTGGCATGTTGGGCCACAAAAACAGGATGGTTTTTGAATGGAGTTTGTTTCCCATCATTAATAGGATATGCAGGAGATAATCGATCAAGAATAAATTTATGAGCGTGGTCTATGATTTCAGAAATTCCATGTTTTTCTAAATAGTCATAATCTTTCACACTAAGCGTGAAACTACTACGAAATTTTGATTTTTGGAGTTTGGAAAGGTGATAATCAAAAATTGATTTAGGCAATAACAATTAAAAATAACGTAATCCCTATAAGTCATCTCTCAAATTAAAGTTGCAGATATAATTGGGTATTATCAAATTCGATGTTTATAGGAATCCGAATATAGGAGTATTTTTTCAAGCGAATGATAATTTTTTAATTAGTCCACCAGGAGTGACTTCCTCAAAAATATCAAAGATTACAGGACATCTAAAAGTATCAAATGTGTCAACATCAATTGGGGGATCCAGGCTTATAGGAGCTTTAACTGCAATGAACAGTAATGGAATAATTGTTTCAAAATTAATTGAAGGATTTGAAGAAAAAATAATAACTAAAGAGACTGGATTATCTTTACAAAAATTAAACTCGAGATTTACTTCTGCAGGAAATCTTATTGCTGCAAATGATTATGGAGCGATTATTTCAAGTCTGATTAATGAAGAAGAAGCGAAGAATATTTCAAAAATTTTACAAGTACCTGTGAAAAGAATGAATATTTCATCCATGTATTTGATTGGAGCGATGATCAAGGCGACAAACACGGGAGCAATAGCTCATCCCATAATTAATGATAATAATTTGAAGACAATAAGGGACGTTCTGCAAGTAGATGTAAAAAATACAACTGTAAACAGTGGAGTGCCTTATGTTTCATCAGGAATCATTTCAAACACTGAAAATATATTAGTCGGGAGTCAAACAAGCGGATCTGAATTGGTAATGGTCACTAATGCATTTGGTATTTAGAGAATTTAATACTCAGTCATAAATGTTTTAAATAAGAAGAACGAAAAAAGAATAAAATGAATGTTGATCAACAGACACAAGTATTACTTCAGCAGATGAAAGCACTAGAATCATATCTAACAGATATCAGTAATAAAGAAAATATGTCAATGAATGCGATAATAGAAAGCAGAGCTTCTGTCAGAGCAACGGAAATTTTAAGCGATACTGAGCCAAAAGAAATATTATTCCCAATTGGATCAGGGCTATTAACTAAGGTAGGGGATGAAAAAGCATTCTTTGTCAATATAGGTGCAGGAATTACAGTAGAAAAAGATAAAGAGGAAGTGAAAGAATTTCTCAATGAGAGAATTAAAGATATAGAAAAATCTATAAAAACATTAAGTATACAAAAAAAGGACATGGCACAGCAATACAACAGTATTAGAGCTGCATTGAACAATATTGTACAGGGCCAACAAAATGTTAGACAAAATTAAAAACGTAGTATCAAATCTTTCAAAAATAGCTGTAGAGAAGCAAATTTCGGAAAAAGAGTTAGACATAGTAATTGAGAATTTAAAAATAGATTTGTTGGAATCCGAAATTCCGTTTAATTTGGTGGAGAAGATATCAGAAAATATAAAGAAACATATGATTGATAGAAAATTTTCTAGAAGCGATGAATTCAAGGAAATTATTAAAAATGAATTTACAAAGTCAATAGTAGAAATATTTGATAAAGTAGAAGATGTAGATTTAATTAATTTGATAAAAACAAATAAAGATAATCCATTTAAAATATTAATTGTTGGTATAAATGGATCAGGAAAAACTACAACAGTAGCAAAAATTGGATATTTATTAAAAGAGAATAATATTTCCTCAGTAATAGTTGCAGGAGATACATTCAGATCAGGTGCAATAGAACAGATTAAAGAACATGCAGATAGACTTAATCTAAAATTAATATCGCAAGAATATGGGTCCGACCCCGCTGCAGTAGCAAGAGACGGAGTCGAGTATTCAAAAACTCACAACATAGATGCAGTAATAATCGATACTTCAGGACGCGTTCAAACAAACAACAACCTCATGCAAGAGGTATTGAAAATTAATAATGTAATAAATCCTGATTTCACCATATTCATAGGAGATTCACTTGCAGGAAATGATTTAGTTTCACAGGCGCAAGAATTCTTCAAATTTACTAAGTTTAATGGTTCGATTTTAACAAAAGTGGATGCAGATGTCAAAGGCGGGGCAATATTATCAATATTGAGTGAATCGTCAAAACCAATAATATATATAGGGACTGGACAAGAGTATAAAGACCTTGAGAAATTTAATGAAGAGAAATTTCTATCAGGGTTATTTCAATAAGGGTATGTAATGAACATGAAGAACTTAATTTCCATAAGTGAATTGCAGGATAAAGAGATATTGCAAATGGTAAAAATTGCAAGAAAATTTAAGAAAAATGACAATTCATCTAATATTCGTGCATCTTATAAAATTAAAAATAAAACTTTAGCATTGATTTTTCAGAAACCATCAACGAGAACCAGATTAAGTTTTGAAGTTGCAATGATGGAATTAGGAGGTAATTCTATATTTCTAAGTGAGTCAGATTTACAGATATCAAGAGGAGAATTAATGAAAGATACAGCTAGAACACTTTCAAAATATGTAGATATTGTGGCAATTCGTACATACAATAATTCAGATATACAGGAATTTATCGATAATTCTTCAATTCCAGTAATTAATGCATTATCAAATACTAATCACCCATGTCAAGCATTATCGGATATTCAAACTATAATTGAAGAGAAGAAAACATTACGTAATTTGAAAATAACATGGATTGGAGATAGTAATAATGTATTGAATGACTTTATGTTTGCGGCATTAAAACTAGGTGCTGATTTTTCATTGGCATGTCCTAACAAGTATTCGCCGAAGAAGCAAGTATTGAAAGTTGCAGATGAGATAATGGCAGAGAATAATTCTACATTTTCAATAATGACAGATCCAATTAAAGCTGTAAAAGATTCAGATGTTGTAGTCACTGATAGAATAATTTCAATGGGTGATAAGAATAAAGAGAGTAAGAAAAAGGTTTTTCTTCCAAAGTATAGAGTAACAGAGAAGATAATGTCGAATGCAAAGGATGATGCAATCTTTATGCATTGTTTACCTGCAGTACGTGGTGAGGAAGTATCAGAAAAAGTAATTGATGGAAAGAATTCAGTGATTTGGCAACAAGTTGAGAATAAATTGCATATGCATAAGGCCCTGATATGGTCAATGTTGAAATAGAAATATTTTGTTTATAATGCCGTTATATATATAAAGAAGTCGTTTATGAAATAAACTATGACAAACATTCAATCTGATAAACAGAATAGAAGAGATTTCATAAAATATGTAGGAGGAGCAGCTGTAGGATTAGGAATAGGTGGATTAGGATTTATAAATTCTAATAGTAATCTTTCTGCAGAAAAAGAAATAAGTTCTAAATTACAAACTGATGTTGCTAATTTGAATGACCGGTTAGAATATCTTCAAAGATGGGCAACATTTGGTGGTGGAAGTAATATTAAGAACATGCCGAATACAGTTGATAAACAACCAACGGTAAGAATAGATGAGACATTCTATTTTGATCAGAAAAATGCAATTTGTCGAGTAGATAATAATCCTGAAGCATTCATAATGCCCACCTATCAAATGGGTGAAATAGAAATCGAGAAGAATACTTTCTTTATGTTGATGTCTACAACGAGTTTACACGTTAAATCAATTGAAGAATCTGAAAACTCAACATGTATTTTAGAAAGTGATGTAGGAGATTGTTTTACTGAAGCATCTGCTGGAGGAAACATATATGGTTCTAGAATAAAACCAGAGCCATTCACATCAGAGATTGTTGCAGTAGATGGAAAAGCATTTTCATATACGGCATACTTTGATGAAAACGAGGCGCCAATCAATTATGCAATATTCGGTCCAAAATTTACTTTTACTGGAGAATTGACTACCGGTTCAGTAACTGTAAAGAAATTAGAAAAATTAGCAAAATCATTACCGAAATAAGTATAAAAAATGAAAAGATTAATAATATTAATAATTAGTTTATTAATATTACTTCCGTCATTTGCATTAGGTCAGTATCAAGGAGTTATTGTGTCAGATACATATACTTTCAATGGTTCTAATAACAACAAAGAGAATGTGAATTGGGGAGAAGCAAATTTAACTCTTCGAAGATTAGTTAATCAAGCTTATTCAGATGGAATATCAGAATTATCAAATAAAGGCAATCCGAATGCGAGAGTCATAAGCAATACAGTATGTGATCAACAACCAGACTCAGATATTATTGATGAAAGGAATTTATCAGATATGAATTGGGTATGGGGTCAATTCATCTCTCATGACATAGATTTTACGCCTACGGCAGTTTTTGATCCAAGATTACGAAGTTTAGAAAGAATTCAGATTATTGCACCAGAAAATGATCCATATTATCGAGAAAACCAAACAATGATGTCAGTATTTCGGAGCCTATATGACGTAAGAACAGGATTTGCGATAGATAATAATCGTGAGCAGATAAACATAGTTACGCCTTGGTTGGATGGTAGTGTAATATATGGAACTTCAGAAAACCGTGCAAACGAATTAAGGACATTTGAAGGAGGCAAATTAATTACAATAGAGCACAAGAATGGAGATTTATTACAGTTAGCCCCTGCAAATTCAATAGAAAAACAACGAGTAAGAGGTTTGGCGTTCTTTTCAGGCGATATAAGAGCAAATGAGAATATTGCACTTACAGCAGTTAATACGTTGTTTGTAAGAGAACATAATCGCATTGCTGAAGAAATACTTAACGACAATCCCGAATTTAGTGATGAAGAGATATTTCAAATGGCAAGAAAGATAAACACAGCAATAATCCAATCAATAACATATAATGAATTCATTCCATCACTAGGGATTGAACTAGAACCATATAACACATATGATAAATCAGTGAATCCACAAATATCGCATTTGTTTTCTGTTGTAGCATTTAGAATTGGACATAGTCAAATAGGAGAACAATTCGTTCTAGTCAATGAAACAGGCATAAATCAAATGGTTGCAATGGAAGATGGATTTTTCAATCCGTCAATTATTCAGAAACATGGAATTGATTCAATAATAAATGGCGTGGTTGTAACAAAGCAACAAGCGAATGACATATATTACCACAATAGTATAAGGAACTTTTTATTTGGCGAACCTCAAAGGGGAGGTTTAGATTTATGTGTATTAGACATCATAAGAGCAAGAGATCACGGAATACCAGATTACAACTCAGTACGAAAAGAAATCGGATTGATGCCTGTAGCGGGATTTGATGAAATAAATTCAGATCAAGAAGTAATTAGACGATTAAGTCAAACTTATAGAAATGTTGATGAATTAGATCCGATTATTGGGATATTAGCAGAAGAACATGTAGAGGATTCAACACTAGGAGAAACTGGATATTACATAATTAAAGAACAATTTGAAAGAATAAGAGATGGAGATCGTTTATTCTATTTGAACGACCCTGACTTGGAAGATTTAAGAGAAGATATTTCAAACACTAGATTATCAGATGTTATTAAAAGGAATACAAGAATTGATAATGTGCCAGACAACGTATTTTTTGTATCTGAAATCAAGAATAATAATTTAAGAACTGATAATCAAATTACATTTGCGTACGTCGCGGTATTTTTGATAGTGGTTTTCGCCATTTATGCGCAGCAGAAAAGTAGTAGAATATCAAAATAACAAGTTATCTATATATCATGAAAATAATTACAACAATGGCAACAGGTAGGGTTGGAGGGATAGCCGTCCTCCTCGCTGAAACCGGCTATACGCAGCACCAGTAACCAGTGGTTAAAGTATAATTTTCAGGTACCTGCCATCTTGCTTGAATGAAATCACGCCGTGATTGGTGGTCACAAGAGATAGCTATTTCGAAGGAAATAGTGATTCTTCAACTACTGAAACCGGACAGGTCCGGGAGGGAGCATCCGTATAGTGGGGTGGTTGCGCTTTCACGTCTACGTGAATGACTTTGTAGGATTGGAAAAGG
>JABUBF010000015.1 GCA_013306035.1 Nitrososphaerota archaeon
CGCCGACCGTAACGAGCTTATCTTAAGCTCCGCACCATGTTGGTTGAAAGCATTAAATGCTGAAGATGGACTTATGGCATGGCAATTAACACCTGAAATACTTTGTGGTACACAAGCTGAAATGGGTAATCCATTAGGCGCAATGGGTACATTCAAAAGTAAAGGTTACATGAGCGCTATTCAAAATCATCCTCCGCAAATAATTGATGATATTGTCGTATGGCCTTCATTCGGTGCAAGTGGTCGTGGTGGACGTTCCAGTCTTATTGGAATTGACATCAGTAACACAAATGCTCCAGTTGAAGTTTATCGTAACTGGTTAATGCCTCCTGGTGACGGAAGTCAACCAACATGGGCACAAGACCAATGTGATAGAACAAACGGTCAAGTATGGTACTTTGAATATCCTAAATACATCTCAGAAGGACAACTCGCATTAAATTGTAGAGATGCTCCTGCTGATGCAGTTGCAAATGACTGGATTAACATGAAACCAGGAACTCCTCATTTCGGTGAAGTTCACACTGCTAGTGCATTCTCAGTAGTATGGGGTAACATGCCTTACAGTGAAAAGACTGGCTTAGTATACATGGGAACAGGCGACGTAGGACCTTATCCTAACAGTACTCTGAAATTCGGACCAAACCTCTTTGGTAGTTCATTAATTGCTGTTGACGCTCGAACCGGCGAACTCGCTTGGGCAATGTCAGCTTTACCACACGATTTGTGGGACATGGACTGTTCATGGGGTGGTGCATTGAGAAATATCGGTAGTCAAGAAATCTACATTGCATCCTGTAAGAACGGTATCGTTTACGGCCTTAACTCCGCCACTGGTGAACCTATATGGATCATCGATCCACCAAGCATAGCTCGTAACATGCAAGGTTGGAACTATGGTGGTGACTCAAGCTTAGGTCAAAGTGGTAACGGTGGAGCTCAAGTAGTCGGTCCAGATGCATGTTGTGATATAACATTTGCAAACATGAACAAGGACTGGATGAACCAGAACTCACCAGACTGTGCAGCAGGCGAATCTAATTCATGTACTGGTATTGCTGTGGGTCCAAACGCATGGGCACATATCGAATCAGACATGGCAATTGATGACAAACACATCTACATGGGTGTACAGAACTCTCCAAGAAGGTTCCAGATTAAACCTGTAACTGACTTTGGTAACCAGGGAAGTACAATTGAACAAGTAGAACCAAAGAATTCAACAATTCATGCATTCAACTGGAGAACCGGTGCAGAAGTATGGAGTACATACATCGAAGGCGTTTCATATAGAGGCGGTGTCATGGTAAGTGGCGGCGTTGTATATGCATATGCTAGTGATGGAAACATGTACATGTTGGATGCAGACACAGGTGAAATTCTTAACAAGAAATTGTTCGGAATTCCAGTCAGTGTAATGCCAACAATTGGTGCAGACAGTGATGGAAACTACAAAGTATTCCTATACATTGGTGGTGGTGGAGGATTCCTATTCTCTAGTACAGCACTTCCAGGTTCATTAGCTGCATTTGGTAACCCAGATAAATTACCTGCAGGTCCTATAACAATTATTGAAGAAGTCGAAGTAATCGTCGAACGAGAAGTCGAAATCATCAGGGAAGTAGAAGTACCTGGTGCTGAACGAATCGTTGAAGTCATAGTTGAAAAGGAAGTACCTGTTGAAGTCGAAGTAATCGTCGAACGAGAGGTCGAAGTTACTGTAACTGAAGAAGTCATCAGTCCAATTTCATACGTTGCAATTGGATTAGGTGTAATCTTGGTAGTAGTAGCTGGCGTTATCTACTCTAGATCAACCTCAAAGTAGTTATTTTAGACGCTGCCTAGAAATAGGCAGCTCTAATATTTTTTTATTCAAATAAAATACCATCGTTAAGATTATTTTCTTAACATTTGTTCAATATTTGATCATTTTTATGAACTACTTTATATATTATTGCCGTTTTTCTGTAATTTCTTAAATCACATCTATTACTATAGTTCGGCTAATGAACCATAGAAATTGGTTAGCATTGGCTGCCGTCCTATTGGGTTATTTATTAGTAGCCTCTTCGGGAGCGGCTAAATATTTTTTTTAAAATCTATTTCAGTTTTTCTTTTTGCTCACTGATCTCTTTATCTTCAATTTTTTTGAATAAAATTTCAGGCTTGTTTATTTTATGATTAGATTTAATGTCTAATTTTCCACAATTGTCCCAATTGATTGTTTTTTCTTCAATATTCATTGAATTAAATAATTTCTCTATGCTGTGAGGCATGAATGGATAGAGTAATATTCCTAAACTATATACTGCATTTATACTTAAATAAATTGTATTCTCGCTATTTCCTTTCCATGGTTCTTTCTTTTGGAAATATCTGTTACAACCATCTGAAAAGTCTAAAATATTTTTCATTGCTCTGTCTATTTGATTGTTCTCTATATTTTCTCTAACTTTGTTTTTTGATTCTTGAATTAATTCTATTAATTCTTGATCATCTTTATCGTATTCTTTAGGTTCTGGAATTGTGTTGTTATACTTTGAATTTGTAAAACTTAATGCTCTATGAATAAAATTTCCAATACTTGCTACTAATTCATTGTTTATTTTTACTTGAAAATCATCCCAATCAAAATTTACATCTGATTGATCATATGGGGTGATTCTTGTTAGATAATATCTTAAATAATCTGCTGGAAAATCATTCAAAAAATCCCTCAATCCGATATACATTCCTCTGCTTTTTGAGAATTTCTCTCCTTGCAGCATTAAGTGTCCTCTTGTTGGAATATAATCTGGAAGTTTATATTCCTCGTTTAGGGCAAGTCTCATTGCAGTCAGGAACAAATAATGATGATACACGATGTCTTTTCCTATGAAATGATATATTGTAGAGTTATTCCAAAATTCTTTTCCATTTATTCCTTTTGACTTAAGATAACTGACTGTGGTTGAAATATAGCATATATGGTTGTCAAACCAACCATACAGGACCTTTCCATCTGCTTCTTCTAGAGGAATCTTGACTCCCCATGTAATATCTCTGGTTATGTCCCAGTCGTTTAATCCATCTTCTATCCATCTGATTACGTAGTTTTTCACATCTTTCTGTAGATTATTATTCTTGTCGAGCCACGATCTTAATTTATCTGATAATGCTGAAAGTTTGAAAAAATAATGTATACTTGATTTTAATACTGGTTGATTTTGGCATATGGCACATCTTGGTTTTAGAACTTCTGAATGATTGAAAGCTCTTCCACATTTCTCACACCCATCAGAATATTGATTATCTTCATTGCAATAAGGACATGTTCCCAATACGTACCTATCTGGAAGATATTTCTCATCAGTATTGCAGTATAGTTGATTAATCTCTTTCTTGTAAATTAATTCGTTACTATGAATTTGGTTGAAGAAATACTGAGTTAATTCAATATTTTCTTCTGAACTAGTATTTTGGAAATCATCAAACATAATTCCAAGATCTGTAAAATCCTTTAAATCACGCTCTTTCCAATACTCGACATATTTCTGAGGTGTTATATTTTGCTTTTCAGACTGAAGAAGTATNGGTGTTCCAAAATCGTCAGAAGCACAAGTGAATACAACATTCTTTCCTAACAATCTATAGAATCGCGATAGAATGTCTGCAGGTAAATAAGTTGATACTATGTGACCTAGATGAATCTCTCCATTTGCATAAGGCAGCGCACTTGTAATGATAATGTTATCTTTGACCAAATTTTCACGCAAATTGATATCTAATCATTCTAGTGCTATAAAAAATGTAAGGTTATAAGTGTGTAATTTGATAGCCATAATAATTGAAAATATCGATAATTGTGCCTGCTTATAATGAAGAATTACATCTGCTTGAAAATCTAATAAAAATTAAAAACTCGTTTGAATCTAATAGTTTTTCTGATTATGAAATAATTGTCTGCGATAATAATTCCACTGATAACACTCCGATTNTTGCAAAAGATTTTGGAGCTAAAGTAGTTTTTGAATCATTTAACCAAATATCTAAAGCACGCAACAAGGGTGCTAGTATTGCCAATGGCGAATGGCTCGTTTTTATAGATGCTGATTCATGGCCATCTAAGTATCTTGTAAAAACTTTACTTGACAAAATATCTCAAAATGATACAATTGCAGGTAGTTCTATTGTTCAATTTGTTTCTTCTCCATTTTGGTGGCGAGCTACTTGGAAATTTACTAATATCTCTATGCCTTTATTGAATCTTACCCCTACTGGCGCATTCATGTTTTGTAAACGAACTGTATTTAATGCAATTGGAGGATTTAACGAAGATATTTTTGCATTCGAAGACCTAGACTTTTCATACGCGATACGCAAGTATAGTAAATCTAACGATAAAAAATTCACTGTCATTCGAGAGCCAATTTATACTTCATCTAGACGTGCAAATAATCTTAAACCAAGAGATTTGGTAAAAATTGCTGTTCAATTATCTACTCATGGAAAATCTACATTAAAAGATAAATCAAATTTCTCTCAATGGTATTCTAGATAAGTGAGATTTATATTTAGTAGAATGTTTTTCTAATTAAATTGAACGCTTCAATATTCTATAAACATGGTTCTCCTGACGTTCTTGAGTTTGCTGATATAGAAGATCCAATAATCAATAGTAATGAAGTTTTAGTTAGAGTTAAAGCATGTTCGATTAATCATCTTGATCTCTGGATTAGGAGTGGAAAAACCGGCTATTCTAATCTTAAATTACCACATGTGCTTGGTTGTGATATATCCGGCATAATAGAGGATTCTTCCAATACATCTGGAATTAGCGATGGCGATGAAGTTATTGTATCTCCAGGAATTAGTTGTGGTCGATGTAATCATTGCCTTCAAGGAAATGATAATTTTTGTAGAGAATATAGCATTATTGGAGGTTGGGCAAAGAAAGGCGGCTATGCTGAATTTGCTTCCGTACCTTTGTCGAATATTATACCCAAACCTAAAAATCTTTCATTTGAAGAATCTGCATCTCTTCCTTTGACCTTTCTTACTGCTTGGAATATGTTAGTTAAACGTGCACAGATAAAAAATGGAGAAACTGTATTGATTGTAGGTGGTTCTAGTGGTGTTGGAAGTGCTGCAATACAAATTGCCAAATTATTCAACTGTTATGTTTTTGCTACTGCTGGCACTGAAGAGAAATTAAATAAAATGAAAGACCTTGGAGCTGATTTTGTTATTAATCATAACGACGATGACTTTGGAGAAATTGTAAGGAACAACACTGATCGTACTGGCGCTGACGTTGTATTCGAACATGTTGGTGCGATTACTTGGCCTAAAAGTATAGATTCTCTTACTCATGGGGGTCGATTGATTACTTGTGGCACTACTACTGGTTCGGAAACTGATTTTGATATACGATTATTATACCGCAGACAATTATCTCTTATGGGTTCGTTCATGGGTTCAAAAGGAGATTTATTACATCTNCTTAAATTTGTCAATTTAGGTCAATTAAAACCTGTTATAGATAGTGTCTTCCCTCTTAAAGACGCAAATAAAGCTCATGAACTGATTGAAAATCGTCAACATTTTGGAAAGGTAATACTCAAAGTTTAATACTTTAATCGACATTTTTCATATGACATGAACGCTGATAAAAATGACCAAAAAAAATTGATTAGGACATCATATTCTAAAGACATTTCTGTAGATTTTGATAATAAAAATATCACTGTCATCGGTTGGATTGTCAGTATGAGGAAGCAGGGAAAGATTTATTTTATGATGTTATATGATTCTACTGGTCCTCTTCAAATAATAATAAAAAAAGGTGTTTCTCCTGATGATATTTTCGCTCAAGCTGAAACTCTGAAGGAGCATTCTTCTATTGCAGTTCGTGGGACAATTAAGAAAAATGAAAAAGCCCCTAATAGTGTAGAATTACATCCTGAAGAGATATCAGTTCTATCCACCGCTAATAAAATTCCTCCTTTCTCACTCTATGGAGGTCAACTTCCAAATATAGATAAACGACTTGATATTCGTGCTATTGATCTAAGACGTCCTTCTGCTCAATCTATAATGAAATTGCGTGCTAAAACATTACAATCAATAAGAAACTTCTATATTGACAAAGATTATCTTGAAGTTAATACTCCAAAAATTATTGCTACTGCTACTGAAGGAGGATCTGCTCTCTTCCCTNTGCTTTATTATGATAAAGAAGCATTTTTGACTCAGAGTCCGCAATTATTCAAAGAACAACTAGTACTTCCTTTTGAAAAAGTTTTTGAGATTGCTTATGCATATCGAGCAGAAAAAAGTAGAACATTACATCATATTAGCGAATTTATTTCAGTAGACATGGAACAAGCATTTNTAGATTACAAAGATGTTCTTAAAATTATTGAAGAGTCACTGATTTATCTTAAGGATGATCTTTTACAATCTAGCTCTGAACATCTAGATATATTGAATTCAAAGGACTGGACTAATTTTGATAGTATTCCTGCCGTTACATATAACGAAGCAATTGATATAATCAAAACTGAAGATCCAAAAATTGAATGGGGNGATGATCTTTCTACCAAATCNATGGAAATTTTATCTAAAAAATACCCTTATTTCTATTATGTCACTGATTGGCCTTCTGCTGGAAAACCATTTTACATTAAATGTGAAGGTGATTATTCTGAGTCATTTGATTTAATGTATGGCAACAAAGAACTTGCATCTGGCGGCACTCGTGTTAGCGACAAAGATGAATTGCAAAATAGACTTCAACAAAAGAACCTTAATCCTAATGGATTCGAGTTCCATCTTAGAGTATTCGATTATGGCATGCCTCCTCATGCAGGATTTGGTTTAGGATTTGAAAGACTTATGATGATAATTGCAAATCAGACTAATATACGCGAGGTTTGTATGTTCCCAAGAGATCAACATAGACTTATGCCGTGATAATATATGGTTGATAAAAAAATTATTGATCCAAAAAAGTACTCTGAATTATCAAAGATTGATCTTTCTCCNCAAGAAATGGAAATATTAGATAAACAATTCCCCNAAATTTTGGAATATTTTGATTTATTATCTAAAGCTGATACTTCTGAAGATATTGATTCTCAAACACTATCTAACATCTTTCGTGAAGATATTCCTAAAGATTCTATTGCCGATGAAATTCTTGACATAGTTCCTGAAAAGAAAGGTAGATTTGTNAAGGGCCCGCGGATGATGTAAAAATTGAGTAACTTACTTGATGAATTTGAGGGAATAAAAGAAAAAAACAAATCTATNAATGCATATATTACTTTTTCTCAACTTGACGATTCAATCTCTGATGGTAAATTGTCTGGAAAAACCATTGCAGTCAAAGATACTATATCTACTGCAGGTCTAAGGACTACTTGCGCATCAAAAATGCTGGAGAATTACGTTCCTCCGTATGATGCACATGCCGTTTCATTGATAAAAAAACATGGTGCAATTATTATNGGAAAAGCAAATTGCGATGAATTTGCAATGGGTTCAAGTACTGAACATAGTGCATTTGGACCAACACATAATCCTCATGATCTTGAAAGAGTTCCTGGAGGTTCTTCAGGCGGTAGTGCCGCTGCCGTCGCAGGTGGTCTGGCAGATCTTGCCTTGGGCAGTGATACCGGCGGTTCAATACGATGTCCTGCTTCCTTTTGTGGTATTGTTGGACTGAAACCAACCTATGGATTAGTTAGTCGTTACGGTTTAATCGCTTATGGCAATAGTTTGGAACAAATAGGACCTATGGCAAAGAATGTTTATGATTGCGCATTATTACTTGAATGTATATCTGATTATGATAACCGAGATGCGACATGCGTAAATACAAAAAGAATTGATTACACTAGTCATCTCGAAGATGATATTTCTGGATTAAAAATTGCAGTTCCTAAAGAATTCTTTGGTCCTGGAACTGATTCAATAGTTGAAAAGTCTGTTTGGAATACAATCAAAAAACTTGAATCTGAAGGAGCTATTATTGAAGAAATAAATATCGAATCTATAAAATATTCTCTTGCAGCATATTATATTATTGCGATGTCTGAAGCAAGCTCTAATTTAGCTAGATTCGATGGACTTCGATATGGTCTCCATAGTGGTAAATCTAAGGACTGGAATGAATTATTCTCAAACAATCGAAAGTTTGGTTTTGGTTTTGAAGTAAAACGAAGAATAATATTGGGTACTTTCTCACTATCTTCTGGATATTTTGACGAATATTATATTAAAGCACAAAAAGTACGTTCTTTGATTACTAATGATTTCAAAAAAGTATTCAGTAAATTTGACGTTATAGTTGGACCNACAATGCCTACACTTGCTTTCAAATTGGGTGAAAAACTTACAGATCCGTTATCTATGTATATGAGTGATATTGATACGGTTTCTGCAAATTTGGCAGGAATTCCTTCAATATCTATTCCTTGCGGAAATTCAAATTCTCTACCTATTGGTATTCAATTGATGTCTTCTCATTTTAATGAAAAAACTATTCTTAATCTTGGTAATAGAGTAGAACAAATTGCAGGTGTATGATTATTGAGTAGTTCTACTGACGGAGTAAAAATTGGACTGGAAATTCACTGTCAATTGACCTCACTTAACACTAAGATGTTTTGTAATTGTTCAGCTGATTACAGGGGAAAACCTCCAAATACTTTGTTATGTACTGTATGTGCTGGACTTCCTGGTTCTTTACCTGTGCTGAATAAAAGAGCGTTAGAGGCAGCTATAAAAATTGGTTTGGCTATTAATTGTAAAATTTCTAACAAAAGTAATTTCTTTCGCAAAAATTATTTTTATCCTGATTCACCAAAAAACTATCAAATTACTCAGTATGATAAGGCTGGCGGTATTGCTATCGCCAATGAAGGCTACGTTGAAACTAATCTAGGCGGTGTCAGAATAACACGTATTCAGATGGAAGAAGATCCAGGCAAGTTACAGTATGAAGGCAGCATCACTACGTCTTCTAACACTCTTATTGATTATAATAGGGCCGGCATATCTCTTGTTGAGATTGTAACAGAACCTGATCTAGTTTCCCCAAAACACGCCCGTGAGTTTCTTAATACAATCCAATCGATCGTTGAAGCTATCGGCGAATGTGATAGTAAGTTGGATGGTTCAATGCGAGCTGATGCTAATGTATCAATTTCAAACGGACGACGTGTTGAAGTCAAGAATATCTCTTCGTTTAAAGAAGTAGAGCGTGCACTGAATTTTGAAATAACAAGACAGAAAACAATTCAAGCTGCAAGTAAAATGGAAACTAGACATTGGGATGATGTACGACGAGTTACCGTAACATTAAGAGTTAAGGAAGATGAAGAGGGATATAGATATTTTCCAGATCCTGATTTACCTCCTATGGATATATCCAATGATTATATTGAACAACTTAAGAATTTACTTCCAGAACTTCCTGAAAAGAGATTTATTCGTTTTACTAATGATATAAAACTTCCAGGAGAAATTGCTAGAATTCTTATTAAGAATAAAGTTGTTGCTGATTATTTTGAGGAATCCTTGAAGTATGAAAATAATCCCAAGTTAATTAGCAGTTGGATTACTACTGATATAATGGGGTATTTGAATCGAAATAATATTAATTTCATAGATCTATCTATTGATGCAAAATCACTTGCCACTCTTGCAAAATCTGTATCTGATTCTCAAATAAATGAATATACTGCTAAATCAATTCTTTTGAAATCCATCTCTTCCAATGATCATATTGATGATTTATTAAAATCTGAAATTAATAATTCCGTTACATTTGAAAACCTTTTAGAAATTATCGAAAAAGTACTTAATGATAACTCCAAGGCTGTGGCAGATGTTAAAAACGATCCACAGGCAATTCATTTCTTAATAGGGCAAGTGATGAAGGCCACTCATGGAAGAGCAGATCATAGTAAAGTCAAAGAATTAATTGAAAAACAGTTAAAATAATTTTATCTCTATATGTATATTTTAAATAATCGTTCATTAATGACGCTAAATTCTATATAAATGTCTAGTAAATTTATATATTATTTATACGTATATTCACTGTGAACCATAAGCATATTCTAGTATTAACTGCTGTAATAATTGGTTACTTTTTAATGTCATCTGCATTTGTAGGTATGACACCGATTAGTTCAGCTGAAGGTCAGAATACACTTACCCGTGCCGAAAGAAATTGGGAATATATTAATCACAATAAACTTGGCACAAATTTTAATCCACAAACTCAGCTTAACACGGACAATGTCCAACATGTTGAAATGAAATGGATTTATCCGATTCCTGCAGCTGCACAGCTTGGTGGAGCTGGCTTAGAAAACTTCGGAATGACTGAAGGAACAACTGCTCCACCATTGATTGTTGACGGCGTTTCATTCATTATCTTGAATCGTAAAACCGTTATTGCAGTTGATGCGGAGACTGGAAAACTAATCTGGTCTGCAGAGCATCCTGGAGCCGATAACGATGCAAATTCAGTTCAATCTGGAGGTAATCTGCCAATTACTGGTGAACTTGTACACACCCATTCAATGAATTATTGGGGTGGTCTTTTATGGTTTACTGATTTTGGTTGTACTTTAACAGGTCTTGATGCAAAAACTGGAGAACGAGTTAAAGACTTTGAGAATCTTTGTTTAGAACGACCTTTGGATCTAAATGATAAAGTTGGATACGGTCTTCCTGGAAACAGCGGTTTGTATGGAAGTCTTCAACCACATGCACCCGTGAAATATGAAAAAGGTAATTTGATATTTTATTCTGACGGTG
>JABUBF010000016.1 GCA_013306035.1 Nitrososphaerota archaeon
TGCAGAACCTGTTGCAGAACCAGAACCAATTATTCATACAGAACCAGAACCTGTTGCAGAACCAGAACCAATTATTCATNCAGAACCNGNNNCNGNNNCAGAACCTGGTTATAATCCTGATTTAGGATTACTTATGAATCAAAATAAAATAATTGAAGATGNACCTGATACTATTACAGAAGATAAAGAAATTCATCCTACTATCGTATCTACTGATCCAGAACTTGAACCTGAATCACATCCATTTATTATTACTGAACGTCCTCATGCCGCTGCAAGTGAAATAGAAACACCTAATGATGATAAACACAATGATTTTAAATTATTTGAGGAACCTGAGAATGATGATTCTACTGATTCATTTATTGCAAAAATTACTGATTTTGCAAATAAACATCCTGATCTAAGTCCTATGGAAGATGGATCAATTCCTGATAACAAACCTGTTACAAATAACGAACATAAACCAATGCCTAAATCTGAACGTACTGATAACGGTTGGAAAATATCTTTCGAATAATTCTAGCTGGTACATAATTTGTTATTAGAATTAATTACTACTGGATTAACAATGGGTAAGGCCCAATCCAGACTTGCAATATTAATAATTGCTATGACTACTATTAATGCAATCATATTATCTAGTCTGTTAACTGGCCCTGGAATTATATTTACTAGTATGATTACTTTNTGTTTTGTACTTGTTTCAGAATATCTACTTACAAAGCAGACTATTGAATCATCAAAAAGTAAATTGATNTTGTTTAATCAACTTGGAGTACAAACTCGTTCAGTAATTTCTATTATAATATCTAGATTCATAATAGTTGGTTTAATTGGATTGTTCAGTGGTATAATTATTGGTGCAAGTGTTGTATATACTTTACATCTTCCACTAAATGTTATTCCAAATATATTACAAAATTCTATATTGTATATTTCGATTTTGACAATTATTGGTATATGCATTGGTTCATATGCTGCAATTATTCAATCATTCAAACAAAGTAATTTATATCAGTGAGTATCTATGCAAATTCCGATAATAAAATTATTGGATGTTACAATGAGTTATGAGAATAATACCATTTTTTCAAACGTAAATTTAGAAATTCAATCAGGTGAAATTATTGCTGCTAAAGGAACTATTGGTTCAGGTAAAACAACATTACTTAATTTAATATGTGGAATTATGAAGCCTGATTCTGGAAGAATCTATATTGATAAGTATGATATTACTAAGCTTCCATCAGATAAATTGTCTACATTGCGCGCAAAAATATTTGGTATAGTACCTCAGAAAACAAATTTANTTCCTGAATTATCAATATCACAAAATTTAGAACTTCCATTAATGTTTAGTAGCATTGATAAAAACAAACGACAATCAATTGTTAATCAAACTTTAGATAAACTCGGTCTTATTTCTTTTAGTGATCGATTAGCCGGTACATTAAGTGTTGGAGAATCTGAGATTGTATCTATTGCACGTAGTATGGTTAATGACCCTCCAATATTATTAATGGACGAACCAACTGAAGGTTTAGATCCGATAATTTCTGAGATGATTTTGTCGTTAATTCGAGGAGATTCAATTATGAACCAAAAAACTGTATTTATTACCACTCACGACGAACGTATATTTAATATAGCTAATAAAGTAATTCAGGTTAAAAAAAATATGGACTTATAATCAACATCATGATAGATAATTATATGGTAGCAATGAGGACTCAGAGTTACGTAGAATTATGACGAGAAGGCATTTGACCGAGCTACCTGTTATTGTTATAAATTTTAATTTTTCCAACAATTTTTAAACAACATTTGAATAGTGAATANCGTGTCTAAAGAGGATAATCGTGATCCATATGATTCNTTTCTAATGGTTCCTGGACCTACTGTAGTAGANCCAAGAGTAAGAAATGTTATGAGTAATAACCAAATGGGGCATTTGAGTGAAGAATTTACCGACGACTTTAATAAATTACTTGTTTTATCAAAACAATTATTTGGAACTAATACTGGTTCGCCTTTTATAATTACCGGTTCTGGAACAATTGCCATGGAAGCTACTGTTTTAAGTTTATTAGAACAAAATAATAAAGGTCTTATTTTAGATACTGGTTATTTCGCACAACGTTTTGGTCAAATGCTTGATTGTTACAGTATTGATTCAAATACTTTGTCTTTTAATTTTGGTAGTCATGCAGATCCTGATGTTCTAAAAACTGAACTTAAGAAAAATAAATATGACGCAGTTTTCATCACTCATGTTGATACATCTTCTACAGTTATGAATAATATTTATGAATTAGTTAAAGTTGTTAAAGATAATAATTCTCTTGCAATAGTTGATTCTGTATGCGGTGTTGGAGGTTGTGAATTGAATTTTGATAAGCTTGGCGCGGACGTTGTATTAACTACATCTCAAAAAGCAATAGGTTCAGTTCCTGGGGCAGGGCTTATGATGCTCTCGCAAAACGCTATTGAGTTACTTGAAAATCGTAAATCAACTATTCCTTCATATTATCTAAATCTTAAAAAATGGAAGGTTCATATGGATAATCCTAAAACATANNTCGCNACTCCTGCGATTCAAGTAATGGTTGCATTAAAAACCGCACTTGAAATGATTATGGAAGAAGGTTTGGAAAATCGATGGAATCGTCATAAAAATGTCGCTAACGCGATTCATGCAGGTATTGAATCTCTTGGNTTAGATTTTGTTGCTGAAGAAAATTATAGAGCTTATACTGTTACTGGTTTCCATGTTCCTTCAGGAANATCTATTCANACTCAATCCGAATTAAAATCTCGCTTTAATGTAGAAGTAGCAAATGGATTCGGCGAAATGAAAAATAATGCTTTACGAGTTGGCCATATGGCTAATATTGGTCCTAATGAGGTTGGTTGTTTCTTAACTGGTCTGGAAACTATATTGTCTGAATATGATGATACAATCAAAAAAGGCACTGTTATCGATGCAATCTCTCAAATCTTAAAATAATTTATTATTGTTCAGTCTGACATATAGGACACGTATTATCTGTTTTATTAATCTCGGCTATACAATATGCACAATATTTCTTAGATTGATCATCAGGTTGTTCAGATTTAGGANTTGATAGAAATACTGAAAGCACTAACATAATTACTCCNATTAATCCAATTACCATTCCAAAAACTCCAGTTATTGCCAATAGAAATATGCCTGAAANGATTGTTACAATTCCATAGGCCGCTAACGATGTCCACATTATATATGATTATTCACTAATTACTAATTAAATAAATTGAATCAAAAAACATTTGATTATTATTCTGGTAAAAATACATTGATTATTGGTGGTATACAGAGTGATATTTCTGTTAACAGAAATGCCTTTCTAGCTGACTTGATTAAAGATGCAATCAATAATGATTATGATAGTAGAATTTCTATTATTGAAATGTGCCCTGATAAAACCTCATTCAAGAACATTAAATTTGCAGCGCAATTAGCAGAATATATAGATAATATCGGTGATTTTAATTATATAAAACCTGAAGTAGTTCATTGGCCACGTATATATGCTAATAATCCTAAAGATACAATANAATTATCTGCTCAAAATTCACGTACTCTTATCGAATGTTTAGATAAATATAGAAAAAGACCCACTAAGATTCTATTCATTAATGAATTAAATTTTTATCTTCATATGGGAACTATACACTGGCTAATGGAAACTATTTCTAAATCTTCAACATTTATTGGCACTTGTTTCAGAGCAAAATTTCCTTATTCAGATCATAATACTGGAATATCAAGACGAGAAAGACGTTTGATTGATCGTTTATCACTCACAGTAGATGACGTAATTTCACTATAATTTTTTTTAACTTTATTCGTTGAAATATTAGACATGTCATAATAACTATTTTCNCGGATATTATGTAATATACATGATTAGTTCGATACAAACTGATTTAGATTCAATAATTTGCAATTATTGCGGCAAATATCTGAACAAAGAATATTACTTTAAATGTAAATCTTGTTCAACGATATACTGCTTTATTCATAAATCAAAACATAATTCTTGCAGTAAAATTCTTACAAATTAGTTTCTTTTACAGCATTTTTTAAGTTTTGAACGCCTTTATTGAACTGNTCTGATTCTTTTTGATTTAGATCAAGTTCAACTATNTTCTCAATTCCATTACTGCCCAATATTACTGGTACTCCTATACATATTCCTTCTTGTCCATATTCTCCTTTTAAGAACGTAGATGCAGGCATGAGAATTCTTTTATCTAATTTTATTGCTTCTACCATTGAATATATTGCCATAGATGGCGCATAAAATGTTGCGCCTTTTAACCCAATAATTTTTGCAGCTGCACCAATAGTATCTGCATAACATTCATTCAAGACCTCCTCACTGGCAAATTNATTCAAAGACACGCCATTAATTGTTGAATATCTGATAAGTGGGAGCATTCCTTCTCCGTGTTCTCCAATTACTAATGTTGTTACTGATTTTCTAGACACATTTAATTTACTTGAAAGTACATTCTTAAATCTTAAATTATCTAATGCACCGGACATTCCAAATACTCTTTCTCTATTAACACCTAATATTTTATACATAACATATGTCATTGCATCAAGAGGATTTGTTACCATCAATACAATGGACTCTGGAGAATATTTTTTAATATTCTCGCCTACCGATTTTATAATATTCATATTTTTATGAANAAGATCCATACGCGTCTCTCCAGGTTTTCTTCCCATACCTGCTGGAACAACTATTATATCGGATCCTTCTAATTTACTAAAATCGTTAGTTCCTATAATTTTTCTATCAATGCCCATCTCACATACCATTTGTGAAAAGTCCATTGCTTCTCCTTCGCCTTTTCCTTCTNCAATATCTATTAATGTTACATCGTCTAGATTATGACTTAATATTTGTAATGCGGCAGTGCTTCCTACATTTCCTGCGCCTATTATTGAAATCATGTGAATATTCTGATTTTGTATACTAATAAACAGTCGGATTATCTCTAAATCCAAATTCTCAGGCTTAATACTTTTATTTTCACAAATAACTTTTTTTTGAAAATTCATCAGATTTTTGAAAATTCATCAGATTTTTGAAAATTCATCAGATTTTTGAAAATTCATCAGATTTTTGAAAATTCATCAGATTTTTGAAAATTCATCAGATTTTTGAAAATTCATCAGATTTTTGAAAAATCTATTTTTCATATTTTACTTACGTCTTACTTTTCTTACCTGTAATATTTATAAATATATAATAAAAAATATATAATTATTATATAATATATATGATATATTTTAATTATTTTTATGATTAATTTTCAACACCGGCAATAATCGTTACTTTTATAATTGGGTTATACAATGAGAATTTATCGGGGGATATAGATGTCTATAAAGGTTGGAATTAATGGATTTGGCGTTATAGGTCGACGAGTTGCTTATGCAGTAAATAAACAAGAGGATATGGAATTAATTGGTATTGGTAAAACCAGTCCTGATTATAAAGCAAAAATTGGTATTGAAAAAGGATTTAATTTTTATGTTCCTGAAGATAGTCATAAAGAAAAATTTAATAAAACTGGATTAAAAGTATCTGGTTCTATTGATGAACTTATTGAGAAAGTTGATATTATAGTTGATGCTACTCCTGGATCTCTAGGAGAAATGTATCGTGAAAAATATCTTAATGCTAAAACACCTGCTTTATTTCAAGGTGGTGAGTCTAAGGATTTAGCTGAGGTCTCATTTGTTGCGCAATGTAATTATGAAAATTCAACTGGTAAAAATGTTGTACGAGTAGTATCTTGTAATACTACTGGTTTAAGTCGAGTTTTAAGTTCAATTGATAATGTTCATGATATTTCTAAAGTTACATCTGTTATTGCTAGACGAGCCGTAGATCCAGATCTTCCTAAAGGAATGGTAGATTCAGTTTCATTAGATCCTGTATCAGTTCCATCTCACCATGGACCTGACGTTTCAACTATATTGCCTGATCTTGATATTGTTACAATGGCTATCAAGATTCCTACAACACATAATCATGTTCATAGTCTTATTATTGATCTAAATAGTTCAACAACTCCTGATGCAATCATTGATACATTAAAGAATACTCCTAGAGTAATGTTGGTTTCATCTAAAGAAGGTATAAAATCTACTGCTCACACTTTTGATCTTGGACGAGAACTCGGTAGAGATCGTGGAGATATCTACGAAAGTATGATTTGGGAAGATTCAATTACTGTTATTGGAAATCGTGCTTACATGTACATGGCAGTAGCACAAGAAGCAATTGTATTACCAGAAAATGTCGATGCCATTCGTGCAGTTCTTAATACTGCAACTAGAGAAGAATCTATCAAAACGACTAACGACAGCCTTTGCATAGGCGGCCCTACATCTTAAAATATCATTCTTTCAATCTCGTTATATATGTCCTTACTTGATTCTTCAATAGAATATTACGTCTTAAAAGAAAAAGGCTGGGATTTAGGTTATGGCAAAATATACGATTCTGACGGAAATGTCATTGGTAAAATGAATCGACGTTTACGCAATATTAGAGGATTGACAAAACTTTCTGAGATTAACGGAACAGGAATATTAAAAATTCAAAGAAAAATTCTTTCTCCACGAATGACTTATGATATATTTGAAAATCATGAAGATGACGCCAAACATGGCAAGCAATTTGCACGATGTTATAGAGCATTTACTTCGATAATTAGACCAAAAATGTGGTTAAATTATGCTCCAGATAATAATGGTAAACATAGCAAAAGATTAGATGCTCAGGGATCTTTTGCAGGGTGGAATTTTAAAATCGTATTTGAAGGGGAAATTATTGCAGAAGTTAAAAAACTCGATCGATACAGAGATTTGATAAGTCCAAAATGGCTTGATATAGCAGACACTCATGCAATACACATAATTGACAAAAATTTTGATAGAAAGATTTTACTCGGATTTATAATGTGTATTGAACGGCTATTGAATACTAAGTGAGAATGATTTCTATTGCCACTGCAACTAAAGAAATTCCAAATATAACATTCAGAATCTTTGCATTTTTTTCAGAATTGAATATCTCTTTCAGTAAAGTTCCAGCATAAGCCCAAGAACTTATTGCTGCTAATCCAAATATTGATAAAAACCCTACTAGACTCAATATTCCCAAAAATGACGTTCCCCAATCTTGCGCAAAACCTCCCATCAATGTAAGATGAAATACCCATGCTTTACCGTTGACAAGCGAAAAGAAGAATCCCGTTATGAATCCCAAATTGTTTGTTTTTTCATCTTCTGTTTTTATTGGTTTAGCAGTTCCTAAACTCCATGCAAGTCTGATTATTAGACCTGCGCAAATCCATGTCAAAGCATCTAATATGATTGGATATTGTTGTATGTATTTTATAGAAAAACCAACAAATAATCCTAACAATGCCCATCCAGAAATTAGACCAAACAATAGGTTTACTGTTTTCCGAAATCCATATTGAGCTCCGTGAGCCGAACTTAAAATATTCCCTGGACCTGGTGTAAAACTTACTGAAAATATGAACCACACCATTGCAATGAATGTCTCAGCTTCCACAAAATGATGTTTTTTTCATGACGTAAAAATAGTTATTCTAAAGATGAATTTCTTAGCATCAGTATTCCTCTGATAATGAATGCTATTCCTACAATTAGAATAATTGTTGGTATTGTAGATCTTTGAAAAGCCGAATAATCCCTACAATCTTCAATTCCTCCTCCTGCTATCCTCGGATCACATTCAGTTACTTGACCTGGAGTTATTCCCGATAAATACATACCAATTCCTACTAACATGATTAATCCTCCAATCAAAAACTGATTGCGTACTTTCTTTTCCATAAATTATCTTGATAATGCGATTTATTTAGTCTTTATAATGAACTTCTCATCGTCATGATTCCTCGTATCATGAATACCATTCCTATGACGAGGATGATTACAGGTATTGTTGATTCTTGAACAGATGACTCATCACAATCCTTGTATTCCAGCCCTTGCCCATCTCCTCCTTGCCTACCAACAATTTCACATTGCCATGGATATATAATGGCATCTTCTTGGGTCTGGAAAAATAGCAAAGTATTTACATTTATTCCAGAAAAATACATACCAATTCCTACTAACATGATTAATCCTCCAATCAAAAACTGATTGCGTACTTTCTTTTCCATAAATTATCTTGATAATGCGATTTATTTAGTCTTTATCGATATCGTTGTCGATATCGTTGTCGATATCGTTGTCGATATCCTTTTAATTCATAAATAATTCTGTAAGACCTTATTCCGTTGTTTACCAATATGCTTCCAGGAATAGCTAAAAATAGCGGAATCATGTATGATGGATATATTGTTATCACTTCGCTGTAACCTCCTCTTCTATTATAGCTGTTTATTGTTCCTGGAAACATATTTTCTGAATATACAATTATTCCAGTTATGATTAGAACTATCCCGAGAATTGATTTCAGCACTATTCTCTTTCTGGCCTTTGACGAATAGTTGTTGACTTTCTCAAAGTCCTCCATCTCGTTTGTTGAAAATATCTTCTTGTTTCTTAGATTCGACAAATCAATTACTCC
>JABUBF010000017.1 GCA_013306035.1 Nitrososphaerota archaeon
GCTTCACCCCTTGTGGTGCTCCCCCGCCAATTCCTTTAAGTTTCAGCCTTGCGACCGTACTCCCCAGGCGGCAAGCTTAACGGCTTCCCTGCGGCACTGCATTAACACGTGGCTAATGCATCACCTAGCTTGCATCGTTTACAGCTGGGACTACCCGGGTATCTAATCCGGTTCGCTACCCCAGCTTTCATCCCTCACCGTCGAGCGCGTTCTGGTGGACCGCCTTCGCCACTGGTGGTCCTCCACGGTTCAGAGGATTTTACCCCTACCCGTGGAATACCGTCCACCTCTCCCGCCTCCTAGTTTTGTGGTATCTCATGCAGTTCAATTGTTAAGCAATTGATTTTAACATAAGACCTACAGAACCGGCTACGGATGCTTTAGGCCCAATAATCGTCCCGACCACTCGGGGAGCTGGTATTACCGCGGCGGCTGACACCAGACTTTCCCTCCCCTTATTCAATAAAATATTTACATTTACCAAAAGCTACATTCAGCATGTTGCACTCGGATTAACCTTGTCGTGCTTTCGCACATTGCAAAGTTTTCGCGCCTGCTGCGCCCCGTAGGGCCTAGACCCTTTTCTCAGTGTCCATCTCCAGGCTCCTTCTCTCAAAGCCCGCACCGGTAATCGGCTTGGTAGGCCATTACCCCACCAACAACCTGATCGGTCGCAGTCCCATCCTAAAGCAATTAATCAAACTTGCTCAACAATCCTTTAAGTCATAAACCGATTCCAGGAAAAATGACCTATCATATATTAATCCCAGTTTCCCGGGGTTATCCATGTCTTTAGGGTAGGTTGACCACGTGTTACTGAGCCGTATGCCACACTTCTTACATAGTTAAGAAATGTTCGACTCGCATGGCTTAATCTCTATCCGATAGCAGTCGGGTCCGGCAGGATCAACCGGGTACATTGGAAGTACAGTTCTAATTTCTAAAACAAGATAGCATATATCAGATTCAAATTATATTGAATCTTCATTTTTTGTTTGCGAATCTGGAGGTCGTAATGTCATTGCGTTAGCAAATGTGCGTAACTCAACTACGACGCCGCCAAGCGAAACGCAGAAATTTATTTACGTGTATTCAGGATATAAAGATTTGTTATTAGAAAGAATCTATACTATTTACTAATTGATAGAGATCATCATATGATTTTTTATTAGATATTATTTGTTTTTTGACTTTTTTAATAATTTTAATGAATTGATCAGTATCATTTTTAGCGATTAGATTTTCAATAGAATTAACATTTGAAGTGAAATTTAACAAAACTTCGTTAAATTGTTTGTTGCTCATTTGTAAGGAAGAAATTACTTCCGGACTATCATGTAGAATACCAGATGCAAGTAAATATTGGATAGTGAATGAAGTTCCAGAAATATCTTTCAGATGGGGAATTTTATCAAGTGATAATATGAATGATAAATTAAGAAAATAAACAAGTGATATGACATAAGCCATAGATTTATCGTGTTGATTAGCATTACAGACTACCAATTTAGAATTTGGAAATAGAGAATTGAATAGTTTTTTTTCAGATATTGCAGATTTAATTGGAACGAGAATGAATTTCTGAGGTTTGAATATATTTGCGCCAGGACCGAATAATGGATGGATACTCATTAACTTAGTAGAATTATGAGATAATTTTTTCAGGTTAGAAACTATTTGTTTTTTCATAGATGAAATCTCAATAATAGTCTTAGTGTCGTCAGAGTGTTTTAATACATCATTAATAATTTTGTTAGTAGTTTCAATTGGAACACTTATAACAATAATGTCAGATTGAAGAACGCAATCTCGAATAGATTTAAAGATATTAGATTTTTGACTTTTTTTTGTTTTTAACTTTCTACTGTAAAGACCAACTGAATAGCCATTTTCAGAAAAGTATTTTGCAAACCACTTGCCCATATTTCCACTAGCGCCAATAATTCCGATCTTCTTCTTTTGTGGAGTTCTGAATTTCATTAAATGATCATGTTCGCGAGAAATAGTTTCGTCTATAATTAATTTCAAGAGATTTTTACTGAAATTTTTATTCAGATTAAGAGCTTCAGATTCTTTTTGTATGGCTTTATATAATCTTTGTTCTTGAGCAAGATCAACCAGTGGCAAGTTTAAGTTATTTTTTAAAACGGCAACTTCACGACCCAATTCAAGACGCTGAGAAAGAAGATCTAAGATTTCAATAGTGATTTTTTCAATAGATTTTCTGGATTGCTTTAGTTTATTCTTGTCGTTCAAATCAACCACTATTTAATAACAGAGTTTATTTGTCCAGAGCGTAAACCATGATCAGCAAGCACTAAAGCAGCTACACTTTCAACAATTGGCACAGCTCTGGGCAATACACACGGATCATGTCGACCCTTTACAATGAGGTCTTCGGCCTTTTTTGATTTAAGATTAAATGAAGATTGTTTCTTCAATATTGATGAAGGAGGTTTGAATGCAATTCTGAATTCAATAGGCATTCCATTAGATATACCTCCTAAAATGCCTCCAGAATTGTTGGTTTTAGTAGTAATTTTTTTTCTAGTAACTGAATATTGGTCATTATTCTCAGAACCAAGTATTTTAGTAGATTCAAAGCCTTTACCAAATTCAACGCCTTTGACAGCAGGAATGGAGAACATAGCACGACTGATTTCTGAATCAAGTGCAGAGAATATAGGTTCGCCAAGGCCAACAGGTACATTAATTATTTGACATTCTATAACACCTCCCAAACTATCTCCAGATCTTCTTGCTTTAATTATAGCATTAGACATCTTTTTTGCAATTATTGAATCAGGACATCTGACGTCATTAGAATATCGATTTTTCTTGGCAGATTTGAAATCAGATGATGATTTGATCTTTCCAATTTCTTTCACATAAGCAATAATATCCGTGTTAAAACTTGTTTTTAGTAGTTTTTTTGCGACTACGCCCCCCATGACAAAACAGGCAGTAAGTCGGGCAGAGAAATGTCCACCGCCACGATAATCATTAAATCCACCATATTTTTCCCAGGCTGTGAAATCTGCGTGACCAGGACGCGGGGTTTTCATAATATTGTCATAATCTTTAGATCGGGTGTCCTTATTTTTGATAGTCATGGATATTGGAGAACCTGTTGTATGGTCGTTAAAAATGCCAGATAATATTGTAACTCGGTCTTGTTCTTTTCTCTGAGTAGTGAGTTTAGATATACCAGGTTTTCTAAGGTCTAGTTCTTTTTGTATTTCTTTTACAGTAATCGGAATCCCAGAAGGGCATCCACTGATAACACAGCCAATTGAATGTCCGTGACTTTCTCCAAAGACAGTCAATGCAAAACGTTCGCCAAGAGTACTCCAAGTCATCAATTAATCACCAGTTTTCCAGAGAGTGAATTTATATCATCAATAAAATTAGGATAAGAAACATCAATGCTTTGTCTTCCGATAACTTCAATTCCCTCTGAATTTAGGCCGATTAATGAGAATGCCATAAATAATCTATGATCGTTATAAGAATTAAGCCTACAAGGTTTTATAGAATTTGGAGCTTCGATAATCAAAGTATCATCAGATTCAATTATATTAGCTCCAGTTTTCTTCAATTCAGATGAGATAAGTTTCAGACGATTTGATTCTTTATACTTAGTATGTTCAATACCAGTAATTTTAACAGAATTAGATGAAATTAATGATAAGACAGAAACAGCAGGTAATAAATCAGGACATGAAGATAAGTCAAAAGTTCCGCCGTTCAAATTACCTTCGGAGGAGACAGTAAATGATGAATCGTCATTATTTATTACAGAGGCGCCCATTTGAGAAATAATATTTAAAATATTTCTATCAGATTGAGGCATATCTTGTCCATCCATAATTACTGTAATTTCACCATGAGAAAGTATTGCTCCGGCAAAAAGAAATGCAGCTGCAGAGAAATCACTAGGAATATTAATTTTATTACAAGAATATTTACTGGGTTCGACTGTAAATAAATTATTATTTTTTGTAACTAGTCCACCGAATTTATCAATCATAAAAAGAGTAGAATCAATATATGGTCCAGATACAACTGGTTCAATTAATTTAATAGTAGTTTCATTATCAGCTTTGGAACATGAAATTAACAAGGATGAGATGAATTGTGAAGATATTGAGCCAGAGATCTCNGTATAGCCACCTTGTATTCCACCTCCTTCAACAATAATAGGAGGAGTTCCGTCGTCGGTAATAGATTTACAAGAGACGCCAAGGTCATTTAGAGAATTAATCAAGGGTTGCATAGGGCGTTTNTGAATACTAGAATCACCGTCGAGTTTAATTAAACCTTNAGGGATTAAAGCAGAAATAGAAGTTAAGAAACGCAAAGTAGTTCCAGAATTTTCTACGTAAAATTTTCCAGGATTAGATAATACTGAAGGAGGAGTAAAGTCCAACGAAGATTCAAGATTATTAACTTNAGCACCAAGATTTATGCATGAAGTTAANGTTGCCTGAGTATCACGAGAGAGTAATGGATCAACAATCAGAGTAGGAGAGCTAGACAATACNCTTAAACAAAGTGCTCGATGNGTGTAACTTTTGCTATTTGGGGGTTTTATAGTTCCTTTAAGGATTGAGGGTTTTACAATGACACTATCCATTAAATCAGTCCTTTTTCATTATTAATTTTGGCAGTTATAATATCACCGTCTAGATTTTTCCATGAATCAAGTATAGATGACTTGTTTTCAGATAGACAAATCACACCNACGGAAGGACCTGTACCAGAAAGACCTGCAGCTAGAGCGTTGTTTTTTAGTGCAAGAATTGCAGATTCGTTTGATTGTTTTAAGATTCTAGAATATATCATGCCATTAAGAGACATAGCACTAAGGTAATTTCCTTCTAAAGTCATAGAGATTAGTGTATCAAGAGAGTGAATAAATTCGTCAGAGCCAGAATAATTTACNTCTTTTGTGTAGGATTTGTGATCAGGAACATGAATCAATATTGAATAATCATCATCGACGATAACGCGCGATAATAACTCATTAGATGAGTTATTAGTAACTACTAGACCACCTAGAAAACATGCAGCAGCATCATCAAGAGCCCCAGTAATTGTTACACCGGAATTTTTTGAGGCTTGAACAGATAAATCAAGGATTTCTTTTTCAGTCATTACAATTTCAAAGGCTTTTAAACAGGATAAGATAATTGCAGTAGCAGCTGCACTTGAACTTTTTAGGCCTCGTCCAATTGGTATATCAGAATTAACAGTAATCTTGGCACCACATGATTCAGAAGTTTTCATTTTGACTAATTTGAAACATTCTTGAGCTAATCCANTATTTTCAGATTTATCATTATTAATAATTACTTCGACAAGATTATCAGAAGTAAGTGTAACCTCTGCGCAGGTCTCCAACGATATACCTAATGCAGAACCTTGACCCGTAGCTATAGCATTTACTATTGATATTGCTCCATGAACAGTTGACAAAGTTTTCATATCATTCACCCAACAAATCCAATATTTTAGCATTAAGAGAATCAGTATTCGAAGATATTCCAGTCCAGATATTAAATGACAGCTTTGCTTGGGTTATCAACATTTCATATCCGTAAATAACATCGGCATTAATGCTTTTCATCTGTTTTATGAAATTTGTTTCTTTTGGGATATATTCTAGGTCATANGCAATTTTTACATTTAATTTCTTATTGAATATGAAACTTGTATTAGTTTTATTCAGAGGGACAGTATTGATGAGAATATCAANATCAGATAAAGAATCAATGTTCTGTTGAGTTAATTTATCACAGGATATAGAAATATCAGAATTGAGTTTTGAGATATTTGCTTTAGCATTTTCAAGACTACGATTAAGAATTATAATTTCTTTACAATTTGCTTGTGTAAGACCATATAATACAGCTTTAGAAGCGCCACCGGCTCCAAGAATAACTGCTTTTTTATTATCAAAGTTCTTAATCTTACCGTGAAGAGGAGTCATGAATCCTTCTACATCTGTATTATATCCAATTAATTTTTTGTTATCATGTAGGATTGTGTTAACTGCATTTACTTCTTGAGCAAGCGGGTCAAGAGAATCAAGATATTGCAAGATATTGGTTTTATGAGGAATGGTTACATTAAATCCACGAAAATTCAATTTACAAAGTGTATTAATGACACCTTTCAGATTAGCAGAATCAACATTGATTGTTANATATAGACCATTCAAGTTGTTGGATTTTAATAANTTATTATGAATGGTAGGGGATAAGGAATTTTTTATTTCATTACCCAATAAACAATAAAGTATTTGATCAGAATTATTTCCCATAATAATCACAAACTATTATGCAAAGTTTGAATATATTTCTGCCAGTGTATCTAGCTTAATTTGACCAGGAGCCACTGCTTTATTGCCAGAGAAACAGTATATAAAAGGAGCACCAAGCACAGGAGATAGAATTCGGGTTATTGAACCAGTTTCACCCATACAGAATGCTAATAATTGGAACTTGGATTTTTCAAATCTAGAATATAGATTAAAGACTTTATTACAATCATTCAAAGAATTTGCATACGTTACAATTTTTATGATTTGCTTTGGGTGAGTAAGTTTGCTAGAGATATTTTTTATTAGGCGTTCTAAAGAATTTGTAGAAGGAGTATATTTGAAATTATGCCAAGAAATGATTAGATTTTTTTCATTCTTGAATAATGAATAATTTTTATTGAAGGTATCAGATTCAATGTCTTTTATTGAGTTCTTTATGTCAAGTAATTCTATCAAGATTTGAAGTCGATCAGATTCAGAGATACTAGAAAGTCCACCTTGACGTTTGCCTCTAAAAGTGAGAATAAGTTTGTTCTTATGGACGTCGGATAATGCTTGAATTTTGTCTAGGGAAAATGAATTCAATGAATCCAAACGGACTTCAGCAAGATGTGCACCAGATTTAAATGCAGAATTAACGTTGGAGATTAATTTAGAAGTATTAGGGGCAGTTATTGAAACACAGAATTTAGGATCTTGAAATCTATTTTTCAAGGATGTATTCATCTACTTCCATGCCGAAATGTCTTCCCTTATTTGATTCAGTCTTAACAAGAATTTTGTCGCCAACTTTAAGTGAAGTTGTGGAGATAGGCTTTCCATTATCTTTAACAAAGGCAATAGTTTCTGCATTTTGTATCAAAACACCACCGATTTTATCTTCAGATTTAGCCCGTACAAGAAATAAAGGNCTACTTTCAATTTTTAATCGTCCTACAATAGAAGTACGTACAGAGCCTTCATGTGAAACAATCATTACTTCAGTACCACTTTCTAGTTCAGATAGATATTTAGTACGATTATCAGGTAATAATGTATAGCACTGTACAGCACCGGCATTTACACGAAATGGTCTAGGAGAAGTAAATCCTGAACCTGCGGATTCATTATGCATGAGGAACATGAAATTTGCTTGATTGCCAACCAACAATCCTTCTCCCTGACTTAACATGGAAGCTGTATCAACGCATGCACGTTCGCCCATACCAACTTCCTTAATTTCAATAATTTCAGCAACAGATAGATCAATTTTAGAAAGTTCGTTCAGTTCAGAATTCAACTTATTTACATCTTCTAGATTTGAAGTGCGTAGCAAGACACCATCAACTCCTAGTTCTAAGATAGTAAACATCGTCTTGATTTCGGATGGATCGTTTATTACAGTAAAGATCTTAGTTTTCAAGCCGTGTAATTCAGCAATAAGATTCTCCAGCGGAATAATCTTCCATTCGGTATTTTCTTCAAATTCAATGATTATAGATTCTGCATTATTTTTAGCAGCATTAACGATTTCATCAAGATTAGAATTGTCATTCAGAGTAGCGAAATAGGAAAATCTCTTATCAGGTTCAGATTCATTCAATGTTTTGGAGTTAACAACCTTAACATCAGCGTGTTCAGAGAACGAATAGGTTTCAAATTTAGAGAAATCATCAGAATTGTCTAGGTCAGATAAGAATAGACTTTTTATTCCAGATTCAAAGAGTAACTGACTGAAATCATCCAATTCTGCTTTAGGGATTCTAGGCTCTACGATTATAGTACGTGGTTTTTTGGTCAATTCGACAAAACATCCATAGCCGATTCTACAGAACTATTATCAAAGATAATATTAGAAATAGCTTTAGTAATCTTTTCAGGATTAGAATGTTGAAAGATATTTCGACCCATAGAGATTCCTGCAGCACCGGCGTCGATTGCTCCTTTTACCATATCGAGTAATTCTTTATCATTACTAACTTGTGGACCACCGGCAATTACAACAGGAACTGGGCACCCATCAACCACAGAGCGAAAACTATCTGAATCGCCAGTATATAGAGTCTTAACAATATCTGCGCCTAATTCCGCGCCAATACGTGCAACATGTGCAACAACTTTTGGATCAAACGGATTTGGAATATTTTCACCTCTAGGATACATCATAGCAAGAAGGGGCATATTTAATTCGGTGCATTCGTCGGCAATCAATCCTANATCTTNAATCATATTTCGATCGTGTTTAGAACCAATATTAACATGAATAGAAANTGCATCAGCNCCATTTTCTTGTGATAATTNTGGGCTTCCTACAATTACTTTATCGTCAGGAAAAACAGAAAGAGTAGTACTTGCAGATAAATGAACTATTTTACCAATATTAAGTGGTGAATCAAGAATTTTGAAGATGCCTTTATGAGCAACTANTGCAGAAGCTCCTCCTTTCTGAATTGCATTAACTGTTTCATTCATATTTATTAAACCAGATACAGGTCCAATGGTCAGACCGTGGTCTAGGGTAACTGCAAGGATTTTTCCATTACGATTAAGATTATTCATCACACATGACACACCAAAAATAAACAATTAGATTATAGAGTGCAAACTAGGAATATGAGAAAAACCAGTAACGGTAACTTGTACATTGTTTCATATTACACTCAAAATATGATAAGGGTGATTTGTATATAAATATCACTTTTGCAGATACACAGATAATGGAATTAAGATTATTTAATTCGTTAGGAAAGACTAAAGAGGTATTTAGACCGAAGAATGGCAACTTAGTAACAGTATATTGTTGTGGGCCAACAGTATACGATTATACCCATATTGGAAATCTCAGAACCTTTCTATTTGAAGATATATTAACAAGATATTTGGAATACAAAGGATATGAAGTAAAATTTGTTATGAATATAACTGATGTAGATGATAAAACCATAAATTCGTCAAGAAAATACAACACAACATTAAAAGATTATACAAAAAAATTCACAGATGAATTCTTCAAAGATTTGAAGAGTTTGAATATAAGAGAAGCATCANTATATCCTCGAGCAACAGAATATATTCAAGACATAGAAAATCACATAATAAAATTACAAAATGAAGACTATTGTTATGAAAGTGAAGGATCGTATTATTTTTCGATAAATAAATTTGCAGGTTATGGAAGATTATCAGGATTAGAAATTAACGAATCAAGGAACAAAACTAGATTGAATGAAGATGAATATACAAAAGACAATGCACAAGACTTTGCATTGTGGAAANCATGGGATAATGATGATGGAGATGTTTATTGGGAAGGCAAATTAGGAAAAGGAAGACCAGGATGGCATATTGAATGTTCAGTAATGTCAACAAAAATACTGGGTAATGAAATTGATATTCATGCAGGCGGAGTGGATTTAATATTTCCACATCATGAGAATGAGATAGCACAAACAGAGNCAATTACAAAGAAACAATTTGTGAGATATTGGATTCATGCAGAACACCTGATAGTTGAAGGTAAAAAGATGTCAAAGTCAGAAGGTAATTTCTTTACATTAAGAGATTTATTAGATAAAGGATATGATGCGAATCATATTCGATTCTTATTAATTGCTTCGCATTACAGGTCTCAACTGAATTTTACTTTTGATGGAATAAAACAAGCAAAAGAGAATATTGATAGAATACAAGAGTCATACTCGAAAGTCAAATCACTTGAAACAGAAACAGGATGTAATAGCATTTTATCAAAAATCACTAAAGAATCTATAGATTCCTTTGAAGATGCTATGGATAATGATTTGGATATGCCTGTTGCTTTAGCGTCAATATTCAGATTTGTGAGAGATCTAAACAAATATTTAGATGATAATGAAGTGTTAGAAGAGAATAAATCGGAGATTTTAGATTATTTTAAGAAAATAAATAGCATATTGGGAATATTGTCTAATGAGACAATAAAATTAGATGAGGAGATAAAGCAGTTGATAAGAGAAAGAGACGAAGCAAGAGAAAAGAAAGACTGGAATAAATCAGATAAAATTAGAGATGAATTATTAAAAAGAGGATATGTTGTAGAAGATACTGAAAAAGGAACTAGAATAAAACGTAATCAAGAATAATTATGAATTAAACAATACTACTTGTATGGTTTTGATATGACAGATTTATCAGAGACAGACTTGTTAGATTTTACACCAGGTTTCGTTAATTTATATTTTCGATCAGAAGAAATAACATTTACTGACATTGAAGCTTGTACATTATAATGTTTAGAGCCATCGGAATTAAGGTAATTTGTAGCTACGCCAGCCCGATCAATGTTAACACGAATTTTGATTATGGTGCCATCTTCTAATTCAAAAATTACCTCATCGGAACCATCTGCTTTAGATACAAGCATTTTGAATTCAATTTCATCAGGTATGTCTCGATTTTGATTATTACTCATAATTAAGAACCAAACAAATAATAATTAAATATTTTATTGAATATTAAAAGTAAAAATAAGACACTAATAGAAAGAAATTAGGAATGTTTGAAATTAAATCAACTGATTTAGCGGCCAGAATAGGTAAACTACACACAAAGAATGGGAACTTACAGACACCTGCTTTATTGCCAGTATTGCACCCAGCAAATCAGATAATTGAAACGAGTTTAATCAAAAGAATGGGATTTGAAGCTGTAATGACAAATTCATATATTACGTGGCAGAAATATGGTGAAGAAGCAGTAAAGAAGAACATTCACAAGATTGTTGAGTTTGAAGGACCTATTATGACAGATTCGGGAGGATATCAAGTCTTAGAATATGGAAAAGTAGATGTNGGAGAGATAGAAATAGCAAAATTTCAGGAGAATATTGATTCAGATTTCTGCAATATATTAGATAAACCAACAAGTTTAGCAGATAATTGGGAGACAGCCAGAGATAGTGTGTCCAAAACATTACAATCGTGTGAAATTACTCTTAAAAATGTAGAACATAAATCAATATGGATGGGTCCGATCCAAGGAGGTAAATTTTTAGATTTAGTTGAATTTTCTGCCAAACAATTGTCAAAGATGAATTTCGACATGTATGCATTAGGAAGTCCAACAGAGATTATGGAAAATTATGATTACACATTATTAGCAAAGATGATTATAACAGCAAAGAAAAATATTCCAGTAGATAAAGCACTTCATTTGTTTGGNTTGGGCCATCCACTTCCACTTTCCATGGCAGTAGCTTTAGGATGTGATACATTTGATTCTGCGTCATACATACTTTATGCAAAACATGGAAGATACATGACAGAAAATGGAACACGGAATATAGACGAATTAGAATATCTCCCCTGTATTTGTGAAATATGTAATAAATATTCAGTGAGAGAAATGAGGCAATTGGAACATCTTGAAAGAATCAAAGCAATTGGTACACATAATTTGTGGTTATTGTGGAAAGAGACAGTAGCCACTAGACAAGCAATTAGAGAAGGAAGATTATGGGAATATGTAGGTATGCGTTCAAGAGCACATCCAAAAATGTGGGACGCATTTGTATATATCTCAGATAATATAGACGAGATAACAACTTTTCAGAAGAGATTCAAATCAAAAGGGATGTTTCTTTCATCATTTCCAGACAATAGAAGGCCAGAATTAAGAAATTATCAGAACAGAATCATAGAATTTTTCAAGAGATTTGAAAGACAAAAAATAATTATTATTCCTGTAACAAAAAATAAACCATTACTTTATAATAATAAATTAAAGAAATTGTTAGAGAATAATCAAGCAGACTACATAATAGGTTATATAATTTCACCAATCGGATTTGTACCATATCAAATTACCGATATTTACCCAATTTCACATATAGAAAGTTCAATGGAGATTAGAAAGAACACGCTTGTAAGAGATGAATTAGTTTCTACAATAAGAAATCAATTCAATATATTGAACCCAGAATCAATNATATTCATGAAAGATAAAAGACTGGATCAAGGANTAATTGACTTTATTGTGAGAGAATTAAAACCAGAGAAAGTAATAGATTGCGAGTCAAATCTTGTATATTCAGAATTAGAAGGAATATTAAATAATCAAGAATAAATATTCGACGGATTTGATTTTACATTCTCAATCAGATTAGGCTGGTCATTCTCTAATTCAACTGCTTGTTCAAGAAGTGAATCTACTTCAATAGTAATATCAAACATCTTAGAAAGTATATTAATTGCTTCAGAAGCGGCACGAGGATCTAAACGAATTGAAGTTGCAAAAGGCAATAAACCAAGTGTAGGAAAGTCACGAACTTCCATAAAATTCAACATTTGAGCTACAGGACCAATTATAATTCGTTCATCTTCAAGAGGAGTAGAATCAACTAGAGATGCAGGTAATTCATATGAAGAAGTCTTAACATATCTAAAATTTGAATCGTCTTTTTTAAGTTGTGCGTCAAGTCCGCCTAACAGAATTAATTCTTTAAAGTTCTTTTCAAGAATAATCTCACAGACTTTACGTAGAAAAATAAGTTCGTTACCTTGTAGTGGAGGAACAGCAACGCGAAGAAATGCAAGATTGTCTTTTTTATATATCTCGAAAGGAGTAACAATTTTTCCTGAATTAATTGATGAAATAGGAGATAGGTAGTCGGTTTCAAAAANACCAATTCTTTCAGGTTTAAGAGTATTAATTAAATGGTTAAGAGCAAGAAATCCGGTAGAACCAATTCCATGGAAACCAGTAATAAGAGACATCCCTTGTACATCTAAATCTTCNGGAAATAACTTNGCAGATATCATCAATGATTATATATTCCAGATGACTAAAAATCTTACTGATAATTTAATGAAACTGACTACATTAGGTGCGTCTAGAGAAGTGGGTCGATCGGCTTTTTTATTAGAAATTGAGAATAAAAAAATAATTTTGGATTATGGAGTTCAAATACGACATCCTATGAAATGGCCGTTGCACGTTAATCCAAAGGAGATTGATGCAATTATACTAAGTCATGCACATTTAGATCATAGTGGAGGAGTTCCTTCATTTTATCTATCAAACGATATTAAGACTTATTGTACGAAGCCAACAGCTCAGATATGCGACCTACTAATANACGATTTTATTAATCTATCGAATGATGTTTTAAAACAATATATTCCATACCAGCATCAAGAATTAGAGAAAATGAAGGAGAACATAGTAGACATAGGTATGAATTCAGAATTCAATATAGGAGATATAAAAGTAAATTTTGTTAATGCAGGTCACATGCCAGGAAGTGTAAGCGTAAGTATCGAAGGTGAAGGAAAAAGAGTAGTTTATACAGGAGATATAAATTCATCAGATCAGAATTTGGTGAAAGGAGCAGATACGAAATACGGAGAAGTAGATCTACTTATTACAGAATCAACATACGGAGTCAATGATCATCCAGATAGAGAAGATGTAGAAGAAGAATTTGTAAGCTTTGCAAAAGATGTGACAGAAAGAGGAGGAACGCTATTAGTACCAGCATTTGCAGTAGGTAGATCACAAGAAATTGCATGTGTTCTAAAATCTCATAATTATTCATTGCCAGTAACAATGGATGGAATGGCATTAAAAACAAATCGCATTTTATTAGAAAATTTAGAATTTTTAAGAGATTCAAAATTATTTAAACGAATGATTAATGGGTTAACTGAAGCAAAGAATTGGAAGCAAAGAAAAGAATTAATNAATACACCGGGAGTGATAATAGTTCCAGCAGGAATGATGGTTGGAGGATTATCATCTTATTATAAAGGAAGTATTGCAATGAATGAAAAGAATGCTATTTCTTTAGTTTCTTATCAAGCAGAAGGAACTCCAGGAAGAACATTATTAGAAAAGAAGATGATCAAAGTAGATGGGAAATTAAAGAAAATAAAAGGTAAATTTGAACATTTTAATTTTTCATCTCATAGTGGAAGTAAACAATTATTCGAAATGATTGATGGAATAAAAGGAAATCCCACAATAGTGGCAGTACACGGAGAAGAAGAACAAGCAACGAGTTTTGTGCAAAAAGTGCAAAAAGATTATGGTTACGATGCAATAGCTCCAGAATTAGGAGACAAAATTATTATTTAATTGTCAGAATCAGAAGGTAATTTGGCACCAAGATATTGATATGTGCCAATTTTAAGGACTTTGAGAGAAAGAAGAGCGCATTTTATTCGAGCTGGTCCTAATGAAGGAGTTCCCAGTTCTTCCAATAATTCATCTTTGGTAAATTTAGACAATTCGTCGACAGTTTTACCCATAAGCATCTCAGTGAGTATAGATGCAGAAGACTGACTGATTGCACATCCTTCGCCGTCGAATTTTATGTCTGAAACAACGTCATCTTCAAGTTTAATATCAATAGAAAGTTGATCGCCGCAAACAGGGTTATTATCCTGAGCGGAGATTTCAGCATCGCTCAGTCTACCTTTATTTTTAGGGTTTCTATAGTGATCAAGAATAATTTCTTTGTAAATATCTTCGCTCATTAAGTCAATACACTTCTTACTTTTTGTAAACCATTAAATAATTTATCAATATCTNATGTGTCATTATAAACATAAAAACTAGCTCTCGTAGTAGCAGGAACACCCAGTTTTTCCATAAGAGGCTGGGCGCAATGATGACCAGCACGTACAGCTATAGATTCACCATCAAGAATTGTTGCAATATCATGAGGATGAAAATCAGAATATGAGAATGATATAACGCCTCCAATGGAATGTTTGTTTTCTAAACCAAATATTTTGAAATCTTTTAATTCAGAAAATCTATCAATAGCATAATTATATAATTCTTGTTCATGTTTGTGAACAACATCCATACCAATTTGATTGAGATAATCTACTGCTTTCCCTAAACCAATAGCACCGGCAATATTAGGAGTTCCAGCTTCAAATTTCCAAGGAACATCGTTCCATTGAGCTTCTCGTAAACTAACATTGGAAATCATATCACCTCCATAAAGAAATGGTTCCATATTTTCAAGAAGTGTTTTCTTTGCATGTAAAACACCTATNCCAGAAGGGCCCAACATTTTATGACCTGAAAAGACAAAGAAATCACTGTCTAAATCTTGAACGTCAACAGGCATATGAGGAACTGATTGTGCTGCATCGACAAGAGTAGTAATTCCGTNTTCATGGGCTTTTGATATGATATCCTTAATTGGATTAATGGTTCCCAAAACATTAGATACATGAGTAAGTGAAAGAAATTTTGCGTTTTCTTGGAACAAATTATCCAATTTATCAAGAATTAGCTCGCCGTCAGGTTGAATTTCAATAAAATTGAGTTTAAGATTTAGTTTTTTAGCAAGAATTTGCCAAGGTACAAGATTGCTATGATGTTCCATTTCGGTTAGAATAATAGAATCTCCTTCCTTCAAATTCTGAGATGCCCACGTATTAGCTACTAGATTTACAGCTTCAGTTGCATTACGTGTAAATACAATCTCATGAGACGATTTAGCGTTTATGAATTTGCCAATATTACTACGAGCATTTTCATAAAGCTCTGTTGCTTCAATACTAATTGAGTATATTCCACGATGAATATTTGAGTTACAGTTTTTATAATAATAAATAACTGAGTCAATTACGTCATTTGGTTTTTGAGTGGTGGCAGCACTATCAAGATAAACAAAATCTTTTCCATTAATTTGATTTGAGAATATAGGAAAATCGTTTTTAATATNTTGAAAAATGTTACTGCTCATTATAGAGATTCACGAATCCAATCATAACCTTTGTTTTCAAGTTCTTCAGCTAAAGCCATGGAACCAGATTTTACAATTCTTCCATCTATCAATACATGAACGAATTCGGGTTTNACATATTTCAATATACGTTGGTAGTGAGTAATTAATAGAATTCCAAGATCAGGTCCGGACATTGTATTTATTGCCTCAGAAACGATCTTCAATGCATCTATATCCAAACCAGAATCAGTTTCGTCAAGAACCGCGATTTTAGGTTTGAGAACAGCCATTTGAAGAATTTCACTTTTCTTTTTTTCGCCGCCAGAAAAACCTTCGTTTAGATATCTTTNAACAAANGATTCTTCTATACCAAGAATTTTCATTTTTTCTCTGAGGTATTTCCTAAAACCAATGATAGACAAGGGTTTACCGTCAGGTGTTTCGGATANAGAATTAAATGATGNACGGAGGAAATTAAAAACGCTGACGCCTGAAACTTCGTGTGGATATTGAAATGCTAAAAAGAGTCCTTTTTTTGCTCTTTTGTCTGGAGAAAGTTTAACAATATTTTCACCGTCGAGTAATATATCACCTTTATCGACTACATATTTTGGATGGCCCATCAGAGTATTTGCCAATGTACTTTTACCAGATCCATTTGGTCCCATAATTGCATGATTTTCACCTTTGTTAACTGTTAAGCTCAAACCTTTGAGAATTGGTTTACCTTCTACAGACACATGAAGATCCTTTATATCAAGAGTAGATTGCATATTCCTTTACTAGAATTAAATAATATAAAGCTATAACACCTGTTATCAATTTTTATTTAACGAGTATTTTGAAGAAGGATTTATATAATGATATAACGGCATGATAAATGAAAAGAAGTGCAGGCACAGTCAGACATATCTAATGCAGAAGACATAGTAAAAGGAATAGGCAATACACCACTTGTTAGATTAAACAATTTATTTAATTTAAAAGAAGTATATGCAAAAATTGAATGGTGTAATCCTTCAGGTTCTGTAAAAGCAAGACCTGCATCATGGATGTTAAACGAAGGAGAGAAACAAGGGAACCTAGTTAGAGATAAAACAACAGTAATTGAACCAACTTCTGGAAATACAGGAGTTGCATTAAGTCATTTTGCAAAATCACTAGGGTATAAAATAGAATTGGCAGTACCAGAAAGAATGAGTGATGAAACAAAGAATATTCTAAAGACAAATGGGGCAAAACTTTTGGAGACAGAAGATGATTTATGTCCAAGAGTTGGACCAGGAACAGATCAGGCAATAGCATTGGCTTCAGCATTAATAAAAAACCACCCAGGTNAATATTATTCGCCAGACCAATACAACAATGATGCGAATTTTAGATCACATTATTATGGAACTGGACCAGAAATTTGGAAAGAGACCAATGGTGAAGTAGGTGCATTCATAACAGGAATTGGAACAGGTGGAACAATTACAGGAGTGGGAACTTATCTAAAAGAAAAGAATTCAAATNTCAAGATAATTGCCGCGGAACCACAGAAAAATCACAACATACAGGGTTTAAGAAACCTAGATGAATCAGAGAAACCAGAACTATTAAAAAGAAGNATAGAAGTAATTGATGAAAAGATAACAGTTACTGACAAAGAATCTTTTGATATGATAAAGAAACTATCGTCGGCAGAGAATTTATTTGCAGGTCCATCAACTGGATCTGTTTTAGCGGCTTTAAACAAGACCATAAATAAACTTGAGGGAAAGATTGTATTGTTATTTGGAGATAATGCTGCAAAATACAAGAGCATTTACAGTAAATTTGGAGTATATGAAGAAAAAGAATTTGACAAGAGATTAAAAGAATCAAAGAATAACTGCTTTACTTGTACATATTCGAACACTGATCCAGAAGATTCGTGTAGAATACGCCAATAAATCAGATNATTCAACTATAGCACGGATTTACCGTTAACTTTCACGCCTGAACCAGAGAATATTTCTCCGATAACGTCATTTTTTATCTTATATTCATCCAGGATAGAAACGACATTATTGTGTTGAGATTTTGGGCAGACAATAACAAATCCATAGCCCATATTGAACGTTCTATGCATTTCTTTGTTTGAGATATTACCAGTTCTTTGAATCAAATCAAAAATCAATGGAGGTTCGGGTAAGTCGATAGAGAATCCGATAGAACTTGAACCTATACGAGGTAATTTAGTAAATGCTCCACCGGTTATGTGAGCGAGTCCATGAATTGATTTAACGTTATTAAGAATTGTCATAATAGCTTGGGAATAAATTATTGTTGGTTCAAGCAAAATNTCTCCCAAGCGTTTTGATTTGTATATTTTTTTACGAAGAGAATATTTATTCAATAGAACTTTTCGTACAAGTGTGGCACCATTTGAATGAATGCCAGAGCTTCTAAGACCAATAATTATATCGCCGGATTTAATTTTTCGATTAAGCATATTAGTTTTTTTATTTATTATGCCAATAGCTGATGCGGCAAGATCAAATGCTTTATTTCCATATCCTTCAATTACATCAGGCATTATTGCAGTCTCTCCGCCAATAATAGGAGTTGCAGATAGCTTGGAACCTTTAGCTAATCCTTTGGTTATTTCTTTCAATAGTAAAGGATTATTTTTTTTCAGTGCAATATAATCAACAAGAGATATTGGCTCAGCTCCAACACAGATGAGATCATTTACATTCATTGCAATACAGTCGATTCCAACAGTATCAAATTTTGAATATTGTTGAGCGATGAGAACTTTAGTTCCAACGCCATCAGTATGCAATGCAAGATATTCATTATTACGTAGTTTTACAACGCCTGCATAGTGACCTGAGCCATTGATTACTTCGCCAATTTTTCCATCTCGAAGTGAAAGGGTTGAATTGAGTAATCTAGATATCGCAGAATGGCTAGACTTGATACTACGTATATCAACTCCTGCTTTTTTATATGACCATGATTTATTCATTTTCAACTATTTTGAAAAGTTCTCATAAGCGATCATATAGCGTTTTTGAATCAAGTCTACAAGGTCTTGCGGAAGTACAGGTGGAGGAGGTAATTCTGCTTTATTCTTCCTTGCGTCATCAAGTTGTTTTTTATAACCAGAATCAATNAGCCAATCACGAAGAATTTGTTTATCAAAACTTTCCTGAGTTTTTCCGATTTCATATTTGTCAAGAGACCATAATCGAAATTCATCAGGGCCAATTGAATCAGCAAGAAGAATATTACCAGATCTATCTTTGCCGAATTCGAGTTTCAAATCAGCAATAAGAAAACCGGATTTAGATGCCATATCAAGAATTTTTTTGTAAATATCAATAGAAGTGTTTTTTAGGTAATTCAATTCATCTTCTGAAACAATATTCTGAGAAAGAATTTCAGATTCAGTTATAGGTTCATCTTTAATATCAGATTTAGTAGTAGGATCAAAAATAGGTTCTGATAATTGAGTAGCTAAAACATTATCGCAGTCTACTTTGATTTCGCCATTGTTAACTCGTTCAAATAGACCGCCATAGAGATAACCACGAACAATGCATTCAATAGGAATCATATCGAGTTTTTTAACTATCATTTTGGTAGAATCAACAGTATCGATTAGGTGATGATCTACATTTAGATTATCAAAAAAGAATTTTGCAAATTTACATAAGATCTCACCTTTTTCAGGAATGGCCGTGGGAAGAATTACGTCGAATGCAGAGATACGGTCTGAAAAGTCAAATAAAATATTATCAGGATTAGTTGAAGATTGATATGCAGATTTTACCTTACCCTGTTTAATCAGAGAATAGCCAGAATTCGTAGTACTCATTTTGTTTTCCAGCTTTTTCTATATTCTAATAGTTTGTCATGAAGATTATTGTCGTTTAGGCACAATATAGCTATAGCCAATAAAGCTGCATTTTTGCCATTATCAATTCCAACAGTAGCTACTGGAATTCCAGGTGGCATTTGTACGATAGATAGTAATGAATCAATTCCGCCTAATTTAGCTTCAACGGGAACACCAATAACAGGTTTAGTAGTAAGAGCAGATAAAACGCCAGGAAGATGAGCAGAAAGACCTGCAACGCCAATAAATATATCAGCATCAGAATTCGACACGTATTCTTGTAATTCATCATGATTGCGATGTGCAGAAATTACACGAATCTCATGATCAACTCCAAAGTCATTAAAGATTTTGCCAATTGAATCGGTAATATTTGAATCAGATTTACTACCGGAAATTACAGNTACTTTGTTACTCATTTTCAATTAAACCTATATCCCTTCTATAATACATATCTTTCCATGTTATGCCATTTATTAATTTATATGCTTCGTCTCTAGCAAGTGAAAGAGTAGAACCTTTGCCAAGTATATTTAAAACACGGCCTCCTTTTGAGTATAATNTATTATTCTTCTTTTNAGTTCCGGCATGTAATATATTATAATTATTTTCAATAACTATTTCAGATCCAGTTATTGGTTTTTCAGGATAACCGGGAGAAGATATAACAACGCAAATAGTTGAATCATCANATAGTTCATAATCAGTAACTATATCCAGTTCGCCTTTACTTGAAAGAAATAAGATTTCTAAAAAGTCATTTTTGATACGTGGAAGGAGTACTTGACATTCAGGGTCTCCAAAACGTACGTTGTACTCTAAAATCTTTGGTCCGTTTTCAGTAAGCATTAATCCAACATATAGAACGCCACGATATGTACGGCCTTCTTTATTCATCGAGTCAATTGTCTTTTGAGCAAGAGATAAAATTTCTTTTTCTAAATTAGAATCGACATATTCAACAGGACTATAAGAGCCCATGCCTCCAGTATTAGGTCCTTTATTTCCTTCAAAAATTGGTTTATAATCTTGAGCAAATCCTAAAGGAAGCACCGTATTTCCGTCTGAAATGATAAAGAAACTAGTTTCACGTCCTTCTAAAAATTCTTCAATAACTATAGAATCCCCTGCCGAACCAAATTTGTTATTAATTAACATATCATTTACAGCTTGTATGGCCTCAGATTTTTCATGAGCTATAATAACTCCCTTGCCAGCAGCTAAGCCATTGGCTTTGACGACTATAGGCATATTTTGAGATTCAAGATAGGAAATTGCAGAATCTGCATCAAAGAAAGTCTCGTAAGCAGAACTAGGAATTTCATATTTTTTACAAAGATCTTTCATAAAAATTTTTGAGCCTTCTAGTTCAGCAGCTTTTGAATCAGGGCCGAAGACATAGATATCCTCACTATTGAGTATGTCAACAACGCCATTTGTAAGAGGAGCTTCGGGGCCAACAATTACAAAATCAATTGAGTTTTCTTTACATACATCAAGTATAAAATCATTATTCATTATGTCCCCTTCAATGCAGGTTGCAACATCTTCAATACCAGGATTACCAGGTACACAATAAAGTTTATCAAGAAGATTTGAATTCGAAATTGAAACACAAATAGCGTGTTCTCTTCCACCTCCTCCTATGACCAACACATTCAAAATAGATCACTCCGCATTGTTATTACTAAGATTACGATTAAGAACACCGTATTCGCCATCATGACAAGCCATACATAATTCAGAGGATTTTTTTCCGATGCCAAGAGAAAGATTTTTTACAGTATTATAACCAACAAAATCTGCGTTAACAGCTTTACTGACTCTTTTATTTACAGTATCTATATCAGAATTTTTACCAGACGTATTATACGCAATCAATTCTTCATGTGTTGGAAAGTCAATACCAGCACGACAAGGATGACGAATTGGAGGATAAGTAACAAGAATTTTAACACTTTTTGCACCAGAAGTACGAAGTGTTTTAACAATAGCTTTAGAACTTATTCCACGAACTATACTATCGTCGATAACAATAACATCTTTTCCATNGACTGCACTCTTAACAGGCATAATCCAGCGATTTATTTTTAGGCGTTCTTTATATTTTGGTTGAATAAAGCTTCGTTGACTTCCACGTTTTGCATATCTATCTTTCATTAATCCTTCCACCATAGGAATTCCTGATTTTTCAGAGAAACCAAGAGCAGCAGGTCGTGCAGAATCAGGAACAGGAACAACAACATCGCCTTTTACGTTATTATACAGTTCAGCCAACATTTGACCCAATTTACGTCGACTTTCATAAACACTTATGTTATCAATAACAGAACTAGGATGTGCAAAATAAATATATTCAAAAGAGCAATGAGCAGTTCTTTCTCCTCGTGAAAATGAATACGACTCTAATCCTTTCTTTGAGATTTTAACTATTTCACCAGGCTGAATATCACGTTTCAATTCAGCACCAATCATTGAGAATCCACAGCTTTCAGAAGATATCAAATATGTTTTTGATTTTTCATGCCACCCAATACATAAAGGTCGAAAACCACGAGTATCTCTAAATGCGTATATTTCATTATTAGGAGTTAAGATTACAAAACAATATGCCCCAACTAGTTCGTCACATAATAATTCTATTGATTTAAACCAATCGAAGTTATTTGTCTTTAGAATAGCCAATAATCTTTTACCAACTATANATGTATCATTAATTCTTCTAGGTTTTTGACCAGTAATTTTAGTATTTATAGAATTAAGATCGCAAATAGTGCCGTTATGTGCTATACAGAATTTTTTATTTATAGAGAAAGGTTGAGCATTGGAAAGAGATGTACCACCTGCTGTAGAATATCTCACATGACCAATTGCAACACTACTTTTCATTTGTTGAAGAACTTGAGCAGATTGATCCAGATTATCAGTGACAAGTCCATTTTGTTTGAAAGGATTCATTGTTGAAGTAGCTACACCCCAAGCTTCTTGACCTCTATGTTGCAGACCTCGTAGACCGATTGTTACAAGAGGGATAACGTCAGTTTTGGAATTGGAGAATGCTGCAAATAAACCACATTTTTCTTTCATATCCGGCCATCCATAAATTTAGATAAACTATCATAAACATAAGATCGGATATAATCAAGATCATAAGACAATAGATTGTCATCCTTATTGTAAACTTGTAAATCATGACCGCCAATTGAACCTATTATTGAAACAGGAATGTCGTAATTTCTAGATATATTAAGTAAGTTGGTGAAATTCTCTTTTTTAATGGTTGTAATAAATCGTGAATGAGACTCAGAGAACAGCAATTCATCCCAGCGCTTACAATTAGAAGGTATACTAGAAAGATCTATTGAAGCTCCNATGTCACTAATAGTGCACATTTGGAGAAGAGAATGAATTAAACCGCCTTTTGAACAATCATTAACTGCGCCAAATAATCCAACTTTAATACTGTCACGAACAAGTTTTTGAGCACGTTTTTCAAGTTCGAAGTTCAATTGTGGAACAATGCCAGCTTGACTATGCCCTATAGATGAATAATACTCAGATCCTCCTAGCTCGTCAAATGTTTCGCCAACCATAACAATAAGAGGTCGAGAAGGATGAAGTTTCCTAGTCCTAAGATTATGTTCACCTTTTATTAATCCAGCAACAGAGATTACAGGGCTTGGTTTAATAGCCTCGTGTGTCTTTGCGTCTTCATTATAGAAGCTAACTTTTCCACCAACACAAGGTATTCCAATATAAGAACAGAAATCTGAAATAGATTTAATCGTTTCATTAAATGTCCAAAATACATCAGAATTACTAGGGTTTCCAAATTGTAAATGATCCAACATAGCGATAGGTTCAGCGCCAACAGATATTACATTCCTCATTGCTTCTGCAACAACTCCTGCCGAACCATTATAAGGATCAAGATAACAATGGGATGGATTGCCGTCAACAGAAATAGCAATAAATTTTTCAGGTGCAATTCGAATTACAGATGCGCCAGATTCACCAGGTTTAACTATAGTATTAGTTCCAACTTCATGGTCGTATTGCTGAAAAATCCATGATTTGTCAGCAAGGTTTGGAGAGGATAAAACTTTCAGCAGTGTTTCTNTTATGTCGACAGGTAGTTCAGGTTTAGAAACAGATTTACTATCGAGATACTTCGGTTTAGTCTTCGGCCAGTTAATCAATGGAGCATTAGCAATGAGTTCAGTAGGTAAATCCACTATCATATCGCCATTATTAATAATAATTACATGTTTTGTGTCAGTAACTTTTCCAATAATAGAATACTGTAAATTGTATTTATCAAAACACTTTGAGATAGTATCAAGATTATCAGGATTTATTATGAANAACATTCTTTCCTGCGATTCAGAAATAAGAATTTCATATGGCTCCATTCCAGATTCACGTAAATGAATTTTTTCAAGATTCACTTCAACCCCAGTATTACCCATATCACTAACTTCTGATAAACAACAGGCCAAACCTCCTCCTCCCAGGTCTTTGAGTCCAGAAACAAGTCCAGTATTTAGGGCGTCCATTGTACCTTCTATGATTAGTTTTTTAATGAATGGATCAGGAATTTGTACTGCGGATCTGTCGGTAGGTATGTCTTCTAGATCTTTTGATGCAAACGAGGAGCCATGAATTCCATCTCTGCCAGTACTATTTCCCAATAATACAAAAATGTCACCGACGTTCTTTGCTTCAGAAAAGATCAATTGTTTCTTCTTGCCCACACCAATGGATACAACGTCCACTAGACAATTTGTATCAAAACAACTATCAAAAGAAAGTTCACCTCCAATGGTAGGGATTCCAACGCAGTTTCCGTAATCAGCAATTCCACGAACAACATTCTGGAGCAACCAACGATTATTTGGATTACTCAAATTACCAAATCGTAACGAGTCAAGAACTGCGATAGGTCTTGTTCCAATTGATAANATATCACGTAAAACACCTCCTACTCCGGTAGCAGCTCCGCCATACGGATCTATTGCAGAAGGATGATTATGGCTTTCGATATGCATTGTAAGTACTTGTCCATTATCTACGTCTAATACTCCGGCTTCATAACCCGGACCAAATAAGACTCTCTTGCCCTTAGTAGGAAGAAGTTTAAGAAGTGATTTAGATGANTTGTAGCTACAATGTTCAGACCATTGTGCATCAATCATTGATAGTTCAACATTATTGGGTTTACGATTAAGAGATTTTTCTATGNATTCTAGTTCATTGTCAGTAAGAGAATGATTTATTGATTCAATAGTGCTCATTCTTTTATCATAACCTCAAGAGATAACATCATTGAACGAAAGATTTCAATNCCGTCGTCAGTAGAATAAGGGCTAAGTAAAGNATCAGATGCACGTTCGGGATGAGGCATCATACCTAGAACATTACCGTTTGCATTTGATACGGCTGCAATATTTGAGATCGAACCATTAGGATTATTGTCAATGGAAGTATTGCCATCAGAATCAGAATATCTAAGGATTATTTGATTATTTCTTTCAAGTTCTTGAAGTTTATCATCACTAACATAATATCGCCCTTCATTATGTGCAATAGGCATACGTATCACTGAATCAGACTGAAATGAATTAGTAAAAAGATTATTATGCTCGACTTTGAGATTCACCCATTTACAAATAAATTTGAGGTTAGAGTTAGTCAATAATGCTCCAGGAAGTAAACNAGATTCTACCAATATTTGAAATCCATTACAAATACCAATGATAGGTTTGCCTTTAAGAGAAAGCTTTTTGAGTTGTTTAATGACAGGACTATATGCAGCAATAATTCCTGCGCGTAAACGATCACCATAAGAAAAACCACCAGGAAGAATTATTGCATCGTATTTTTCAAGATTGTCAGTATTTTCGTGCCAGAATAAAGTAGCGTCAACTCCAAGATAATCATTAAAAACACGATATGTATCCATATCGCAATTAGTTCCAGGAAATTGAATTATAGCTACATTCAAGTCATTCAGTTCCTCGAATTGTACAAGAACTAACCAAAGGGTTGTAAAGTCTCAATTCATCACAAATAATAGTAGCTTTATTTTTAGCATCGTCAAGATCATCTGCTTTAACAATTAATTGAATTACTTTAGACACACTAACTGAAGTTACATAATCAAAATTATTACGTAATAATAAATCTTGTAAAATTGTATCTCCTTCCGGATTACGAAGTTCGGGTTTAGGTGATATNAGCAAGTCAATTTTGAACTCAGAGACCGTGGTCACTTTACCCCAATAGAAATGTGGGATTAATCTAATATATACATAGTGGCAGAAAGAATCAATTTGCCAGAGAATAGATTTTATTTATATTATATTCGTCGTCGAAAGTTTCGTCTATTGGAGTTTCAAGGATTAAAGGCAATTGTTTAATTGTTAAATTTTTTAGAAGTTCCCGGAAACCACTTTCGCCGATAAATCCTCTACCAATGTGCTGATGCCTATCCAATCCATTGCCCAATTCACCTTTTGAATCATTTAAGTGAACAACTTTAAGATATTTCAGTCCAATTATCTGGTCAAATTTGTTGAGTGTATCAATAACAGATTTACTTGTAGAAAGGTCATAACCAGCGGCAAAAGCATGGCATGTATCAAAACAGAATCCAATACGAGATTTATCATCAACATTATCAAAAATATATTTTAATTCGTCGAATTTAGATCCAACATTATTTTTTGTACCGGCGGTATTTTCTAAGACAATCATAGTATTATTTGAAGAATTAGAAAGTGCAGTATTACAAGCTTTTACTACACGATCAAGACCTTTTTCTAAACCTGTGCCAAGATGACTTCCAATATGTGTAACAACATATTCGATTCCAAGCGTGTTACAGCGTTCAAGTTCAGAACTTAGAGTATTTATCGACATATTATAAACGTCTTCTTTTGGCGAAGAGAGATTAGGTAAATAAGGCATATGACAAACTACTGTGGAAATATTTTCAGATAATATTTTATTTTTAAAATTGACTATATTCGATTCCTTAAGATCGGAAAATTTCCAACCTCGGGGATTTCTTGTAAATATTTGAAAAGTATTAAGATCAAGAGACCTTGCTCGGTCTATTGATAAATCTATAGAACCTGCAATAGATACATGAACGCCAAGTTTCATTTATAATATTTTATAATTTCATTCCAAAGCTTTCTGCGAAATCTGCGAAATCAGAGTGAGATCGTAGATATTCAATTCCTTTATGGCTTAGNATATATCTTTGANTATTGTCTATTGTAANTTGTTCGACTAAACCAGAATCAACTAAACGTGTAATAATTTTTGTAGCTCGGGCATAGGAAAGATTTGCTTTTTGAATTATTCTAGTAATTCCTAATCCAGANTCTCCGTCACTACCATCATTAATTGATGTTAATACATCTGCTACAATTTTAACTTGAGTTCTATATACCGACATTACTTTCTTCTCCTTTGTGTGTGTTAAAACTACTCACTGGCGTATAAAGCATNATGAACCCAATTAATTTGACTAAAATGGAAGATATCATTAACGGACTTAACCCGGAGTANAATAAGGCCAACCACCTTATAAATTCACCGACAGCTAATGAAAAGAATCCAAGGAACATGAAGAGAATTGGGCGTTTTTTTGACTCTAAATAAGATAAAAAGGTTTCAAATGAGCCATAAAGAAGAAAAACAAATGAAATTGATTTCAAAATAGACAATACAGAGATGGTAGTTAGAAATCCAAATGCTGCAGGAACTAGTGCTGATTTTTGATATGATTTGATTCCGTGGCCCAATGCTAGAATAAAGTAGCCCAATAGTTCAAATGATGCCGCAATTATAAGAAACAAAGAAGTCAGAGCTATAGAGATTCCAAGAAGTTCGAGACGGAGTTGAAGTATATCGTATTGGAAAGTAAGATACACAAATCTAGGAAATATGTATGTAAATGCAGTAATAAAGAATCCGATTGTCAATGCAATAAAAGATATAGTAATTCTTAGTAAAGTAGGGCTACGNGTATTTCTATAGCCTTCTCTTGCGACTCTGAGAACTCGATAGCCAATAAATGAGCCTATAAGATAAAGAAATCCCTCTATCAGTTTATAGTCGGTAAATAGAAAATATGACCCAAGCACAATAATTGTCAGGTAGAGACAATTTATAAGGTTAAAAATAGTCCAAATTTGAAACATAGTAAGAGAATCACAGAGATCAAATAATGAGGCATAATATCACAATATCAAAATATATAATATTTTATGANATATTTGCGTCTTTATATAGAACAATAATACTTATGTATGAAGTTTATTTCTTCATTATGCTGTGAGACGAAGAAGGGAATACAACTGTTAAGAACTGTAAACATCAGTGATAGATATTTTATAACAACAGGGGGAGAAATTCATGGAAATATGTAATAAATGTGGTCTACCAACGGATCTCTGCGTATGTCAGGAATTAGAAAAAGAAGATTCTAAAATAATAGTAAGGTTAGAAATGAGAAGATTTAGAAAACCAACAACAATAATTGAAGGACTGGCTTCAAAGAGTACAGATGTTACAGAAATTGCGAAGAAATTAAAGAATACATTAGCGTGTGGAGGTTCTGGAAAAGGNANTTTAGTAATACTTCAAGGGGATCACAGAGACGTATTGAAAGCGCATTTGNTAAACTTAGGTTTCAGTGAATCTTCTATAGAGGTACAATAGAAAAAGATGTTTGAAAGAATAAAGAANTTAAAAGAAGAATTAAATCAGATCAACAATNTAAAAACTCGACGTAGAACATTAAGTTCTAAAACAAAGATTTGTCCATCTTGTACAGCAGAATTAGAGATACTGAATGAACAACTTGAATGGNTAATGCCACAGAAATATATTTGTAGAAAATGCAGTTATTTAGGAACAGCGTACTTTGAGAAATAATTTAATATAGGAAATAAACTTAGTAGGAACATGGTAAGACCTACATGGGACAATTACTTTATGGAAATTGCACAACAAGTATCAAAAAGATCAACTTGCGATAGAAAGAGTGTGGGAGCAGTAATAGTTAGAGACAAGGTAATACTTTCGACAGGATACAATGGTAGTATAAGGGGAATAAAACATTGTGATGAAATTGGACATCTTATGGAAAACGATCATTGTGTAAGAACAGTTCATGCAGAAGTTAATGCGGTAGCTCAATCAGCCATGAATGGTACGGAGATAAAGAATTCAAGTATTTATCTTACAGCCAGTCCATGTTGGCCATGTTTCAAGGTAATAGTTAACAGTGGAATAAAAAAGATATATTTTGGAGAATTTTATAAAGATAAAAAGATACTTGAGTTTGCTCAAGAAACAGGTGTGGAATTGGTAGATATGAGCANCAAAGACAAATAATATCTANATTTGTAATGCAGCTTTTAGACCTTTGTATCGGTTACGAATAGTAACTTCAGTAACTCCAGCAGCTTCTGCCACATCTTTCTGAGTCTTACTTTCTCCTTCCATTACACAAGCAACATATAATGCAGCGGCTGCTAGACCCATTGGATCTTTTCCAGCAGAAGTTCTTGTAGCTTCAGCTTTATGTAGGATTNCCAGAGCACTTCTTTTTGTTTTCTCGGATAAACCAGCCTTACTAGCAATTCTTGAAACACATTTAGTAGGATCGACAACAGGCATTCTCAAATTCATTTCACGAAGAAGTAATCTATAACAACGTGCTATGTCTTTTTTCTTAATATTACATGCAGCTGCTACATCTTTTAATGTTCTAGGAGTTTCGGTATCACGACATGCAGCATAAAGAGAAGCTGCAATAAGTGCAGAAATAGAACGACCTCTTACTAGACCTTTTTCAAGAGCTTTTCGATAAATATAAGCGGCTTTTTCAATGACAGCGTCACTAAGATTTAATTTATCAGCTAATCTATCTAATTCACTAAATGCTTGTCGGAGATTTCTATCTACAGGTTCATGGACTTGACTTCGTCCATCCCAGGTACGTAGTCTTTCAATTGCAGCTTTCATAGAAGCGGGTAAAGATCTACCTGCAGCGTCACGGTCTTCTGCGCCTATAACAGTAGCAAGACCCATGTCGTGCATAGCAAGTGAAGATGGAACTCCAGTTCTAGCTCGATCGTCCTTTTCTTCTTTGGAAAATGCCCTCCATTCAGGACCTTCTTCCTCGATTTTATCTACAACAACAAAACCACAANTACTACAATTCANTTCTCCACCGGATGAATCTATAACGANTGGGCCTTTTCCACAACGGGTACATTTATCTACATTGGGACGANTTGATACTGAACCTAATTCTTCTTTCATTTAAATTTCACATGTTTTTATTTTAAGTATTTAAGTATTTGCATACTTATACTTCCGGTTCAAGTGTTGATGTTATATATAAACTTTAGTATATATGTCTATCATGGTAATGTAACATAATCAATAATATATATTAGAAAAAAAAGATGTTACGTGACACGTGAATAGTTGAAAGAAATTGGTTAAAATTGGGATAACAGAAAAAAAAGATGAGAATTTTTCAGAGTGGTATACTCAAACGGTATTAAAAGCAGAATTAATTGATTATTCACAAGTAAAAGGATTTATAATTTTAAGGGAATATGGTTTTTCAATATGGGAGAATATACAATCAATTCTAGATAAGAAATTTAAANAAGATGGAACAAAAAATGCGTATTTTCCGTTGTTGATTCCAGAATCATTATTAAATAAAGAATCAGAGCATTTCAAAGGTTTTACTCCAGAAGTTTTTTGGGTAACTAAAANAGGAGACAATGATATAGAGAATAAATTAGCAATAAGACCAACTTCAGAAGCAATAGCGTATGAATCATATGCAAAATGGATAAAGAGTTGGAGAGATTTACCATTAAAATTAAATTTTTGGAACTCTGTATTAAGAGCAGAAATAAAAGATACAAAACCATTCATTAGAACATCTGAATTTCTATGGCAAGAAGGTCATACAGCACATGAAACTAAAGAAGAAGCAGAAAAACAAGTCAACGTAATGTTGAAATTATACAAAGATTTTGTAAATGAATATTTAGCTTTACCAATATTAACAGGGAAAAAGAGTGATAAAGAGAAATTTGTTGGAGCAGATTATACATTAACATTAGAAGGAATTATGCCAGACGGAAAAGCATTACAAATGGGAACGTCACATCAACTAGGACAAAATTTTTCAAAACCATTTGAAATAAGTTTCNTAGGAAAAGATGAAGAACAGCATTTCGTATGGCAGACATCTTGGGGAGTATCTTGGAGATTAATGGGTGCGTTGATAATGATTCACGGAGATGACAAGGGATTGATATTGCCTCCAAAAATAGCTCCGATACAGGTAGTTATTATTCCAATTTATTACGACGAGGGTAAGAAAAATGAAATAATCAAAGTAATCAAGAAAATAAAAGAACAATTAGATGAAAAAGGAGTTAGAAGTCATGTAGACTCAAGTGAACAGCATACACCAGGCTGGAAATTTAATCAGTGGGAAATGAAGGGAGTTCCTATAAGAGTAGAAATAGGGCCAAAGGATCTAGATAATAATTCATTAGTGGTAGTAAAAAGAAATTCNCGAGATAAGAAGAATATTACCATCAGCGATAATCNAGCAGATCACATAATGAGAGAATTAGAAATAATTCAAGATGAGTTATTTGAGAGTGCAAAAATGAAACATAGTGAAATGATATTCAAGAGTGATGAATACAATGAATTATGTAATAGGTTGGCCAATGATAAAGGGTTTATTAAATCAGCTTGGTGCGGTAGCAGAGAATGTGAAGATAAGATAAAAGATGAAACTGGAGCAGACGTACGACTGATTGAAGATGAGGTAATTAGTTCATCATGTATTGTTTGTGGAAATGATGCAACAAACTCGGTTTATTTTGCAAAATCATATTAGATTAATTATTTATTCTTGGATAACGTGTAAACAATAGATGGATTTATTTCAGATAATAATTATCAGCGTCGTACAAGGAATAATCGAGTGGTTGCCAATATCAAGCCAGGGAAATATTATTATTTTGATGTCAGAGATATTCGATTACAATATAGAGAACGCACTTAAATTATCAATNGTTTTACATTTAGGAACTGTAATATCAGCTTGCATATATTTTAGAAAGGATATTATTCAGATATCTTCAAATTTTAAGAATTATAAGTTTGGATATAATGATGAAATTAACTCATTGACGACGTTTATGATTTTATCAACGATATCATCGAGTGTAGTGGGTATTATTTTATTTTCTAGTCTTTTAGAGATAGCAGAAAATACATTTTTTATTATAATTATAGGAATAGGATTGATTATAACAGGAATAATACAGAAATCAATAAAGTCTGATTTAAAAAACACAGAGAATCTAAACCACGAGGTATCAATAATAACAGGAATACTTCAGGGATTAGCAGTAATTCCAGGAATTTCAAGATCAGGAATAACAACTTCGTATTTACTATTTAAGAAGTTTAGTCCAAGTACGGCATTAAGGTTGTCGTTTATTATGAGTATTCCAGCTGTGCTATTAGTAAATCTGTACATAATAGTTTTTGAAGGTATTCAGGATTTACAATATATTGAATTAATTATTGCAATAATGTTTTCATGTATTTCAGGATTAATTTCAATAAGTAGTTTCATAAAGATTGCACAAAGAATTAAATTTTGGATATTTTCTATGATTGTAGGTGTATTGTTGTTAACGCCTTATCTATTACAAATAATCAGTTAGAATATAATTCAATAATAAAACATAAGATTATAAAGTAAGTTTTAAAGTAAATCATATGAGTGAGGCNCCAGAAACAAAATTCAAAGTAAAAGTGTATAAATATCCAGAGGGTANGAAACCAAAGAGGGTGCCTAAAGAAGTTACAGAGTCATTAAAGGGAGTAGTAAGTACAAAAAAGATTGGAAAATTAAAAAAAGAAGCAATTCATTGTCCAGTTTTAGATGAAGAAAGAAACTTTGTAGAATGTTTTTCATGNAAATCATTTATCAGAAGAGTTATGGGAGAGGTAGATTGCGCAGGCGGACCTGCAGAGTTAGAAATACAATAACAAGACTACATACTTTTTGCTTGTTCTAATTTTTCAGGCAGATATTTATCTACAATAGCCGTTAATCCGTATTTGCTAAAAGCTTCCAATTCACATTTTGCTTTGATTTCCATGAATACGTCAAGTTCTTTATTCCATACTCCTTTTTGGTATCGAGGGTCACGTTTTAATTCAGAGACTCTTTTAAAATCCATTTCAGTCATAGGAATTGTAGGCAATTTATATTTGGCAATATCAGAAGCCCAGATACCTAGCCATTTCGCAGAAGGTACAGTCAAATCACGTAGGTGTGCAGCGCCAGCAGAGCCAGAAACAATAACCATTGCAATATGTTCGCCGTAGACGTCGCCATCAGTCATGATGTATACAGGAAGATTAAGTTCTTTGTGTAAACGTTTCAGCATATATCGTGTAGTGCGAGGAGCTTGTCCAGCAGTATCNATGATTATAGCTTTGTATTTAGAATGAACTTTCTCTTCAACAAATCTGTTAAAGAGGCCTCCTTTTTCTATGGCAATAATCATTTCAGCAGATGTACCAACAAAATCAGCAGTGCTAAGACTAGGTCCAATTAGATATCCGTCAGGATGTGAAGAGAGATTTGCTTTATTTCCCTCATAACCAGGAACAGTATATTCAATATCTAGGTCTCCGAATATTGCAGAGCGTTCTTCAGGGTAGATATTTAGTCGTTCTCTGGCAGTAGAAATGACAGATTCGAGGTCAGTAATAATTGCGTCAGATTCAGGTTGATCGGTATAATCAACCGCATAAGCTTGTGAGGAGTAATAGACGTCTCGAAGTGTAGATGATTTTTTATTAGACATTAATTCNTTGGCAAANAATGCAAGCCAAGTTAATTGAGTGACTGAGCGAATCTGTTTAATATTTGACGCAGTGCGTGTTACTGTNTTAGAACCAAGAATATATTGTTTAGTTTTTTTGTCATAGACGATATTTCTTACCGATCTACTAGGAAAATGGATTGTAGGAAATCTCTGAGAGTTCAAATCAGAATAAATTTTTTCTCCAAGTTGTTTTAATTGAGATCTAATTTGGACTTTCTGTTCTTCTATGTCATTCTGACGTTTGGATAATTTAGTTTGTTTTTTAGATTTAGGCATTAATTATCGCCCTCTGATTCTTCAAGATACGCTTTAAGCATGGGCTGGAAATTAGGTAGGGTTTTTTTCCCTGACAAGTCTTTTGAAAATTCGGCAATTAGTGGAAGATACTTGGAATATATATCACGTCTTCTTTTTACTGCATCTTGTGATGATTTACGAGACAGATGTAAACGAAGTTGTCTAAGAACTTCTCGAACGGCATTCTTTAATTCTCTTTCAATTTCNGGTCTATCAGCAAGGAATTCTTTTCCAGCGGTTTTGAACGGAACTTTAGTTGAACATACATGAGTAATCAGAGCGAGTGGAGCATTATCAGGAATTTTATATACTCGTTTCTTATCAATTGCTAAATCTTTTACTACTTGCCAGGCAATATCACTGCCTTCATCATATAGTAATGGAATACGATTCGCGTAACGGAATAACTTTACGCCTCCACTACTAACATTTCCTCCATATGCTAACCCAACTTCTACAATAAATGGAAAACCAGAATATGCAGATGGAGATCGCATAACAATAGTAGAAAATTCAGGAGAAAGTTCACTCATCATACCAGCATTTAGTATATCTTTGCCAAGAGGGGACAAACAATNAGAATCAGGAGGAAGAAATGATTCATAACTATGCATAGCATCTACCATTTGCACGATATTTTCGTATGATAGATCTTTAGGATTAGATGTAGGATTGATTTTAGCAAATTTAAAGAAGTTTGTAGAAGTAGTAGCNCCAACACGATGGAAATTGTTTGTAAGTAATTTATGAAGANTTTTATCACCGGTGTCTTCAATAAGTCTTCTCATACCTTCGAAATCAAAACCATGCGGATGTGGTTGAGTTTCTTGAGGAGGTTTTGGTAATGAATTAGTGCGCCTCGGATAATAGAACATTTTACCTTGAGCATCAATAAAAGTTATTTCTGCATAGGGAGTAACCAATGCAGATTCTAAGAAATAATCATGAACTTTGGCAGATGCACGAAATGCATCTCCTGTAAGTAACAATTCGACAGTAGTACCAGGAGAACCTTTGCCTTCAATTATTTCTTTATTTATGATTACAGGTTCGTTTTTTTGTATATCTATCCTTAATGTAAACTTGTAGAATTTTTTACCATCAGTTGATGTATAAATAANCACGGGTTTGCTAGTAGTAATTTGACCATATAAAACAGCCATAGTTCCTCCCATACCAAACATACCTCTAGCTTGTCTGAGTTTGTATTTACTTCCGTAGAAAACACGGCCAAATGCGTCAGGAGCTTTAACAGGATCTATACCAGGTCCATTATCACTGACTTTGAGTTGATATGTTCTAGGCTCGGAATTATCTAATTGATCAATAACGGGAGTCATTCGAACATAGATATTAGGAAGAATTTCAGAAGATTCGCATGCATCAAGAGAATTTTCCACTAATTCTCGAGTGGCAGTATACAAAGCTTTAGCAGGATTACTAAAACCTGCCAAATCTCTATTTCGATAGAAAAATTCACTAGGAGAAATGCCAGAAAAAGTAGTTTTAGTTTTCGACAACAGGACCGTCCTCCCATAATTGTAGTCCATCTAATTTTGCCTGAGTCCGACTTTTTTGCAGTAAGGCATAAACAGTTTTATGTTGAGCGCCGGAAATGAGTAAATTGATAGCATTTTCAACTAATTTAATTTGTTCGAATGAACCAATTATTGATANTGAATGTCCGTAAACAGAAATATTTGTATCAGAAAGTTCTTCCATAACTTGCCGAGCTTTACCATTTTGGCCAATTACACGTGATTTAATTCTAGATATAGAGTGAGATGATTTTTTATAATATTGTGTAAGGTCAATTATGGAGAGGAATTTATCTTCATCAAGTAAATTAGATGCNCNAACTTTAGAGAAACCATGAGCAATAGATTGAATTAAGTCGACAGCAAGAAGTGGATTAGAAATCTTGTCGTCAGTAGAAATATGAATTTCGCCACTGCGACTATCTATATCAAGGTTCACATAACATTTTTCTTCTATCCACAATTTAGTTCTTCCAGATTTACCTACTACAGAACCAACGCGGTCTATAGGTATTCGAATTGTTTTGTCAAATATCATTTTCAGTTATTTCCAGAAACTTCTTTTCTACATCAAATACAGGGATTCCACGTTTAGAAAAGAATCTATGTAGGTTTTTTAGATCACGTAGTAAGAAATTTTTAGACATAGGATGAGAAACATCTACTGCAGAACCGAAATCAAATAAAATTAAATCATTGGAATTTTTGAATACGTTATATTCAGATAAATCAGAATGAATAAGATGAGATTTTTGATATAANATAGTAACTAGGTCTAGAATTTCAACTAGATCAGATTCAGATACCTCAGTTTCAGAAAGAGTAGGAAAAGGAGCACCATCGACTCCTTGGAATTCCATTACGAGAACGTTTTGTTTTACGGCAATGGGTTTAGGAACAGGGAGGTTTATAGAATGAGCTTTAGATAAATTTTTAAATTCTTTTCTTGCCCATAATTCAATCAACTTATGCCCATTTGTATTAATATTTTTAAAACGATTATCGCCTTGAATATACTGAAGTCTTTTACGGAATTCAGAAGCAACTGTAAGATAGATTTTAATGGCTACATCACTTCCTTTTGGAGTAACGCCCCAAAATATATTTGATTCTTTTCCAGAATTAACAATACCATTCAGATACGAAAGAGTCCCATTATTAAACATAGAATAAAGAGTAAGAAGAGTTGGTTTATTGAAGACNTCTTGAAAAACCTGAAAATCCTCTGAACGTTTTTTTAATGATCGGTTTGCTTTTGCATTATTATTAACTTTGAGTAGTGCTTTTTTAATGGCACGACTATCTATTTGTGATGACATACACTACAAGTCCTTTGGAAGATGACCTTTTGATTGAAGCCATTCAACTTGTCCAATAGTATATCTCCAAAGTATATCGCCGCGTTCGTCAGTTTTAAACTCCCATGGCGCAATTATAACAACGTCGTTATCACGAATCCAGACTCGACGTTTTAGTTTACCGCGTATTCGTCCAATACGAATTTTATCGTCTGCGCATTTTATTTGAATTAACTCACTTCCCAAATGCTTGACAACACGACCAAACATTTCACCCTCCTGTGGTAGAACTACATCTTTAAGTGACTTTTCGTTTAGAACTTTCCGCTTACCCATTAAATCATATTACTATTAGGAAAATTATTACTTAAACTCTATTGTATGAATTTATAAATTAGAACGAATGAAATATTTTTAATAGATTTAATGAAATCAGGAGATGCTAAATCCAATTTAATAGCTAAATCAACGATATTATTTCCGACTAGATTTAACGTATTAGAAGTTTTTAATAATTCAATGGCCTTATTTTCGTCAATTTGAATTCCACCAAAATAATCCTCAGAAATTTCAATCTCAAATTCTCCTTCAGAAAGAGTTTTACCAATAACCTCAGTATCACATATANTGACAATATTGACCTCGTGATTTTTAATGGAACGAAAATGAAATGAGTTAGAAGGCATATTATCTTGAACCTGCAGTTGTTTTTGCTCCACAGGCTTCGCAATTAATGAAATATAGTCGTTTGACTTTTTCTAGAGATGTATCATAACTATTGCAAACAGAACAATTAACGTATTGACGTATATAGCGTTTAAGTATGAAATCAAATGAATCGGGAGTTTTTCGACCAATAAAAATAGCCCTATCTCCATCAAGCGATGCAGAAGTGGCAAATTCTTTTGATAGAAATATCAAAAAATGTTCAGAAGNTCTCCTCAATAATTTAGGATACAATGAGAAATTTCTAAAGAATGTTTTTTGGCCAATCCAGAAGGTCTCGGCTTTAGGAATTTCAATTCTATCTTTTTTCTTAACTTCAATTTTAGATAACTTATCTTCAATTCTTGTTAAGAGATTTTCATAAGAATCGTCTTTCATTGTNATATGAAGATAAGGACAAAAGAATATAATTGTTTCCAATTGAATGCAAATAATTATATGCAAATTATTACTTGATACGAATTATGAATATACGAGACATAATTAAAGATTACCCAGACTATCCAAAACAAGGCATAGTATTCAGAGATATGTGGCCAGTAATAGATAATCCAGATGCATTTCAATATATTCTAGAAGAATTTGAGAGAGAATTTAGAGGAAAGATTGATACAGTAATAGGAATAGAATCAAGAGGATTTGTATTTGGAGCTGCTTTGGCAAATAGATTAAAAATTAGCTTTATACCAATAAGGAAGAAAGGAAAACTCCCTGGAGAAACTATTTCTAGAGATTTTGAATTAGAATATGGAACTGCTTCTATTGAGATAAAAAATGAATCACTAAAAGATAGAAAGATTCTAGTCATAGATGATTTATTAGCAACAGGTGGAACAGTAGAAGCTGCAGTAAAGATGATAGAAACATTAGATGGAAATATAATTGGATTAGGATTTTTAATTGAGCTGAAATTTCTTAATGCGCGAAAGATTTTATCAGAATATAAAATATTTTCAATCGTAGGATATGATTAATATGGATACAGAGATTGCAATAATTGGCGGAACAGGAATTTATAATACTGATATAATTTCAAACAAGGAGATAATAGACGTAGAAACCCCATATGGAAAAACTTCAGATTCATTAACAATAGGAGAATTTAATGAGAAGAAGATAGTATTTCTTCCAAGACATGGAAAGAAACACAGTGTTCCTCCGCATAAAATTAATTTTCGTGCAAATATATGGGCATTAAAGGAACTAGGAGTGAAGAGAATAATTGCTCCATGTGCAGTTGGAAGTTTAAGAGAAGAAATGAAACCAGGGCACATAGCAATACCTGATCAGTTCATAGATAGAACAAAGGATAGAGATAGTACATTTTATGACCAAGGTACTGTAGCGCATATATCAACTGCAGANCCATTTTGTCCAGATCTTAGAAACTTGGCAGTTTCAGCAGGTAAGAGATTAAATTATAANATTCATGGCAAAGCTACACAAGTATGCATTGAAGGTCCTAGATTTTCAACAAGAGCGGAATCAAACATGTTCAGAAGTTGGGGAGCAGATACAATAAATATGACGTTATTTCCTGAATGTGTCTTAGCGAGAGAATCACAGATTTGTTATTTGGCAATTGCTACAATTACAGATTATGATGTATGGGCTGAAACAGCAGTCTCCCATCACGAGGTATTGAAAACATTAGAAAAGAATGTAGAAAAAACCAATAGTATAATTCAGAACATCATTCCAGAAATTAATAAGAATAGGGATTGTTTATGTGCAAATGCTTTGGATGAAGCAATTTAAATAAAAGAAATGAATATTTCTGGTAGGAATAATGTGAGAATAACAAAATGAGTAGAATTACAGATAAAAAATTAGCGGAAAAAGGTAGAAAATCATATGAATGGGCACGAAATAATATGCCAGGGCTNGTTATAACAATTAACAATACTGCGGAAAATTTTTCATTTGATGGAACAAAAATTGCAGTATGTCTACATGTAACAAAAGAAACATCAGTATTGGCGATGGGACTAAAGGAGTTAGGAGCAGATGTTTATCTTGCAGGTGCAAATCCATTATCAACACAAGATGATATTGCAGCATATCTTGATTCAGAAGGAATCAATGTTTTTGCATGGAGAGGACAAAATGATAAAGAATATCAAGAATGTATAGATGCAATATTAGAGGCAGAACCTGAAATCATAATGGATGATGGTTCTGATGCACATATTACATTACATCAGAATAGTAAATTTGAACAGCTCAATGTAATAGGGGGGACGGAAGAAACAACTACCGGAGTTGTAAGATTAGAAGCATTGGAGAAAAGTGGTAAATTAAAGTATCCAATTATAGCGGTAAATAATGCATATACCAAACATCTATTTGATAATCGTTATGGAACAGGTCAAAGTACATTTGATGGGATTTTAAGATCTACTGCGTTATTAATGGCGGGTAAGAAAATCACTGTCTGTGGATATGGATGGGTAGGAAAAGGAATAGCAGCAAGAGCAAAAGGTTTAGGAGGAATAGTTTCCGTTTCTGAGATTGATCCAATAAAAGCAATAGAAGCAGTAATGGACGGATTTCAAGTAAAGCCGATTAATGAATTAGCTAAAGAATCAGACATCTTTGTTACAGCGACTGGACAGAAACATGTAATCGATAGAAATAGTATCAAGAATATGAAAGATGGTGTAATATTGGCAAATGCAGGACATTTTGACCTAGAAATAGATGTAAAATTTCTACAGGGCATAGCAAAGAATGTCAGAGTCATTAGAGATAATTTAGAAGAATATCAATTAGAGAATGGAACAAAAATACTATTAATTGCAAAAGGAAGAATTGCAAATCTAGTAGCTGCAGAAGGACATCCGCCAGAAGTTATGTCAATGTCATTTTCAAATCAACTTTTAGGCGCTGTGAAGATTAAGCTAGATCATGAAAANTTAGAAGGNTTGATCGATATGCCAAAAGAAATCGATGACAAAGTAGCTAGATATGCACTACAGGGTATGAACATAAATATTGATACGCAAACGCAAGAACAAAAAGATTATGGCGAGTCCTATATAATATAACTAGGGAAGATAAGGAAGAAGAAACATAGACAGAATTAAGACAAGTATAGAGATAGAAACTAATCTACTGATATAGTTAATATTATTCTGAGATAATTTATTTCCAGTAACAGATTTTAATCCGCGTTTAAATGCTTGACCTCCATCCAATGGTCCAAGAGGAAGTGAATTAAAAATACCCAGATTAAAATTGATAAACCATATCCAGAAAAGTAGATTTGAAAATACAATGTATTGATTTCCTAGACTAGACGTGTAAAAATTTTGCATAGAAGTTGAGAAAGGTATAGAATAACTATCNCCTGATGGAAAGGAGAAATACACCAACAGATCAGTGGAAAAAGAGAGTCCATTTTGGTATCTATGTAAAGAATCATTTATGTCGATAGAGGGCCTCATTATTCCAATAAAAGGTTCTTCGGAATTTTCTGGGCGACTAGAAAGAATTATTGGATAATCATATTGAACTGATTGTCTCTGAACTGTAAGAATAATCTCATCGCCGGGGCTAAGATTATTAAAGTTCTGTGAAAAGACATTGGAATCATCGACAGGAATANCATTAAGATGAGTAATAATATCACCAGGGAGTAATCCGGCCATATTGGCAGGTGAATCAACAACAATTTTACTAACAGGAANACCATCAGCTACAGGTTCCATCGTATTGACAACACCAACTAAAAGGATTAAGGCCATAAGTCCAACGACAATATTACTTCCAGCGCCAGCAGCAATTATACGACCTGATTTTTTGAAAGATACTGAATCTAGTTTGGTATCGTCAACTTCGACAAATGCACCAATTGGTAAGAATAGAAAGAACANTATTCCTGAAGAACGTACAGGAATGTCTACAGCTTTAGCAATTACACCATGAGAAAGTTCATGAATTACAAGGCCTATGAATATAGCTATCCAACCATAAATTATTGGAAGATATGGATTTATTCCAGGAATTAACAAGGCGCCTTGTGGGCCTGTTTCACGAGCAATTTCACGGACCTCGGGAAAAGACAAGNATAAAGAAGCAGTTAACAATAGTATAGAAACAGCAAGAATCGAGAAAATAGGCATGAGAATAAGAGATATCCAACTTAAAATCAATATAAAACGGAATTTAGAAAGTTTTTCCATTAAACTTTGACCTTTTTGAGTTTTTAGTATTATTAGAGGAAAACGAAAATCAAAGTTAGAGTTTTTATCTTTCATAGGTTATTAAACAATTTGGAAGTTATAAAAGATTAATTAGAAAAAGAATATTTTACCAGCATAGAGAATAATCAATAAATATTTGGACAAATTATAAAATAACATATTGAAGATACCAGTAAGGCGTTGGGAAGGAGAATCAAGAAAATGGCTCGATGAACTCGATGGAGTAATAAAAGTTCCAACAAAAATGAACCAAACATCAGGAATGGATCAAGAGGATCTCAAATATGCCACTATTTGTGTAATGTGTGAAAAGAGAATAACAAAACAACAAATGGATGGTGGAAGGAGAACCTACTGGAATGAAGGAATAAGTAATGGAANATTAATCAAAGCAGGCTGGATTCATCAAGAATGTTTAGGATTTAATTCCGGTGTTTATGAGAAGGCGTATATGCCATAATTAAACAGGTTCATTAATTTTATCGTTTATTTGTTTAGACATAGCATGTCCTGATACAAACACTTTAACACTTCCAATTTTATCCATTTGTTCGACACTTTTCTTAATATCCATGGAAATTTGTAAAGCAAAAACTGGAGGGCAGTAAGGAGTTGTTGCATGGTATTTGACTTCAACGGAATTATCTTCAGAAATTTTAACCTCGTCAATCAACCCATTACCTTCGCCCATTTCAAGAATGGGAACATTAATTTCTGGATCTACTACCTCTGACATTGCTTCTAAAACATCATCTTCAGAAAAGTCGTGTGGCATTAGACAGGGACCTAACTACTCAGATTTACTGCTTTCTGCAGCGTCAAGACTGCTTTCTGCATTTTCTGCGACAGAAACTAAAGCTTCATCNACTTTTACAGCTTCAGTTGGACATACAGTAACACATGCCATACACCAAATACAATCAGATTCACGAACTGGTGCTGCTTTATCAGTAAGATCAAGTTTTTCTTCAGTACCACTAAAACCTATATTTTTAGTCCATTCGAAAACACTTACAGGACATGCAGGTAGACATGCGCCATCAGCAACACAGTCATCAAAATCAACAGCTACGTAAGTTCCATGTACACCCAATGGCTCAAATTTTTCTCCAGCGGATTCATACGCAGACTTTACTTCATCACTTTCAGCAGCAGCTCCGTCTTTTCCGGGTCCCCAAATAAGGTAACCATGTTCGGATCTTGCCACTGGTTTCAACTTTTTATAAAATTCTTGATCGATAGGCATAATAACAGTCATTATGTAAAAGTAAAAGAACGTTATGGTCAATATCAAAATTGAAAGGCATATAACACTAGTTATTTTATATTAATCGAATTATCTCAGGTTAGAAAAAATAAATTTTCAACATGAAGGAATTTTTTCCAAAGCTTTTGATATATCGAATTCTGTAATAGTAAGCGAGAACCTAACATAATTATCACCAGCATTTCCAAAACCAGAACCCGGAGTAACAACTATTCCGTTATCTAGTAATTTCATTGCAAAACTTTCGCAATTTTCATTAACCTTCATCCATAAATAAAATGTGCCAGATGGCATTTTTACGTCATATCCAAGCTTTGATAAACCGTCTGAAAGAAGAGACATTCTATTTTCATATGTTTTTATATTGTCAAGAATTTCTTTAGGAGGAATACCATTATTGTAACTATCCAGAGCAGTTGAAGCTGCATGTTGAATGAATTTTGGTGAACCAGAATCAATTTGATTCTTCATTTTTTTAAGTCCGTCAATCAGAGTCTTATTGCCAACAGCAAAACCAATTCTATAACCAGTCATGTTAAAAGTTTTAGATAGAGAATGAAACTCTATACTATTTTGACGTGCATTATCACATTGGAGTATAGAAGGAGCTTTATAACCACCATAAGTGATTTCAGAATAAGCATTATCATACACTATGATAGAATTTTTTTCATTACAAATATTGACAATATTATTAAGTTCGGAAGTTTGTATAACAGCGCCCGTAGGATTGTTAGGATAATTCAGATAAATACCGGAAAAATCAGATTCTTGTAATTGAGTGGTTTGCGGAATGTAATTAGATTCTTCAGATAGATCAAGAATCAAAGGTTTAAAGTCATTTAGCATTGTGCCACCATGCTCATAGAGGGGATATCCAGGATTAGGTACGGCAATTGTGTCACCAGAATTTAGAAATGCGCGGAAAATATGGGCCAGTCCTTCTTTTGAGCCAATTAAAGCGCATATTTCTTCGTCAGGATTAAGAGATATATTGAAACGTTTTTCAAACCAAGAAGATATACTATCTCGAAATGATTTTTCCCCTGCGCTGGATGAATAATTATGATTACCGGAAATTGAAAGTCCTTCGACTAAAGATTGATTGATAAAATCAGGAGGGGTCAAATCAGGATCTCCAATACCAAAACTTATCAGGTCAATGCCTTCTTGGCGTTTTCTAGAGATTAGATTTTCAAGCTTAGCGAAAGGATATGGTGGAAGAGAATTGAGTCTAGTAGAAGTTTTCATTTAAACCACGTAACAACTTTTTGTCCCTTTATTAAATCATTTATAGTTTCGCGTTGTCGGATTATTTTAGAATCTTTTTTATTAATCATTACTTCCGCAGCTCGTGGCCTAGTATTATATTGTGAACTCATCGAGAATCCATATGCTCCAACGTTAAGAATTGCTAATAAATCACCTTCTTTTACATTGCCAAGCTTTCGGTTTTTTGCAAGAATGTCNGTATTTTCACAAATTTGTCCGCAGATGTGTACAGATTCATTACTTCGAGAATTTAGTCTACTAGCATTAACAACATGATGATAAGCACCATATAATGCAGGGCGAAGTAATGTATTCATTCCTGCATCTGTACCAACATATTTTACTGGGCCTTTTTTGATTGAATGAACGTTAGTTAATAAAATAGTAGAATCCGCAACAAGATATCTNCCAGGTTCAACAAATAGCCAAGGTTTGTCAAGAATCTTAGAAGATTTTCTACCATTAAAAATTTTACCAATATCGGAACCAACTTTCTTTATATCAAGTGGTTTTTCCGGAGGCTTATACGGAATACCAAATCCGCCACCAATATTAATGAAATCAAGTGAGATTTTACATTCCTCGACAATTTCGACGGCAATGTCAATCAATTTACTAGTCGCTTTTTTGAAATAAGAGGAATCAAGAATTGATGAACCGGTCATCATATGTATGCCGAATTTTTTCACTCCTGATTTTTTTGCAAGACGGTAAGCAGCAACAGCGTCTTTTTTACTCATACCGAATTTAGTGTTTTTTCCACCAAAAACTAATACACTATGTGAACCACCGCCAATTCCAGGATTGATTCTGAAAGAAATGGAATTTGGAGTTCCAATCTGAAGAAGTCGAGGAAGAATAGACGAACTATCAATATTAATCATAATTTTTTGTTTTAATGCATAAGAAAGTTGATCATCAGAATTATAGTTTCCAGTATACAAAATATCTTTACTAGAAAAACCAATTTTTTTAGCAAGGAATATTTCTTCAGGGCAAGAACAATCAGCGCCACTTCCTAAAGAATTGAATAATTTGAGGACTGATAGATTATTGTTGGCTTTCACGGCATAATTAATCTTGAATTTATCATAATGTAAAGAGAAAGCCGAATAAAGGTTATTATAATTAGAAATAATTCGTTCAGAATCAGTAACGAATAACGGAGTGCCGAATTTACTGGCGAGTTTACTAGTACTGACATTTGCAAAAAAAAGTTTTCCATTAATATTTTTTAGAGGAGTTTGTATTTTCCACATATTTATTTCACTAACGAGATATTACATCTTGCATACTATAAATTNGCGGTTCAGAGACATNATGAAGCCAATGAGCTGCAGATAGTGCGCCTCTGGCAAATGCNAATCTAGAGAATACAATATGTTCGAGTCTAAGAATTTCATATTGACCGGCAATATTAACCTCATGAATGCCAGGAGTGCCACCTATTCGTTCTGATGTAACTTCAAGTTCAGATTTTTCGCGTTTGCCATGTTTACTACGATCAAAAATAAGATTTTCATATCCTTTAGATTCAGAGATTATTTTAGCGAGTGAAAGTGCAGTTCCACTAGGGGAGTCGATTTTTTTAGAATGATGTTTTTCATTAATACTTATTTCAAATTCTTCAGGCAATAGGCCAACTAATTCAGATAGTCGATATAGGAAGTTCATTCCAATAGAGAAATTTGAAGTGATAAGAGAGGGGACTTTTTGATCAAGAATAGAAATAAGTTTGGAATATTGTTTTTCAGAAAAACCAGTCGTGCCAATAATAATTTTTTTATTGTTTTCTACATAGATAGGTGCATTAACAAGCTCAGAATCAGGAACAGTAGCAGAAATAGTAACATCGGCTTTTGAGATAGCAGAAGATAAATCGTCAGAACTTGTTATCGGAATGTCAGACTCAATAATACCAAGATTAATTAATGATTTGCCAATATTTGGACTATTTGCGGCTTCGACTGCTCCAACAATTTCGAAATTTNCGATACTTTCCTGTATAATTGACTTGCCAAGTCTTCCACAAGCGCCAACAATACAGATTTTAGTACGATTCATAATACAATCCATCTATATATTTATCAGAGTATAATCTTTCCCGAATATTAACATCAAAAAAGCCTTCAATAGGTTTGAATAAATCGCTATTTTCATAAACTAATTTAGATTGTTCAAGTATAAATTTTAATGCTTGTTTAGTAACTAGCCCAAGAGGCTGTCGTGAAGGTCCTGAGGGTAAACCAATAATTCGCATTAGTGTCTTTGTTGGAACAGGATTGCGTGATTTAACAACTACATCGCCAAGATTAGTTGATTCAGTTGTTTGAACACCAACCAATTTGAATAAAGGAGAGATGGATTTTTCAAGATTTGAATATTGAGAATCATTTTTCAGAGTCGTGCTAACCAATTCAGTAATTGCTGCAGGAACTAAATTCGAAGCAACAGATATTACACCGGTAGATTTAATTTCTTCATCCTGAATTAATGATACAGTCTTATCGTCGTCTCCAGACAGAATACAAAAATCTTTACCGCAGAGTTTTCTAGTTAGTTTAGCATTATCAAAATTACCAGTAGCTTCTTTTACAGTATTAATATTAGGACAATTGGCATATGCCATTGCAAGATCTTGTGGTAACAATTGAGTTCCTGTACGTCCGGGTATAANATAGGGAATAACATTAACAGAAGGAAACTTTTTTGCAATAATTTCGAGGTATTCTTTACGAATCTCAAGTGAACTAGGTCCGTTATAATAAGGGTCAATAAGTANAATATTATTTATACCTAGATCGTGAGCAAATTGTGTAACTTTTAGACTTTCAGAGGTATTATTGCTGCCAGTCCCTGCAATAATGACAGTTCTTTCACCTGCAACATCATACACGGTTTTAATGATTTTTTCATGTTCAGACCAAGACAATGTTGGACTTTCTCCAGTAGTTCCAGCAATAAGAATACCGGAAACATTTTCTGATATTTGGAATTCAATGAGTTTAGAGAGACCCGCATAATCAACTTGATAATCATCAGTAAATGGAGTTATGAGGGCAGTATAACATCCTTTAAACAATTCTTTATCATTCATATTAAACAGTACTTTGAGTTAAGTACTGCGGAAAATAAACAGAAGATAAATATAACAAATAAACCTAAAAACAAGATTAGACAATAAAATCAACAGGGCCCGTAACTCAGCTTGGTAGAAGAATTTCGCCAAAAGTGACCGACTCATATAATAATTGAGACATCGGTTTGTCGTGGGATCGAAGCCCACCGGGCCCACATATAATTAAGAAGAATCTATTGTTGCCAATCAAGAGCCTTTGTTTTACTCTTTTTTCGCATTCTCTTGTGAACTAATTTCCAGGACATAATAAATCAATAATTATTACGAATAAGATTCATTTACAAATCAGTGTAATAATCCTTTGACAAAATCGACAATTAGGTTAAAGTAATAAATAAGAGATATAAAAAAAATAAAAGAAATTAATATAAATAATTGCATCGTTCGTATTTTGAGTGTCGTTAGCCGTCTTAGCTCAGCGTGGTAGAGCAGTTGACTGTTAATCAACTGGTCGCAGGTTCAAGATTATAAATGAAAATCCTGTAGACGGCGCTCAATNATATTAGCTATAAAATGTATTTTTTTGAGAAATTCCGATATGACTGTCTCAGGTTATTATTAGTAATTGTTGATTTAAATCCAAAATTAGACAGTTCTTCAATACGTCCATATTCATTCATATCATGTGAATATTGGATACCACGAATTATATCTAACAATAATCCACCGGCGTTCGGTCCGTCAGTACTTCTCAAGTAAATATCGAATCGAACTTTAGAACCAAGAAATGAATCTCCCTCAAGCCAGAAGTAATTAGTTCGAGAATTACCCATAAAATCAACANAATCAGTAGTGTCTGAAANGGTTTGAACGTCANAGGGTAATTCTAATTCAATAGTATTAGACTTAACTTTGCGTTTCAATATGNGCAAATCTTCGTCCACAGTATTATTTGTCTCAATGCNTCCACCTACATCTAATTGACAACTCTTGTTTATTCGTATNCCACGTTCATACATCAGATTCATAAATCCTTTATGAAAAGCAGTTCCACAGAATTGACTCATTAAATCGTCACCTACAACAATCAATTTTTTATCTTTGAAAGTCTTTATGAATGATNCATTGATCGNGATNCTAGTATNTGTAGCGTTAATAAAACTAGAACCGATATCAGCAAATATTTCTGCGTATTTTTCAGAGCTTTTATGAAGACCTGATGAGATCAAATTAATTACAATATCAGGATTTTTCTTTTTCAGTGAATCATGAAATTCAGATTCCATAAATGGATCGAAACCACTTTCATGTGAGAATTCAATAGAAGATTGAAGATTTTCATTCATATTATCATCAGATAAGAGTCCTGGTTCAACATTGATTGAAGATGCATCTAGATCAATAAATTTTTTTAATTTATTGGAAGAGGAGAATATGCTCTTGTGAAGTTCAAGGTAGATTTTATTTTTTTCAATATAGTAAGCTCCGATTAAATCAATATCAGATATTTTATAATTACCAACTAATGGATATCAAAGTCCATATTCATCAGTTTTATCTTTGTTATTTTCTATTTTCTTATAATATTCAATACCTTGTAACTAATGCACTTACTGAAGTGCCTACGCCAAGAATTACTNTTCGAATCAATTAGTATTAACCTTTGAATAATATAATTTATAGTTTAATCACGGATTACAGAAATAAGGCCAAATAATCCTGATAAGATGAGCACTGCAGAGATGAAATAATATATTGGAACTATTTGAGGCGCAAGTGTTTGAGTAGAAGAAGTATAATTAGCAGACAATAAACCTAGAATAATCAGTATTAAGCCGATAGCTCGAAACATTAAATCTGAATCAAGTTTACGATTTGTCACAATTGACATAAATTATATTCGCAATAGCATAGGTATTAGTCTTTCTACAAAAATGGTGCCGGGGGTGGGATTTGAACCCACGAACACCTAAGTGACGGGATGTCATATACTTGGCCCTCCAAGGAGGGCGATCTTAAGTCCAGCGCCTTTGACCTGGCTCGGCAACCCCGGCATTATTTATTATTGATTTGAGTAGCTTATAATAAATTAAAAGGATTATACAATATAATAAAAATAAGAGGTGTAAATAAGAGATTTTGATAATAACAAGAAGAATATTGGCAATGGTGTTCATAATACCGATAATTCTCGGATTAATAATAGGAACTCAATTAATCGATAATTCGAATAATGATCTAAAGGAGGAAATTCAAGACAGTTGTAATTTAAGATATGAAAATAACAACAGATACATCAAAGAATATGTGATACCAAGTAAATGTTCAGCTCCAGTTGCAATAACAATTGATAGTGAGGGGATAGTATGGTTTATAGAGAACAATCACAGTAAAATAGCTTCATACAATCCAGAAGAAAATTCATTTAATGAAGTTATAATTTCAGAAGTTTATTCAGATATCCAATCGTGGAGTATGATCGCAGTTGATGATGATATTTGGTTCACAGATCATCGAAATAATTTTATATGGAGATACATGAAATCGGAAAATATATTTGAACACTATATTTTGCCTACTGAAAATGCNTATCCGGTTCAGATAATCAATATNGAAGATAAGATAATAGTTTCAGAAATATTTGGAAAGAAAATTGCAATATTAGATAAGAATAAATTATCTTCTAATACAAGCAACGGAATAAATGAAATTACGCCAGAAATAGATTTAGAAGTTTTAGGAGGCATTGCAACAGATAATGAAGGAAGAATTTGGTTTACAATGCTTACATGGCCAATTGAAGGACATCTAGGAAATTATAAGGATGGAAAATTCACTTCCTATAAATTACCTGAAGGTATATCATCCCCAGTAGGCATAGCAATAAAAGATAATAATATATGGATAAATGATCACGGGTCTAGTCAATTTGTTTTATTTAATCTTGAAAATAACACGTATACAAAATTTGTCACGTCTGCAAGTAAATCAGACTTTACAACAACACTACCTTATTGGAATAAATTTGATAAAAATGGAAATATTTGGATGAATATTCACCAATCGAATACTATAGCAAAATTTGATATTGCTAATCAGATATTGATTGAATACGANATACCTACAAAAAATTTTGACTGGGGAGGAATATCGAATCCACTTCAATTTGACATAGATAATCAAGGAAACATCTGGTTTACTGAGTGGACAGAAAATAAGATTGCAGTACTAGATGCGCAAAAGGCTCTCGANTTTACTATCGAAACGTCTACAAGGGAAATTCATATGAATAAAAATGAACTAAAAGAAATCACATTGATAATAGAACCGAAAGATAGGATAATGGCAAATATAAAAAGTTCTGGAACGTTTACAATAAATGGATTACTAGAAAATGTTTCTATAACATTTGAACAAATAGATAATGAATTCGATACAATACAAGAAATACCAATTTTGATAAAAACAGAGAATCTAGAAGTCGGAANATATACAATAATGATAAGTGTAGAGAGTCAAGAAATAACACAATCGATTCCTATAAAATTAATTATAAAATAAGGAAAATTGTATGGGGCGAGGGAGATTTGAACTCCCGATCACTTGCTCCCAAAGCAAACATCTTAGACCAGACTAGACAACCGCCCCAATAACGTATAATTGTCAAAATAAAAAAGCGTATCTAGATTTGATAGAATTAGGTCAAAATAACTTAAGCTTTAAATGCATATTTTATTTATATAGTATATCTTGTCCTCAATGCCTTATAGAACATCACAGAGAGTAAGGACTATTTATTCGGTTATTGCTTCNTCAAATCGTCTAGATATTTTACGCATATTAAATGCAAAAGGACCTCTAAGTTATTCTGAGTTAAAGACACTTGCGGGATTTAAATCTAAAAAAGAATCAGGTAAATTTGCNTATCATCTAAGAAAGCTAGTTAAACAGTTGCTGGTTACATTAAACAGATCAGAAAGGAGATATACAGTAACAAACTTGGGAAGATTGATTCTGAATTTAACCAGGCAAATAGAGGAACAGAGTGTAATAGAAAGTGGAAAGATTTATGTTAGAACATCTAAAGAAATGATGGAAGAATTCAAGCCAGATAAGATTCTACAAGNATTAGTTAAAGAAGCAGGAATGCCTGTCGATTTAGCTCAAAAAATGACAAGCGAAGCAGAAGCAAGATTGTATAAATTTCAAACAAGCTATCTGACTGCTCCATTGATTAGAGAAATAGTAAATGCATTACTAATAGAACATGGATATGAAGAATATAGGCATAAATTAACAAGAATTGGATTACCTATTCACGATGTGACGCAGATGTTAAAACAGAGTACAAGGAGCGATAACGGAGTTTCGTCACTAATAACACAAACCTCAAAGGAGGTATTTTCAGAATATCTACTACTAAATCAATTATCAAGAGATGTAACAGATGCTCATTTATCAGGAGATATTCACATTTCTAATTTAGGTGTTTGGGGTTTGAAACCAGATACNATTTTTGTAAATTTGAGTTCGCTTCNAACACAAGGAATAAAAATAAAAGGAAAATTATTGAGTTCGGTTCAAATCAACAAAGCTGAAAATTTTTCAGACGGCATTACGAATATCGTTTTGCTGACTACTGAACTAAGTAAAGAAATAAACATAGAAATAGCTTACAATAACTTTATCGAATATATAATTAGTTTCTTAGATAATAAAACACNAACANGTTCAAAAGAAAAAATAATACAAATGTTTAAAATGATTTCACAGGTTGTATCAGATGACAGCAATCCTTGTGTATCAATAAATCTTACTGTTCAGAAGAATTTAAAAATAGATCAGAAACAACTTTCAAATCTATATAAATTAATTTTAGAAAGTTATGAATCATATATACAAATAGTTGCCATTCCAAAGATAACATTAATCATACCACAAATAGATTCACAGAATACAGAATTATCTAAAAAAATATTTGGAATTATTAAGAAAGGTGGATATATTGCAATAAATACAAATCCAAAAAATAATTTTTCATATACAGGAATAAACAAATCTATTGTAAAGAATAATGCAAGCGGAAANATTGTATTACATGCAGTGTCAATAAACCTACCAAGACTTGCATATGAATCGAATAAAGATGATACATATTTTAGAGCAAAAGTTAATTTAATTTTAAAAACTGCAATATCTGCATTGTCGACAAGGAGAGAAATAATTGATGACATGATTGGCAAAGGACTATTGCCATTGTTGAATATCAATACAGGAATTATTTCTAACCAAAAGATACCCCTCATAATTAATTTAACAGGGCTAGATGAGGCAATAGACAGTATTCTAGGTACAAAAGCTACTACTAAAGAGAGAGGAAAATTAGCTGGAAAGATAGTAGACACAGCTATGGAAGAAATAACTAATTCAGGTAAGAAATTAGGCGAAGAATTCGGATTATCTTCAATAGCAGATGATTCTGCAAAAAGATTTACAAATATCGATATAGAGAAATTCGGAAAAGCAAGAGTCATTATAAAATCAGAATCAAAAGAATATCAACAATCAATAATATTGAATTTGGAGGAACAAGAAAAAATCGAAGAAGTATATGCTTATATGAATAAATTCAAAGGAGGGCGTTCTATTTATCTNGATTTGTCGAATTNGACAATTAAAAATTTCTTAGAAATAACTGCAAAAGTAGCAAAGAAAATGACGTTCTTCAAATATTACTNTAAATTAAAAGTATGTATATCATGTGCTGCGAAGAACNTATATAACACAGAAAAATGCAGCAATTGTAATTCAACATTATTGCAAGAATATCCGGTTAGGTAAGGTATTTTCATAATCAGTAAGTCAGAAATAATTGACCNAATAATAATATATTAATAAAAAAANAAGGTTCAAAATAAACTGATTAAATCAATTAACANGTATTTTCATGTATAGATAAAATATAATTAAATTGTAANGAGAAATATCTTGTCAAAAAAATTTANAGCATAATATCAAATACAGATTTATCCAATAGAGTGATATGNATAATTTAATTTTTGAATGGTATAAAATAGATGAGCAAANTGTTAATTTAATTAGTTGTATTTCAACGGACNTACATTTACCGGATAATTTGTTAAATGCTCATATACTTCAACNACATAGTAAATTGTCCCAGTGAATTGAGAAGATATGGAAATTAATGATACTTTATCCGAAAATGTNATGAAAGTTTTGAAGGCCAGATATTTGTTAAAATTTGAAGATGGAAAACAAGAAAAGCCAGATGAATTATTCAGAAGAGTTGCAGGAGCAATAGCAAGTGCAGATGAAGAATATCAGGACTTTGATAAAGAAGAATCCAAGGAAATATTTTATAAAATGATGAAGAGTTTCGAATTCTTACCAAATTCTCCAACGCTAATGAATGCAGGAGCGCCATTAGGGCAGTTATCAGCGTGCTTCGTATTGCCTGTGGAGGATAATACTATTTCAATACTAGATGCAGTAAAAACTCAGGCCATAGTACAAAAAACAGGAGGGGGAACAGGTTTTTCATTCTCAAAGCTAAGACCAGAAGGAGACCAAGTAGGTTCCACAGGATCAGTAGCATCAGGACCTGTATCATTTATGCAATTATTTGATAAATGTACACAAGTAATCAAACAAGGAGGAAAAAGAAGAGGAGCAAATATGGGAATAGTAAATATCGAACATCCAGATGTGGTAGAATTTATTGAAATGAAACGCAATAACATGAAACTGCCAGAAGAAGCAAAAATTATGAAAGAATTTAATGTTTCAGTGGCAATAACTGACAACTTTATGAATAGATTGGAAAAAGAAGAATATCATAAATTTATTAATCCAAGAACTGGAAAAGAAGTTTTAAAATGTAATAAATGTAGGAAAAATGTCTATCCGTCGGAAGACGAAGTAAAATGTAAGTTATGTGGAGGAGAAGGTGAAAGAATCAAAGCAAGAGAACTATGGCAGAAAATTATTGATTGTGCATGGGAATGTGCAGATCCAGGATTAATTTTTATAGACAAAATAAATAACAGTAACTCGAATCCAGTTAGAGAGTATTTTAAAATTGAATCAACGAATCCATGTGGTGAAGTTCCACTACTTCCAAATGAGAGTTGTAATCTAGGTTCTATAAATGTTGCGAAATTTATCAATGCAAACAATGATGGTATAGATTGGGATAAACTTCGAGAATGTATAAGAAATGCAATACATTTTCTTGACAATGTTGTTACAAAGAATAAACATCCAACAAAAGAAATTGAAGAATTATCACATAACATGAGACGATTAGGACTCGGTGTAATGGGATTAGCAGATTTATTAAGTAAATTAAGAATAAAATATGGTTCAGAAGAATCATTTCGTTTTTCAAGAGAATTAATGAAATTTATTTCAGAGGTAGCTTGGAAAATGTCTGAAGAGTTAGCAGAAACCAGAGGTACATTTCCATATTGGGACAAAAGTGATTTTGCGAAAATTGGAAGAAAAGTCAGAAATGTAAATTGTACGATTATCGCCCCTACAGGTTCGATTGGAACAATAGCAAACTGTTCACCAGGGATAGAACCGCATTTTGCTTTAGTTTTTGTCAGGTACTCAAGGATTAAAGAAAGAAGTGAAGACTTTGAAGAACTTCATTACCTAAATGAATCATTTACGATAGCATTAGAAGACCATAACATCATTCTAGATAAAGAAAAGATAAAAGAAATTTCTGAAAACGGAGGAAGTGTTCAGAATATATCTTGGGTTCCTAAAGAAATAAAAGAAATGTTTCCAATTGCAGCAGATTTATCTGGAAATCAACACGTTCTCATGCAATCGGCTTTTCAAGAATTTGTTGATGACGGAGTAAGTAAAACAATAAACCTTGCGAATGAAGCAACCAAAGAAGATGTAAATGAGTCCTATAGATTAGCCTATAACACGCATTGTAAGGGCATAACAGTATACAGAGATGGATGCCTAGATGTTCAGGTTCTAGAAACCGATAAGACTAAAAACCTTCGTGGAAATAAATCTACGCATGTACTTCCTGGAGGATATAAAAGGCCAGAATACCTTATAGGAAGGACTTATAGATTCACTTATACAAATAGCGGATTATTCATAACAATAAATAGAGATCAAGAAGGAAGACCAAGAGAAGTATTCATAGAAAGAGGAAAATCAGGAGACGAAGAAAAGGCAGCATATGAAGGAATGGGCAGACTGATTTCAATAGCATTACAGTCAGATGTTGATGTTAAATCAATAATAAAGACAATGAGAGGAATACAAACAAAGAATATATCTTGGCATCAGACAAAAGGTACAAGTATTCCAATTAGATCAGTTCCAGATGCAGTTGCTCATGCATTAGCAGATTCAATACATGCAGAATCGGAAGTAATAATTACAGACAAACAAGAAATAGAGAATAAAGTATTAGAAGTATCAGGTACAAGTACAAATAATAGAAGTAAATGTACAGCGTGTGGAGAAATGAGTCTAATATATGCAGAAGGTTGTAGTAAATGTTTATCTTGTGCTTATTCTAGCTGTGGTTAGAAAGATGAATTTTCTGTAAAGATAAGATAAAGTAATGTAGATCTGATTAATTTTCCATAACGTACTTGATTAAAATATTTTGCAAATACAGTGTGATCAATTTCACTAGGTATCTCATCAGAACGAGGCATAGGATGAAGTAAAATAAGATTTTCGTTTGCTTGATTTAATAGATTTATATCAATTTTATAAGAACCTTTTACTCTTTCATATTCTTCCAAATCAGGAAATCGTTCTTTTTGAATCCTAGTAGTATAAATCACGTCAAGATCAGAAATTATATCTTGAAGATTATCATGAGTTGTTATATTTAATCGGTCTTGAAGTTCTAGCAGAGGATCTGGCCGAAGTTGAAGAGGTTTAGGAGAAATAAGGTGGATATTTGGTTTGTAATTAGAAAGAGCGTATAAAAGTGAATAAACAGTTCTTCCATATTTAAGATCGCCAAAAATAGCAATATTTAATCCGTCAACTTTACCACATTCATTCATTATGGTAAAAACATCCAACATCGCTTGTGTAGGATGTTCTTCACTTCCACTACCCGCATTAATAATTGGGCTTTGGCAGATTTCGGAAGCGTATCTTGATACACCTTCACTTGCATGGCGTAAGATTATAGCATCAACGTATTGGTCCATAGTAAGTAGACTATCACTAAGATTTTCCCCTTTTTGTATAGAGGTGCTTGAAGGATCTCCAAAGCTGATTGACTTACCATCTAATGAATTCATAGCAGATTCAAAACTTAACCTAGTTCTTGTACTAGGTTCGAAGAACATCAGTCCAATAGATTTGCCACTTAACGAATCATTAGGCAAATTTGTTTTGAGGTTATCAGCGACTTTAAACAAATAGTCTAAATCAGGACGGTGAAAATCCTTTATCGAAACAATATCGCGGTTATAAAATGGATTTTTCAATCTTTTGATTAATGTATACACACATTAATATAAATGTTGCAATAAGTAGAATGAACTAAGAAATGACAGAAACATATGATTTGAGAATAAGCAGGATAAAACACGGCACAGTATTGGATCATATTATAGCAGGAAGAGCATTTAATGTGCTATCTGCTCTTGACATTAATGGAACGGATGGAAATCAAGTGTCAGTGGCAATGAATGTTTCAAGTAAACAATATAGTAAGAAAGACATAATAAAAATTGAGAATAGGATACTGGCAGTAGAGGAGACAAATCGACTAGCTTTGATAACACCGAATTCAACCATTAATATAATTGAGAATTATGAGATAACAGAAAAAAGAAATGTAGAATTGCCAAAGAAATTTACAGGAGTATTTAAATGTACAAATCCAACATGTATCTCGAATTCAAGCGAGCCAATTATCTCCGAATTGTTGATAATTAATAATGATCCACCAAGATTGAAATGCAAATATTGTACTAGAATTTCATTAACAGAAGAGATACTAAAGTAATAAACAAGAATTTACATTGGTGAAAAATAAAATAATAAAAAAAGGGTTTAGGCTTGTTCCGACAATACTCATAACATCACTATCATTAACTGGGGCATTAGTGGGAATATATTTACACGAGGCTATAGATAACCCCGCATCAATAATTATTCCATTCATCCTGCCAGTTATAGGACTGATAATAGCTGTTCTATTAACAATGAAATTAGCAAGAATAATTAATTATTAATTATCTTAGCTTCCCAAGATTAATAGAGCGACAACTATTCCATAAATAGCAACGGCTTCTGCAAGTGCAGTAATGATCATACCATATGTTTTTAGGTTTTCATTTTCTGCGGCTGCAGCTAAACTAGCTGAACCTGCTCGTCCAATTGCCATTCCTGCACCGATGGTAGCTCCTGCAAATGCAATTCCTGCACCGAGGAATTTCATTCCGTCGGAGGACACTCCACCTTCTTCTTGTGCATATGCCAAAGGCACAAACTGTAGAAATAGTGTTGCAATTATTGTCAACGTTATAAATGATATTTTGTAGTTCATTTTCATTAACTCCTTATGTTCATAATTACTTTTCCAATTCTTTATAAGCCTTAGCTTTTGCAGAAATGATTTCTTTTTTTAGGTCATTAATATCTGAGTCATATTGCTTTTTAATTTTTTCACTTAATTTTTCATATTCTTTATTATCCATAAATTTCACCTCTTACGTTCAAGTACTTTTTTAACATGTTTTAATCTTGTAAAATCTTCTCTTTCCCTTTCCTCTAATATGGAAGAAATATATTTAATTGATTCATCATAACCGGGAATTATTACATAATCTAATGCGTTAAGTAATCTTTGAGTTTTTTCAAGTGATCTAGCAAGCTCGAGAATTGAATTTTCATATTCTGCAGCGCGTAAAATTCTAGGCAGTGCAAGTCGCATCATTTGAGTTGCATCGTCTAATTTGGAATCAGAGTCGGCAAATCCATAATTTAAACCAATTTCTTTTTCACTAATTGAAATAGTAGGAATTCGGACGTCGACAACGACTTTGACATTAACGTCAACGTCGATATGTGAAGGAGATGTTAGTGCAATTGATTCAAGTTTAGACGAACCTATTGACATGTAGGCGTTAAATAATGATCTATATGCATTAGATAATGGTTCGGACATTTCATTTCTTGCTTTTCCTGCTTTGTCAATCATTTCATCGATATTTTTAAGAAGAACGTCTCTTTTGTCTTCAAGAATTTTATATACAGACTTTGCAACAACGAGACTTCGTTTAACTTTGATTAGTTCAATTTTGGTTGGTGGTGGACGTTTGTTAGAACTTGACATTATTTAGTTACCTTCAGATATGAATCAATTTCATCTTGTTTGACTTTAGTTAATTCATTAACAGGCAATGTACTGAATAAATTCCATGCAATTCCCAGTGTATCTTCGAGTGTTCGATTTTCATCAAAGCCTTGTTTAAGGAACTTACTTTCAAATAAGTCACCAAACTCTAAATATTTAATATCGTTTGGAGCAAGACCGGCCTTTCCTACAATTTCAGCAAGGGCCCTTAATTCTAATGCTCGAGAATATGCACTATATAATTGACTACTAACATTTTGATGGTCGTTACGCGTTTTTCCTTCTCCGACACCTTCTTTCATCAAACGACTTAAACAAGAAAGAATACTTATAGGAGGATAGATTTCTTTTCTATGTAAATCTCGTCCCAAAACAATTTGACCCTCAGTAATATAACCAGTAAGATCAGGAATTGGATGTGTAATATCGTCAGATGGCATAGAAAGAATTGGGATTTGTGTAAGACTTCCTTTGCTTCCTTTAATCTTTCCAGCACGTTCATAGATTGTTGCAAGATCAGTATACAAATAACCAGGATACCCCTTTCTTCCTGGAACCTCTTCTCTAGCAGCACTAATTTCTCTTAAGGCCTCTGCATAATTTGTCATGTCACTAATTATAACAAGAACATGAGTGTCCTTTTCAAATGCCAAATATTCAGCAGCAGTAAGTGCAACACGAGGAGTGATAATTCTTTCAATTGCAGGATCGTCTGCCAAATTAATATATAAAATACTTCTTTTTAATGCGCCACTTTCTTCTAATGATTTTCGGAAGAATGCAGCTTCACTATTTTGGACGCCGATTGCAGCAAAAACTACAGCGAATTCTTCACCCTTACCTGGGACCGTAGCTTGACGTGCGATTTGAGCGGCCAAAAGATTATGTGGAAGTCCTGCACCTGAGAAGATTGGTAATTTTTGACCTCTGACAAGAGTATTGAGGCCATCAATAGCTGAAATACCAGTTTGAATAAAATCTTCTGGAAAGTCTCTACGTTCTGGATTTATTGATTCTCCATTTATATCAAGGAATTTTTCTCCTACAGGATCAGGAAGGCCATCAATAGGTCTTCCGAGACCATCGAATACCCTACCCAATAATTGATCAGTAACAGGAATTTCCATTGTTTTACCCAAAAATCGAGTTTTTGTTTCAGAAACAGACAGTCCAGTAGTACCCTCAAAGACTTGGACGACAGCAGTACCGCCACCAATTTCAAGAACACGACCTAAACGTTTTGCGCCAGCCGGAGTAGTAATTTCAACTAGTTCATCGAATGCGGAATTAGTTACGCCATTGATAACTAACAATGGTCCTTTGATTTCAGAAATATTAGTATACTCTAAACCAGAAGATCTATTTTGTGTTGACAACAGCTGCTACCTCCTTATTTGATAATTCATTGAATGATGTAAACATAGTCTTTGATAATACGTCCATTTTACTGAGTTCTTCATCTGGAATTTCATATTTAGAACGAATAATTTGTGATATAACAGGTAGACTACGAATTGTTTCCAGAGCGATTCCGTTATTTAGAGCTTTCTGAGACTCTTTATAGAAATCAGTGTACAATCTCATCATTTTAACTTGTTTTTTAGGACTGCAGTATCTATCAACTTTATCAAAAGCCATTTGTTGTAAGAATCCTTCTTTAATCATACGAGCTACATCAAGGATTAATTTTTCTTCGTCAGGTAGTGCTTCAGGACCTAATAGACGAACAATTTCTTTAAGGACATCTTCACGTTGTAAGATTGTATAGGTTTCTAATCTCAACTTAGGACGATCTGCATCGACATTGTCAACCCACCATTTGTCAATACCTTCTGAATAACCTGAATAACTAGTCATCCAATTAATTGAAGGATAGTGTCTAGAATAAGCAAGTTTAGTATCAAGAGCCCAAAATGTTTTGATACATCTCATAGTATGAGTAGAAACTGGTTCAGTAAAGTCTCCACCAGGAGGAGATACAGCACCAATAACGGTAACGGATCCATCACGGTCAGGTGAACCAAGACATTTAACTCGACCTGCACGTTCATAGAATTCTGCAAGTCTGGATGCAAGATAAGATGGATAACCTTCTTCTGCAGGCATTTCTTCCAATCTGCCACTAAGTTCACGTAGAGCTTCAGCCCATCGACTTGTAGAATCTGCAACTAATAGAGTATCATAACCCATATCTCGATAGTATTCAGCCATAGTAATTCCTGTATATATACTGGCTTCACGAGCAGCTACAGGCATATTACTTGTATTAGCAACCAAAACAGTTCGTTCCATTAATGATTTTCCAGTTTTTGGATCTTTTAATTCAGGGAATTTAATCAAAACTTCAGTCATTTCATTTCCACGCTCTCCGCAACCAATATGGAAAACTACACTAGCATCTGACCAAGAAGCTATTTGATGTAATGTAACGGTTTTTCCTGTTCCAAATCCACCGGGTATTGCAGCAGTACCGCCTTTAGTAATTGGAAAGAATGTATCGAGAACACGTTGTCCAGTTACAAGAGGTATAGTGGGATCATATCTTTGTGTAAATGGTCGGGCTTGTCTAACAGGCCAATCATGATGCATATTTAATTCAGATTTATTTCCTTTACCTTCAACTATTGCAATAACATGATCTTTATCATAGCTTCCTTCTTTTACAATTTCAGTAATTTTACCTGAAGGTTCAGTAGGTGGAACAAGGATTTTATGGTCAATTAAAGCAGTTTCTTTAACTGTACCTAAAATACTACCAGCATGTACAGTATCACCAACTTTTACTTCTGGAATAAAATTCCATTTTTTCTTAGGAATTGGTGGAACATGAATACCACGAGTAATGAATGTTCCTGCTTTTGCAGCAATCTTGTCTAATGGTCTTTGTAAACCATCATAAATAGTACCCATCATTCCAGGGCCTAGAGTTACAGATAATGGACTACCAGTACCAACAACTGGTTCGCCAGGAGTTAGACCACTTGTAGATTCGTATACTTGTATAAACGCAGTATCTCCAGTAAGCCTAATAATCTCTCCAACAATTTTATCTTTACCAACTTCGACAGTTTCATACATTTGTGCACTGGACATTCCGTCNGCCNTAACTGCAGGGCCACTAATCCAAATAATTTTACCTTTAGCTTGCATCAATAATCAACTATGTTTTTTCATGATTTAGAGTTTAAAAACAATTCGATTTTCAGAAATATATTAAATATAATAGTAAAATTCAGAGAATNGCATTTAGTAATTCTTAAATTGATTATGTATTTAATATATCATGATGGATTCGAAGATTATTGCATTAATTGTTATTGCAGCTATTGGAATTGGAGCAGTTTTATTTATTTTACCGGAAGATAATAACGAATTAACTGTAATCGAATCCGAAGTAGTCATAGAGGAACCTGAAGTAGTCATAGAGGAACCTGAAGTAGTCATAGAGGAACCTGAAGTAGAAGAAGTTGTTATCGAAGAGAATGGAATATTGTCCGGAGAAGTAGAGNTTACAATAGCAAATTTAAAATTTGCCCCATCTGAAATAACAATAAAAAAAGGTACAACGGTATTATGGAAACAAGTTGATAGATCAATAGGTGGAAGTGGAGGAGCCGTAAATTGGCACAACATAGTTGAAGGACCTCCAGGTAAAAGAGGGGATCATGTATTCAAATCTAAAGAACTATCATTCAATGGTGGATTTTCATATAAATTTAATGAAATTGGTGAATTTGAATATTATTGTGAACCACATCCATTTATGATAGGAAAAATTATTGTAATTGAATAGATAACAAATTTTTTTGTTATAACAAAATATTTATTAATAATAAATTATAAAAAAAAGAGATTGTCAAAACCATTACTAGATAGAAGATCATTAACTGCGTCGATTTTATTTTCCTCGATTGCGTTAGTATTACATCCGCCATTTCTACCATTAGCTATACCAGCTCCATATGCACCATTCCTATTTTATACAATATGGGAAATTCCTTTGTACATATGTTTGTTCTTATTTGGACCCATCACAGCAATAATATCAGGAATAATTAATTTTATTTCGCTTCTAGTATTTTTCCCTGGGCAATTAATTTCAGGTCCAATATATAACTTAATTGCGATATTTGGATCATATACAGGAGTTGTTTTAATAAAAAGGATAAAGTTTGTTCAAGATACAAATAATACGAAAAATTATATTTTATCATTTAATATGCTATTCATTATAGCATCTCCCATGATATTTAGAACAGTAATCATGACTGTAGTAAACTTCATTGCATTACCAATGCCTCCTCCAATAGGTTTTTCAATACCAATGGAAGTAATGCCAACTACATTGGGACTAATTGCAATATTTAATTCAACGACAATAATGTATTCTATACCTATTGCTTACTGGATAACAAAGGCAGTAAAATCAGCGATAAATAAAACTTGGATATTTGAATAAATTATTTAAATTTATTAGCAATATCAGTTCTTAACTCTGCTTTCATTCTTTCCAATCGATCTTCGATTGTGTTATTAACAACTACGGTAGAATCTGTGTTGCTAACAATCACACCACCTGAAGTTGTCAGATATTCGTCAGACAATTGAAGAGTTTTTTTGGACTTTGAGGAAATTTTATCAATAATATCTTTAACAATAGAAGCATCTTTTTTATTGNAAGAGATTAAGATTTCAGATTCGTCAATTGAATCTAAACCCTCATTTATGAAAAGTTCCAAAGACTTTGGGTAATTTTTCCCTTTATCAGAACCAAGTTCCTTTAACNCGGCAGAGAATACTTTATTGATATTTTTCTCAAGTAGTAAAAGATTGGAATTTCGGCTTTCCATTTCAGCAGTGCCTATAATTTGCCTAGANTTTATATCAAATTCTTTAGATTGTTGAGATTCAATATCGTGTTCTTCATTTTTTGACTTGGTTGAAGATTCTTCAATTATTTTATTTGCTTCCTCCAGGCCAGTTTTCAAAATCGACTCAATAACATCTTCGAAGTCCTTAGAAACGTCATCTAGAATATTTTCACTTGATAGTTTTTTACTCATTTTTATCACCTGTATTAACAATGTATGATAAAATATTTACGTATTTAAAAATTTAATATTATCACAATTTTAATGTGAAAATCACAACAACAATAATAAGTAACAAATACAAATACAGATAGAAGTCCTTGATATCAGAAAAACAAATAAGAGATTCATTAACCAATGTGATGGATCCTGAAATTCACATGAATATAATAGAATTGAACATGGTAAAAGATGTGAAAATTAACGAAAGTAAGNTTGACATATTGATTGCATTAACTGTAGCAGGTTGTCCATTGGCAGATACTATAAAAAAAGACGTAAGAAATGAATTGATGAAATTTGAAGAAGTAAATGAAGTTAATGTAGAGACTACCGTCATGACAAAAGAAGAATTAGATGGATTGAAGATTACAGTTCAGAAAAATCGTGGAACAGAGCAATCACAGGATAAACTTATTTCAAAATTGGAAAAGAAAAGAAATGAGAATTTGATAGCNNTTGTATCTGGAAAAGGTGGAGTAGGAAAATCATCGATAACAGCTATATTAGCGTCAGAATTAAAGAGATCAGGCCATAATGTAGGAATTCTTGATGCAGATGTTACAGGCCCCAGTATTGCAAAGATTTTTGGTGTAACAAAAAGATTAATAAAAGGAAAGAACGGAATCATTCCTGCAGAGACTGAATCAGGACTTAAATTAATTTCTGTGAACTTAATGTTAGATAATCCAGAAATGCCCACGATATGGAGAGGGCCAATAATTAATAATTTAATTAGACAATTATATACAGATGTTGATTGGGGAGATATAGATTATTTGTTAATTGATTTGCCTCCAGGTACTGGTGACGCTCCACTTACAGTATTTCAATCATTACCGCTTTCTGGAATAGTTTTGGTCAGTACACCGCAGGATTTATCAAAAATGATAGTAAGTAAATCAGCAAATATGGCAAAAATGTTAAAGATTTCAGTACTCGGATTGATTGAGAATATGTCATATTTGAATTGCAAACATTGTGGTGAAAAAAATTTCATCCTGGGAGAATCAANGAGTGAGGAATTCGCTGAGAGATTAGGTACTGAATTAATAGCAAGATTGCCATTTGAGACGGATATAGCAGAATTATGCGATGCGGGAAAAATAGAAGAATATCAGAATAAAGAAATATCAAACACTGTAGAAAAAATCAAGAGTACAATTAAAGAACAAAAGGACAAGAATTCAATAGAAACAATCGTAAACAGCGCAGGTGGAAGTCTTTCTCCAGCATGGGATAAATCAGAAGAACACAAAAAGAAGTTTAAGCTAACTCCAATTTGATTACATTTTTAAAACTTTTTTGATTAATTCGCGATAATCAACTTCTTCAGTTTTGGATCCAGGTGTAGGAATTTGATAAATAAGTGGAATAGGATGTTTGGATCGAATATCAGTGATTTCATCGTAGATAGGTTTGGCCATATCATGACTGATCAGTATTAGTCCAATCTCTTTATCGCTAACGAGTGATTGTATATTTTTTAGGGCATCTGAAGAATTAGAAACCTCTACACCATTAACTCCAGACAACATAAAGCCGGATACAAATGCGCGAGTTCCTAATGCAAGTATTTTCATTGAGAATTATTGAATCTATACGATAATAAATTTAACTGAATAAGAAATATTAAAAAAAATATTGGTTGTCCCCGAAGGGACAACTAAATTACTATGCTGTTTGACGAGNTCTGCTGTATAATACACCAGAGATGACTATTAGAACTACACCTAATCCAATTATAACATATGAAATTGGATTAATTGTTTCTACTTCGACCTCTTCAGTAATTATTATTTCGCGGATTTCCACTTCTCGGCTTACGCCTTCAGGTAAGTCGTCAGGTAGACCATATGCCATTATAGCTCCAGGAACAGAGCCTCTTAATGGTGGGTTTTGACTAGTTAGACCTCTTCCTCCAAATGATTGTAGGAGTAGAGTCTTACCGTTAGAATCTTGTCCAATACTAGGTTGAGTATCTAATGCTGTGCCTAGATTGAATATAGTTAGAAGTTCTCCATCAGATGCAGAAACTGCACGAAGTTTACCATCGAAACCATTCCAGTAGATAACATCACCGGATGCGATAATTCCGCCACGGTGTGCTACTTCGGTTACTCTAAATTCCCATTCGACAGCACCAGTTCTTGCATTAATTGCAGTAACTGTGTGATTCATCTCAGGTGGGAATGGAGCATCGTCTATGTGGTTTTCAATGAAACCTCCCCAGAAACTACCGNATCGAGCTTCTTGTGGAAGAATTTTGAAGTAAGCAGGTTCATTCTTGCAAGATAGATAGACGTTATTACCATCGAAGGCAATATCGTTTTCAGCACATCCTGAACCGTTTGGATTCTGCCAGANNACATCTGTTGATGGGTGATTCTGTGTTGGTTTNTNCATATCAGCTNNAACTCGTGGGTCTAAGAAGAACCAGTCGTTGTTTTCGTTGAGACCATCAATACCTAATGCTTGAGAGTGTAATACACCTCTACCACGTTCGCCATTGGTTGGTCCAGCTCGATTATCACAANCTGCATTACAATAGTATTTGGAGAATCTTACACCAGGAACTTCTGTGATCCAGAGTACTTCACCAGTGTTTGCATCAAATGCATGAACGTGACCCTGTTTACATTGTTTGATAACAGTTCTTCGTCCATCGATATCCATGACTGTTGTATTCCATGAACAGTCCATGTCCCAAAGGTCTTTTGTAGTACTTTGGAAGTACCATGCTAGTGATCCGTCATCAGAGTTCAACGCAACTACGGCTGAACCAAATAGACGAGGTCCACGAGTGTATGTGTGGTTAAAGTCTGGACCAGGTTGTGCTGTTCCGAAGAAGATTTTTCCATTTTCTTCATCAATAACTATCTGTCCCCAGATGTTACTTACACCAGCATTGAATGGCATACCAGTCTTTTCATTGTATGTACCTGGATTACCAGCCCAATCCCATCTTAGGATATCTTCTGGAACGTCACAGGCATCAATACCTTCAATCATACCTATTCCACATGTATCAATTAACATTTGACCCCAAGCTGCATATTCTGCTGGGAACAATTCACCGTTAGGTGGTTGATAGAAGAATCGCCAATTAAGATCAGCGTCGGTTGTTGCATCAATTTCACAAGGGAAACTTGTACAGGCGCCTAAGTCATATGATGCTACATATGCTCGTCCNCCATAGCTTCCTTCCATGTGTCCGCCAACAGCTACAATAATTGCATTATTNCTGCGGTCGACAACAGGAGCATGTGATCCTTGAGAGTTATATAAACCAGAGTTTGTTTCTACATTTCTGCAGTGTTGTTTTAATATNAATACTTCATCNCCATTTTCAGCATCAACNCCTACGATTGTACAACCGAATGAGTTAAGCCAAAGAATACCTTTGCCATTCAATTCCCAATAGTTCATTGAATGAGTATGTG
>JABUBF010000018.1 GCA_013306035.1 Nitrososphaerota archaeon
AGTTTATCCACTTATTTGCCTTGCTTTTCTGTTTCTTTGGACCTCTGGATTCGGAGAACCCTTCATCAGAAGTTTTGTCCATATTAACATAAATGTATTTGACCTTAGTATTTTTTGCTAATTAGTCCCTATATACAATAATCAGATTAAGCGTTGATTTATTGTAAACAGATGCAAACAGTGTAAATTAGTGTAGTTTAATGCTCGTCTATTGCGGTTTATTGACGCCTGACGTGATTTAGTTGCAATGTAACTGCGCTTGATGGCGGATAAGATGCATTTATTGCTCTTTGGTCTGGTTGGGGATGCACTCTTTGCATCTCAACTACTCGACCTTGGTGTTTGGCGGTATTATTAGCCATAAGAAACAATAAGCAAAAAGCCCAGAACCTTCTGGCGCTAGTAAAATAACGGCTAAAGTCAGTAATCTAATTCTCATTACCTGATTACTAGATGGTTTTTTATATGCTATGTTGGCTATCATTTCAGCTACTCCTGCCACACGACCCGTTTTTTTATATCTACGCAAATTTCCTATTCCCATACGCTCCGCTAATTTTATGGGCGTATTTGGTACTTTGATGTAAGACGGTAACATCTAATCCCCACCGCTCTTTTCTGGATTGTACTCTTCGTACTCTTTCTGTATGATTTGCTGTACGATCTGGAAGTACAGTTGGGTGACATACTGCATCTCAGGCATGTAATGCTCTATTGCCCTATTCAGGTGGGGCACGGCCCTCTTTGAGCAGTTTATCTTGAATTTCATGGACAATACGTTGTCCTGCTCATAGCCTATGCTTTCGATAAGGTGATGAGGTGCCTCTTCTTTGGCATATTCTGTTATCTTAAAGTACCATTTGTCAAGGATATCTATGTCGAATCCAGTCTTGGATTCCTCGATAATTGCGGTCAATTCTTGCAATGATCTATCGGATATATCCATGAATTATGTATAGATATTCGAATCTTAATCTTGTTAGGTAATGTTTTATTCACCCTTGGGTTATAATTTTCTTAATGCAAGCAGGAAACCTAGAGGACAAACTAAACCTAAAGGAAATCGAAAAAATCACTAGAAAATACTGGGAAGATATCGATATTAAGAAATATATCAAGGATAAATATGCAGATAATGAAACCGTAGTTTTCATTGAAGGTCCTCCGACGCTCAACGGAAAGCCGCATATCGGACATATTCGCGGCAGGATTATCAAGGACATCTGGTATAGATTTAACGTTCTTAATGATTACGATGTAATATTTCGTGGCGGTTGGGATACACAGGGATTGCCTGTCGAACTACAAGCTGAAAAAGAATTGGGACTGAAAGGCAGTAAGATAGAGAATCTTAAGAAAATTGGAGAAGAAACTCTTATTCAAGCTTGTAAGGACNTAATTCTAAATAATTATGAAACATGGAAAAAATCAGATCGGCTTCTTGGATTATCTCTTGATCATGATAATGCATACTGGACATACAAAGACGAATACATTGAAAGAGAATGGAAATATCTTGAGAAAGCTTGGGAAAATGGTATACTTGAAGAACTTGAATCCGTGGTTCCTTATTGTCCAAGCTGTCAAACATCTCTCAGTCATTCAGAAGTTGCTCAAGGTTATGAAACTGTCGAGGATCCTTCATTATATTATAAAGTAAAACTTGTTGATGAAGATGTATATCTCATTCTTTGGACAACTATGCCATTCACTGTTGTTACTGATATGTTGACCGGTGTGAAACCNGAATCAATATATTCCTATGTAAAAATAGAAAATGAAACATGGATAATTGCTAATGAGCGATTGGACGAATTAATGAATGTATTTCATATTGAGAATTTTGAAATACTAAAAGAAGTTAAAGGTAAATCATTAGATGGTAAAAAATACATTCATCCTCTAGCAGAAAAATACATACCTGAATTGCATGCGCTCTCTAAACAACAAGGAGTGCATACTGTGGTCGCCGAAGATTTCGTTGACTTGACAACTGGAACTGGATTGGTTCATATCTCTCCTGCAAATGGAGAAATTGACTTTGATATTGGAAAGAAAAGAAATCTTCCATTATTTAATCCAATTAATGATCAAGCATGTTTTGATGAAAAATCTGGTAAATTTAATGGATTATTTGTACGTGATGCGAATGACTTGGTATTTGATTTATTAAAAACAGAAAATTCTTTAGTGAAACTTGGCCGACTTAAACATGAATATCCTTTATGCTGGAGATCAGGCCATCGATTATTGTGGGTTGCAAGACGCGCATATTTTTATCGAGTTGATAAGTTGGATAACAAAGTTGTTGAAGCTGCCGAGTCTATCGAATATTATTTTGAACAACCCCAAAATCGATTTATTGAAATTATTAAAGAGAAAAGACCCTGGTGTATATCGAGAGAAAGAGTCTGGGGAACTCCACTTCCTATATGGAAATGTATTTCATGTTCACATAAAGTTGGTCTATTCTCACGAAAAGCAATTATTGATAATGCAATAGAACTTCCTGACGGAGATAACTTTGAATTGCATAAACCATGGATGGATCGTATAGTAATTAATTGTCCTAAATGTAATAATGAATGTCATAGAGAACTATTTGTTCTTGATACTTGGCATAATAGCGGCGCTGCTCCTTTTGCATCTCTGTCTAACGAAGAGTACAATGAATTTATTCCTGCAACATTTCTTACTGAAGGTATAGATCAAACACGTGGATGGGCGTATACTCTTTTAATTGAAAATGTTATAATGCAGAATTCTAGCGCTCCACCTTATAGTGCATTTTTATTTCAGGGACATATTCTTGATGAAAAAGGCAATAAAATGAGTAAAAGATTAGGAAANATTGTTGAAGGTTATAAAACACTTGATGAAAATTCCGTCGATATACTAAGATTCTATTTGATGCGAAAAGCAACTCCTATAGATAGTCTAAATTTTAGTTTTGAAGAAATGAAATCGAGGCCATATCAGGTAATTAGCACATTATATAATCTACATAAATACCTGAAACAAAACGGTGAATATGATAATTTCAATAAAGACGAACATACTCTTGAATGGTCAATTAATAATAATTCATTATCATCCCCCGACTATTGGATTCTCTCAAAATTACAGAATTTGATAAAAGATGTTACTNATTCCTATAGTGACACTAATTTCAATCTTGTTGCTGCATCAATTGATAATTTTATAATTGAAAGTTTTAGCCAAATCTATCTACCTATGGTCAGAAATGAAATATGGAATGATGATGATTCACATCTTAATAGACGTTTGTCGATCTATTCTATAATTTCTCACATACTTTACACTCTTGACGTATTATTACATCCGATCTCTCCATTCATTACTGAATTCCTTCATAATTCAATATTTGATAATAATCCTATATTGGCTAAGACTTGGCCTAAAAGTAATCCTGATTTTCTTGATAATGATCTNGAGTCCGAATTTAAGTTTCTACAGATAATCATTTCTCAAAGTAATTCTGCTAGAATGAAGGGTAAATTGAAACGTCGATGGCCTTTAAAATTATCAATGATATATTCTGAAGATCAACCATTGTCCAATCTGATAAAGCACAAAGAATTATTGCAAACATTTTGTAATATACGTGATATAAAATACATTGATAATGTCGATGAATTACCTGTCAATCTATCCATTTTTCCAAATTATGACATTCTTGGAAAAAAATTAAGGGCGGATATTAATGAATTTCGACGTATAATAAAAGAGCAAAACGCACTAGATTTGTTTAAACATTTCATAATTAATGATTCTTTTACCTTCAAAATCAACGGCACTAGTTACAAAGTACTTAAAAATGAAATTAAATTTCAATTTGATGCAACTGATGATTATGTATTATCTTCTAAATCTGGAATTGTTGTTATTTTACCTAAAGAAAGAGATTCTGATTTATTTATTGAAGGATATCTACGCGATCTTGCTAGAAGAATTCAATCAGAACGTAAAGAATCCGGTCTTGATCCTTCTGAAATGTTGAAAAATACATTGATATATGGAATTGATACTCCCACTAAGAAATTACTCATGCCTAAATTATCTGAACTAAAATATCTAGTTAGAACAAATAATGTAGAAGTTGTCGATGATTTGAATTCATCATATAATTGGAAAGATATAGATATAGACGGATCTAAACTAAAAATCTGTATAATTAGTTCTTAACGCCTAGTATCTTTTTCATAGTATTAATTTTGTTAGATTCATTTATTGAAATAATTTTTACTATGAATTCAATATCTTTTTGATTAAATGTTCTTGTTTGTCTTAAATAAATAAAATAGATTGCCATTCCAGTAGGGATGAGCACTAATAGTGATAAAGTTGAAGATACAGAACTGAATAATACGGTGTACAAATAATACAGAGATACTGACATAATTATTGAACCTAATAATGAATTAATTATCGCCTTTCTATCATATTTTAGATCTCCTAATGTATACGACTTATAGCTTATGATTAATGCAGTTGAAACTATCATCAACGCTCTTCCATATGACAAGTAATTTACATCTATGCTGTTATTCAGTACTTGAGAAATTAAAATNATTGATATGAATACTAAAAGACCTGATATGTTCGCAAACATTATCCATTTTGTTTTTCCTCTAACAAATAATTGACTGTTGTAAATTGACGAAAATGTAGTTATTCCTATTGCAATAGAGATTACGGCCGCAGGNNGTGCACTGTCCACATATTGTTCACCAAATATTGACATTAATGGCACTGACAATGCAGCAATCATAAAAGCTGCAGGCATTCCAATAAATGATACATACCGTGTATATAGTTTAGATAAATTTCGGAATGAATCTAATTTATTTAATGAAAAAAGTGCTGACAAATTAGGTGTTATCGCAGTNGCAAGAGAATTAGGTGCATAAGCTCCAATTGTTGAAGCAGCTATTGCAATTGTGTATATTCCTAACCCCGGAAGCCCTAGATTAATTAAAGCATATATTCTATCAATTTGCGTTACCCCGAATATTATTAATGATGATATTAATATTGGTACAGAATAATTTATTGCCGCAAAACGATTAATTTCTTGTTTTGGACTCTTTAATTTATTCAAACAAATTGGTAATNCTAAAATTGTNAATAATAAATCCCCTATTAAATACCCTGCCAAAACACCAATTATNCCAAAACCTGCATAAGCAAGAATTGCAGCGAATGTAAATTTTATTACAATCGAATAAATTTGTATAATTCCTACCTTGTAACTATTTCCTATTGATATCATTCCACTAAATAGGAATTGATTCAAAGTAAACAAGAAGATTTGCGTAAGTGCTATAAATAATAATCCATTAGTTATTTTTCCATTAAAAATCATTGAATTAATAATATCAATATTCACAAAGATTAGTATGGATAATATTAGAGATATTATTATTAACAAATACAANGAATACAGAAAAATNGTATTTGCCTTTCCTTTTTCTTTTGACGCAATAAATTCAGGTATGAATTTGGTAATTGCATGTGGTAATGGAAGTGGCGACATAATTGGTATTGGTAAACAAAACGTCGCTAATGTTGCAAATAAATACATTATAATTTGAAATCCAAAAATTATTCCAATTTCTGTTATGTCTAATGTATTAGTTAATACGATAAAATGGCCAGTAATTACAAATAGGGAAACAATATTTGAAAGATATAGAGATGCTGCTCCTTTTGCTATGTTTTTCTGCATGATTATGCTCTCTCCTTCTCATAAAAGGTATAAATTCTTCCATCAAAAGACAAAATGTATACCTCACCATTTTCATCTTGCCCTAGTGATGAAATCTGAAATGGCCCTTTCAATAATCTTTCTTTTTCATATTCATTATTGGATAGATCAATTGTCCAAATATTTCCACTGCAAAAATCAGAGAATATATATTTATTTTTTAGACTCTCGATTCTTCCATGATATACATATCCTCCAGTTACAGAACATCCTTCACTATGCGAATATTCAATAATTGGCATTATGAGATTCTCTTTATTACAAATTTCATTATTAAAACAACTATTGCCTTCCATTATATTCCATCCATAGTTTCCACCTTTCTCAATTATGTTTATTTCTTCAAAATTATCTTGTCCAACATCTCCTACGAATAACTTTCCAGTTTTCATGTCAAAACTCATTCTCCAAGGATTTCGTAGACCATATGCCCATACCTCATCTTTAAAATTATCATTATCGATAAATGGATTGTCGTTAGGAATTTGATAACGATTATCTTCGGAAGTTCTACTAACATCAATTCTTAATATTGAACCCAATAATGTATTCCCATTTTGTCCATTAAGAAATGGATCTCCTCCAGATCCTCCATCTCCTAATGCAATATACAAGTATCCATCAGGTCCAATTAGAATACTGCCTCCATTATGATTTGAATATGGTTGATCAACCTGCAATATTTTTAATTCAGTATTGAATATTGATTCAATATTTTTAGTATCTTTAAATCTAGAAATTACGGAATTGCCATCAAAATCTATATAATATATGTAGAAATACCCATTATCAATATAATTCTGATCAAAAGTAAATCCAAGAAGGCCTCTCTCTCCGGTTAATTCCTGATCAATTTTCTCTCTTATGTCTATGAATAGTGATATGTTGTTCGAATCTTTTTCAATGTAAAATATAATCCCNTCTCTTGTTGCAACAAATATTCTTCCTGATTCATCATTTGGTGTTGTTAAATAAATCAGATTACTGACTTCAATTTCTGGGAATGCAATATCTAATTCAACACCTGAATCATTAATTTCAGTTGAATCATCTTGTTGAGAATTTTCATCCTTTACAACATCAAAAAATCTACATGCCATAGTAGTAGCTGAACAGGCAAGATAATCAATTGGAAAATTCAGAATGAAAAATATTGACAATATTAGTATACTTGCAATAATTAATGTTTTTTTATTATTCAAGTTAATTCAAATACCTTCTTAATTTATCTGACTTCGATGCATAGTCTATCCAATCTATTCTGTCTTTTGATATTCTTTCATCATTAATTATCATTATTATCTCATCAATAATATTCTTAACATTCTTATTCGATACATCTATCTCAAATGTTTTATCATCTCCATATTTCATAACAGTATCATAATGTATCGTTCCAATCAATTCAGATACTATATTATCTCTAATTTTTAATTCATCATAATTTCTTTCATTGTACCTGTCCATCAATATATCCGGTTCACATCTTAATACAATTACTTTCAATAATGCCTCTTCTGGAATAACTTCAGGTAATAAATGTCCAATTATTATGAATTTTTTCCCTATAAATTCATGATCTATACGTTCTCTAACATCTTTTAGATTATCCACAATTAATTGACCTTCTTCATATTCTGCAAGATTATTTTCTATAATGAATTTATTTATATCAAATACGTCTATGTTCATATTTTTTGATAGCTCTTTAGCAATTGTTTTTTTACCAGTGCCTGGACTTCCTGTTATTCCTATCATTGTTATCTTAAAAATTAATTGATTCTAATTCTATTAAATATAATATGTGCTCCGGACGGGATTTGAACCCGTGTCGACGAATTGAGAATCCGCCATCCATGACCTTCATTATTTTTGGCCGAGCTAGACGACCGGAGCGCAATCAGTAATTACTACATATTGTCTATAATAATTCAAAAATATCTATGATTAATTCTTTTTGTTAATTTCATTTACTGCTAGTCTGATATCTGATGATTTTACTGTTTTTCTTCCAGCATGTTTTGCATATACTAATGCTTGTTCTGCAATTTTAATACCGAATTCTTCTAATACCGTTCTTAATTCCTCTGCAGCGTCATCTCCCACTCTTTCAGCACCNGTTTTTTTAATTATTCTGTAAACGGCAGCTAACCCGAATTCTAAATCGCTCATGGNAAATTAAANTGGTTATAATAGTTATATAACCTTTTTTTAGGACTAATGGACTGATATAGTACGTTTAAGATGAATATTGATGATTTTGACTTGTTTGATACGCATATTCATTTATCTGCTACTGAATTCAATTCTTCTCGACTTGATATTTTAAATTATTTGAAAATATCTAAAACACTCGTATTTAATGTCTCAGAAACACTAAATGATTCTAAAATTACTGTGGAACTTTCTAATTCTAACGATAATTTACTTTCATTTGTTGGCATACACCCAAAATATTCCCAATCTAACTTGGAAGAATTTGATGTATTCTTCAAAGATAATCTAGATTTTATTGACGGTATTGGTGAAATTGGATTGGATAAAACCTACATAGAACGTGGAATTGACTTTGAAAATCAAATTATTACTTTCAAACACATGTTACAACTTGCTGAAAAGTCTAAATTACCTGTTTCTATTCATTCTAGGGATGCTACACAAGAAGTATTAGATATTTTAGAATCATATAATATTCCTTGCATTATGCTACATTGGTTTTCAGGTAATGAATATCAATTAAAAAAAATATTAAATTCTGAAATATTAGTTTCATTTGGACCTGCATTAGTGTATTCAAAGTCTCTTCAAAAACTTGCAAAATTATCCAATCCTGAATCTACTATTGTAGAAACTGACGGACCTGTTACATTTTCTGCATGTTATGAAGGTAAAATTGCCGAACCTTCATTCATTCCCAGCATAGTTAATAAATTAAGTAATTTGTGGTCGATCCAATTTGACGATATATTGGAACAAATATCTAATAATTTAAAAAAATATATAGTTGTAAGGAGTCAATAAGTATAATGAAACGAGTTTGGAGATTATCTACGGAAGTAATGGAAAACAATCAATCCTTGTTTACTACTGATTATGAAGAAAATAAGAAAGCGTTAGGTGCTGTTGCTGAGATTAGTTCAAAAAAACTACGTAATCAAATTGCAGGCTGTATAACAAAAATTAAAAATAATGAACAAAAATNACTCCTTGTTAATGAGACTACCAAGGTAAGTTCAATAGATANTGAANCATCTATTACCAATGAATCAGATTAAATTTTTTGGAAATATTTGTAAACATACTAATACAAATAACATCTCTACTGATCTTAGTAATCATTCAATAAATCAAATGTTGGATATACTTAATGATAAATATAATATTGATCAATCATTNTTAGATTCTAATAATCTTTTAATCGCTATAAATAATGTAGAAATCTCAGTTCTTAATAATCATAATACAGTAATTAAAAATGGTGATGTCNTATCGATAATATCAATAAGTCATGGCGGATGAATATACATAAACTGTCTAAACAAGATTCTTGTTTAATTGTACAAATTAATTCTTCTACTAACAAATCTTCATTAATTGAACTTCGAGAAAATTATCCTAAACTTCTAACTCAGTTTATTAATCCAGGNTCAATTCTTAANCTACAACATTTGATATTTGCCATAAAACAATCTTATTATGCAAAGAAACACAATCTTTTAGCAGCTCGTGAATTTGAGGTTGATTTATTGATGCGTATTTCAATAACTGATCAAATTGAAAAAGCACTAACAATAGCAGGAATTTCACCAAAAAATAAATTCTATCTAATTGCATCTGTTGGTAAAATCAAAGAACTTACACAAATACAAAATTGGATTATTGAAAATCTTGAATATTCTACTGATATAAATATAAATAATTATAAAAAAATAAATAAACTTCATGATATTGATTTAGATAAATTAAATCAATCAAATATTGAATTAGATTTATTAAGTTATTCTGCAGTAAAATTGGTCTCAAGATTTTCCGACTAAATAATTTAAAACATTAATACATCTAATACATTTGAGATACATATGAAAAACTACTGCACTCCTTTATTAGTAATTAATTTGAAGAATTATGCTGAAATATATTCTAATTATTCACTTGACATATCAAAAATTTCAGAATCAGTTGCTAATGAAACATCAGTTGAAATTATTGTATGTCCGCCAAATCCAGTACTTTCTAAGATAATTGATAATGTTAATATTCCTATCTATTCACAACATGTTGATGATTCTAAAATAGGTAGCTCTACTGGTTCAATAGTTCCTGAATTATTAAAATCAATAAATTGCTCAGGTTCATTAATTAATCATTCAGAAAAACGGATTCCATTAGATGAAATTGAAAGATTAATTATTAGATTTAAAGAAATTGAGTTAACATCTTTAGTTTGTGCACAGTCAATTGAAGAGGTTGAAAAAATTGCTAAATTAAATCCAGATATAATTGCAATTGAACCTCCAGACTTAATTGGTTCTGGACGAGCTGTATCAAAAGTAAATCCAAAAATAATATCTGATTCCGTTGATGTTGTTAATCAAATTAATAATAATATAGATGTATTATGCGGTGCTGGAATTATGACTGCAGAAGATGTATCTATTGCACTTGAATTAGGATCTAAAGGAATTTTAATTGCAAGTGGAATTATACAATCAAATGATTGGAAAAATAAAATTATTGAACTTGCTACACCTATGAAAAATTATTTGTAGTAATAATGATTAACTATTTTTGACAAATAAGCTAAGCTATATCACATCATACCTGATAAAAAAACAATTACCGCTTATATTATCATGTCACATTTCACATCAAAATGGAATAATGAAANAACTCCTGGATTTAGTGACAAAGTTAAAGAAGTAATTCGCGCCGATAAGGGACCCGTAAAACCCAAACTCGAACAAGCCGTACGCCAAATCAAAACACAGATTGTAAAACTAGATCAAACTAGTGAAAAACTCAAANCACGTGATGCCAACATTTTCAATNGTNTTGTTGNCGCATTACAGAAACACGATCAGCCACATGCTACTGTGTATGCAAATGAATTAGCAGAAGTACGAAAGATGAACAAAATGGTGACTCAATCAAAGCTCGCATTAGAACAAATTGCATTGAGACTCAATACAGTTTCAGAACTAGGCGATGTCGTTGTAACTTTAACTCCTGCAATGGGTGTNATTAGAGATATTCAATCAGGCGTTATGAACATCTTACCAGAAGCTGAACATGAAATTAGCGAAATTAATGGATTGTTGAGTGGTATCTTAGTTGATGCAGGTCAGATTGNAGGACACAACATTAACTTTGAAAACTCTAATGTCGAATCACNACAAATTATGGATGAAGCATCTNCCATCGCTGATGAAAAGATGAAAGAACAATTCCCTGATTTGCCATCTGCCGCAGATTCATTATTGCCAAAGAAAAATAAAATAGAAGGCCTATTCGAGTGACAGAATAATTCTGTCACTTATCCTTTTTTTGCGAAAGTGAATGATAATATGTTTGAAAGAATAAAATTAAATATAAAAAATATACGAGATAGAAATAAGATTAATCAATCATTACGAATTCTACAAATACAACAAAAAGACGTATCTATTCTTAAAATTAAATTAAATCAAAGGATTAATAAAATCAAATTATTATGTAATGAATCTTTATCGAATAATAATCATACATTTTACACCATTTATAAGAAAGAATACGACGATATAGAACAATTATTTAATAATATCAAGATTAGCGAAATATCAATTATTCGTGCAATAAGTCGAATGGAAACCTTGAGAGACGTTCATCAGGCAACAAATTCATTAGGTTTGGCTGTGAAAATGTGTAAAGACATTGACGTCACTCTTTCGAATATCATACCTGATGTAAATGAACAAATAATGACTCTAAATAAGTCTCTTAATCAATCATTAGATCTACCTGAATTATCAAATAATGAATTATCTGAAATGAACAAGTCGATTGAGGCAAATATCTTACAGCCAATAGTAAAGAGAATTGAAAATGAGAGTGATAAATTTGAGTCAATTGTGAAAAATAATCAAATCACGTCTATAGGTAATAAAAAAATGATAAATAATCCAGGTAATCCGGAAATGAACTTTAAGAAATATACGCCTAAAGAATCAGAAAAGAACGAAATTGAAGATAAAATCAGTAAATATATTGACCGAAATCAGGGACATTTTGATGTTGTTGATGCAGCAAACGAATTAGGTTTATCTGTTGAGATTGTTGAAACTAAAACTATAGAATTAATGAGTAGAGGAAAAATTAAAATTCAAAGGTGATTGATTTGAGTTCCGCGCCTGAAGTATTACAGAACACTGCACAAACTTATGCACGCGAGGCAATAAAATTTGATTCGCAAGGTTCTAGAGGAACTGCAATCCAAATGTATCAAAAATCTATCGAAGCATTAATTAAGTTAGCAAAACTTTATCCAAATGAATCACATACTCAAATTTATATTAAACATGCAAAAAGATATCAAGAACGTATAAATCAGTTACAAAATACTTCTGATGCGCCTCAAGATAAACAATTAGATTCACAATCTGGAGTTGTTGAAATTGTAAAATCATCATATGAAGACGTAATTCTTCAAGAAAAACCCAATATAAGTTGGGAAGAAATAGTTGGTAATGAAGATGCAAAAAAAGCATTAAGTGAATCTATTACTTTTCCTTCAATCCGACCTGATTTATTTCCCTTAGGATGGCCGCGTGGAATATTACTATATGGACCACCAGGGACAGGAAAAACACTATTGGCTGCTGCAGTTGCATCAGATATTGATGGACATTTTATGAATGTTGATGCATCTACAATTATGTCAAAATGGTTGGGAGAAGCAGAACAAAATGTNGCTAAATTATTCAAATCTGCAAAACATATGTTAGATGAAGATGGCGTTGTATCGGTTGTGATATTTATTGATGAAGTTGATTCTTTGTTTGGAAGAGGTGGTAATAATTCTGATACTGGTAGCGAATNACGTGTACGTAATCAATTTTTGAAAGAAATGGATAGTATTACTGATAAGGGAAAGAATCTTGCATTATATATTATAGGGGCTACTAATAAACCATGGTCATTAGATTGGCCATTCCTGAGAAGATTTCAGAAACGTATATGTGTAAATCTTCCTAGTTTAGACGCTCGTGTAGAAATGATGGAGATGTATACATCATCACTCAAAATTGATGAATCAATTAGATTATCTGACATTGCTAACTCTCTTGAAGGATATTCCGGTAGCGATATACGAGATATTTGCCAATCAGTTCAATTACAAGTAGTATCAAAATTATTTGAAAATGGTTCTCCTACAGAAGACGNTNAGCCAGAAAGCATTACTTCTGAAGATTTCTTTGAAATAATGGAAAAGAGAAAACCTAGTGTTTCATCAGAAATGCTACACGCATATTCTACTTGGTCTNATAACTATAAAGCACTATAATCTATGGATCTAGCCTGTCTTGATCTCTTGGATATAGTACTACCTCTCTGATATTCTTTCTATTTGCTAGGACCATGATTAATCTATCAAATCCCAATCCTAATCCTGAATGCGGCGGCATTCCCCATTTGAATGTTTGTAAATGAGATTCAAAATTCTTTATATCTAAACCTGATCTCTCAATATTATTCTTTAATTTATTTACATCATGAATTCGAACTCCTCCTGATGATAATTCAATATTTGAAAATTGTAAATCAAAAGACGTGCTTAATTCTGAATCTTCATAACTTGAAATATAAAATGGCTTTATATTGCTTGGCCAATCCGTAATAAAATAAAATGATTTATGCTTTGCCGATAAAATCACTAAATCATGTTCAGTTATGTCATCCCCGTGATTTTTCTTATTATCTAGACTATTCAAGTCATTTATTACGTCTTCATAAGTTATTCTGTCAAAAGCATCAAGATGATTGTTCAAATCTGAATTAAGTAATCTTAATTCCTTTGAATTATTCTTAATTAAATTATTTATTAGATATTTAATTAAATTTTCACATAAATCCATTGTTTCACTATTATTTTTATAAGACCATTCAAAATCTATACTAACAAATTCATTCAGATGTCTTGTTGTATTAGATTTTTCAGCTCTAAAATAATGAGATATTTCAAATACTCTTTCGAATGCNAGCATTAATTGTTCCTTATATAATTGAGGACTCTGCGCTAAAAATCCTGATTTATTAAAATATTGTGTTTTGAATAATGTAGCACCTCCTTCTGCACCCTGAGATAATATTTTTGGCGTATTTACTTCGATGAAATTATTCTTGACGAAGAATTCTCTAATATACATCAAAGAACTATGTCTTAATTTGAATATTGATTGAATTTCGGGCTTTCTTAATGATAGCGGTCTTGCATCCAATATTACATCTAGTCCAGAATCTACTCTTCCAGTTGGATCTAATGGAAGTGGATGTTCTGCAGGATTTAATATAGTTAGTTGCTCAATAATCAATTCAACAATATTATTCTTCTCATTGTATGCCAATGTTCCATTTGTATTTACTATACTTTGTCTAGTTAGATGCACTACCTGATTCCATAATTCTTCTGACACTAANTTTTTCTTAATAATTAACTGAAGTTTACCTGTTGTNTTTCTTAATGTTAAAAACATTAAAGAACCAATTGATCGTGAATCTTCAATCCATCCAGATATATTGACGTTTTTTCCATAGAAAGATTCGTCAATTTCATCCAAATTATCCAAGTAAATATTAACCATAATCTGTTATCCCCATGCACAAACTTAAAATTAAGGTTATATGTGTATTTCAAGTAAGATTTATCACAATGACAGGAANTCCAATTCCAGATCCTTTAGGACGAATTGCACACGTCTTACTAGTCATCGGTGGCCTCAATTGGGGCCTTGTTGGTTTACTAGATACTAATCTAGTAGCAATAATTGCCNATGCTACAGCTGGTGTCGTAGGCACATTAATTTACACATTANTTGGTTTAAGCGCTATTATTAGCTTAATAGACGTTGCAATGGCTTCTAAATAATCAGAATCTATAATGAGCTGTTTTTAANAGCTCATTTTATTTATTTTATACTGTTGAATTTCTTTAGATAACTACTCAATTCAATTAATAATTCTGCATTCATGAATTGAAATCCCCATTTTTCATAGACTAGTTCACCAGTTTTTCCCATAAAATAAGTTCCCATTATAGCAGCATTCAGTGGACTTTGTCCTACAGATAATTGTGCAGCAATTACTCCTGCCAATATATCTCCTGTTCCTCCTTTNGTCATNCAAGAATTTCCTGATTTGTTAATAAATAATTCATTTCCATCTGTTATGTAATCTGTTTCTCCTTTAACAACAATTACTAAATTACGATTTTTTGCATAATTTAATAATTCATTCTTAATCTCATTTTCATTATTCAATTCTTTATTAATTAGTTTCTTAAACTCTCCTAAATGTGCTGTAACAACAATGTTCTTTCCNTCTACACTATCAATTAATTCCTGATTTATTGCACCTGCATCTAGTATTATGTTTATGTTCTTATTTTCTAATCCTAAAACTAATTTTATTAGACCATTCATTTTTTGATTAACCATTCCTGGCCCTATCACAAATGTAGTTATATTATTTCTAAAATTNAGTATCTTATTAGCTACCCCTATAGTAATTTTTGAATCAGGTAATGGATAAATTATTAAATCAGGCGACATTGAACGAATTGGCGTAGCTATAATTTCTGGTACAAATAAGTATGCTAAATCTGAACCTGATCTTAGAGCTCCCATTGCAGATAATACTGGAGCTCCATGATACAATCTACTGCCTCCAACAATGCCTATTGTACCATTCTCACCTTTATGCGAAGAAGATCTTCTAGGCACTATCAAATTTTTAACATATTGTTCGTCAATTATCATCTTAATTTGAATTATGGAAAGGGTGAGATAAAAGTTTAAATCTTGGTGCTTATTGATTGACTTGGGATGACTGGTAGCAATATTGAAAATGACTTAAGAATTGGATATACTTTTGACGATGTTCTATTGATTCCGCAAAAATCTACAATTTCTTCGCGAAAAGACACTAATTTACAATCGAATCTATCTAAGAATATACGTCTAAATATTCCAATCATCAGTGCAAATATGGACACTGTTACTGAATCAAATATGGCAATCAAAATAGCAAGTTTAGGTGGCATTGGAATAATTCATCGATTTATGACAATTGAAGAACAAATTAATGAAGTTCTGAGTGTTAAACGTTCAGAAGGAATAATGATTGATCAACCAGTAACAATTNGCCAAGATGGAAATGTTGGTCAAGTAAAAGAACTAATGTCTTTACATAAAATTGGAGGTATTCTTGTAAAAGACGATTTAAATAAATTATTGGGAATAATTACTAAACGAGATTTATTCTTCGAGTACAATGATAAAAAATCTATAAAAGAAGTAATGACAAAAGACTTGATAACTGCTCCTGAAGGAACAAGTCTTGACGATGCTAAAACAATTTTTATAAACAATAAGATTGAAAAATTACCCATAGTTAATTCATCAGACGAACTTGTCGGATTAATTACGAGTAAAGATATTTACAAAAGGGATAAATTTCCAATTTCATCAAAAGACGANAAAGGAAGATTGAGAGTAGGAGCTGCAATTGGTGTCAGGGAAGAAGATGTAGATCGAGCAATAAAATTAACTGAAGCTGGTGCAGATACGATTGTAATAGATATTGCACATGGTCATTCAAACCATACAATAAATATGATATCGAAAATTAAAGACAAAATTGGAAATGCCGATATTATTGTTGGAAATGTTGCTACTGCAGAAGGCACCAAGGATTTAATTGAATCTGGAGCAGATGCGGTTAAAGTAGGCGTAGGTTCTGGATCGATCTGCATCACAAGAATTGTTACAGGTGCTGGAGTTCCTCAATTAACTGCAATTTNAGACTGTGTTTCAGTTGCAAAAGAGCATAACATTCCAATTATTGCGGATGGTGGAATTAGGACCTCTGGAGATATAACTAAAGCACTAGCTGCNGGCGCATCGACNGTTATGATTGGTAGTATGCTTGCAGGTACTGATGAAAGTCCTGGCGTAATAGTATCAAGNCCCAATGGACGGTATAAAATGACTCGTGGAATGGCTTCGTTAAGTGCTGCAGTAGATAGAAGAATAAAAGAAACTAATTCAATAGACGAACAAGAGATGCTTGAATACGTTCCTGAAGGAGTAGAGGCATTGGTACAGTATCGAGGACAAGCAAGTGAAGTTATCGGTAAATTAGTCGGTGGATTAAGATCTGGTTTAAGTTATTGTAATGCAAAAGATATTATTGAATTACAAAATAATAGTAAATTCATTAGAATAACAGGTGCTGGTAAAGCAGAAAGTGGCGCTCACGATGTTCATATAGTTGAGTAGACTTGATAGATAAATTAGAAAAAATACAGGATATTGACATAAACAAAATTGATACATTTACTGATATGCTTGATGCAATGGGTGAATCAGGAGGATTTAATGCAAGTTTAACCAATGATGGATTTAAAATAATTAACAACATGATTCAAGATTCTCAATGCCTTCGATTTTTGTCATTTCCTGCAGCTCTTGTTGCAACTGGAACTAGAGGTTTATTAAAAGAATTAATTAAAAGAAAATATTTTGACATTGTAATTACTACATGTGGGACATTAGATCATGATTTAGCAAGAACATACAAGGATTATTATAAAGGAAATTTTGATTCAGATGATACAATTCTTGATAAACATGATATACATAGATTAGGAAATATATTCATTCCCAAGTCATCATATGGAGAAATCATTGAGGAGAAAATGATTAATTTACTTGAAAATCTATATTCGTCAGGCATAAAAAATCCTGCAGCCTCAGATATAATTAAAGAAATGGGTAAAATGATAGATAACGAGGATTCAATATTATATTGGGCCAATAAAAATAATATTCCTATGATTATTCCGGGAATAATGGATGGTTCAGTGGGCAGTCAGATTTGGTCGTTCAGTGAACAGCATAAAGATTTTTCTCTAGATATATTAAAAGATCAACATTTACTTTCTGACTATGTATTCAAATCACAAAAGAGCGGCGCATTAATTATCGGTGGCGGCATCTCTAAGCACCATACTATTTGGTGGAATCAATTTAATGGCGGCCTAGATTATGCAGTATATATAACAACTGCTAATGAATATGACGGTAGTCTTAGTGGTGCAAGAACTAAAGAAGCAATATCCTGGGGTAAAATATCAGATTTGGCACAGCACGTTACAATAAATGCCGAGGCAAGNATTATACTTCCTCTTTTAATAAAGTCTCTAATTAACAAGTGAGTTTATATAAAACTCTATCAGAGATAATTTAGGTCAGAAACAAAATGGCAGAACCATTAACTTCACTTTATTATATCGCACCTATTGTGGGTATTTTATCTATAGGTTTTGCAGCGTATATCGCTTATCAGATTAATAAATACGAAATTGGCGATGAAAAAATGACAGAACTTTACAATGCAATTAGAACCGGTTCAAAAGCCTATTTGTATAGACAATACAAAACAATCTCTATAATTGCCATTATTTTATCTATTGTATTATATCTTGCATTTGATTTTACAAGAGACGGTATTCCAAAAGTAAGTTTCTCATTTCTTCTAGGTGCTGGATTCTCATTATTGGCAGGTTACATTGGAATGGATGTAGCAACAAGAGCTAATGCAAGAACTGCTACTTCTGCAAAATCCGGTACTGAAACACCATTAAAAATTGCCTACAGAGGTGGATTGGTTATGGCATTATTCAATGTAGGATTAAGTCTTATTGCAGTCTCAGGCCTATTTTATTTGTATGGTCAAGATATAACATTAATAGTTGGATTGGCATTTGGAGCCAGTCTTGCAGCATTATTTGCTCAATTGGGCGGAGGAATATTTACAAAAGCCGCAGACGTTGGAGCTGATTTGGTAGGAAAAGTCGAAGCAGGACTTCCTGAAGATGACCCTCGTAATCCTGCAGTAATTGCCGATAATGTTGGAGATAATGTGGGTGATGTGGCAGGACGGGGAGCAGATCTCTTTGAATCGATAACTGCCGAAAATATAGCCGCCATGATTGTAGGAGTAGTTATCGCGGGTTTACTTGATAATCCTAATTTTGTAATATTGCCTTTACTAGCTTGCGCATTAGGACTAATTGCTACTGTTATTAGCCTTCCTTTTGTACGTTCTAAAAACTTTACTGATCCTATGATTCCTATGAGAAATGGAATGATTGTCACTACAATCTTAGTAATAATTGGATTATATTTCTTGATTACTTCAACAGTCCAAAGCATCAATCTTTATTATGCATCATTAGTGGGTGTTTTCTCCAGCTTAATGATTTTCGTAATTACTTTGTACTATACATCAAGTAAATATCGTCCTGTTAATTCTATCTCTGATGCGTCACAAAGTGGACCTGGAGTTAATATAATCACTGGTTTCTCGGTAGCATTGGAAAGTACTGTTTTGCCAATATTTGTAATTATTTTTGCATTAGGCGGTGGATTTTATTTCGGTGAACAATTCGCATTAGAGCATACTCAAATATCTCCTCAATTAGGTGGAATTTATGGCACCGCAGTAGCAACACTGGGAATGTTATCGCTCGCAGGTGTAATATTAAGCATGGATGGATTTGGACCAATTGTAGATAATGCAGGAGGGCTGGCTGAAATGTCCGGCGCAGACAAATCAGTACGAGATAGAATTGATATATTTGACGCTGCAGGAAATACTACAAAGGCATTGACAAAAGGATATGCATTAAGTTCTGCGGGACTTGCTGCATTGATTCTATTTCAAGCTTATCTTATTGATTTGACTCATTTATCTGACACGATACTCTCTGTTGAAAGTATAGTAATTAATTTGATAGATTACAAGATAATTATTGCGTTATTCATTGGCGGACTATTACCATATGCTTTTTCATCATTTGCTATTCGCGCAGTTGGAAAAACTGCATTTAAAGTAGTAGAGGAAGTTCGACGTCAATTTAAGGAAAAGCCAGGAATATTAAAAGGAACTGAAGCCCCAGATTACGGAAAATGTATAGATATCAGTACAAGAGCTGCTCAAAAGGAAATGATTATTCCAGGATTATTGCCAGTCATAGTTCCATTATTAGTTGGAATTATATTGGGTCCATTTGCGGTTGGCGCATTCTTACTTAGTGCTACAGTGAGTGGTACTTTATTGGCATTCATGATGAACACTGGTGGAGCTGCATGGGACAATGCAAAGAAAAATATTGAAGCTGGCAAATATGGAGGAAAAGGATCAGAAGCACATAAAGCAGCAATAGTAGGGGATACACTTGGAGATCCATTCAAAGACACTGCAGGACCTGCATTACACGTATTNGTCAAATTAATTAATACTATATCTCTGACATTTATTCCATTATTCTTGTTTTTCATGTAATATCTAGATTCTAGAATTCTNCATACAATCAACTTTTTTACGTGTAAATTCATCAAAAATCTCGATATTTCTTACCGGTCAGATTGAGTGATATTTTTCCAAATTGATTCATATATCATTATAAAATGATGAAACAAGTCATTTTACATCTAATACTTAATTCAGAGTTCTATTCAGTTAATTTTATTGAAAATAATTAATAATTAATGTTTTAAAATCTAAAATTAAGCATTCTTAGTGTTTAATTTACTGTTTAAAGACTATTATTAATCCATTTTACTCGTGTTTAAATACAAATCCTGTAANCGTAGAATTAGGTAATTGTCATGGTCGAAGCATACTGTGTAAAATGTAGAACGAAAAGGGAGATGAATGATCCACAAAGCATTACTATGAAAAATGGTAAACCTGCAACTCAAGGAATTTGTCCTGAGTGTGGAACGAAACTCTTCAGAATTGGAAAAACTCCAACTANTTAATCAATCATCTCCACCCCTTTTTTACTACAATGTCTGAATCTGCAATAAATGCACCAAAAGGACTATTGAGGCTAATAATTTTAGATACTGCCTCGAAAAATCCTGTAAGTGGAGCTGAGATAAGTAAACATATTAAGTTAATTTCTAATTCTATGTGGATTCCTAGTCCTGGTTCGATTTATCCAATTCTAAATAATTTACAAAAGTCTGAGTGTTTGACTGAGATATATAGTACAGATAGCAACCAAAAGAAATACGGGGCTACATCAAAAGGAAAATCAATCTTAGCGATTGAGAAGGAAAAACTAGAAAAAGATTGGATAAGTAATATATATTATATTAAAATAATGTCTGAATTACTCAATATAACTCAAGACGAATTATTAAAAATAATTAAATTACATTTACAAAAATAGTCGATTCCATTTTTTACATATATAATAAGAAATACGCCAAAAACCTACAGTTGGAGGTTTATTAGGTATGTCAAAAATATTTCTCGAATATACGTATAATGTCTTATTTCTTTTTTCATCCCATACAGGTACNTTCTTCTGAATAAATCCCATATCTATTAAAGTCCTCAAGACTGTCATATAGAAATTTCTCCGACTATATCTAAATAATTCACCATTTTCTAAAATAATTCCAATTTGTATGTTATTGGCAAATTCACTTACAGAATTTTTTGTAGCTATGCCATTAGATTTGTGTAATATTCTGACAAATAATTCAGCCGCNCGTCTAGTTTTAATTCCTGGAAATATTATATCAAATACANTCTGAGTTGACATTACCTTTTCTTCAGATAACATTCTGAGATGAGATTTGACAGTAGCGGGCATAAGCATATTTAGATTATATGAAAATTATTAGGTATATGTCAAGATTATATTGGGTTTTTGTGAAGAAAAATGAATATGTGCTTGGAATCTACAATATACTATGCCATTACAGGCATTAGTATAATGTAAATTTATATCTTAATGTGAGCTTCGACTTGGGGAGAAGAAAATTAACCCACATTTAGATTCGACGTATTAATTTATACGACCATAAAAGGTGTTTATTTGATGGATACTCCAGNAACAGNTNTTACTTTTGTTTGAAGATCGTCATATCCTGAGCGAATTAGTACTGTATCAAAGTTATTAAATCTCTGATTTGTCTCAATATTGAATTTAATCATTCCNATTTCTGGGTGTTCCATTTTTTCTTTATAATCNAAAGCCATTACACTACCTATTCCAAATATTAGNAAAAATACTGTAACNATTGATATATCCTTTATGAATGTATTTTTCATAATTTAATTGCGGTAAGCAGATATATATAATATAATGACGATTATCATTAGTGAATTTCAATACTGGAAATGATTGAACCATGATTATCACAAATGAAAAACAGAAAGAGGCAATTTTAAACGCGTTATTAGACGACTATTCTAGAAAAATCCTTGATTCTACAATAGACAAAGCTAAATCAATCACTGAAATTATACGCGAACAAGATATTCCAATGACTTCAACATATAGAAGAGTTAAATTATTGATGGATAATAAACTCATTAAAGTTGAACGTTCAATGGTTACAGAAGATGGAAAAAGGTATTATTTGTATTTGAGTTCAATTAAAAATGCTTCAATCAAATACAATGAAGGCGAATTAATAGTAGAAATTACACCAAACATAAAAGAATTACCTGAAGACAAGTTAATACGTAGTTTTACCAATATACAACAAGAGGCACGATAAATTGGATTTTGAATTATTATTATTGAGAGCTCTAAAATCGTTAATTGGAATTTTGGGTCTATTATTGGCTTATTTATCACTAAAAGCTTACAGNAAATCAAAATCCAACAACATGCTATTTCTTTCTATAGGATTTGGTATAATCACAGTAGGATCAATTCTAGCAGGACTGTCATTCGAATTTTTGGGTTTTTCATTACTTCAAGTAAACATTGTTGAATCATTCATNATTTTAATCGGTTTTATAATGATAATGTATTCAATTTATGGTATTGATTGAGGATCAAATTTTCCATAATCTAATATTGTAAAATCACGAACTTCATTAATTATATATGGATCATTTTTAGCTATTTCTAAAGCACGATCGTAATCTTTAGTACATACGATAATTAATCCACCCGTACCATTCTTATATCTTCCCGCAATAATCAATTCCCCCTTCTCATCAACATCCTTCAAATATCTAAGATGTTCAGGTCTATGTTCATTCATAAATTCAATACTTGAAAGTTGTTTCTGAAGTATTACATAATAATTTTCCATAATATTTCCTAAATATATACAAGGTATAAATCATTCGAAAATATTCAATATTTTGTGAGTTATAATCCAAATAATTATAATTATCCAGGTATAATTGAGAAGATTGGTAAATTCATCCTCAATAAAACCTTTGAATCAAATTCAAATGGAATAGTCATAGGATTGAGTGGAGGAATAGATTCTAGTGTATGTCTCGCATTGGTCGCAAAATCACTACCAAATCACAATATTCTTGGATTAATAATGCCCATGAATGGAATAACTCCTGAAGATGACGAGATGGACGCTGTAAATTTAGCAAATACATACAATATTGAATATAGAACAATTCCTATCAACAATATTGAAGATAGTTACAAAGCAGAAATATATCAATCATATTCTAATGAACTTAATGAAAATAAAGTTGCACAAGGAAATTTGTTAGCTAGAATAAGAATGTCAGTTTTATACTATCATGCTAATCTGTTAAACAGAATCGTCGTAGGAACCGGTAATAAAAGTGAAGCTATGTTGGGGTATTTCACAAAATATGGAGATGGCGGAGTAGACATTGCACCAATTGCAGATTTATATAAAACACAGGTAAGAGTTATTGCAAAAGAATTAGGCATCTCGAATAAAATAATAAATAAAAAAAGTGGGCCAAGATTATGGATTAATCATGATGCCGAAGATGAATTAAATATGACATATGATGATATAGACCCAATATTATTCCAATACAGCAATAATCAAATCAATGAAGACTCATTATCGCAAGAACAAAAAACTATTTTTAATAATATCAAAGATAGGAATGTCAGGAATAATCACAAAAACAGAATGCCTGAAATTTGTATTCTTGATTAATCATAGACTGAGGCCCATCTTTCTTGCAATTGATNTAGCTTTTTGTNAGAATGTTATCTTATCTTTTTCATTCATTGAATTAGTTTTTTGTAATATTATTGCGTCTTCAGATGCCATGACAAATAGTTTATTTCCAGCTTCTAAATGAAGTTTATTGCGTACATCTACAGGAATAACAACTTGGCCTTTTACAGATAATTTTGTTGTATCAATTGATATATTTTCCATATGAAAACAATGAATAATCAACAATATTGAGCGCAATCAGAAATATTCTTTACAATTTAGTCAAGGAAAATCACTCAAATTCAATAAATCATAAGTTAATCATTCAATATCCATGGGCAGAATTACTACTTTGTTGACTATATGGATTGCAGGATTTATGNTCGGTTTTGTTGGATGGTATATATATCCACAATTATCCNCCGTACTAAGCCTATTTACTCCATTAGTTCTCAGTATATTTGATGCACAGATAACAAATGCAGCAATTGCAGGATTTGCAACATCAATCGTTTCAGTTGTTGTAGTATTAGTCTGGGCGAATAGAACTAAAAACAATAGATTTTAGTAATGATATTTTATNACTAAAATTTGAAGATAGTGTTAAAGTTAAGTATATTAAATAATTTCAGAATGATAAGATTAGAATATGAAACAAAAGAATGTAATAATAACAGGAATAACATCAGGAATAGGAACTGAAATAGCTTTAGATTTAGCTAAGAATGGTCATAAAATCAATCTAGTTGCAAGAANTGAAGAATCTGGAAATATAATCAAGGATNTNATCATTAAAAAAACAAAAAATAATGATATACAGGTATACAAATGTGATTTGTCCCTTCAAAAAGACATTCGAGAATTTGTAGATAATTTCAAAAAACAAAATGATAGTCTTGATATATTGATAAACAATGCAGGGATAATTCCAAAAGAACGAATAATTACAAGTGAAGGAATAGAAACTCAATTTGCCGTAAATTATATTGCCCCGTATTTACTATCCAGACTTTTATTGGATATNTTAAAAAAGAGTTCTCCNTCCAGAATAGTAAATACATCATCTACTGCTCATACGTCAGGAAATCTCAATGTCGATGACTTTCAGAGATTAAATGAAAAATACGCATTGCGTGGATGGCGTGCATACTTCGATACAAAATTGGCATTAACCATAGATACTGTCGAGCTTGCAAAAGAATTGGAAGGAACAGGAGTCACCTGCAATGCAATTCATCCAGGATTTGTAAGTACTAATCTTGGCAGATATCTTATCCCAAAGTTTATGCGGCCAATGAATAAAATTATGGGNATGTTCATTCTATCGCCTAAAGGAGGAGCAGATCCAATNATAGAAGCNGCGTTATCAGATAAATATGAGAAGNTATCTGGCCAATATTTCCATAGATTCAAGCAGAAAGATGCATCAAAAAAGGTTTTTGATAAAGACGTTATTGCAAAATTATCTGAATACACGAAAAGTATTGTAGCATAACACCCATCAAATCTATATAGTATTATTCCCACAAATTTCTTACGGTGGGATGGCGGAGAAATATAATTCTGCAACGGTTTACGCGTGCGCCTGCAAAGCGTATATACATGGGTTCAAATCCCATTCCCACCTTTACAACGACAAAAATGTTTAGATACTCCAAGTANACTCGTTTCTTCTTTTTAGAAAAAGTTAAAGGAGCAGAAATTACAATTGACACATTTGACTAATGTCGTAATTGATCATGATGTAATTGGCTGGGCACATANCAATATGCAAAAACTTAAGGCTCGATATAATAATATCTATATAGTCGGAAAAGATAATTCTCCAGAAGAATTAATGAATAATAATATTAGTGATTTAAATATTGCTAAATATTGCCTTAATAATAATTGCGATCTTGTTACTGCAGATAAGAAATCATATGTAGATTGGTTTCATTCATATAATGGAATAACTAAATTAATCATTTCAAAATTTGATTATTGGAATGAAGGNCATAGACCAATTTTACTTATTCAGATTGAAAATACTAATCATATTGAGAACATTTCACAGCATAACTCCAANCTCATAATATCAAAGCCACTTGAAACAGCTCCATCTAGATTCAAAAATAAAATCATAANAATGGTTAATGAATCATTATTTCACTTTCCAGAATTATCAGACGATAGAATTACTCTGGGAATAACTCATGTCAATGATGGAAATGCATCATGGGAAGAGAACTACAAGATTAGGTTGAATCCGAGAAGACTGACGTATTTTACTATAGGACATGAACTAATGCATTTGTTACAGTTTAAGGGAAATTTGCCCATGACTGAAAACTCCACAGATATTTTCACACTTGCAAGATCTATGTTATTTCTTGACGAACCTCCTTGTTATCTAAAAATACCCAGGAAATTACAGAACTATTGGGAAGAAAACTCTGAATCAATACACAAGATCTGTAAAGATGCAATTGAATACAGAAAAACAAATAGAAATTATATAAAATGGACAGAAGACAAATTCGGTCAATTGACCATCAAAATGAGATAATCTCCCGAGATGAATTNTCTCGGGTTTGNATATCGAATTAAAATCCAACTGAACCATAGATGAAAAACAATCCGATAATTATCTTATTATATTTATCTATATAATATACGGAGCTAATTGTCAGTTCTGATAACCAAATAATAAAATAACTTGATTATGGATATAGTAAACTATTTGCTTTATCTATCTCAGCTTGAACTGAATCTTCTGGAATAATTGATATCACTATAACAAGAACAGTTCCATTGTTTGAATCAAATGCGCTCATTTCATCAATAGTCCATCCTTCATGAGAGAGTATATTTAATTCACGCTCTACTTTTGATTCAGAACCTGATAATACTTTGTATGCTAAATTGTCAGATATTTCTTCATCTTCGTATTCATCATCTTCAAATTCTTCATCTTCTGATTCTTCATCTTTGTCGATATGCATATTTGTGATAATAAATAATCCATATATAAATCCATGGACGAAAAGATTTTTACCGAAATCAATAGAATGAAAAATTCATTATATGATAGAATTTCAAATTCAATGACTAATGAAGAAAATATTGCAAAATCAAAAAAAATTCACAATGAATTAGAAATCATGTTAAGTATTTGGACCGATAGTGAAAATATGAAGACGTTTTCAGATAAAGATAAAACTGACATCTTCAATACAGCAAAATTAATCATAAAAAAGGCAGATGAGTTACTATAGATCAATTATGATGAATATACATGAACAAAATAATTTTGAAAATCAATGAATTCCAGCGTAAATTTAGATATTATTTCATTATAATATTCATTACATATGTAATTTTAGATTTATTTGGTATATTTCCATACGGAATCGGACGAATTCCAGTTAAACCTGAATCTACTATTCCTGGCTTGAAATATCTTTATGCTATTGGTTTCTCCTATTTTTTTGCAGTAATAATGTCGATAATTAATCCTAAACGGACAATATTATGGTTATTTGCAATCCCTCCAGTAGNATTAATTTATAGAATTCTGAAAAAGATTACAAAATATTATAAAAAATAATTATTTTTCTTTCAACANGATAATTTCTGATTTGCCATAAGGTTCNATTCGTCGGAATAATCTCAGTGCAATGTAAAGTAAATTATATTTTGTTCTAAATTTTTTATCTATAATTTCGTAATCTTTATGACTCAATTCCATTACTTCAGCTTTAATTTCAATCTTATCTCCAGTTATTTTACCCGAACTTGTACATGGGGCGATAATGGCTTTATGATTATTNTTTATTCTCTTAATTTTACCTGCGGATTTAGATGTTCTTATATAACCTAAAGTTCCGTCGGTAACTACCCATACCGGTGTATGTACTACATCACCGGATTTCTTATATGTTGTAAGATTTATTGTTCTGCTATCAAGTATTTTGTNAAATAAATTCAAATTCATTTTAATCCTATAATCAAAATTATGTTATGATTCAGAATCATCATATTATATTATAAATTTACCGAACAAGATAATTTAACAAATCATAACAATTATTAGAGATTAATCAACTAAAATAATCAAATGCTTGCAGATCCTATGTTTAAAAAAGCGATAATTATGGNCGGACTTATATTTGTAGGAGCAATTTTATTGTTTTTTTACGAGATTTTGAGGTAAAATTGCCAATAAAANGCTAATTTTGATTATCCGGTAACTTTAAATTAGATAAATGTACTATATGATTTGGATTTCAGCATAACAGGGGATCTGTTTAGGTCTCACACCTCAGTAAGGAGGCTGTTTGTTGTATCCNATTAATTTTGTNAGATTAAATTTAACCAACGATTAAAAATTATTCTTCCATTAGAATTGGCTTTTTCTACTTTTTCGTCCAGATTTGAAAGTATACNAGATTTATCAATAGATTCAGATAAAAGATCAGATTCAAATTTAGCAGTTATATTTTGTACTATGTCTTTCGTAATTTCTAAATGAAACAATAATCCATAACATGTCTTTCTATAAATAAATGCTTGAATGCCAGAGATCTTACTAGAAGCTAATTTAGTAGAGTTATCCGGTAATGAGAAGACATCTCCNTGCCAATGGAATGCAAGAAATTTATTTTCAAGATTCTCAAAGATTGTATCTTCTGCATTAGAAATTTTTACATCATACCANCCAAGTTCTTGTTGAGAATTTTTGTATATTAAACTATTTAATGCACTTGCAATGATTTGACTTCCTAAACATATTCCAATTATAGGTTTTTTAAGTTCTANATATTTTTTAACTAATTCAATCTCAGTCTCAATAAATGAATAACGTGATTTTTCATTGACGCTCATAGGACCGCCCATAATAATAAGAGCGTCATAATCTAGAAGATTTTCATAATCAGAATTAAGATTTTTACAATCAAAACCTATATTTTTTTTTGTCATTAAATCTGCAATNATTCCTGGAGTCTCAATATCAATATGTTGAACGACAAGGACATTTTTGGAATTCATAATACATTTAATGGATTTTTATATAATAAACTTAGATGCTAAAACTATGTTAGAATGTAAAGATTGTGAGTTAGAGTTTACCGGAAAAGGTCCTAAATCAGATGTAATTTTTGAGGAATTCTGCCCTAAGTGTGGAAGTTATGAAATATTTGTCAAGAATAGTTCAAATCCAATCATTAAATCAATTATTGGCTGGACTTTATTATTTCTNTTCGTTAGTGCAATACTTCTTCCATTGATTTGGTACATTCTTTGGTACATTCTTATATAGAGATTTGTATAGTTAATTTCAGGAGGATGTTTAAATGGACGGTTGTAATTGTGGAAGTTCTTGTGATTGTGGCAGCAAGTAGATTAGTATTATTTTAGTGCGTGTTTCACGTTAAATTTTTATAAATAAATTTGAAACACTTCATATAATAATTGATCAGATTATGATTTTATATTTAGCTATAGGTNTTATTATGGAGTTTTTCAAGAGATTAAGTTGATTAACATGATAGATTTAGAACCAGATGAATTAGAGGTACTTAACAAGATAGAAATAGCAAAAAAACTAGGGGATGATAGATTAATCATAGCTCTATCGAAAGAGCTCGAAGTAATGAAAGAGAGAAATGAAATTAGAAGAAATCCAAAGTCATTTATTAATAATCAGAAAGTTTTCTGCCACAACTGCAACACGAAGGTAAAGAGTTCTCATAGATTTTGTTTTCAGTGTGGGGTGTTTCTTGGCTAATTGAATAGATCAGACATATTGTTTGGAGGTATAATGGCATTTGCAATGTCTTTTCTCATGTCACTTGTAATGACGTATGTGTCGATTGGCTTAGTGTCCGACTTTCTCATAATTTGGCTGAAATCATTTGTTATTGGGCTGATTGTCTCTTTTCCAATAGCGTTGTTCATAACGCCAATTGCGGCCAAAATAGTGAAAATGGTTGTAAAGATTGCGTAAATNCCACCTGAGAAAGATTCCATAGGCACAAAATTCTAATCATAAATAGGTTTATTAGAGCGATATAATTTAGAATTGATAGGAGTAATAATAAGATGTCATTTAAAGACGAACGAGAAATGCACAAAGCTACCTGCGCCGACTGTGGTAAAGAATGTGAAGTACCATTCAAACCAGATGAAGACAGACCAGTTTATTGCAAAGACTGTTTCCAAAAACATAGAAAACCACGAAGTTTCTGAGATTAGTCTAAGTATTTTTATTTAGGTTTATCGAAATGTAGCNTTTGCTNTTTTTTTGTAAAATTCAAAAACTATCAATATCGATGTCGATATCGATGACGATACTGATANTNTATATTTTTTTATCTAGTTTTTTAGAATATTTCTGATTATTTGTTCATTATTCTAGTATTATAATATTAACTATCTGTATAATAGTTATTAATATATATTAATTATACTGATATAATTATTAATGTACGTTCGTAGAAAAAATGTAAAAGGATTCTCATATGCATATCTCGTAGAAAGTAGATGGGATAAGGAAAAGAAACAATCGTATCAAGTTGTAATAAAGTATCTAGGAAGATTAGAGAATCTGAAACTTGATAATTTAACTTCGGAAGAACTTGCAGTGGTAAGCAAATATATGAATACGAAATTGAAGGTAAACGAAAATATGGATTCTCATATACGTAAATATCAACAGGTAATGAACAAATATCATAATAAAATNATAAAACAGAAATTAGTCGAACAGAGAAAGATAGAAAAAGTGCAGGAAAAAGTACTTTCAGATCTAAAAATGGACAAACAGCAGTTCTCAGACAGGTTCGGATGGAAGAATACTATATCAAATTCCATAAAGATGGATATAACAGCATAGAAGGGCATTATTGAAGTCGATATCGTTGTCGATAAAAATCGTCCACATGATTTTTTAATTATTTTGATTTATTCATAGTGTGAATCATAATGTTGATGCCATCGAATATCCAGATGGATCAAAATATTACGGAGAAGTGAAGGAAGGCAGACCACATGGCAAAGGAGTTTCTACGTTTCCAGACGGTACCATTTATGATGGCGAATGGCAAATGGGCAAAAGGAAAGGCACAGGAATCATGACATATCCTAATGGAATAAAGTATGAAGGCACATGGAAAAACGATAAGAAAAACGGCAGAGGAACTATGATATATACGGATGGCACGAATGAAGATCTAGAATTCAGCGATGATGAACCGGTCAATAAAAGTACAAAGAAGAAAAAGCCGTTCGAGATAGATATTGATTTTTAATAAATCATCCGCATTAGTTTTTAGGTATTTTAACGTAAATCAGGTCATAATGATAAATGAATATACAAAAAGTGATTGTTCCGAGATTCTCCATGTTGTAAACGACGCTGCCGCAAGATACAAGAATGCCATACCTGACGATTGCTGGAAAGAACCCTACATGTCAGAAAGGGAATTGCTAGATGAATTTAGAGACAGAGTGAGAATGTTCGGCTACATGCATGACAACAAATTAATCGCTGTGATGGGTTTCCAGGAAATAATGGATGTTGTTCTGATAAGGCATGCTTATACCTTGACTGCATACCAGGGCAAAGGAACAGGAAGCGCATTGCTCGAATATCTATTTGACAAATACCAGGATTCTCGCTTGTTGGTAGGCACTTGGAGAGATGCAAAATGGGCGATCAGGTTCTATGAAAAATTCGGCTTTGTTCTTCATGAAAAAAAGGAATCGACTTTATTGCTTGAAAGATACTGGAACATACCGCCGAAGCAAATTGAACATTCAGTAGTATTGGAAAAGCATAGATAAAGAAGAGTCAATTCAGATGGTTTTTTATAATTTTTACTAATCTAGTGGTAACTATATCAATTCGATAGTTTTTTCTAGTATTTTTTATGATAATAAAGTAATGTCAAATTCTAATTCAAAGTATATAGTCATAATACTAATTCCTATTATTCTAGTTTTAGGGTACTTTTTACTATTTTCCAATAATCAAAACGAAGACATTGATTCTAAGATTGTAATAATTGAAGAAGAAAACATAATTTCTATCAATAAAGATCCTATTGTTGATGTTAATAAAGCCGAACCAGTTGTTGAACCAGAAGTTGTTGATCCAGAACCTGTTCCAGAACCTATTGTAGAACCTGTTCCAGAACCTATTGTAGAACCTGTTCCAGAACCTATTGTAGAACCTGTTCCAGAACCTATTGTAGA
>JABUBF010000002.1 GCA_013306035.1 Nitrososphaerota archaeon
GATTCTCATAATCTGTCTGATATTAAGGATTGAGGAATGAATAAATTATGACTAAAAGTAATATCCAAAGTTATAGAAATATGTCGGAAGATGAATTACTTGAAAAACTGACCTCTTTGAAAATTGAACATTCTCAAATTAAATCTAATATTCAACGAGGTTTGATTAAAGAAAATCAAGGTAAAGTTCGACCTATCAAAAAAGATATTGCTCGTGTTTTGACTGTATTGAATAAATTGAGGAGTGGTAAAAATTGAATACTTCATATGATTTAAAATATAATGAGCTTATCGGTCGTACTCTGACTGTTGTTTCTTCCACTGATTCTTCATTAAATGGCGCTAGTGGATTTGTTATTAATGAAACAAAAAATACTTTTCACATTCTTGATAATAAACGTAAAAAAGTTATCCCAAAATCTCATTGTGTCTTTAACTTTACTAATAATCCTGATTCTATAAATGGTAAAACCCTAATCGGAAAACCACAAAATCGTTTAGCAAAGGTGCGAAAACTATGAAAAATATTGGATTAAATATTGAACAACCTACTACTGATTGTGATGATCATCATTGTCCATTTCATGGTCAAATCTCTATTCGAGGTAAGTTGATTCAAGCTAAACTTATTAAAAATAAAGCTCGTCGTACTGCTGTTGTAAGAATAGAATTCTTTCATTATGTAAAAAAATACATGCGTTATGAAAAACGTAGAAGAAACATCATTGCACATATCTCTCCATGTCTTAATGTTAACGATAACGATTCTGTAACTATTGGAGAGTGTAGACCTCTTTCTAAAAATGTTTCTTTTGTAGTTCTTGGGAGGACTAATTAGTAATGCCAGCTAAAGCAAAAATTCAAGTCTCTTCTAGGCGATATATTACTAGAGCATTACCTGTAGGTGCAACTATTGTATGTGCTGATAATAGTGGAGCACGAACACTCAAAATTATTATGGTACAAGGATGGAAAGGCCGTTTAAGTCGTTTACCAGCTGCAACCGTAGGTGACCAAGTTACTGTTGTAGTGGAAAAAGGACCTCCTGAATTACAAAAACAAACATTTCCTGCTGTAATTATACGTCAAAAGTATGCAGTTCGTCGACCAAATGGTTCAAGAATTACATTTGAAGATAATGCTGCAGTAATTATCACACCTGAAGGTGAAATGAAAGGAACTGATATCAAAGGCCCTGTTGCTTCTGAAGCAGCTGAAAGATGGCCACGTGTATCAAATGCTGCAAATACAATTGTTTAGGTGATGTTATGGTAAAAAGATCTAAAATTATGAAAGAATATTATAATGCGCCTCAACATATAGTTTCTAAACGTATTAGTGCTTCTTTGTCTGATTCTTTACAATCTCAATATAATACAAAAACTGTTCGACTACGAAAGAACGATGTTGTAAAAATCCTTAGTGGCGAATATAAAAATCTTGATGGAAAAATCACTCATGTTTATCTAGCTGAAGGAAGGATATCTGTTGATGGAATTACTAGAGAAAAACTTGCCGGTGGCACAACTCCTATTAAAATTCACGCATCAAACGTTATGGTTACCTCATTGGATCTAAAAGATTCTAAACGTAAAACAAAATTAGAACGGTGAATTATATGGGAAAAAAATCAGGTTCTAAAATATTAAAACGTACAATGTCACCAACCTTCTGGCAAATTGAAAGAAAAAATAAACGATTCGTTACAAAACCTAGTTCTGGTCCTCATCCTTCTAAGTTGAGTATTCCTCTTACTGTATTACTTCGTGATATTCTTAAACTTACTAAAACATATTCTGAAACTAAAATTATTATTGGAGCAAATCAAGTAAAGATTGATGGACGTGTAAGAAAAGACCCAAATTATCCTGTTGGGTTAATGGACGTCATTGAAATAACAAAAACAGATTCTTTATATCGACTTGTTCCATCTAAAAAAACTCTTATTCCTATTTCTATTCCAGATAATGAACGAAATACTAAATTATGCAAAGTAATCAATAAAACATCTATAGATAAAGATACTTTTCAATATTCGTTTCATGATGGACGAACAATTAAAACTAGTTCTTCTACTAATGTTTCTGTTGGTTCAACATTCAAAATCGAATTACCATCACAAAAACTCGAGAAAATCATTGAATTAAAAACAGATAGTCTCATTATTCTTATTGGCGGACAAAATAAAGGATTAATTGGCACCGTTAAAGGAATTAATGAATCGTCATTTTCTCGTCCAGAGATGCTTGATGTTACTGCCAATAACAAAACAATTGAAGTTAATTCTGATCTTGTTATGGTGATTGGCGAAAAAACTTCAGAAATAAATATACAAGGAACTGAATAAAATGTCTAGTCAAATTAATCAAGTAAAACTTTGTAAAATTGTTATTAATATTGGCGTTGGTAAATCTGGTGAACCAATAGAGCAGGCCAAGCGAATTATCTCAGAAATTTGCGATCAAACTCCTGTTACTACCTATGCTAAGAAATCATATCGTGAATTTGGTATTCAGAAGAATTCTCCTATTGGCGTAAAAACTACTTTAAGAAAACAAATTGCAGAAGACACCTTAAAAAAATTACTTACTGCTTGTGGTAATAAAGTCTCCAAACGTTCTTTTGATTTAACTGGCAATTTTTCATTTGGGGTTAAAGAACATATTGAAATTCCTGGTACAAAATATGATCCTCGATTAGGTATATGGGGGATGGACGTAGCAGTATCTTTAGAAAAAACTGGTTATGGTGTAAAAAGAAGACAGATACGACCTGGTACTGTTGGAAAAAGACAACAAGTTAGTCCAGAAGATGCAATTACCTTTGCAAAAGAAAATCTCGGAGTTATTGTGGAGGAATAAATATGGTAATAAAAATTAAACAAAGATATCCAACTTGGAGACATAAGGACGGTTCATTTAGAAAATTCGGTAAAGGTGCACGATCATGTGTTCGTTGCGGAAGATATTCTGGCATAATTCAAAAATATGATCTTAATCTGTGTAGACAATGTTTTAGAGAACAAGCTGTTAAAATAGGGTTCCGTAAATACGATTAGGTGATATAGATGCCCGCACTCAATACTCTTGCTAATCTCTTTTCAAACCTTCAAAATGCTGAATTAAGAAACAAAAATGAATGTTTGGTTATTCCATCTTCCAAGGTAATTGTTGATACTCTCAATACTATGAAGAAAAATAATTATATTGGTGAATTTGAAGTTATTGATGATAAATTGGGTGGTAAAATTAGAATACAACTTCTTGGTAAAATCAATAAATGTGGTGTTGTTTCTCCACGTTTCGCTGTTGCTAAATCTGATTATTCATTATGGGAAAGACGTTTTCTACCTGCTGTAGGAATCGGAATCTTAGTTGTATCTACATCAAAAGGCATTATGACTCATACTGACGCTGAAAAATTAAATGAAGGAGGAAGATTATTGGGATATGTCTATTGATCGCAGTTCCTTAACTAGAGAAATTATTCTTCCTGAAGGTGTTAATGCTCAATTTACAGAAGACCTTCTTACAATTACTGGACCATTAGGTTCTACCTCAAAAGATTTTAAATTAATTCGTGCTAAACTAAACATTGATTCAAATAAAATTACTGTTGAATCTCTAGGATCTAGAAAGAAACAACGTGCAACATTTGGTACTACTGTCGCTCATGTAAATAATTTAATTATTGGCGTGACTGAGGGATATACGTATAAACTCAAAACTGCATTTGCTCACTTCCCGTTAACTGTAAAAGCCGAACCTGGAAAAATTGTTGTTGAAAATTTTTATGGAGAACGAGGTAATCGCATTGCAAAAATTATTGGAAAATCTAATGTATCGGTTAAAGGCGATGAAGTAATTATTTCTGGTATTAATATTGAAGAAGTTTCACAAACTGCAGCTAATCTTGAACAATCTACCCGTATAAAAAATAAAGATTTACGTGTATATCTAGATGGCATCTATTTATTTGAAAAAGGAAGAGGTAAAGAATGAGTCAAGATAATAATGATAATATAAATATAGAACCTGAAGCAAACTCTAAACCAAAGGCTGCCAAACCAAAAGCTTCTGCTAAACCAAAGGCTGCCAAACCAAAAGCTTCTGCTAAACCAAAGGCTGCCAAACCAAAAGCTTCTGCTAAACCAAAGGCTGCCAAACCAAAAGCTTCTGCTAAACCAAAGGNTACCAAACCAAAAGCTTCTGCTAAACCAAAGGCTACCAAACCAAAAGCTTCTNCTAAACCAAAGGCTACCAAACCAAAAGCTTCTGCTAAACCAAANGATACCAGTAAATCAAAGGTTATTACTACAACAGAAAAAATCATTAAATCTAAATCTGATTATTTATCTTTACGATCACAAATAAATAAAAAACGACCTACTTTTCGAGCACANGAATCGTGGAGATACAAAAGAATCGATTCGCGCTGGCGAAAACCTAAAGGTTTTGATAGTTTTATGAGAATTCAAAAGAAAAGTTGGCCTGCAATCGTTAAAATTGGATATAGAGGCCCCAAAGCTGTTCGTGGATTGCATCCTTCTGGATATAACGACATATTGATACATAATATAAACGGATTAAAAAACCTCGATCCCTCTAACGACGCTATTAGATTATCATCAAAAATTGGAAAAAGATATAAATTATTAATCATTAATGAAGCAGATAAACTTGGATTCAAAATATTAAATAAAGGAAATCTACATAGGAGTAAATAAAATTGACTAATCTAAAAACTAAGAAAGAACTTGCATCCCGAGTATTTGGCGTTGGCCAGCACCGACTCAAAATAAACTCACAACAAGTTGATAAACTGGAAGATGCAATTACACGCGGTAGTATGCGAAGTCTTAAGAAAGATGATATTATTACAGTTCCTAAAAAACAAGGTATTTCTCGTGGACGTCAAAGACTGAAAAAGAAAAAAGTAAAGCGTGGACGAACACAAGGTTCTAAAGAAGGCGCAAAATATTCTCGTTTATCTAAAAAAAGTCGTTGGATGATAAAAGTTCGTGCTCAACGAAAACGCTTGAAAATTTTTAAAGACCGACAAGAAATTTCTAACGCATCATTCTGGGAATTATATAAAATGTCAAGCTCAGGTGGCATACGTTCTGTTAAACATCTGAACGAATTAATTGCTGAACGTAAAGGTGAGAATTAGTTATCATGACCCGTAATACACATGTTCCTATGTTTAAACGAAAACGAACAGGTCAAACTGATTATTCAAAACGTAAATCTATGATTGTTTCTAGATCTGTAATTCTTTCTATTCGAATTAGTAATAAACATTCAACATTTCAATTTATTGAACCAAAGATTGAAGGTGATTCAATCAAAAGTTCTTGTCATTCTAGCCAAATTACTAAACTTGGATGGAAAGGCTCAGGAAAAAGTCTTTATGGACTATATCTCACTGGATATCTTGCAGGTAAAAAAGCAAAATCAGCAGGTTTAGATAAAGCTATTCTCTATATTGGAAGACGCGAATTTGGCTCAGGTTTAAAAATTATTTATGCATTAAAAGGTGTTATTGACGCAGGTATTGATATTACTGCTAATAATGATATATTTCCTGATAGCGAAAAATTCAAAACAGATACCACACAAAAGATAATCGAAGAAATAAATTCTAAATATGGATGATAATCATGAGTGAACAACAAACAAACAAAGATAAACCAGGTGCTNAGACTTCACAGTCAAATGAAAAATCTACTGGTAATNATCGTCGCGGTGATCGTCGCGGTGATCGTCGCGGTGATCGTCGCGGTAATCGNCGTCCTCGACAACCAGAACCTGAAAAAATATGGATTCCACGTACCCGTTTAGGGACTTTGGTACAATCCGGTTCAGTTCAATCACTTGATACAATATTCCAAAATGGATGGAAAATCAAAGAATATGAAATTGTAAATAAATTACTTCCTGACATTAAATCATTTGTAGTCCATGTTGGTGTAGTTCAAAAACAAACTGACGCAGGGGAATCTACTCGATTTAAATCTGTTGTAGCAGTTGGCGACGCAAATGTATGGTTTGGTGTAGGANCCGGTAAAAAACCTCAACTGAAAAATGCTATAGACAGCGCCACTCAAAATGCTTTACTTAACATAATTCCTGTTAAATTAGGTTGCGGCAGCTGGGAATGCAGATGTGGAACAAATCATTCAATTCCTTATCGTACTGTTGGAAGAGGCGGTAGCGTTAAAATTGAATTAATTCCTGGTCCCAAAGGACTTGGATTAGTTGCTGGAGAGACTATTCGTAATCTACTTGCATTAGCTGGAATAAAAGANGTATGGTCTAAAAGTTTTGGATCAACTAGCACTATGCCTTCAGTAGCTAATGCTGTTTATGATTCAATTAGACAACTTCATAGTATGAGTTTGCAGTGATTTATGATGTCGGCATTTATAGTTGTTAATCTTCGTGGCACCATTAACCAAAACAGTNGTGTTAAAACTACTCTTGCACATCTACATCTTAAATCTCGTTTTCGNGCTACTATAATTCCTAATACTCCTATTTCTAAAGGCATGTTACAAACTGTTAAAAATNATGTTGCTTGGACAAATGCTGATTCTTCTATTATTGAATCATTGATAANTACTCGTGGCGAAAAGTCTAATTCGATTAAATATGATGCAGATCTTGCGAAAGAAGATGGGTATACAAATATTGCAGATTTAGCTAAAGCACTAAGTGAAGCTAAAATTAATTTATCTTCTATTTCTAATCTTAAACCTTCATTTCGTTTATCTCCACCAAAAGGAGGTTTCCGAAAATCTACTAAAAGAATGTATGCTCAAGGAGGNACATTAGGTTATAATCCTGATCTTCCTAAGTTNATCTCAAATATGATATAAAGTGATGGAAATGGNAACAAGACATAGAAAAATTAGNAAATTACGTGGTTCAAGATCCCATGGCTGGGGACAAGTTAAAGGCCATAGATCTCATCCTGGCGGAAGAGGAAATGCAGGATTGATGAAGTATAAATGGAGTTGGACTGTTAAGTATGATCCTGATCATTTCACAAAACCTTCTCTTAATCCACCTAATCGTAAAATTGTAAAAAAATGGATTAATGTAGGAGATTTGGATGGATTCTTCTTACATTCTAAATCCAATACTCCTATCGATTTAGAAAAACTTGGTTATGAAAAGTTACTTGGTTCTGGTTCAGTACAAGGTTCATATGAACTGTTGGTTACATCCTTTACTAAACAAGCACAATCAAAAATTGAAAAAGCTGGCGGAAAAATCTCACCGAGGTCTTAGTATTGGGAATAGTTATTGACTTTGTTCGACAAGTTGCATCAATTCTACCTGAGGTAGATAAACCTACAGTCAAACCANTTCTTACTAATAGATTACTTTGGACTGCAGTTGCAGTTACTATTTATCTTATTATGGCCCAAGTCCCATTATACGGCGTTGCATCNGGAGCAGATGATCAAATGTCCTATACTGCAATTATCTTTGCCTCTTCCCAAGGCACATTGATGACTCTTGGAATCGGCCCTATTGTTACTGCAGGTTTAATATTACAATTATTAAAAGGTGCAGACATAATCCACTTAGATTTTAAAAAACCTGANGATCGTGCTTTATTCTCGGCAGGCACTAAGATTCTTGCACTTATAGTNACATTTGCAGAAGCTGTAGCTTTTATGATTGGCGGTTCATTCGGACAAAATCTACCCTTTTCTACTTCTGCCACAATTATTATTCAAATTATGTTTGCTGGACTTATTGTCATACTCTTGGACGAATTAATTCAAAAAGGCTGGGGTTTAGGAAGTGGNATCAGTTTATTTATTGCCGCTGGTGTATCACAAACAATATTTTGGAGTGTATTTGCATTAATTCCTGCAGGCAGTACTTACTTTGGAATAATTCCTCACNCTGTTTCTACACTTCTTTCTAGTTCTCCAGAAAGTATACTCTTACGTCCTGGNGGTCTTCCTAGTTTAGTTACTTTATTCNTAACTATTTCGATACTTGGATTAATTGTGTATGCCGAAGGTATAAGAATCGAAATACCGATAACTTCTACTAAGTATCGAGGTTTTCAAGGAACTTATCCAATTAAATTATTATACGTCTCTGTTTTGCCTGTTATTCTTACAGGCGCTTTATTGGCCAATCTTTCATTCTTCTCTCAAATTATCTGGTCTAGATTTAATCCCGCCAATAGTAATACACTCCTAAATCTATTTGCACAGTTTAATNCCGCAGATCCTACTGCAGGTCCTATTGGAGGATTTGCATATTATATTTCTCCTCCTCGTGGCCTCGAAGTATTGNCTGTTGAACCATTGAGAGCAATAACATANGTATTATTTTATGTAGTAATGTGTACTATCTTTGCTCGTGTATGGGTAGAAATAGGAGGCCTTGGTTCAAAAAGCGTGGCAACCAAACTACTTGGTGCAAATGTTCAGGTTCCTGGATTTCGTCGTTCAGAAGGATCTCTTGAAGTACTTCTTGATCGATATATTCCAGTTATTACTATTATTGGAGGAATACTTATGGGATTATTAGCTTCTGTATCAGATATCTTAGGTGTATTTGGAGGAGGAACGGGTATATTGCTTATGGTAAGCATCTTCATTAATTATTATCAATTACTTATGAAAGAAAAATTAGAAACAATGATGCCTGGATTGGCCGGTTTCCTAGGTAAAGATTGATTCTTTATGGCAAACAATAAACGTGTTGTTATTGTTGGAATTGCCGGAGTTGGAAAAACCACAGTAGTTAATGAAGTACTATCACTTCTTGCACAGAAAGATGTTAAAGTTGATAATCTTACTTTCGGAACAATCATGTTTGAAGAAGCTCAAAAACTTGGAATTTCTGATCGTGATGAAATGAGAACTTTGTCTACTGACAAACAACAAGAATTACAAATCAATGCCGCAAAATCTATTGCAAATATTGATTCTGACGTTGTTGTAATTGACACTCACTTGTTTATCAAAACCACTTCTGGTTATATGCCTGGTTTACCTCTTCCTATATTGGAGTCTCTTCTTCCAACTAATCTTATTCTTGTAGAAGCCTTACCTCATGATGTACTTGATAGAAGATCTAACGATCCTACACGTAATAGAGATTCTACAACTATCGAATCAATTGAACTTGATAATCAAATTGCACGAAGTATGTTGTCTTCTGCAGGTATACTTACTAGCGCATCATTATTGGTTGTACTTAATTCAGATGGAAAATCTAAAGAAGCTGCAGAATCAATTGTTAACTCTTTGGGTCTAGATTAGAGTTTTCCTCATGAAAGGAATTATTTTATCAGGAATGTCCGCTGTCGGTAAAACTACTGTTGCACATTCACTTTGTAAAGAATTTGATATTNAATACTATTCAGGCGGTGATATGCTTAAAGAAATTGCAAAAGAAAAAGGATTTAGTATTTCTGGTCTTGATTGGTGGGATAATAACGACGGAATGAAATTCCTATCAAACCGAATGCAAGACTCCTCCTTCGACAAACTTGTAGATCAACGTTTGATGGATTTATTAAATCAAGGAGATGTAGTTATTACGAGTTATACTCTTCCTTGGTTGACTTCAAATGGAATCTCTATTTGGCTCGAAGCCTCAAAGGAAAATCGGTCTATCCGATTAAGATCCCGTGATACCGTTTCTCTCGAAGAATCTACTAAAATCGTTAATGAACGCGATACAAAAAATCAACAAATTTATGAGAAATTATACAGTATGAAATTAGGTACTGATCTATCAGTTTTTGATATAATTATTGATACAAACGATATGAATATTAATCAAGTTTGTAAATCTGTTATTAGTTCCGTAAATGAATCACTCTAAAACAAACAATAACGAACAGATTATTCTCAATGAAGAACCTGATATTCTTGATTCTGGTTCATATCCCGATAAACGATCCATTGACGATTTAATTGATAATTGTATAATATTTGTCGATAAACAATCTGGCCCTACTAGTCATCAAGTTGTATCTTGGGTCAAATCTATGTTGAAATACACTAAAGCTGGACATAGTGGAACACTTGATCCGATGGTTACTGGGTTGTTGCCGATTAGTCTTGGTAATGCAACAAAAGCCTTACCTATTTTATTATACGGCCCTAAAGAATACATTGCTGTTATGCGTTTACATAATAGCGTAAATCAAACTAAACTATACGATTGTATAAATCAATTCAAAGGACCTATATATCAAAGACCTCCGCAACGTTCTGCAGTAAAACGCCAGACACGAATTCGAAATATTTACGACATTAAAGTTTTGGATGATACTAGTAGACTCTTATGTNTACGTGTACTCTGCGAAGCAGGAACGTATATTCGTAAATTAGTATATGATATTGGAGAAATAATGGAATGCGGTGCCACTATGATTGAATTACGACGCACTCGTGTTATGCACATTGATGAAGATAGTAATTTTGTACCATTACATGAGCTAAGTGATGCTATATATAGACTACAAAAAGAGAACGACGAAACTAGATTTAGAGAACTTGTTCATCCTGTTGAATTTATTACTAAACCATTAAAGTCTATTACTGTGAGATGTTCTGCTATTGATTCAATATGCCATGGAGCACAGCTCGCCATTCCTGGAATTCTGAACCTATCTAAAGAAATCTCAATGGCTGAAAATATTGCAGTGTTATCTCAAAAAGGCGAATTAATTGCTCTTGCTGAATCTCTAATGTCTTCTGATGATATTACTAAAAATAAAAAAGGAATTGCTTGTAAAACTAAAAGAGTAATAATGAAACCTAGCACTTACCCCAAACTTTGGACAAAAAACGAATCTCAAGATTGATTTATTCATAAAAGATTTTATCTTTGTAAGGCGTTTCTTCGAATCATAGCCGGGGTAGTCTAGAGCAAAGGACAATCTGGTAAGGCGCAAGCCTGGAATATATTTCAGTAAGCTTGTGACTCGCAAGGGTCTCGTGGGTTCAAATCCCACTCCCGGCGTTTACATTTCTGTGATTTTCTTCATATCCAAATCAAGATATTTGTTTACTTTATCTGGGAATTTATCTAACTCTGCCATTTCTGCTTCATTATCTTTTCCCCAAATTATTTGTAATATTTGTAATTCTATTATCTTATTTGCAGAATCTAATGCTATAGATACGTTATACGACGTAGATTCTTCGTTTGTATAAATTTTTGTAAGTTTCTTTTTCTTATCTACATAAATCAATTCATATCCTATCAGCGACGCCTCCAAAAGATTGACTAATTTTCCCTCATACATTTATCTTATTCTAATTGTCTCTGTTATTTGTAGTTATTATCTTAATTATTGCCTTACCATTCTGATTATATCTTCGTCTATTGTCGAAAAAATCATAAACGTTAAAAGCATTCTTGTAAAAACCGGTTTCACTGATTAGCAAATATGACTCACATGTTACAATGTCTTACANCCGAAGGGGAAATACTCAAAGATGTAAGTATTGATCTTTCTGAAGNGGAATTAATCAAAGCATATCAGACTATGGTCCTTACACGTACTCTTGATACAAAAATGGTTGCTTTACAACGACAAGGCCGTATTGGTTTTTATTTACCATCTTATGGCGAAGAAGCTTGTTCCGTTGGTAGTGCACTCGGTGTTTCAAATAACGATTGGTTCTTTCCTGCATATCGAGAACAAGGNGCAATGCTTCTAAAAGGNGTTACCTTGAATTTTATTATTTCACATTTGCGTGGAAGTGCTGAAGANGAACATAAAGGAAGATCTCTTCCAGGTTTATTCGGTTGCAGTTCTAAAAGATTTGTTCCACCGTCTGCTCCTGTAGGTACGCAAATCTCTCACGCTGTTGGTACTGCCTTTGCTTCAAAACTTCTTGACGATAAAGTTGGTACTATTGTTTATTTTGGTGACGGTGCAACTTCATCTAATGATTTTCATGCCGGACTTAATTTTGCTGGTGTTTACAAAACTCCTACAGTTTTCTTCTGTAAAAATAATCAATGGGCTATCTCTACCAATATCTCTCATCAAACTGCTTCTGATGGAATTGCAATTAAAGCTAAAGCATATGGATTTGATGGTGTTGTTGTTGACGGTAATGATATATTGGCCGTTTATATGGTTACTAAGTCTGCTATGGAAAAAGCTCGTGAAGGAAAAGGTCCTACATTAATTGAAGCCAAAACATATAGACTTTCCCCACATTCTACTTCAGATGACGGAACAAGGTACCAAGATCAAGCCGAATACAAAAATTGGTTATCCNAAGACCCAATTGCAAGATTCCGTAAATATCTTGAAAATTCTGGCATATGGAATCGTGATCTTGAACAAGAAATCCAACAAAAAACCGAAAGACAAATTACTGAAGCAATTACTCAGGNAGAATCTTCTCCTATGCCTAGTTTGGACACTCTGATTACCGACGTCTATTCAGAAATTCCTGATTCTCTAAAATCTGATTTTCAATNTTTTAAAGATTCTAAACTTTAGATTATCTATCTATTACTCGATTTTTTATTATTAATCCTATGATGATTGAAGTAATTACTATTCCTACTATGAATGANGAATCTTCTAATATCGACTTGTTTGCTACTAATATTCTGAATTGTGTATCAATTGCTGCTACATCTGATTCCTTTAATATCTCTATTTTTACATCATATATGCCGTCATTCTCAAAATTATATTTAATTGCAAAATCTCCTTCTATAATCTCACTTCCTTCTACATCGATTGTATCTAACATTCTTCCATNATTATCATAGAAAATAATTGTTGCNNGTATACCTTTTAATCCCTTTTCAGTAACTGCATCTTGTACACTAAAACTTAGATAGAAATCTTCATCTTCTACAACAAAAGCAGGGTCCGTTAGAAACTGAAAAATTACTTGATTTACTTGTATTTGTGAACCNCCTAATATATGCGCATCACTATGTGGAATAATTAATAACAAAAGTAACAATAAAAAAATTCTCAATATACACTGTAACACCTTCNAGAGTTTAAATGTAATGNAATTCATCAACAAATGATGAATGCTGGTTTCATCATAGCTGGGGAATAATATTTCATGGAAACTGAAGTAGTTTTCTTCTCAATAGGAATAATTACAATAATTGGTTATATCGCATCTAATATCTTTGATAGAACCGGTATTCCAGATACACCGTTTTTAATTATCTTGGGTTTTATTGCGGCAGCATTCATTGCTAGTACAGCAACGGAGCAAGAATCTTTGTCATTAACTTTAGTCCAAATTGCACCATATCTTTCTGCATTAGCTATTGCTGTAATTCTCTTCAATGGCGGTATGTACCTAAAAATTCGACAAGTTATTGAAGAAACTCCACGTGGATTTTTTGTTACATCTACAAGTGTAATAATTACAATATTTGTTCTCACTGTTGTCGGATATCTAATTAACTCATTCGTATTTGACAATCCTTGGGGAACTGGACGTGACGCCTTATTTGCTTCATTATTCTTTGGAGCTGCACTATGCGGAACTAGTTCTGCAGTAATTATTCCATTGGTTAATAAATTAAATCTAAATAAAAAAGCAGAAACATTTCTTACAATTGAATCTGCGTTTACTGATGTATTTGTTGTAGTGCTAAGCGTTACAATTCTAAGTATTTATACTGGAACTTCTAACCCTGAAAGTTCTGATGGCGTCTCTTCTATTCTTCTTCAAGGAATAGCTGGTAAATTCTCAATCGGAATTGTTTTTGGTATACTTGGAGGTCTTATTTGGCTAAAAATTTTACAAAGCTTTCCTATACGAGTAAGCAGAATCGCATCTCAACAAGATGTAACACATGATGATATTCTGACTTTAACAACCTGTTTGATGCTCTATGGATTCTCTGAAATGAGTGGTGGTAATGGCGCACTTGCAGCATTATGTTTCGGTTTAGTTCTTGGAAATGGCAAAGAATTTGGTTTTATTCCATCATTCCGTGATAATCCTGTTGACGCTGGCTCTCTTATGAGGAAATTCCAAGGACAGATTTCTTTTCTTTTAACAACATTCTTTTTCGTGTATTTGGGTATGATCTTTGAACCAGCCACAAAAATCATATTGTTAGGAGTTTTTATTACTGGACTATTAGTTGTAGCTCGTAATCTATCATTTCGTATTACACTCAAAAAAGATAAATCCATGATGAAGAATTTGCCTTTATTGTCATCTCTGCTGCCTCGTGGCCTAGCTGCCGCAGCAGTATCTCAACTCCCTTCAACTCTTGGATATGAATGGCCATATATGCAACAATTGGTTATTTCTGTTATAATATTCTCAGTCGTAGCTGCTGCTATAGGTAGTTATGTGTATGGTCGTTCTGAAGAAGTTGAAACTCAACCAATTACTCCTAACTCATAGAACTATTTCATTCTGTTAATGACGTCATTAAGGATTCTGCAAATTCTTTGTTTCTAATCCATATTGCAATTGTACGTTCTGGACTACCTGACACATCTGGNACTCCTATTATTACATCTCCTTGATCAGTTGCCATTAAATCCAGTAAAATATACGCACGTTTTTTTAATTCTACATTTGTATTTTTTAATATATTCTGATCAGTTTTTGATATCTTATACGAATTTGGAGTAAAAATTGTTATCTTCTTATTATTTACATTAGTATTGATTAGAAAACTCAAAAACAATTCTTTAACTTCGAATGCTTTCTTCACACTAATTATTATCTCCTTTGAATCCTTCATGATCTCCAAAAATTTATTCCCGATATTGTGAATGCCGATTAAAGTCTCAGATTCAATCCCCACATTTGTTGAAACTGGCCTTCTTTTTAATTCTGATAATATATCTTTTTTCACTTCTTTTTGAGTTTTTATAATATTGTCAAATTCATAGCTTGTATGTATTATCCGTCCTTCTAAAGCAATTTCAGGTTCAACCGGTGAATATCCCTTATTTAATTTTTTTACAAATCCCTTGTCTTCAAGACTTCTTAATGTGTCATAAATTCTAGGTAATGGTACTTTTGAACCTCTTGAAATTGTTTTAACATTGTTATTTCCATCTAGTAGACTTAGATATGTTTTAGCTTCATACAAACTTAATTTAAATGAATTCTTCAATTCTTTTAAAATATTTTCTTTATTCAATCAAAACACGTTTGTTTTTGATATATTTCAGGTTAGCTGTGGAAGACTCAACTGAAACTCACTCTAATGGAAAGTTATTTTGACTTAATATGAATAAAACAATTGCTACCAGATAATTATATGTCAATTACCCGGTCACGATTGATTGAACCAGTGTCTAAGATTGTTACTGAAAATTCCTGGTCTTTTGACAATCTTACACAAAAAGATACTAACTATCTTACTCATTGTTATCATCGCTATCCTGCAAAATTCATTCCACAATTGGCCCGTAGATTAATTCTAGAAAATTCTCAAGAACGAGATATAATTTGTGATCCTTTCTATGGTTCAGGTTCTACAATCTTGGAATCTATTCTTCACAATAGAGTGGCTCTTGGTACTGATATTAATCCAATTGCACATATGATTACTTTAGCTAAGACAACTCCTCTCGATCCATCTAAAATCTCTAATACTATCTCATTTCTACATTATGAACTCAAACATTCTAATNTGACAACCGACTATGACATTCCACAGGAACTATCAAAATGGTTTGACGATAATAGTTATTATATTCTTAATCATCTTCTATCTAAAATTAAACAAATCAAACCCAAAAACTTACAATTATTCTTTTTATGTGCATTTTCTCACATATTAAAACCCTCTAGCTACTGGAATAATGGTTCTATAAAGCCTCATAAAGATAAAACAAAATTTCTTAATCGAGTAAACGATCCGATAACTCGTTATTTTAATCAATTAAAAAAAATGGAAATTCGTAACGAACAATTAATAAATACTCTTTCTCCAAAAATTCTTAACAATCTTGATTATTATAGGCGTGTATATGTGGGCGATCTGCAAGATTTACCAAAAGACGAAGAATGTTCTTTGATAGTTACTTCTCCACCCTATGTAATTAGTTATGAATATCGAGACATTCATTCACTTAGTCTGTCATTTCTACAAGATTTTTTCAAAGATATTCCATCAAAACAGAATTTTATTGGCTCTTCCCATCGTAAGACTAATGACAATAACCTCTATAGCTATACTGGAGGTATGATTGCAGATTCTTTACACAATCATAGTAAAGCATTATCGAAGACTGTCTATTCTTATTTTATCGACATGCAGAATTTCTTCCATAAATCATACGATTTATTAAAAACTAATGGTAAAATGGCTGTAGTTATAGGNAACACTGCTCTTCGAGGAGTTGATATATCAAATACGCAAGTTTTTGATGAAATATTAGCTACTATTGGATTTACTGAACACAAAATTATAAAACGAAAAATTCCATTCAAATGCCTTCCTACAACTAGAGATCCTAAGACTGGCCGATTTGTATCGTCTGCCACTAGTCATAATAAATCCTATTCACACGAATACATTATGATTTACTCTAAAACCTAATTCATATAGAAAATTTAATTAATTATTTAAATTCTTTGTCATATTCAATTTGATATATTTATGATACTACAAAAAAAGAACCAATTGTTAACCCGTAAAGATGGAGATCTCGCTAAATTAATTGAATGCGATAAGGCTTTTAAAAAAATGGATCTTAATTTCTTTATAGATCTACTTCAACAAGACGAAAGTATATCTGTTCGAACACGTTGTGTTTGCATACTAGCAGATATTGGCGATAATTCTGTTGTTCCTGTATTGCCTGAAATTCTAAAAAACGACGAAACTTCTCTTGTCAGACATGAAGCTGCATTTACTTTTGGACAATTAGGTTTTCCACAATGTGTTACTCATCTAATTGAAGCCATGCTTACTGATATTGACCATGTAGTTAGACATGAATCTGCCGTTGCTTTGGGTTCTATTGGAGATGAAGTATCCCGTGACGCTCTTGTTCGTGCAACATCTGACGAAGACCAACTTGTATCTCATTCTGCCCACTCTTCTTTACTAAATCTCGACCTTNTTAAAATCAATTTAAATAAAAATTCCTCAAAATGAATTAATACAATACAAAGAAATAATAATCGTTACAATAAGTTATGAAAATTAGGAAATTCTTGAAAAATTTTGTTCCATATAGTTGGGAACCATCTACTGACGATATTGCTAATTCTATAGGAAAAAATCCTAATGANATAACTCGTTTTGATACTAACGTTTCACATAAAACTCCTATTGAATGGCTCGAAGAACTTAGTAAAGAATTCAATCATCTAGAGATTAACCGATATCCTGATTCTTCATATATTTCTGTCCGTAAGTTACTTGCAGATTATTGTTCATGCAATGTCAATAATCTAATATTAACTAATGGCGCGGACGAAGGATTATTTATGATTGGTTCAATATTTATTGAGCCTTCTAGTGATGTAATTCTTTCTACTCCAACTTATTCCTATTACGAGAAAATGATTCAAATTATAGGTGGTAATGTCAAGGAAATAACAAGAAATTCTGATTTTTCTGACGACTTCACCAAAATTTCTAACAGTATAAATGACAACACTAGTTTAATTATTCTCTGCAGTCCAAATAATCCTACTGGCAATCTTGTAGACAAAAACTCACTTGAAAAACTCTTGTCTAGTTCCGACGTTCCTGTAATTGTCGACGAAGCATATTTTGAATTTACTGGAGAAACTGTAGCGAATTTAGTAAATCGCTATGACAATTTAATTGTAGTCAGGACATTTTCTAAAGCCTTTGGTTTAGCTGGATTGAGAGTCGGTTATCTGCTTTCATCAATATCTACTACCTCTTTATTGAATAAGGTCAGACCGCCTAACAGTGTTGGCGAACTCTCTGTTAACTTGTCCAGAATCGCTTTAAATAATATTGATTGGATTGAGAACAATGTCAAAGAGATTCTCTCTGAAAAAAAATTATTCATTGAACAAGTTTCTAAAATAAAGAACGTTGAAATTATCCCAAGTACCTCAAACTTTATGTTATTAAAATTTACAAATTCTGGTGGCGCAGATATCTATGAAAAATTACTCCGTAAAGGTATTGTCGTACGTGACGTAAGCGGCGCACTTGGCCTAGAAAATTATATAAGAATTAACATTGGTTTACACGACGAAAATAATAAACTGATTCAATCTATTGAAGAAGTATCTGTTTAAGTGATTACTATGGTTCTTTTACTCTCGCATAAAGACGTTGATTTCTTACTTACAATGGAATCTAATATTAAAACCATGGAAGAAAGTTTCATTGAATTATCTAAAAATAATGTAAAAATGACCGACCGTGGAGTTNTTATTGTAGAAGATAAAAATGGCTGGTATGGAGTTATGACTGCTCATATGAGTGGAATGAAAGCATTAGGCACTAAAATTGTAACAGTATTTCCAGAAAATATCAAACTCAACAAACCTACAACTCAGGGTATAATATCTCTCACCGATACTGATACTGGAGAATTGATCTGTATAATGGATGGTTCCCTTATTACTGGAATGAGAACTGGGGCAGTCACCGGCGTTGCTACTAAATATTTATCTAGACAAAATTCTGAATCTGTTGGAATATTTGGCTCAGGATATCAATCTCGATTTCAATTGATGGCTATATGTTCTGTTCGTAATATATCTCGTATAGTCATGACTAGTCCTTCTGCCGATAAGAAAACTGAATTCATTAAATCTCTTGAAACTGAACTTGAAGTTCCTATTATTGTAGAACATGATATTGAGAAAGTTCTTGATAATGATATACTAGTTACTGCGACCAGTTCTCCCTCGCCATTATTTGATGGCAATCTAGTTAATACTGGAACTCATATCAATTGTATTGGAGCTCACACTAAGGAAAGCTCTGAAGTGGATAATACTACCATTAATCGCAGTAAGGTCATTGTTGACGAAATAAATACTGCCGTTCGTGAAGCTGGAGGAATCTCTGAAACTAACGTATTTGCTGAACTTGCTGATATTATTCTTGGAAATAAATCTGCCAGAACTAGCGAAGATGATATTACGATGTTTAAATCAATGGGTTTATCTCTTGAGGATATCTCTACTGCTAATCTGATATATCAAGAAGCGTTAGAAAAAGGAATTGGCCGTAATTTTGATTTCTCTTAATCATTTTTTAATCAAATAGATTTCTCTACTTTCTAAATCACTATCTTCTCTAAATTTTAATATCATATTCCTTGTGTAAGGTTCTAAATAATCTTCTTTTATGTCTTCTATCTTGAACCAATTATATTCTTGTAATTCTCTTTCATCTAATTGCACTTTTATGTTCTTAGCCTGACAAATATAATCAAAGAAGATAAAATGTTTCTTCTTGAAAAATTCTTTTGGATGTACACATTCTTGAACCATGAATAATCTCTTAGGCACTATGTCTAGCCCTGTTTCTTCTTTAACTTCTCTAATTATGGCTTCCTCAAATGATTCACCAATTTCTACATGCCCACCAGGAACTGAATACTTGCCATTCATCCATTTGTGAGATTTTACTAATAAAATCTTATTCTCACTATTAATTATTAAAGCTCCTACTGTTGGTTCTGGATAAACTTGTCTCATTAATCCCCTTATATTGAATAATTATATAAATCTCCGTTGAATAACTTATAGAAAAGTTCAAATTCTTATCTCTTAACTATTAGTTTAATGGATGAATTATCCAATAAAGTTGCTATTGTTACTGGTTCTACAAAGGGAATTGGGAAATCTATAGCAGAAGTGTTTTCACAAAAGGGCGCCAATGTAGTTGTTACTTCTAGAAATCTTTCATTGGCAAAAGAAATTGTTAAAAACCTAAATTCTTACGATACAGATCCAATTGCAATAAAAACAGATGTTACTATTGATGACGATATATCCAATCTTATACAAACTACTAAAGATCATTATGGGAAAATTGATATTTTAATTAATAATGCAGGTTATCCGCTTACTTCCGAATATTGGGATTCCTCTTTTACCGATATCAGTCTTGAAGGCTATAAAAATGTCATTGATGCGGATTTATTGGGCAGTATTCGATGTTGTAAAGCTGTTATTCCAATAATGAAAAAAGCTAATTCAGGTAATATAATTAATATATCATCTACTNCTGCAATTGCAGGTCATGATAAAGGTGCACCTTATACTGTTGCTAAAGCTGGACTTTTAGGACTCACTAAACATCTTGCACTGGAATATGGAAAATATAATATTCGTACTAATTGCTTGGCTCTTGGCAATATCAAAAGTTCTACTACCTTTGAGCATTTCGACAGTAAAACTCAACAAAAACTCGCTAATGAAACTTCATTAAAACGATGGGGAGACACCACTGACGTTGCAAATACTTGTTCTCTTATTGTTTCTGACAACTTTAGCTTTGTTAATGGCCAAACGATAGTTATTGATGGCGGTAATGTATTACTTTGAAATACAGTTAAGTCATCTTCATTAATTTCATTATCATTCCTTGTGCTGATATTGAACTAATTAAATACCAAAAGAATGTTGGAACTCCATGCTCTAAAACTCTTCCAGATTCTAAAGTAACCTTCTCTGTTTCAAACATAATTAGATTCATTGAAATTGGAGATGAGGCTGCTGGAATGTTGTACCAATCTTGTCCAATTATTTCTGGTAATACAAATGTCCATATTAGTAGAAGTGGAACAATAAATATGAATGTAGGTTTTAAACTGTCTCGGGCTAATTTTGCTTGCATCTGTTTCATTTGAGCTTGTTTCTTTTTTAATTTCGCCTCAAGCGGTTTGTCTCTTTTCATCATTGCACCTCTTAACTGTTTATTGTATTCTGATACCTCTTTCTGTTGTTTTTTTGTTTTTTCGACATCAGTAAACTGCCTTCTAGTTAATACTGAACCTAATGAAACCGCTATGGATAATCCAATTATAAAAAAGGTTATTTCAGGTATGGTGTTTATCAATGAAATCTCTGATTGCTCTGAATTAAAAAACCTTTTCTTTTATCATGTTTAATTCAAATTATGGCTGTTGGCGGTATGGAATGGATATGGATTGCCCTCGTTGTGGGAATTTTCCTTGTTGGAACTGATAAACTTCCTGAATTGGCAAGAAATCTAGGTAAAGTTATGGCTGAATTCCAAAAAAGTAAGTCTGATTTTGAACGTGAAGTGAAATCTTATTCTGAATTTGAAACTACTACTCCTTCAAAAAGTATCTCTAAATATGAATTACAAAAATCCGCATCTGCTTTGGGTATAGATGCTACTACTAAAGACGATGAGCAACTACGAGCAGCTATTAAACGTAAACTTGACTCATAATAATTTTGATTTATTGATAAATATACGTGCTTTTCATTATAANTTGGGATGAACAATGACGACAAAGCCCTCTGATTTGATGACGAGGATCTTGAGTATGTGAGTTCGTCCCTTAAGTTTTTACTATTCTTTCTGAACTTACATTTCTAGAAGCTACATATCCTATAAAATAAAGTACCATCATTGGTATTGTTATCAACCACATTGTTATTCCACTTGCATCAGGAGTTATTATAGCTCCTATTACAACAAGTAACACTAATGTATATCTCCAATTATCTCTCCAAAATGTATTACTGATTAATCCAAATTTTGTAGATAACCACATGATTATAGGCAATTGAAATGCTATGCCAAATGCTAATATGAAGAATGTTATGAACGCAACAAATTCATTTATCGTTATGTATGTTTCTGCTTGTAACGATACTCCGTATNTGTATAAAAATTCCATCGTCATTGGCACCATTATGAATAGTGCAAATACAGCTCCTATGAAAAATAATAAAGATGCAGGTACCAGCAGATTTCTCAGTAACTTGATTTCATTCTTATATAGTCCTGGTTTTATAAATCCTGTCAATTCCCACAATATCAAAGGCATTGATATGATCACTCCGCACATCAAAGAAATGTATATTTGTGCTGACAATGCCTGTCCTGGAGTAGTCAAAATCAATTTCACATACTCTGGTAGTACTATACCTTGTAATGCTATAATTATTTGTGAGGCCATATTGTTATAAATATCTGGATATGGTATCCGAATATTCCTTCCATCTATAGATATATTTCTAGTCGAAAACATAAAAAGTGCAAAAGTACAAACTAATATTGATATCATAATCCTTACGAAACGATTTCTTAATTCTCCTAAATGTTCAATAATTGGCTTAGCTTGTTTGTTAATCACTATAAGAAACTAATACACTAGGTATCTTAAATTATTATAATAAATAGACTTAATAATTAGATTAAGAATTTTCTTTAACATGGCTCAAGTCTGGCACGATGACGATGTTGATATGTCTCAATTAAAAAATGAGACTATTTCTGTTATTGGTTATGGAATTCAAGGTGCTGCACAAGCTTCCAATTTAAAAGACTCTGGACTTGATGTAATTGTTGGTTTACGAAAAGGCGGATCTAGTTGGCAGAAAGCATTAGATGACGGACACAAAGTCATGGAAGTATCTGAAGCCGCAGAACAATCTGATATAATCCATATTTTAGTTCCTGATATGGAACAACCTAAACTTTATGAAGAACAAATTGCGTCCCATCTTAAAGAAGGTAACGCATTGGGTTTTTCTCATGGCCTAGTAATTAATTACCAGTGGGTAAAACCTCCTGAATGGGTTGACGTCTTAATGGTTGCCCCTAAAGCTCCTGGACGACGTGTACGAGAATTATATCTAGATAATTTTGGAACTCCTGCATTAGTAGCTGTTCAACAAGATTTCACTAATAATGCATTAAATCGAGCATTATCTATTGCTAAAGGTCTTGGATGTGCAAGAGCAGGTCTTCTCCAGACAACTTTCAAAGAAGAAGTTGAAACTGATTTATTTGGAGAACAAGNAGATCTATGTGGTGGAGCTGCTTCTTTAATTCAAAATTCTTTTGAGACATTAGTAAATCGTGGTTATCAACCTGAAATAGCATATTTTGAATGCCTTCATGAACTAAAACTTATTGTTGATTTGATTCAACAATACGGTCTTAAAGGCATGTATCAGAGAGTCAGTGAAACTGCTCGATACGGAGGTTTAACACGAGGTACTCGTGTTATTAATCAATCTTCTCGTGACGAAATGGAAAAAATTCTTGATGAAATCCAATCCGGAGAATTTGCCGAAGAGTGGAGAAATATTTATAATAAAGAAGGAAAACAGTCGTTTGATAAATATCTTGATAAAATCGCCTCCCATCAAATAGAATCTACGGGTAAAAAGCTGAGAGATATGATGTGGCCTAATAAAACTAACGAATAAGTGTTTCATTTATAGAAAGGTTAAAATTAAAGATTAAAATTTCCTAGTTAGGAGAGAAAAGAAAATATCCACACAAAACTCTTTCGACTTTGAAAAATGGCTTCGATCTTTACTAGAGCTTGTATTCTGGACTCTGATGCTTCTTCCGCTTTTTGTATTTCCTATATTCTTCTTAATACTTCCACCAATCTTTGATGCAGCTAGTATTAGACTTGGACAAGTAAATTCTGTTCAAGCAATTAATGTATTCTTTACTGCTTTGATTGACCCAATTAAGGGAATGCAGTATGGTGAAGTAATTGCAAAAGAAACTGCTATTCCATTAGGACTACCATTTATTCTAATGAACGGGCTTCTTATTGGTCTATTTCTATGGGAAAATGAAACTGGCAAAACAACTATCTCGAAATATGCTTTGTTTAAACAATTTAAAGAAGTTACAACTGGCACACAAGACCAAGTTGGTATAATGTCATTGATTCCTGTTGTTCGAAATCTAAAANTTGCTCGATTTATTAATCCCTTTATTTCTCCAATTGAAAAGCTTTATTCTAAAATTTTTCACGAAGAAAGTTCAGATGAATCTCCTAAATAGATATTATTCTAAGTTTATTCTCTTGTAATATTTCTAGTACTCTTTTTCTTTCTTTTCCTATTCCCTTCTTGTCTATAATTGCATAATTAATTTCTTGTTCACATTTCTCTATCATTTGCTCTAGTATTTCCTGATTAAAATATTCCATATAATGTCTTGATATATATCCCGCAATTGCATACTCTGTATTAATTAATAATTCTGTAAATTTCTTTGAGTAATGCGGTCCACCCAACCCTATTCCTACCTTTTTTACATCAATTTGATTCTCTATTGAGTTAATCACTGATTTTATCACAATCTCTGCTGCATTTTCATCTTGCCATTGTTTAATCTCTGAACCAATTTCTATAAATATACATGGTTTTGAAATACTAGTAGGACCATGATGCGTTGCTTCTAGACTTATCTCATAGTTCAACAAACTATTCTTCTGTTTGTATAAATTTATCATATAGTTTTTCATTAATTCTGGACATGTAGCAGCTATTTGCATTTTCTCTCCTCCATATGGCGCTTCGTTAGAAGGATTTCCTAAAAAATGAGATGTTAGTGTTGGTTTCTTACTTTGACTTACATGTCTTGATAAAAATACAAATCTATCTGAATCTTCAATATCTTCTATATTATCACAATAAATCATTTCTTCATCTAACACTATCACTGTCATATTTTTGCTCTGTAATTTGCTATATCCGCTATTTTCTTCAATATTGTCAAAATTCTGCCTTTTTTTCAATCTCTTTAACATTGTCATACTTGCTGGATCCTTTCTTGACAATACTAAGGTTGACTTCTTGAATGNGTTATTCATCTTTTTCTACTTATAACAAAAAGTTTATCAAATATAATCTATCATTCAACAAAGAATAAATTGGCTGGTATTATTGCTTTCGCACATTCATGTATACATACGCTCAAATTAGCAAAGCGTTCTGATAGAACTGAGTTTTTACTATATCTAAAGCTNACAATGATTGGAATGAGTATTGTTGGGTCTATTGGATATATAATCCAATTAATTGGCTCATTATTCAGATTAACTGGGTAAAGTAATGTAATATGAGTACCTCAATACAAAGTAGATTTTTTGCAGTAAAAACAACTGGCGGTCAAGAAAGGAATGTCGCTAAATTTGTTGGCAATCGTTTAGAACGCAACGAAACCGAAAATTCTGTAATCTCTTCTACCATTCGTTCTATNGTTGTTATCGATTCACTAAAGGGNTATGTTTTTTTTGAAGCTCCTAATGCTCAAGTGGTATCTGATGCAATTTCCGGATTTAAACATGTGAAAAATATGATTCCTGGTATTGTTCCTTATGAAGATATTGAAAAATTCCTTGTTACTAGATCAATAGTTTCNGAAATATCTATTAATGATANTGTTGAAATAACTAGTGGTCCATTTAAAAATATGAAAGCTAAAATATCACGTGTTGAAGCTGGACGTTCGGAAGTGACTATTATGTTGCTTGACGCTCCATACCAATTACCTGTTACTATTGATGTTAACGGCATTCGTATTGTTGAAAAATCAAAGGGCNACGATTAACTTGGGCGATGAAAAAATTATTCCTTTATTAGTTGCTGGNGGCCAAGCAAATGCTGGNCCTCCCTTAGGACCTGCTCTCGCACCAATGGGTCTCAACGTTATGGCAATTGTAAATGACATCAACGAAAAGACTAAAGAATATTCTGGCATGCGAGTTCCTGTAAAAGTTATTGTGCAAGTTGAAAGTAAGACATTTGAAGTTGAAGTAGGTATTCCTACATCTTCTGCGTTATTAGCAAAGGCATTAGGTGTTGAAAAAGGATCTGGCACACCAAACACTGAAAAAGTTGGAAATCTTAACCTTGAACAATTAGTAAAGATTGCTAATANTAAAATTGACCAATCTTATGCTACTACTATTAAAAGCGCTGTAAAAGAATTAGTTGGTTCTTGCGTCAGTATGGGTATTACTGTGGAAAATAAGGAACCAAAAGACATTATTTCTGAAATTAACGACGGAAAATGGGATGACTCATTTAATTGATAATTATAAAAAATTTATAAAATGGAATAGTTCTGAGAATATTAAGGTGTAAAAAAAATGGTTAAATCACAAACAATACTTGAAACAGTAAAACAGGCACGTTCTGCCTCAACTAAACGCCAGTTTAAACAATCTTTTGAATTAGTGATAAATCTTAAAGATATAGATGTAAAAAAGAATCAGATTAATCTAAACGAAACTGTCTTTCTTCCTAATCCTCCTCANAATAAATCAAAAGTCTGTGTAATTGCATCAGGAGATCTTANTTTACGTGCAAAAACTGATGCTGATAAAGTCCTTGAAACTGATAAAATAGATGAAATGTCTGGCGACAAACGTTCAGCTCGTAAAATTGCATATTCTTATGATTTCTTTCTGGCCGAAACTACAGCAATGCCTAAAGTTGGTAAAGTATTGGGCAAGTTTCTTGGCCCAAAAGGAAGAATGCCTCTACCTATTACTATTGACACTCCAATTGAAAATATGATTAATAAATACAAAACTGCCATTCGAATACGCGGAAGAACTCTTTCCCTATCTACGAAATTAGGCGATGAGGATATGACTGATGAACAAATTGTCGAAAATGCAATGCTAATAATTAACACAATCACATCAAAACTTCCAAATAGTGAAAAGAATCTCAAAGGTTTCATTATAAAACTCTCTATGTCTCCACCTATTACTCTTTCCGCTCAGGAGGCTATTTAATGTCCATCACAAAAACAAAGTCGAAATATCCTCAATGGAAAACTGATACTATTAACGAAATATCTGAATTAATCAAGTCTAATAATACTACTGCTTTCTGTAATCTCCATAAAGTACGTGCTGCACAATTAATGCAACTACGAAAGAATTTTAAAAACGATCTTACTATACGAGTTGTAAAAAACACCCTTTCCAAACGTGGTATTACTGATTCTAAAGTAGATAATTCAGAAAAACTTGTAGATGCTGTTTCTGAACAAAAAGCATTCATATTCACTGATATGGATCCATTTAAATTATTTTTGTTGCTCGAAAAAGGTAAAATTGATCTTCCCGCCCGTGATGGGGATATAGCATCANGAGAAATTACCGTTCCATCAGGTAATACTGGTATGCAACCTGGTCCAGATCTTAGTGCATTTAAAAAATTTAATATTCCTACTCGTATTAATGCAGGNAGTATATTTGTAAGTCAAGATACTGTTGTTGCAAAAGAAGGAGATTTAATAAAGTCTTCTCTTGCAGCATTATTGACAAAACTTNACATTAAACCGATTAAAGCTGGAGTTGCAATTGATTTGGCATATATGGATGGTTTAATCTATCCAGCTAAAGATGTAGCTATTGACTTAAACGAATATCGTTCTCATTTAATTCAATCATTCAATAACGCTCTCAACTTAGCACTCAACGAAGAATATCTTACTAAAGAAACTGTTCCATTATTACTTGCAAAAGCATTTACTAATTCTAAGAATCTCTCTATTGAATCAGATTATATGACAAAGGAAACTGTTTCGCATATTCTTTCCAAAAAACATTTAGAAGCAGAAACATTAAGTAAACTAGTCAATTAAGAATTCAGATTAAGAAGTTTAATTAAGAATTTTAGTTTAACCGAATAAACTGGCTAAGCCTTCCATGGCTTCTTCTTCTTTCTTCCCATCTTTCTCTTCAGCTGGTTTATCTTCTGCTTTTGCCTCACCAGATGATTCTGCTGGTGCTGCAGGAGCTGCTGTCACTGTAGTAGCTGCATTCTTTAAAGCATCTTCAATATTTACTTCACTTAATGCCGATACTAATGCCTTGACCTTAACTTCATCAGGTTNTACACCTGTTGATGTAATTACTTTTTTCACAGTATCTTCATCAATTTTTTGTTCAAGCTTATGCAAAAGCAAAGCCGCATAAATGTATTCCATTTGTATAACGATACAATTTTTTTTTCATATATATAAGGTTTAAAATATTTTTAAAAATTATTTAATTTTCCTATTCTTGACTTCTCTATAGGTATATAGAGCTATTAATATGTGAAAATTACTATCTTTACTTAATATGAATAAAGACCTTCTTCGGAAGAAATTTTCTTCTGATTATAAGAATTATTATGAGGTAAATTTATTCGAAACAGAAGGTTTTAGTCGAAAACAATGCTCAAATTGCGATAATTTTTTCTGGACTGCAGATGAATCTCGTTTAACTTGTCCTGAACAACCTTGTGAGCAATATGGTTTTATTGGTAATTCTCCTACATCAAAAAAACTCGATTATGCACAATGCTGGAAAGCTATTGAAGAATACTTCATTGATCACGGACATTCTAGTATAAATCGATACCCTGTGGTTGCTAGGTGGAGACCTGATTTATATTTCACTATTGCCTCAATTGTTGATTTTCAGAGAATTGAAGGCGNTAAAATCACATTCGAATTTCCAGAGAATCCTTTAATCATCCCCCAGATGTGTTTACGATTCAATGACATCGAAAATGTCGGAGTTAGCGGTAAACATTTCACATCTTTCGTAATGATTGGTCAACATTGTATTGCTAATGATACTGGATATTGGAAAAATGAATGTATTGATCTTGATTATGGGTTATTAACAAATGTATTTGGCATTCCTAAAAAGGAAATTGTTTTCAAAGAAGATGTTTGGGTTGGTTATGGANCTTTTGGATATTCATTAGAATATTATGTCCGTGGATTGGAATTAGGAAATGCTGTATTTACTCAATTTGAAGGCGATCCAACTAACTACAAAACTATGGACGATAAAATTATTGATATGGGCGCTGGACTAGAAAGATTTAGTTGGTTAACACAAGGGACTCCTACAGCCTATGAATCAGTATTTGGCAGCGCTATTAAAAATATGATTGACAAATGTAATATTGTTTACGATCAAGATTTCTTTAAAAATTATTCAAAATTTTCTGGCATGTTGAATTTAGACGAAGTCTCTGATATTGAATTTACTCGTAAACAAGTTGCGGAGAAACTGGGGGTCGGTATTGATGAATTAATTGAAAAAGTTACTCCTTTTGAATCAATGTTTGCTGTTCTTGACCATGTAAAAACTCTTGTTTTTGCTATCAGTGACGGCGCTTTACCTAGTAATGTTGGAGGTGGTTACAATCTTCGAGTTCTACTTAGACGATCTCTATCTAAAATCCACTCACAAAAATGGAATGTTGAATTAGGGGAGATTGCAGATTGGCATATTGACTATTTGTCACAAATTTATCCTGAACTTAAAGAACATAGGAATGAAATATTGAAAATTCTTGAAGTTGAAGAACAACGTTATGATAATACCCAGGAAAGAATCAAGAAAATTGTTTCTAATATGAATAAATCAAACCAGATAGTTAATGAAGAAACACTGATAAAATTATACGATTCTGATGGAATAACTCCTGAATTTATTCGAGATCAAGGTATGAAAATTGACATACCTGCCAATTTCTATGCAAAAGTCACTGAAAAACATATTTTGAATACAACTGAAAAACCAAAACGTAACTTTGACATAGATGGAATAGATCAAACTCGTCCGTTGTTCTATGAAAATCAAGACCTTACTGAATTCGAAGGACGTGTACTTAAAGTGTTTAATGATTCAAAACATTCATTCGTTGTATTAGANCAAACTGCATTCTATGCACGTGCAGGTGGCCAAGAACCAGATTTTGGCACTCTAGATAATCATAAAGTTCTTGATGTTGAAAAATATGGCCAAGTAATTTTACATAAAATTAATAAAATGGATATTAAAGAAGGTACGACGATTAAGGGAAAAATTGATCAACATCGTAGAGAAATCCTTACTCGTCACCACACTGCAACTCATGTTATGTTAGGAGCTGCTAAGAGAGCACTTGGTTCATGGGTCTGGCAATCCTCTGCTTTCAAAGATGTGGATAAAGCTCGTCTCGATATAACACATTTCGAACATCTATCATTACAACAAATTGAAAAGATTGAAAAACTAGCAAATGACGCGATTAGACAGAACTTACCCGTACACAAATTAGTATTGGATAGAGGCGAAGCAGAAAACAAATACGGTTTCTCAATTTATCAAGGCGGAATTGCCCCCGGTAAAAATATNCGTGTACAAGAGATTGAAACTTGGGACGTTGAAGCCTGTGCAGGTACTCATGTATCTAGTACGGGTGAACTTGGCATCATTAAAATTATTAAAAACGAAAGAATACAAGATGGCGTAGAACGATTAGAATATGTAGCTGGCGAGATTGCAATCGAGTATATACAAAAACAAAATCNATTATTGGATTCGATTAGTAACAACCTCTCTGTTCCAATTGATAAACTCAATCAAACTGTAGATGACTTAATTCATGATAATGATGCGATTAAAAGAGATTCAAAATCTCTCATCAAAAATCATCTTGCTGATATTATATGCAATCATCTTAATTCTTCATCTGTTAAAATCTCCGATATTTCATTATCAATACTTGATTGGAATCATGTAGACGAGGACTTTCATATTCTTGTTGGGGAACATTGTATTAATAAAATTAATAACCTCATCTATATCGGAATTATAAATACAGATAAAAGTTCAAGATTATTTATTTTTTGCGGAGAAAAAATCAATCAAAAATACAAAGCAGTAGATTTAGCACGTCAAATCTCAAAGGCCTTTGGTGGTTCTGGTGGAGGAACTGACCGTTTTGCCCAAGGCGGCTGTTCTAAAATTTCTGACCATAATACAATTATTAATATCGTTCAATCCATTGTCAATGCAGAATAAGGTGATTTTTTGACAATTAATTGGTCTGATATTGAACATAAATGGAGAACTAAATGGGAAAATTCTTCTCTTCACAATACTAATGTTGATCCTGATAAACCAAAGTTCTTTCTCACTGTTGCATATCCTTACCCAAATTCTCCGCAACATATAGGACATGGACGAACCTATACTCTCACTGATGTTCATGCTCGATACAAAAGGATGCTTGGATTTAATGTATTGTTTCCTATGGCATTCCATTATACTGGTACTCCTATTCTTGCAATGACGAAAAGACTTGCTGAAAATGATCCTGAACTACTAAGTGCATTTCAAGATGTTTACAATATTCCAATGTCTGTAATTAAACAACTCGATGAACCTAAAAAAATTGCACAATATTTCCATAATGAAATCAAACAAGGAATGATTGAGATGGGTTATTCAATTGATTGGCGACGTGAATTTACTACTATTGATACACAATATAGTAAATTTATTGAATGGCAATTTAAAAAACTAAATTCAGGTGGTTTTATTACCCGAGGCAGTCATCCTGTTGGATGGTGTCCTAAAGACGGTAACCCTGTTGGTCAACACGACACACTCGGAGATGTTGAACCTGATATCGGTGAATATACTATTATCAAATTTGCTTTTGACGATGCAAAACTAGTTGCTGCAACACTTCGTCCAGAAACTATATTTGGTGTTACNAATATCTGGATTAATCCTGACATTGAATATGTAAAAATTTCACTAAACAATGAAAAATGGATTGTCAGTAGTGATTCGATGTTTAAATTTGAACATCTTATAGAAGAAAATTCATCTACTGAGGTNATCTCAGGCAATTCTTTGATTGGTAAATGGACTGAAAACCCGTTTACACACATGAAAATCCAATTATTACCTGCCACTTTTGTCAATTCTAAAAATGGAACTGGGCTTGTAATGTCTGTACCCTCACATGCGCCTTATGATTATCAAGCAATTGTTGATTTCACNCAGGANCATAGTCTAATTAGTAAATACCCTGATATTGATACAACTAATCTTGCTCCTATTGACGTAATAAAAACTCCAAGATACGACAATACTCCTGCTAAACAAATAGTTTCTGACTTGAGTATAAAGAACCAAGATGATTCTAAACTTGTGGATGCAACTAAAGAACTTTATACTCTTGAATTTAATTCTGGTAAAATGATTGATATTGCAGGAGATTATGCAAATCTTCCTGTTAAACAAGCAAAAGAAAAAGTGAAAATCGACCTTATTCAACTTGGTATTGCTAGTAAATTATATGAAATAATGAACAGTCCTGTTGTATGTAGATGCGGAACTGAATGCGTAATAAAAATGTTCGAAAATCAATGGTTCATCGACTATGGAAAACCTGACTGGAAAGAAAAAGCACACTCTTCAATCAATGATATGTCATTAGTACCTAGTGAAATTACTGTTGAATTCCATAATACTGTTGATTGGCTTCATGAAAAAGCATGTGCACGAAACTCAGGTCTTGGTACAAAATTACCTTGGGATCCTGACTGGATTATAGAAAGTCTGTCTGATTCTGTAATCTATATGGCATACTATACTTTATCTAGACTTATCAAAGAACATACTCTTGATTCTTCAAATCTCTCAGAAGAATTCTTTGATTATATATTGTTAGGTCTGGGTAACTCGGAATTAGTTTCTGCAAATACAAATATTAGTAAAAATATTATCGACGACCTACGAACTGAATTCTTGTATTTCTATCCTCTTGACAGCAGACATTCTGGACGTGATCTTGTTCCAAACCATCTAACATTCTTTATTTTTAATCATTCTGCTATATTTCCTAAGAATCATTGGCCACAACAAATTGTTGTTAATGGCTCTGTACTCATGGACGGTAAAAAAATGTCTAAATCATTCGGAAATATAATTCCTCTTCGCCAAGCAGTAAAAACATACGGGGCAGATCCTATACGCCTTGGAATTATGTCTGCTGCAGAATTGTTACAAGATGCTGATTTTAGTCTAGAATTAGTAAAATCATTCACTGAGCGACTTAATAAAATGCATAATCTTATCCACGAAATTAAATATGCATCTGATTATGATGTAACGCAGGCACATTCTATTGAAAAATGGTTGTTGAGTAGATTACAAAGGTCAATTCAGANTACTACTGACTCAATGAACAAACTTCGTGTAAGAGAATCTCTCCATAACATAATTTATCTCCTTGACATTGATTTACAATGGTATAATAGAAGAACTACTCTTTCTACCGAAGATCAGAATTCATTCTTAAAATATTTCTTTGAGACTAGAATAAAATTACTCGCTCCCTTTGCACCTTATTTCTGTGAAGAGACTTGGGAGACTCTCGGACATGAAGGTTCAATTACTCTTGAAGACTGGCCTACTCCTGACACAAATTTAATTGACGAGAATTCTGAATTATCTGAAGACTTAATTAAAAATACAATTGAAGATATCAATAATATACTTAAAGTCACAAAAATTCAGACACAAAGAATCTGCATATATATTCCCGCTAACTGGAAATGGAATATCTTCTTGCATGCATTAAAACAAGAACAACTTCTTCTCAAGGATCTAATTGAAAGCAGTTTAAACAACCCTGATTATTCTGAATTCAAGAAACACATACCAAAATTCTGTCAGACACTGTTCAAAGAGTTGTCTACTGTGGATTCATCTTCAAAGTTACGTATTCTAAGTATTGGTAAATTAAACGAAACTCAAATTCTTGAAGACCTAAAATCATTCTATAAGACCNAAAACAATATTCAAGTCGATTTATACTCTGAAGACGATTCAAAAATCTACGATCCACGAAATCGCTCTATCTATTCTAGACCTATGCGGCCTGCAATTTTCTTAGAATAGATAATTGACTATTTCCAAATTTGTATTTATGCTGAATAAATATAATCCATATANTATTGCTGATATTCCAAATCCATAATTTAGAATTAATCTGAAATTCTTCGTAAAAATTCCAGAAAATTTCAATAATAATATGCTGAATGCAGTCATTCCCAACACTACTCCAGTTGAGAATAACAATAGCGCACCAAGTAAGGTAGTGATTGAACCAATTCCTAGTCCTAATATTAGAATAATAAATAGCTCGTCATTACTTGCTAGTCCATGTATTATTCCTACTCCAAACGACGCATGATGCGATTTCAAATCTTTATTTATAAATCCTCCAACTCGATGTGTGTGAACATGTTCATGTTTAATTTCATCATGTTTGTGTTCGTGTTTATGCCGTAAAGGAATTCCTATTGTTAAACTAATTATTCCCATCACTATCATTATTGACGCTATAATTATCTCAAAATTTTCTAATAACATAATAACCGNAATAGAATTCCTATTGTAAAAAATAATTAAAGTNATAATTCCTGCAGTTAACATGTGTCCAATTCCCCAACTCAAACTAATGTTAAGTGTTTCATCAAGTCTCTTTGCTCTAGATAAAAAATTTGACANTATTAATATATGATCTGCGTCAAATGCATGCTTTATTCCCATAATGAATGCAAGAATCGCAAAACTGAATAATTCCATATCTAAATACCGTGTTTGTTATCTATATAAATCAAGCCCCAGCTGGGATTTGAACCCAGGACCTACTACTTACGAGGTTCGACATTCTTTAGTCGCTCTGGCCGATCTGAGCTACTGGGGCAAAATATTCTATTACTTAATGAGATTATTCTTTCTTAAAGATTAAACAATAGTGGTGAACCGTGTTACTCACCCATGAGTATCCATAACCATAAGGCGCTAATTTCACATTGTCTTGACACCATATTTTCTCATCTTTCAATGTAAAACAATCTAGTTTTCTTGCAAGATCCCATGCTAATGGATATATCTTTCCGCCTTTCTTGATATTTTTGACAATAACTGTTAGATATCCTCCTTTCTTCATTATCTTGTGTACTTTCGAATAAATTTCATTTAACTCATCAACAAATTTCATATAATCGTCTATATTTCCCACATCTTGTTGATCCTCAGAATAATATACATCATAATTTTTTTCCTGTCTGGTCTTTTGCGTCTCAAATCCCTTTTCACGTAACATATCCCAATATGGNGGAGAAGTTATACAAAAGTCAATATCCGACATATTGATCTTGTCTACAAGTCTTGCATCACCTTTGTATAGTTTCACATTCTTTTTATTCTCATGTTCAGTGATTTCTTGTGTTCTACTATTTACTCTCTGTAGCGCTACATCTGCATACTTCTTAGACAATTCAATCCCTATTGCATTTCTGTTTGTATTCATCGCTGCTATTAATGTACTTCCTGTTCCCACCATTGGATCTAATACTGTCTGACCTTCTTTTGTAAAAAATTTTATAAAATTTTCAATTAATTCTTCAGGGAACTTTGCAGGATGCAATAATACATTTTTCTGCCTCGATTTAGGATTAATTATGAACCAACTCTTCTGAAATTTTATCCATTCTTTACTCGTTAAGTTGTTTAATCTATTATAGTTATGATATGTTCCCTCTGCACTGGTTGTTTCCAAATGTGCAGAATAATCCATATTCAGTATCTCTTTAGGTGTATTCTTTGAAACACTATTTTGCATTATCAATTATACCTATAATCACTCGATAATNTAGATAGTCTATATGATTTGATTATTGTGTATAATAATTGCTATATTGCTAGAATGGCTGTATGAGCCAGATTATTGTTCCTATGCCTAAGTATATTGCATAACTCCAAGTTCCAAGCCTCTGCTGCACCTCGTGCAAATCATCGTGCTTATCACGTGTATTNTGTAACCACTCNAGTGCATGATTAAAGAATTTTATCTTACTTTTTGTTTCATCTTCAATATTTGTATAATAATTCATCTCTTCCCTGCCTTTATTCATGTACTTGATTAAATTATCTTCTGATATCTTTCTTTCAATCTTCTCTAATGACTCTTCTGAACCTGACATGGGCCTTATTTGTGGATGTGCCCATAGAAGTTCAGTTTCTTCAATGAAATCTTTCCAATATATTCCTCTCTTTCTCTTTGCAAATATATGTAGTATTGTAGTCCATGAACCCATCGAATTTCTCATGTGTTCTGTTATTACGTCCAATGAAGCTCCTTCCATTTGCTGACATATACCGAAACTAATCAATAACCCAGGAATCAGTATATTCAAATTATTTGTACCAGAGATAGAAATTATAATATACATGATGATTACCAATGTCATCAGTGCAATTATTCTGCCCGAANCCATTACCTGTCTTACATTTACCTTTACTACTTGTGGATTGTATGTCTCCTTTCTTTCATTAATTCCTACAAATGCAATTACTTGACCAAAAAATGTCCTTGAAAACATTCCGCTTAGCATTATGCCTATTATGAATACATATATTCTTATTGACATTACTATTGGCGATTTATTAAGAAAAAGCCTTGTATCTTCTTTGATACTCTTTATAGAAATGTTATTTGAATTCTTTTTCGATGCTTTGACCACTTATATTCAGTCCGCAGAATTATTAGCAATGAATGTGACTTATAAACAATATGCAACAATTCACGACTTCTACGCCTGATATAATTGAAATTGCCCGAATTGTATCTAATGGCGGTATTATTGCTTATCCAACTGATACTGTCTATGGCTTAGGATGCAATCCTTACATTCACAATTCTGTAAAAAAAATATTTGAACTAAAAATACGTGAAAATAAACCTTTGCCATTACTGTGCGATTCTATCAAATCTGCTTTAAAAATTGCCTCCTTTGATCCAATCTCTTTGAAACTTGCTGAAAAATTTTGGCCTGGCTCATTAACCATTGTTGTTCCTATAACAAATGATTCCTTGAAGACAATGACCTGCGGTTCTGAATTCATTGGCTTACGTGTACCTGACAATCCANTTACTTTATCATTAATTTCTAACTGTGGCGGATATCTTATTGGTACGAGTGCCAACATCTCAGGAACTAAATCTAATCACTCTGCATCATTAGTAATATCCCAACTTCCAAATCTGGATGCTATTCTTATTGATGATCTTGAAAACAAATCTAAAGAATCTACAATTGTCAAAGTTGAAGATGATGCTATCAACATAATCAGATCTGGTAGTATCGATTCTAAATTAATACAAAATATCTCATAATGAATCCACAAAAATATTACGTGATTCTAATAAATTCTCAACTTTTAATAAAGAAAAATCTCCATTGTGAAATTCCGATATATAGCTTGCCGCAGCTGCATTTGCAAGATTCAATCTATTAATAGTCGATAGTTCCTTTTTTAATCCCAATATGTTTATTGCATTCCAAACGTCTCCTGCTCCTGTTAAGATCATGGGCTTCACAGGAAATGACTTAACAAATTGCACATCTCCATCTGACGCAGAACAAGATCCTATTGGTGTATGAATATCTATTATTGTACCCAATATTGATGATATATCTGATGCCATTGTTTTAATTTCATTGATTGTATATTCTGCACTAATATTTTTCAAACCTAAAAATTTCCCTAGTATTTGACACTCATTTTCATTAAGACTTATCATNTCAATTATCTTATTATTTTTCATATTATCTATTAATCCTTGTAGCCTACTTGTTGACGTAGATAAATCTGCAAAATCCAATAACTTGATACTATCTTTAGCTGTACTGAAAATTTCGTTTACTAGTTGGTTTCCATCTAGATTTGATGCCCAATTTGATATTATTACAATGTCAGATTCTTCTATTATCTTCAGATAGTTAGTTGTTATGTCAATTCCATTAAATTTCTCTATTCCTCCAACATCACTGATCATAATATTCGAATCATTATTGTGACCCGTTTCTAATGCAATTGTAAATCCTGGTTTTCCTTTCAACATATTTATTTTTATATTATCAAATTCTTGGAATCGTAAATCTAATAATCTTCTTGTAAATTCATCACCTATTGCAAATAATTCTGTCTCACTTCCAAATTTTACCAGTGCATACGCAATATTTGTTGCATTACCACCGACTATTTCTGTCTGTTTAATTCCTCTTATGCTTCCTCCACCTACTGCTGATTTAGCTTTTGCATCTGTCACTAGTTTATCTAAGTCAGGAACTTTTACTATTCTATCTATAAAAACATCTGCTAACGTTGTAGATTTTATACCATTAAAAATTGTTTGTAATTTACTATGCGGCAATCTTTCTCAGTACATTTAACATTAACAATAATAGTGGAATTTCTAACATGAAAAACACAGGACTTGTTGAATTAAAATAGAAACTAAGTAAAATTAGGCCACATATTAAGAAGAATATCATTGTTATTAGAAATAATACAAATTTAACCCATATATTATTCTTCATATCTTCAATATTCATGNGATTAATAACGTAATTGATATTAAATTATGTTTTGTTTAGTAATATCATGACAACGCAAAATAATCCCAAATCTGACGATATATTAAAGAAAATATTCCAGATGCAACAAGATTATACATCTCTATTGAAATTGGATAGGTATCCTGTTAATCTAGATGAGAAAATATCTGTTCTATGCACAGCAATTATTCACGAAACGATTGAATTACAAAGACTCACCTCTTGGAAATGGTGGAAAAAACCAGTTCCTCTTGATCAAAAACTTGCCAAAGAAGAATTGATTGATATCTGGCATTTTGTTGTTCANGCTTCCATGGAATTAGAATTAACTCCAGAAGATATATTAAAAGAATACGAAAGAAAAAACCAGATTAATAGGCAAAGAGAAGCCACTGGATACTGAATAAACTCTTGAAATCAGGCCAAAAGTAAAATATGTATGTCTTTCATAATTACTTGTGGTTAAGACATACAGGATTGAATCTGATTCACTAGGTAAAAAGAAAGTACCAAGTTCTGCCTATTATGGAATCCAAACACAACGCGCTATTGAGAATTTCCCAATTAGTGGTGTTATGCACTCTCCTGAATTCTTAGATTCTTATATTATAATCAAAAAAGCTGCTGCCAAGACAAATACTAAACTTAANATACTAGACAAAAAACTATCGTCCGCAATAATAAAATCTGCCGACGAAGTATTATCTGGAAAACTTCATGATCAATTTGTTGTAGACGTTTTTCAAATGGGCGCCGGCACTTCATTTAACATGAATTGCAATGAAGTTCTCGCAAATCGCTCCAACCAATTACTTAAACATAAACTTGGAATGTATGATCCTATACATCCTAACGACCACGTAAATATGTCTCAATCTACTAATGACACTTTCCCTACTGCTATTCGTTTATCTATCCTCTTTTCTCTTCCAAAACTAGAAAAAGAATTAAAATTACTATCTAATTCATTTCAATTAAAATCAAAACAATTTAATAAAATTCTTAAATCTGCTCGTACACATTTGCAAGATGCAGTTCCTATAACACTTGGCCAGGAATTCAATGCTTATTCATACACTGTTTCCAAATGTTTACGAGATATTCAATACAATAAAAAACAACTCTTTGTTCTGGGTATTGGTGGAAGTGCAGCTGGTACTGGTATGAATACACATCCAAATTATTCCAAACAAATGATTCGTGAACTCTCTATTGAAACCAAACTTCCATTAAAACAATCTCCTGATCTCATAGAATCTATGCAAAGTCAAAAGGATATTGCATCTCTTTCGTCTAGTTTCAGAAATCTATCTCTTGAACTAACTCGCATCTCTAACGATTTAAGATTAATGTCCTCTGGACCAAGAACTGGACTATCTGAGATAACAATTCCTGCTATTGCCCCTGGTTCATCCATCATGCCTGGAAAAGTCAATCCATCAATTCTTGAAATGGTTAATATGGTATGTTTCCAGGTTATTGGATCTGATTCAGGAATAGCTTTCGCAACTCAGGCTGGGCAACTAGAACTTAACGTTATGATGCCTATGATTTCATATAACATACTATTCTCTATCAAAATACTAACTAATTCTATTAAACAACTAAGAAAATTATGCATAGATGGTATTACTGCCAATGAACTCATTTGCAGAAAATATGCAGAACAAAGTATAGGCATTGCAACTATCCTGAATAAATACATTGGATATAGCCAAGCTTCAAAAATTGCTCAACAATCCATTCATTCTAAAAAAAATATTATCGATATTATAATTTCTGAAAACATTCTAACAGAAAGTCAATTGAAAAAGATCTTTAATACTAATTCATTAACTAAACCTACAGACTCACGCTTTATAATTAATAAGAACGATAAATAATGTGAGAATATCTTGACCAATTCTGAATTTGATAATTATAAATCACCTTTTTCATGGCGGTATGGCAGTGATGAAATGCGAACAATATTCTCAGAGAAAACTAAACGAACAAAATGGAGAAAAATATGGTATGAAATTGCTTCATCTCAATACAAATATGGTTTAATCTCTAAATCGGAATTAAATGATATTAAGAAATATTCATCAAGTAAACATCTTGACATAAAACGTTCCTTAGAAACTGAAAAAAAAATTCGACATGATTTAATGTCTGAAATTAAAACTTTTGCCGATCAAGCTAAAATTGGAGGTGGAAAAATTCATCTTGGTGCAACTTCTATGGATATTGAAGATAATGCAGATATTCTGGTTATTCGCGAAGCATTGATAATTATTCTAGAAAAGGTTGTTANATGTTTAGATTTTCTATCTCAAAAAATTAAATCTCATAACAAAACTATTTGTATTGGGTGGACTCACATACAACCTGCTGAACCCACTACTCTGGGCTATAGGTTCTCACTTTACGCTCAGGACTTGATGCTAGATATTAAAAATATTGAATTTATTCTTGATAATATTGTTCTTGGTAAAGGAATCAAAGGAGCTGTAGGAACTTCTGCTAGCTATAAACGATTGCTTGGTAAAAACACTCAAAATCTTGAAAATGATGTAATGAAGAACTTGGACGTTAAAGCATTTTTAGTTTCTTCACAGACATATCCCCGTAAAGTTGATTTCTTAGTAATTTCTGCTCTCTCATCATTGGCCCAAAGTTTGCATAAATTCTCTCTTGATTTTCGTATATTGCAATCTCCTCCTTTTGGCGAATTCAAAGAACCACGTAAAAAACTACAAGTCGGTTCAAGTGCAATGCCTTTCAAACGCAATCCAATCATGAATGAAAGAATCTCATCTTTAACGAGATATATGTCATCATTTCTGAACGTTGCTAGTTCTAATNCATCAAATAGCATATTGGAACGAACTCTAGATGATTCTGCTAATCGTAGACTATTTATTCCNGAAAGTTTTCTTGCACTAGATGAATGTCTTATGATATATTCAGAAATCCTATCTGGTATGGAAATATCTGAAGCAAATATAAAGAAAAATCTCGAGATTTATGGTCCATTCGCATTATTAGAACCTATTATGATGGATCTATCGAAACAAGGAAAAAATAGACAGANAATACATGAAGAATTTCGAAAAATTTCATTAAAAGCATGGGATGAAATCGAATCTGGTAATCCAAATCCTTTGTTTACCTTAATAGCTAAAAACAAGTACTTGTCAGAATTAGAGCTAGATCTAAATAATTTATTTAATTATTCAAAGTATGTTGGAACTGCTCCTGAAAGATCCATGCTTTTACGAAAGAATATTTCTTCATTGATAAAGAAATATAAAATTAAATCTAACTCAAAATCTACCTATTAGATTCAATAATTATTATGAAAGTACATCTTGAGAAGAATGCTATTCGTGCAATGGGTGTTGCAGAATGTTATCTGCCTATCTCAAATAAATCAACTTTATGCTCTGTCATTATGCGCAGTGATTTGGTTATTGACGGATGTAATTATGGAGTGTCTACTGTTGGCGGCGATGATATAACTAATAGTATTTCTCTGATGCACAAACAATTTTGTAGAAATGATATTAATGTAATATTAATTCTTGGTTCTATTATGAGTAGTTACAATGTAGTAGATATCAATTATTTATTTAATTCCTTTAATCTTCCAATAATATCTGTTTCACTAAATTCTCCAAAAAATCTTGAAAATAACTTTAAAAGAAAATATCCTAATTCATGGAAAAATAAACTACTTATAAATTCTAAAAATGGCGATAATCTAAAAATCAATTTGGCAACGAAATATTCTATTCATGCTCAAATCTGCGGTACTTCAAAAACAGAAGCTCAAAGAATCTTGAATAAATTTACTTTACAAGGTTCAATTCCAGAACCTCTAAGAATTGCTAAATTATTTGCACGCGCTAAAGTAATGAAATCTGTTTCTTAAGCTTCAGGTTCTGATTCAGGTTCTGATTCAGGTTCTGATACGATTATTGTTCCTCTCATCCATGGATGTGGTGAACAATAGTATGTATATTCCCCAGATTCAATAAACAGAAATGAAAATTCTCCGCCTTCAGGATCTAAATAATTTGCATTTCCTGCTAGTTTCATAAATTCTTTACCGATTTCTGCTGTTACTGTATGAATGACACCATCTAAGTTTGACCATATTACTAAATTATTTTCTCCTAATGTCACGGAAATTGCATTTGGTAAAAAGTTCTCTTCCTGATCTTGATCAACAGAACCTAATAATATGTCGATTGTTGTCTTTTCCGGCGGATTTAACCATTCTTCTGGAACTATTACCTCTTTATTTACTTCAGGCATATATACGAATTGAAAATACCCAAAACCTGCTACTGATGCTAATATACATATAATAAAAAGCGGCCCTGCTATCTTTGACGTCTGTGACACATTAAAGTAAAAAAAGAAGCTGCTTATAAATGTCGTATCTCTATACCATTTTTGACAACAAAGAAAATAAATATATATGCTCTTGATGAATATTGATTCTAGACTAGTGTGTTAGTAAATGGCGGAAGATNAAAAAATACAACAATTTGATAATGAACAGCCTAGTTCTGACGCTGTTAATAATTCTGAAATCTCAAATAATTCTCCTGATAATAATGCAGAAAAATCTCCTGCNGTAACTAAAATTGAATCAACTCCGGTCATAGAAAAAACTGAAGAAAAAACTGAAGAAAAAACTGAAGAAAAAACTGAAGAAAAAACTGAAGAAAAAACNGAAGAAAAAACTGAAGAAAAAACTGAAGAAAAAACTGAAGAAAAAACTGAAGAAATTATTGATGCTCCTCCATCTAAAGAACGAAGAAACTTTCTTAAAATAATAGCCGTCACAGGCGGTATTTTGGGCCTTACTCCTTTCATTCCGTATGGATCATTTTTCACTGCTACCTTGGGAGGTACTGAAGCTGTTAGACAAAGAATTATGACACCTGAAGGGCGTTTTGCTAACATTGCAGATATTGAACCTGATAGTTCTATTGTATTTCCATTTCCTCGAACTGGCGACGACGAAAAAGATTCTGAACCATTTCGCCGTTATCAATTAATTCGACTTGCATCAAATGCTGGTGGCGATCCAAATGATGCATCTGCTTTTAGAATTTACAGTATGGTGTGCGTTCACCTTTGGTGTCTCTGGGATTATATTGAAGGTCGTGAAATAGAAATTAATGGCGAAAAATTAACTGGTAATATTGAATGTCCGTGCCATGGAAGTAATTATGATCCTCGAACTGGATTAGCTCATAAAGGACCTGCTATGNTNCAATCTAAACCTAANGACGCGCTTCCAACTCTTCCTCTAGAGGTTGATGAAAATGGAGATATATGGGTTCTTCCACCTGATACTTCTTTGGAAAAGAATGGAGTTATAGGACTTGGCCGCTACGTCTAAAAAACAAAGTATTGTCTCAAAGTTTTGGGATTATACTATGAATCGGTTAAACCGAACTGTATTTTTAGGACTTAAGTTTACATTTCCACAAAAATTTCTGAGCCCTATGGGTTTCAGTGGCATGCTTACTTTCTGTTTGTTTTTACTTCTTGGAGTAACAGGAGCATTCTTGATGCTGTTTTATGTTCCAGGAATTGAAGGTGCTTTCGATAGTGTTGANTTTATAGACGAAGAAATTCCTTACGGTTTTGCAATACGAAATATACATTACCATGGTTCAAACGCAATGGTCTTTATGGCTGTTTTACACCTTTATTATCAATATTTCAGTGGCAGATATAAAATTAAAAATGAAATGATATGGGTTACTGGTATGATTCTTGGTGTANTTACTNTATTGGAGGCTTTCACTGGATATAATTTACTCTTTAACGATAGGGCTGAACTAGCCGTAAGTATAGGAGTCTCATTAACTGTATTTAGCCCAATTATAGGGCCGACACTTGCCAAAATGATTTGGGGTCAAGGATTTTCAGATTTCTTAATAAGACTTTATGCACTTCATGTTTTCATAATTCCAATTGTAATGGGAATTTTAATGTTCGTTCATTTCCCACGTTTCCTTGTTTTTGATCTTCCAATGTGGTCTGCAATGGTTGGTATAATTCTTATTACTGGAGGAATATTCCCTGTGGAAATGGGTGTGAAATTTGATCCTAATCATCCTCCGGGAATTACTGTCCCAGAATGGTATCTTACAGGTTTGTATGCGTTTATTCGGACAGGTTTTGATAAATTCATTACTGGCGGTCTGCTGCCGGGTCTATTGATAGCTATGTTCCTATTTGTGCCATTTATTGATCATAGCAGAAAAATTTCATGGAAAGACAGACCATTCTTCTCTGCTTTAGGTATTGCTAGTATCACTCAAATCTTTATTACCACTATTTGGGGATTCTATGTACATCCAGATCCAACTATGAATTTAACTGAAAGGTTATTCATTGAACCAATTCCGTTCTATAGTGCTATGCTAATTAGTGTTGTTTTTAGCTTTGTTGTTGTCTATGGATTCCTCAAAGCCCGTTCTGCTCTTGTAGTGCCTGGAAAAAGACCTACACCTACAAAACAAACTCCGTTAATTCTGAACACTTTCTGGACTTATGCGGTTCTGATCTCGCTTGTCATCTTTGAAGTTGTCCTTAATGGAATGGCCTTGATGGCATATGCAGGAGGATTATGGGCTCTTGCCATGTTTGAGACTGGAGCTATATTCTGTATATTTGGCATAATTGCTCATGTTTATCGTTCATATAATCCAAAGGTAATTGCGGCTGAAAAAGCTGCTAAAGAAGCCGCAGCAAAAGCTGCAANTGAAANTGAAGTTCCTGTACCCACAATTACTAATTCTAAAACTGATTAGTTTATAATTCTAATTTCTTTTTGGCCATTTCTGCGCCAATTACCATATTTCTGAGTTTTGAAAATGATGTTTCTCTTGTTCTAGTTCTTAAACCACAATCGGGATTTACATGTATAAGATTCGGATTGTCTGTCATTTTTACTGCGTATAATATCCTATCTCTTACTAATTCTGGAGGTTCTATTTTATCTACGTGGACGTCTAAGACTCCTAAACCGATCTCCTTCTTCTCATTATAANCTCTAAAAGTCTTTAAAAATGACTCATATCCGTTCCTGTTTGAATGATTNATGCCTTTGTTCCATGAATCCCTGTTAGCAAATTCTAATTCATACTGATGATTCTTCATTTCAAGTACTTCTGGATACATATTTGAATAATCTTCGCTGTAGCATATGTGAATTCCAAATTTCGCATTAATTCCTTTTATTGATTCATTAAATGAATCAACTACTAACTTCATTTCCTCTGGATGTGTTGTCGCTGCAGGTTCATCAATTTGAATAAAATCTGCTCCTGTCTTAACTAAATCTCTAATTAATGGCCTAATTACTTTTCTCGCCAAGTCTATTGTAAAATCTTCTTTTGATTTGTAAGCCTCATTATAAGACCAATCTGCTAAAGTGTAAGCTCCAGTTATTGGAAGTTTAATCATTTTCTTAGCATTTTCTTTTACGAATAAAAATTCATCTATGTGATATGGTCCTTTATAATTAACTTTCTTTGTACATCTTCCTTTATTGTAGTATTTATTATCCCAGGATCTAATTTTTCCTGCTAATTTCAAACCCTCTATTCTTCTTATACTGTATTCATACATCTCTACTCGTCTTGCTTCTCCATCATATACTATATCTAAACCTATATCTTCAAATAATTTCAAATTCATTAATGCTACATCACTTCTGGCTGACTCCTTGATCTCATCTGACACGTTCTTGTCTTGCAATAATTTAACCAACCATCTTGGTTTTCTTATACTGCCTATCTCTTGGGTTGCAATAGGAAACTTTTTCATAGTTTCATTACCCTGGTTTTTTCTTTTATTTGTTTCATTATGTCTAATTTTTTACATGCAAATGTTTCTGGTATNAATTCAAAATCCCAACTTGGTATTACCGCTAGTGAAGTTGGTTTAAATAATTCTTTAATATTTTTTAATTCTCTAATAATCTCTGACGTTTTTTCCATTTTAGTATTCTTTGCATCTATCAAACCACAAGCTAATCCTTTGTTAATATCTATTTGATCAAATTTGTCAATTTTTGAAGTANTGAAATCTATGCCTATTATATCCACAGGAAAATCTTGAAATGCCTCTAATGTATCTGACACATCTGATCCCCATAAATTCAGACATGTTGTTACATCCAACCCTTTTACTATTTTTACCATTGCTTTTCTAATTATATCTAGTTGTTCTTTTTCCTTTACTCGCGCCAATGACGGAGCATTAAACTGTATTANTTCTATATCTTTTTTTATTGAATTTAGTTCTTTTTTAATTATATCCGCAAATGCGTTTATTGCTTCTTCTTCCGATTTATAAAATTCATTTGCAGATAAATCGTAGAATGTAAATGGATCCAATATATCTACCTTAGGTTTAGATTTATCTGAAAATAAATTAAAACAAATGTTGTTCTTCAAAATTTTACCTGAAGTTGTAATCTTGTTAGTAATTATTGGCTGGCGATAAAAAGTATTATTCTCATAGTATCTAGTTAGTGGACCTTTTTCTATTCCTTTTAGATTGTCTGTGAATGGTCTTATGTTGTCATCCCAATCAATTAACGGATCTGTTATGTAATTAAATCTATTTTTAGATTGAATTTTTAATAATCGTGTTTTTTCTTTATTAAATTGTTTTCGTAATGTTTTATCATATAATCTTGTTGATTCGATGAGTGTTTCATTCCGTGGATAAATTCCTGCAATCCAATAATTAATCAATTCTATTCTTATTGTTCTGTAAATGTATATATTAAAAGTATTTCTTAATCTATTTTAATTTAAATAAATCACTTCGTGTTACAATTCCTATAACTTTTGCTTTTTCTGTCACCANTACTGCTTCAAAAAATTCTAACATCTGGTATAATAATTCAACCGGTGTATCTGCATCAACTGTTGGAAAAGAAGGATCCATTACATCTATTACTTTTTTTGCAAATGCCTCATTTGGAGAACCTGATTCTGATAATACTCGTAAAATTGTTTTCTCTGATAAACTTCCTATAATATTATTCTTGTCGAAAACTGGAAGCTGCGATATGTTTTTCTTACGAATCTTCTTAGCAGCTTCTTTTAACGTCTCTTTTTTATCAAGTCCTTTTAATGTTTTTGAACATATATTTTTNGCCGTTCTTTTATCACTTCGTTCTTGTTTTTGCAGGGTCTCTATCAGTACCTTTACTTTGGAATATGCAGGTTCTACTTTTTTCGCCTCCATTTTAGTAATTAATGACTGACTTACNCCTGATAATTTTGCCAATTCTGTCTGTGTTAATCCTAATTGTTTTCTTAACCTCACAATATCATCAATTTCAAACATTAATTCTAATAAATACACGAGAAAAGATATGTCTTTTGGAAAAAGATTAACTATAGTTAACAATTATTGACAATATATTATGAAAGCGCTTATTTTAGCAGGTGGAATGGGAAAACGACTTAGACCACTTACCGACGATAAACCTAAGCCAATGATCTTTATCTCAAATAAGCCAATACTTGAATGGCAAATTATGTGGCTTAAATCACATAATATTAGAGAAGTTNTTCTTTGCACAGGTTACATGAGTGAAAATATTACTGAATATTTTGGAGATGGAGAAAAATTCGGTGTTTCTATTGAATATTCTAAAGAAGAAGAACCTCTTGGTACAGGAGGTGCCTTGATGCAATCTGAGCCTTTTCTTAAAGAACATTCTAACTTCATTGTTATGAACGGTGATATCATGTCTAATATAGATCCAAATAGTTTAATCCTCAATCTTACCGACGGACTAATTGGAACTATTGCAGTAGTTGCCTTAAGAAGTCCTTTTGGAGAAATTGAAATTAAAGAAGACGGTCGAATCTCTCGTTTTACTGAAAAACCAATACTTAACGATCATTGGATTAATGCCGGAATATATTGTTTCTCTAATAAAATTTTTAATTATTTATCGAGTGTTGGCAGTCTGGAATCCGACGTCTTTCCTTTACTTGCCCAAGAAAATAAATTGTCTGCAATAAAACAGAATAATGTGAAATGGCGTTCTATTGATAGTCATAAAGATATAGAAGAATCTCAAAAAGAATTCGTTACTGAATAATCATTTTCCAATAGTCAGTATCTTTAGTTTCTCAAACTTAGATCGGTCTAATATATTTCTTCCATCAAAAATTAATGGTTTCTTTTTTGATTTCCTAATTATGTAGTCTTCTGTAATTTCTTTATATTCATCATGATCCGTGGCAATTATTATTATATCTACTCCCGATATTACTTTGTCTAAATCCTTACTTAATTTTACTTCTTTTGGCAATAGTGGGTCATAACTAAAGAAAGGATCATGAACTCTTACCTTTATGTTATTTTGAATCAGTTCATCACTAATGTCATAAGTTGGAGAAATACGATTGTCTGCTACATTTCCTCTAAAACTCAATCCTAAAATCAATGCTGTTAATTTCTTTTTATTGTTAATTTCTGACATTATTCTACTGACAGAATATCCTGGCATCTTTTCATTCGTATATCTTCCTAATAATGCAAAATTCATATCTATTCCTTTGTCTATAGCTGTTTGTGTTAATAACCAAGGATAAACTGGAATACAATAACCTCCTACTCCTATTCCAGGTTTATGCAGATGACTATATGGTTGTGAATTTGCAGCTTCTCTAACTTCCCAATAATCTATTCCTAAATTCTCACAAAATCTTGATAATTCATTTGCTAATGCAATATTTACATCTCTGTATAAACCTTCAATTAATTTTTCAGCTTCTGCAGCTTCAATCGTTGACATTGTTATTGGTTTCTTCGATGAAATCACTTCAAACATTTTATTTGCAATCTTTATACTGATTTTTCCAGCTCCAGATAATATTGGCGGATAATTATTTTCTATATCACTAATTGCCTGACCTGCAGATATTCTCTCTGGCGTATATATTAAAAAGAAATCCTTTTCAACTTTTAACTTACTTTTATTTTCAATCCATTTAATAATTTTATTAGAAGTCCCAATTGGCACTGTCGGAGTTATAATTATAATATCATTCTTTTTTAATCCTGTAATTATATCTTCTACCGCCGAATACAAAAATCTTAAATCTGCAGACCTTTTATCTAATCCTACNGGTACTGATATAATTTTTATATCAGAATATTTTGATGCCCATTTCCCATTTGTAGTTGCTGTTAATCTTTTACTGTTTATTCCCTCAATAAATGCTTCTCTAGCTTTTGGTTCCAAATTAGTAATTTTCTTATTATTGATGTTATTAACTAATATATTCTTCTTATCCACCGCAATAATCGATGCTCCTGCTCTTAACCATGTTGACGCAATTGCAGTTCCCACAAATCCAATTCCGTATATTGCTATCTTTTTGTTCCCTAATTTGATATTTCTTGGCAGTTCTTGTATTTGCTTCTTATTCACGATTAATATTATTCAAAACATTTTAATTAAGTTTCTTACTATCTTACACCAGTTTAAAAGAAAAATGACCAAAAATAATGATAAAACTTTGTTAATTGTTCTTCCATATGGCATAGGCTGGAAATCAATCATTAATGAGGAAAATCTACAAATACTCACAAATTATGGCCTAAAAATCATTTTACTTTGTGAACCAAATATGATTGAATCTAATAACCCAAATGTGATTATTAAAACTCTCAAGAAAATTCCACGTACAAAGTCTGAAATTGCCCTTGGTTTGTTGCGAAATTATGTATTTGCAGATACTAGTAAACCTCATTCTGAAACTCTTAAAATAAAAATTTCTGAATTAGATTCTTCACATACTTTTCTATCTGTTATTCGAAAATCTATCGGCAAACTCTTTGCAAAAAGTACAACTATTAAAAATATTCTTGCGTGGTCTGATTCTGTATTCTTTAGTAATTCTGAATATGATGATCTATTCTCTAAATTCCCACCTGATTTCATCTTTGTAACATATCCTTTTTCATTTTATACATATCCTATCTTAAGACATGCACATAAATCTAAGATTCCAATCCTTGGTTATGTTCCAAGTTGGGACAATCTTACATCTAAATGGGAAGTTCCTGTTAAATTAGATAAATTGATTGTTTGGAATAATATAATGAAACAAGAAGCAGTAAATTTTCTTGGCTATTCCGATGATTCCGTTTCAATTACTGGAGTTCCACAATTCGATATACATTCAAATCGCTCTTCCTTACTTGATCGCGGAAAATTCATCAACACCTTACACGGAGACGAAAATAAGAAAATTTTATTATATGCAACTGGCACTGCCCAACTTTCTGATTCTGAACCATTTATTGTTAAAATGATTTATGATATGATTCAAAACAACAAATTTGACCATCCTTGTCAACTACTGTTGCGTGTTCATCCACGCCGTAGTTTATCTGACTTTGATGATTTGATTGATAAACCTGGCGTCTTAATTCAGACTCCAGGAAAAGCGTCAAAGGAGTTCCAAGATTCAGGGTATGTATGGAAATCTGATCTTGACGATTATTCTATTCTATCAAATACTTTACATCATGCTGACGTTATGATTAATGTCGCTTCTACCATAACTATTGAATCNTGTTTATTCGATACACCTGTNGTAAACATTGGCTTCGATGCTAATCTTGATTTAGATTTTAATCGTTCAGTTAAACGTCATTTTCAATATTCTCACTATGCCGATATTGTAGAATCTAATGGCGTGAAAATCGCTAAATCTGAAGAAGATCTACATATGTTTATAAATAGTTATCTCAATAATTCTGATCTTGATTCTGCTGGCCGTAATCAAATTGTAGATAATCAATGCTATTATCGTGACGGCAAATCTTCTGAACGCCTGTTAAGATATATAATAGATTTTACTAAAGAATATTCAGTTTAGATTGGAGATGTGGTGGTTAGTATGATAAATAAATATAATTCAATTCTTGTTTCTCCTAATACTAAGATTAAGGACGTTCTCGAAAAAATTAATCAGGCTCCTCATAATCATCTACCANCCGGTATTGCATTAATTGTCAATGATTCTAATTCATTATTGGGTATTGTTACTGATGGTGATATACGACGTGCATTACTTGATAATCATAATCTAGATGAACTAGTCGACGTTATCATGAATAAATCACCTTTTACTATTACCGAATTAGAATACGCTGATAAAAATAACAATTATCTCTCCAATTATGACGATAAACTAAAAACAATAACTCAGAATATATTAATTATAAATGATAGAAATCAAGTTGTTGATATCTTGGATAAATCACAAATAATTCAAAAAAGCATTCCGTCAATATCTGTTATNGGTCTTGGTTATGTTGGTCTAACTCTTGCAGTATCTCTTGCCGATGTCGGTTTCAAGGTTACTGGCATTGATTCTAATGAAGAAATTGTCGATAAATTAAACCAAGGTATTCCTCACATACATGAAATTGGTTTAGAATCTCTATTGAAATTCCATATTGGCAAGAACCTGACTGTTCAGTCTACTTCTTCTCAATCTGATTCTGATGTATACATTCTTTGTGTTCAAACTCCAATTGACGAGAACAATGAACCAATTTTAGAATACCTTAATGGTGCTACTCAATATGTTGCAGATAATTTATCCAAGAATAATCTTGTAATCATCCGATCCACAGTTCCTATCGGAACTACTCGAACTAATATCATTCCTCTTCTCGAAGAATCTTCAAACCTAAATTCTGATAAAGATTTCTACGTGTCTTCTGCGCCTGAAAGGACTATTGCTGGTAAAGCATTGAAAGAAATTCGTGAATTACCTCAAGTTATTGCAGGATTTAATTCTACTAGTTTACAACTTGCTAATAATCTATTCAATAAACTAACTTCAACTATAGTCAATGTTGACTCGCTCGAAGAAGCTGAATTAATCAAGCTTATGGATAATTCTTTTCGCGATCTTATTTTCGCTTATTCGAATCAAATCGCACTTATTGCAGATAATTATAACATCGATACATCCAAATTAATTCAGGCTGCAAACGAAGGCTATTCTCGAAATAATATTCCAAAACCAAGTCCTGGTGTTGGCGGCGTATGNCTAAAAAAAGACCCTTATATCTTAATCTCTAGTTCTAAAAAAAACGGCTATGTTCCTAAGCTTACTGAACTTGCACGAATAATTAATGAAAGTATGCCTGATCATATAATTGGAAAAATTGAACTTTTTAGTAAATCTAACAACATNGATATTTCTAAATTAAAAATCTTTGTTATTGGTTTTGCATTTAAAGGAAATCCCGAAACTTCAGATACTCGTCAATCATCTACTNTGGATGTTATAAATAAATTATCTCCATTGTCCGATAATATATTTGGATATGATCCAGTTGTTTCAAAAACACAAATTGAATCATTTAACGTTACTCCAATAAGTATTGAAGAAGGATTCACTAATGCCGATTGCGTATTAATCATGAATAATCATGACTCATATTCAAAGTTTGATATTTATTCTCTGTTGTCAAATACTCATAAACCTTGTATGTTCTTTGATGGATGGAGTATGTTTGGACGTAAAATGATTGAAAAAATTGAACATATAGACTATCAAACAATCTAATTACAATTTAGCTATTTCTCTTAATTTTAATATGTTATTTGCAAGATCATCATCTGAATAATTATGCCTGTTTCTGTGTGCTTCGATTATCAAATGCGGAATGTTCCTATTCTTTACAATTTGTTCAAGTATCTCTTTTATCGGTATCTTTCCATCTCCTACAAGTTTATGTAAATCTTCAGAACCATCATTATCATTAATATGAATCTCATTTACTCTGTCACTTAGAGCATTGATCATTTCATTAATGTAATTATCCTGCTCTAATTTCTTTTGTGTATAGTATAGATGCCCAATATTCAGAATTACACCTATCCCTTCTGGCAGTCTGTCAAAATCACCAACTCTGGAAAATAAATATCTTCTTTCAGGTCTAAAGTTAAAATTCTCAATACTAAGTTTTATGTCGTTATTTGCTATTTTCTTTAATTTATTTAGTGAATCTATTGAATTATCATACGCCTCTTCATAGCTAATACTATTTTGTGAGTCTAGTGGTGCGAATTCATATTCTTGCGATAATTTGTCCGTAGCATATCCTCCGTGGAATGATATATCTCTCACTCCTATGTCTCTTGCAAATTCAATGTTCTTCTGAATACATTTTATGCTATCTTCTCTTATTTGCCTGTCTGAACTTGCAATATTTATATAAAAATCATCTGATGGTAACCAAATACTTTGATGTATGGTGAAAATTACTTGATTTTCTTTTCTATATTTGTTTAATATTCCTACTAATTTACTATATTCTGTATTATTCTTTCCAGCACCAATCTGGATGTATGGTTGCATATNACAACTCGCAAATATATCGATTAACTTCTTTACTTTACCCTCAATAGATTCTCCATGATACCCATAATATGAAGTAGAAGCACCTATCATGTCTTGATATTACTAATAACAGGCTTATATTTTAGCAATTTAATTTTAGATTATCTTGACAAAAATAATTGCAGAACTTTGTCAAAATCATAATGGCGATGTAAACATTCTCAAAGATATGATCTGGAGTGCTGCTGATTCTGGCGCTACACATGCTAAGATACAAACAATCTTCTCTGAGGATCTGACTTTTAGAGAGCGTTTTGAAAATGGCATTACTACTGATGGTGTTTTAACATCAATTAAACGACCTTATTCCTTAGAACATGAAAGATTGAGTAAATTGGAAATTGGATTTGATATACATACTTTATTTATAGACGAATGTTCTGCTGCTGGTATTATTCCTCTCACTACAGTCTTTAGTCGTAGTAGATTGGAATCGATTATTAATTTAGGATTTAAAGAAATTAAAATTGCAAGTTATGATTGCGCGAGCTTTCCATTAATCAACGATCTAAAAAATAAATTTAATCATATCTATGTATCTACTGGTGCTACTCATGACAATGAGATTGAAACTACTGCCGATCTATTAAAAGATCAGAACTTCTCGTTCTTACATTGTGTTACAATCTACCCGACTCCAGTTAACAAACTAAATCTTAACAGAATTGATTATCTTCGTCAATTTACTGATTATGCCGGTTTTAGTGATCATACTAGCCCTGAACAAAATGGTCTTGACCCCGATATTGTAGCGTTATGGAAAGGCGCTAATGTAATCGAACGCCATTTTACTATACTGGATCCTTCTCAAACAAAAGACGGTCCAGTATCTGTTAATCCCGAACAACTGAAAAATATTGTCGAATATTCCAAAATGAAATCTGATGAATTATCAGAACTCATTAAGAATATTCCTGATTATTATGATATGCTTGGTTCAAAAACACATACTCTGAGTGAAGAAGAATTATTGAATCGTGATTATTATAGAGGTCGTTTTGCTTCTAAAATTAATGAAAAAACTATATACAATTGGGAAGGAAGTTAATTCATGGCTGATAAGCGCATTCTTGGTATTATTCCTGCTCGAGGAGGGTCCAAAACCATTCCTAGAAAAAATATTAAATCTATTTTGAATCGCCCTCTTATATCTTATACAATTATTGAAGCATTAAAATCAAAAACTCTGTCTAATCTTATTGTATCTTCAGAAGACGATGAAATTATTCGTATCTCTAAATCTTATGGCGCATCTGTTCCATTTATTCGTCCTGATTCATTGGCAAAAGATGATTCATTAGCTATTGACGTTCTTACTCATGCAATATTGGAACTTGAGAAAAAAGAAAATATTACTTACGACGCAGTAGTAATGCTACAACCTACAACTCCCTTACGTACTGCAGACGATATTGATTATTGTGTAACCAAATTGTTCGCATCTGATTATGATTCTGTTATTAGTGTTGTCGATGTTGGCGCTATACATCCTCATCGAATGAAAAAAATTGTTAATGATGAATTAGTAGATTATGCAGATGAAACTGTAGAAAATATGCCAAGGCAATCTCTTCCTCCTGTGTATATAAGAAATGGAGCAATTTATGCTACTAAACGCGATATTCTCATAAATTCAAAATCACTCAAAGGAACTAAGAGTCATGCATATGTTATGCCTTCTGAACGTTCACTAAATATTGATGAAAATCTTGATCTCCGATTCACTGAACTACTAATGAAAGACTTTGATTGGTCGCATATTAAGGAAATTAATTCTATTTCTATACCTTGGAAATCTTGGTATGGTAATGAATCATTAAATCTGACTTTTCCTGAATCTTGGAATATTAATATCTCTCAAATGAATGACGCATCGGCAATCTCTGAAGAAGATATCTCATATTCAATTTCCAATCCAATTAATTCCGAAAAATTATCTGTTCTTGCTAAACAAAAAAATTCCGTTTGTATTGCAGTCGATGATTTAACTAAGCCCACTCAAGCCTTCAGAATTATTCCTTTTATTTTAGACGAACTTCACCACTCTGGCCTATCTGATAAAAATATCTATTTCATTATCAGTACAGGAACTCATAGATCTCTAACTCACAATGAATTGTGTAAGAAATTAGGAACAAAAATCGTTTCTAAATATAAAATATATTGCCATAGTGCTTATCAAAACAATAAATATCTAGGAGAAACATCTGCTGGCACTCCTGTATATATCGACAACTTATACCTTCAAGCAGATCTTAAAATTGGAATTGGAACTCTGATGCCACATCCATATGCTGGTTTTAGTGGTGGTGGAAAAATCGTATTACCTGGCCTTGCAGGCATCAAATCTATTGACGTAAACCATAAACCTGTCAATAAATCTCTTCAAGGTAAAATTGGACAAGTTGAGAACAATAGCAGAAGAGCGGATATAGAAGAGGCAGCAAATATGGCTGGGTTAGATTTTATTGTTAATACTATTTCTAATTCTCTTGGTGATACTGCTTCTATATATTCAGGAAATCCTGTTGATGTATTCAATACTGCCTCAAAGAAAGCTCTTGAAGTTTATTCCACAAATGTTCCGTACAACATGGACGTTGGAATTTTCAATGCCTTTCCTCGTGACACATGGTTCTTACTTGCATTAAATTCACTCAATGTATGGGGTTCTCGAGATTCAGATAAAGAAATTGTCCGAAAAGGTGGAACAATTGTCGTAATCACATCTGCATCTGAAGGAATTGGCGAACATGGATTAGTAGGTAAAGGAATGATTCACCATATTCGTAGAGATAAACATGGAACATTTGGTGGCCCACTTCAAAATCGAAATCTTATATTTTATTGTCCTACAATTAATCAAAATTATATCTACGATCATTATAAAGAAGACGTTAAAATTTTCAATAACTGGGATTTACTCATTCATGAATTACAAAAACAACACGGCAATGATACTGACGCAGTAGTATTTCCTAATAGTTCTTTACAAATTGATTCAAATCTGTTTTAACTAATTTGTATCTGTCCTAAATCTTCTTTTATCTTTCTCATAAACGCATCCCAACTAAATTCATCCACTATTCTATTTCTCGCTGATATACCCATTTTCATTCTCTTTTGATTATTTTCTAACAGATCAAATATCTTATCCTCCCATTGATCTAAATCATCTTGTAACAAGTATCCAGTTATATCGTTGATTATAGTTTCTTTTGGTCCGCCTGTATTGAATGCAATTACAGGTTTTCCACATGCCATTGCTTCAATTGGCGCAATCCCGAAGTGTTCTTCTTTGGGCGTATATAAAAATACAGTACAATTCTTGTATGAATTCACTAATTCTGAATCCGTTACATTTGTATGAATTTCTACATTATCGATTAAATCTAATTCTTTAATTTTCTTATTTAATTCATCTAAATGCCATTCAAATCCTAATTGTTTTACTCCGATAATGATTAATCTTATTTTATTGTCTTTTTTCTTCATTTTTTTAATCAATTCTATTGAGAATATGAGATTCTTATTTGGAACAATTCTATTGACTGTCAGAATGTATCTATTATCTGTCTCATTCAGTGTGAATTTATCTATATCAACTCCTGGAAAGATAATTGTACTATTTCTGTTAAATTTCTCATGAATTGCACTCTTTGTAAAATTAGAATTACATAATATTGAATCTGTTTCTTTGAATCCTTTATTCTCTGCTCGATCTATTGGAAAATGTAATAATCTTCTGATTAAATCACTTTTTTTAACTAATAATTGTTCTGGATGATGACAATATATCATTGATGGTTTATATTTATCTGCCAGATAATAATTCGAACTAAACACAAACAAATCGGGTTTAAATTCATCAATCCCAGTTTTCATCATCTCTTTACTTTCTCGGTATGCAGTTATTGCTCTAAATTTTCCAAAATAATCTAGCTTTCCATTACTAACTATAACATTTTCTGTTCTAAACTCTTCAAACGCCTTTTNCTCATCGTAAATAGCAGTAAAATAAGCAACTTCATGACCTAGTTTCTTTAATGAATTTCCCATTCCTAGTACTAATCTTTGCGCACCAGTTTGCATAGATATATCATAATGTATTATTGCTATTTTCATAATCATTCTACTTGTTTTCTATATATGTTTAATAGTTTCTTAATTACCTTCTTTCTATCATGATTATCAATTATGAATTGTCTATTGTTTTCTGATTCTTTTCTTCTTTCATCTTCATCTAACAATTCAATTACTCGCTCATTTACATGGTCTTTATGTCTGTAATCTATAGTTACCAGACCACAGGCCATGGCTTCTAAACATGTTTTACTGTGAGACGATACTCCTTTTGTAAATATTCTGTCAATATATATGTCATATTCCTTCAAATTTTTATGTAATTCTAGATATGAAAATGGCCTTCTGTCATGTATGTCTACTTTAATACCATTTTTTTCCATAAGTTCAATTAAATATTTTGGCACTCTTTCATACCATGAATTAAATCCAATTGCTTTTAATTGCGAATTCTGTTTTACCTTCGGACAAAATCTAGTTGTATCTATTGGATTAGGTAGATACTCTGCATCTGGTCTAACTATTTTTGCTAATTTCAGCATTTCTGGCGTTGAGACAATCACTGAATTTGCATATTTCAAATTTCCTTCAATAATTTTACTCCATCTTGTCAAGTCTTTACTATTTTTTTTAAATTCTTCATCATACAATCCAAATAAATCTGTTCCATGACAATGCAATACATTAATTTCTTTCTTAATTAATCGTACAAAAAATGCATCTTGTAATGCATAATTCACATGTATTATTCCTTTTGCTTTAATCGCATTTACAAAAGGATTTATGATTTTCCCATACACTGAATATAGTGCATTCGTATTTACATTCGGACCTGCATAATTTCTCGGCAAATATTTAACATTCATATTTACCTCTCTGAGCCCATTTGCTAATTCATAACCTACCCAAGCTGCATCATTCAGAATTGTTACTTGATTATTATTCAATATAGATTATTTGCAGATATTCTTTATAACATCTACCAATGCTGTTGTTTGTTTATTCTAATAATTTCTTAAACCATGAAATTGTTATGTCTAAACCTTTATCTATGGTATATTCTGGTTTCCATTTTAATAATTTCTTTGTTTTACTATAGTCAGCTTCTAGTCTTTCTAGATCTGCTGCCCTTNCTGATTCATAAACTAGTTCAGATGAAGAACCTGNTATGTCCATAATCTTCTTTGCAAGATCTAATATGCTTGTCTGAATACCTGTTCCTATATTGAATACTTCTCCTTGCGTCTTTTCCCTTTCTTTCATTACTCTTACGTATGCTTCTACTGCGTCTTTTACATACATCAAATCTCTAGTCTGTTTCCCATTTCCGTGAATCTTGATATTCTCATCTTTTATTGCTCTAGTTACAAATTCTGGTACTACTGCTGCATATCCTCTATATGAATTACTCTGATTTTCACCATACGTGTTGAAATTTCTAATTACTGAAACTGGATATTTGTACCATTCATGTAATACCATGCATTGTTTTTCTGCCGCCAATTTTGTTGCAGCATAGACACTTCTAGGACTACAAGGATGGTCAGTATCCATTGGCGTATATACAGGATTCCCATATACTTCTGGCGAAGACGCATAAATTAAAAATGGTTTACTTTTAGTTTTTAATAATTCTTGACACAGACTAAATGTTCCTTTTTCATTTGATTCAAAATATTCCATTGGTTTCTGCATTGATTCTGGAATTGATACCAATGCGGCCAGATGAATTATTGTGTCAATTCCTACCTCGTCAATTTTTTCTGCTTTTAAATCTCTGTAATCCATTTCCCAATTGACAAACCTCTCATTAAATTTCTCCTTGTCTTCAATTATTTCAAACGGATCTACTGGAAAATCTTCTAATCTATGCAGATTGTCTACTCCATATATTTCTGCATCTGTTTCCTTTAATAATAAATCAATTAAATGCGAACCATAAAAACCTGAAGAACCCGTAACTANTATTTTCATTTTATTACTCTACTTCTTCATACATAATAAATTCTTTTCTAATTAAATTATCAATCTATGACATTCATATGCTTCAGCATATTTTACACCTATTTCGGTACCTCTAAGTTCTGCTATATTCTCAATTACTCTTGGTGTTCTGGGATGGTTCTTAATTCTTACTTGAGATGAATACAAAGATAATGCCTTGATTTTCTTTTTCAGTTCTTTTGATATATCGACATAAAAATTAGGCTGAAATCTTTTTCTAGTCCAATTTGTTTCAGGCTGTTCATATGATAGTACCATTTTTGTAATATCTTTCTCATTATTTCTAACAGGCCTACATGCTGTAAAACTCGCTTTGGCAACGGCAACATGATCCTGATTTGTCGAACCTATGAAAGGAATTGCTATTATATCTGGATTTACTGTTGATAATGAAACATCACCTTTCTCAATAGTGTTTATCAAATCCTTTTGTGGAACTTTGTCAAGTTTAAGATGATATTCGTCACCTGCCCATGCTAAATCAAATGAATCTACCTTCAGATATCTCATTACTTTCTTCATTTCTAGTATTCTTTTCTGGGAGTTACTAGTTCCTCCATATTGTTTGATATTTCCCACTGTAAAACATAAAACATGAACTTTTCCACCTCCTGCTTTAACCTTTGAAATTAAGCCTCCACATCCAAGGACTTCATCATCAGGATGAGGGGCAATAACTAATAATTTTTTGTTCTTGTAATTTATTGTCATTTCCTAGCTGATATTCCCATTACCACTTTTTTTGTTATAAACTTATTTTCTCTTGCGAATATGTCTTCGATTACTTTTTCAAATTTATTCTGTTCTTCCTTTTCAAATAATGTATAAGATTTCCAGTATCTTAATAATTCATCTTTACTAGGAAACGTGACAGGATTCTCAAAAATATCCTTTTTTATTTCTCCAAATAGTGTCTCAAAATACGGTAAAGCTTTTGTTTCCATAAAATTATTGTGCATGTTNTATTCTTCAGGAAGCTTCTCAAAAGTTTCATGTATGTCGGTTAATTCTTTGTTATTTCTCTTGATTGGACCACAAACAAAACATCTGCCTCCTTCTTTTAATTTATCNTATATGTCTTTAATTGTTTTTTTNTAATCTTTTGAATAATATAAACCAAAACAACATAAAATTAAATCAAATTGAGCATTTGTGAATTGATTACCTATGTCTTCCATACTTCCATTTTTTAAAAATATATTATTTCTTTCTACATTTAATTCAATTTCATTTAGAAGATCTTTTGATATGTCTAATCCTGTGATNGATCCATTTTCATTAATCGTTTCACTTATTGGAATTAGTTGTTTTCCATTTCCACATGCTATATCTAATACCTGGTCATCTTCTTTAATTTCTAATTTTGGAATTATCCAGTCATTTATCTCGAATTTCGCATAATTTGCATGCGCAGATAGTCTGTTATTCAATGCATTACTGGAATTTTGCGCTCTTACCAATTTNAATCACTTTGCTTATAATTTCTCATAAATTAAACCATTACTCTATTGTGTATCTAATTTTCTTAATTATTTTGGATTTATCAGCATCTATTATGTATTTTCCTAGTCGTGGGCCTTTATTACTACCTAGAAGTATTTGGTACATTAGTTGAAACAGTATCCTTGGTTTCATGTCATTTGATTTTGCTATCTCAAATATCTCATTCTGAATAACATCAGGATCGGAGTTTTTTTCTAATACCGTAACAATTTCTGATAATGGTTTCTTATGTTCATCTGACACTTCAACATTTTCCATCGTATCCGCTTTAAAATCTCGAGCCCAATTTATTCCTAATTTAATTCTATGTAATATGTTATCGTCAATTTCCTTCACATATTGATATTCGACCAGTTTCTTTGATATATATTCAATAGAATTATCTTCTGGGGCTATCTCAGCTAATTCTACTAATAGTCTATATGGTAGGTGGATTGATTCTTTTTTTGGCGGGTTTAAATGATTAACATATTCGTACAATCCTTTCATTCTAATTGTTTTGTCCTTATTTTCAGACATGCTCTTATTGAAATATATATCCTCGATTACATCTACTTCATCCATATAGGTTGGAATGTCTTCTACTGATAATGCTCTAGCTCCTGCTATTCTCTTAAACATGAGTAATAGCAATGAAGCAGGTGTCCCATATTCGAGCCATTTCTGTGGCGTCAAAACATTTCCAATTGATTTAGAAATCTTCTTACCTGATTTATCTAAAAACATTTCATATCTTATATGAAATGGATGTGCATGATCCAGAACATTTCCAGATATCCAATCATTAATTTTAACCGAATCTTCTATGTCTTTTCCATAAGCTTCGAATCTTATATCCAAAGCAGACCATCTTGCAGCAAACTCGACTTTCCAACCTAATTTTCCCTTACCCTCGGATAAACTCGTTTTCCCTTCGTATTTACAACCTTTAATCAAATTTCCTCCTATTTCGACATCTTTACAGATATAATAAATGGTGTTTTTCTCTTGGTCAAATTCTGTTGGGACTGTCACGTATATCTTTTTACAATTGCCACATACTGGATAATACGGTAATAATTCTTCGAATTTTGTTTGTCCAGTTATTTCTGCAATTTTCTTACCTATTATTTCAGAGTTTTTCAAAATCGTACTTGTTTGTTTATTTAATATGCCTTCCTGATACATCTTTGTTGCACTTTTGAAAGTATATTCTATGTTTAGTTTATCTAAACCATCCAGCAACAATGAACTCATATGTTCTCCATATGAAGAATGACATTCAAACGGATCATTTATTGATGATACAGGTTTACCTAGTTCATCTCTTAATGTTTCTGGAAATCCTTCTGGAATTTTTCTTAATCCATCCATGTCATCTGAATACGCTATCAGTTTTGATTTATACCCGCTGTCTTCTAGTGCAATTTTTACTCCATATGCTCGTACTGCATCCCCTAAACTTCCTATATGAGGAATTCCTGATGCCCCTAGTCCACTTTCAACATTAATTATTTCTGTAGAACGTTCTAATTGAATTTCTCTCTTGATGATATCATTAGTTAATTTATCTATCCAGGTTCCTCTTCCTATTGTGCTCAATTATTAATCATTATTCCTTTCTATTTTTTATACTCTTATTTACAATTTTTTTCTCTTTTTTACTAGCTCCGATATAAAACACCAGTAATCCAATTATGACTAGAATGTTTGCAATACCGCTGTAATTTGATTCAAGTCTTATNGATATAGAATTCTCTACAGTTTCCTCNATGTTATGATTCCAAACAACAACTGTTATTTTTTCCATTTCTGGATCTAACACTTTTCTGTATNNTCCTGTCAATTCTAATTTCTGAATTATTGGATCCCANNCANCACAAATCTCGGCTCCTNCTCTTTGTCCTCCACATCTCTTGAAAATGTCGTAATTCTCATCATCAAATACATACAAATCTATAACATCTCCCCTTNTCTGAATTCCATCTCTAAACTCTGGCCCTTGGTTGTTATTTGTTAATTCAAGTTGATAATTAGCCATAGGTAGAGGAANTGTTTGTACATCTNCATAGTATGTTATGAAAGNNTNANNTGGAATTACNTCAAATTCTGATAATACTGTTACTGAACTTAAAGAAAACAAATATGCCCCNAATAATGNTATAACCACACCNATTACTAAGATTTGTTTATTCATCTTTACATCTTCTCAATTATAAAAATAGATTAATAAAATATACGTTATACTCTCAGAATTGATAAATATGTTCGTTTATCGTATACGAACAATTTTGTCCCATTTTTGACCAACAGTTCTATTGAGTACAATTCTTGTTCTGAATGATCGTTTTGATTTTACTCTAGGATTCCTACTTTTTCTTACTTTACCTTCGATTTTAGGTGTTTGACCTCTAACTTTACCTGCTTTTGTCAATGAACCATGAGTTGGCATATTCAATCATAGTTATTCGACATTTAAAAATGTGATGTTATTTTCAGTGTTATTGAGAAACTTTAAGAATGGTTATTGACTATTTTCAATATCTTGGCCAATAAACTCATTCTCACTGAAGCNGGTNTNATTATTATCAATAATAAATATGAAGTACTTCAAAGTCATAGATTTCAACCTGGTTCTGAAATTTCACTCTATTCAGAAACCAAACGAGGAATGATTGCCGCTAACATTGAAGAATTCCTTCTAAGTCAATCTGATCTATTATCTGATTCTTCTGAGGTAAATGATCAATCATTGCTAACAATCTTGCATAAACTCTATCCGAATGAAAATTTTATTTATAAAACAATTAATTCCTCAAACCTCTTTTCATTGTTTGTCCAATCCGGTTTCTTTAACTCTGAAGAGGAAATCAGAAATTTTCTTCAGGAATTCTCTATTGAATATTCCAAACAACAAATTCGTGATGTTTCTGGAAAGGAAGATTTGCAAATAATTGAAGGTATTAATTCTCTCGACGAACTTGATAAAGCTATTAACATTTTCATGGCCCGTATTAACGAATGGTATGGCCTACACTTTCCTGAACTCGAAAACTTACTCAAGGATAGTAATGTATATTTCAAATTTGTATCTCTTGGTCTAGATAGAACATCTATTACTGAAAAAAATCTAAGTTCTTTTAGTTTTTCTGAAAAAAAACTTGACGCTATCTTTAGTTCCGCTCAAAATTCGAAAGGCGGAAGCATTAATTCCAAAGATTTATCGATTATTTCTATCTTGTCAGAAAATATAATAAATTTAGTCAAGGTACGTGATAAAGTATTGAATTATATTAATAATTTAATGAATAAGATTGCTCCTAATTTAAGTGCAATTGCAGGTCCTACTGTTGGCGCTCGTTTAATTGCAAAATCTGGTGGTTCGATGAAACTTGCTAGATTGCCTTCAAGTACAATCCAAGTTCTAGGTGCTGAAAAAGCCCTGTTCAGATCATTAAAAAGCGGAAGTCGACCTCCTAAACATGGAATCATTTTCCAACATGATATGGTACATTCTAGCCCTAAGCACCAGCGTGGAAAAATTGCACGTTCTTTGGCAAGTAAGATTGCTATTGCTGCACGAATTGATGCATTTCGTGGTACTAAGGAAATAGATATTGAAAATAGCCTTGATGAACGCTATCGTGAAATTCAGGAAAAATACGCTTCTCCTGTAGCAAATAGAAATAACTTTACAAAGAAAAAANATAAAAAACTTAGGCGAAGTATGAATGAAAAACGACGAAGATCTTCCTAATAATGTAAATTGGATTGAAGTTGCAGGAAAAGAAAAACTTGCAACAAAAAACTATGTTCCAGGCAATAGTGTATATGGGGAGCATCTCCAAAAATCTTCTACTCATGAATTCCGTATCTGGGACCCATACCGCAGTAAACTAGCCGCTTGTATAATAAATGGTATGAAAAATATTCCCTTCACAAGCGGTTCAACAATCTTATATCTAGGTTCTTCTACAGGAACTACTCCTTCACATGTTTCTGATATAGTTGGTAAAGACGGATTATTATTTTGTGTTGAAATTTCTTCTCGTGTAGCACGTGATTTTATTGATAATGTCGTATCTTTCCGTAATAATATAATTCCAATCATTGCCGACGCTCATAATATTGATAGCTATACTTCAATTTTTAGAAATATTGATAGCGTTTATTGTGATATATCTCAACCTGATCAAACTGATATTGCTATATCTAATTGTAAAGAATTTCTTTCAAGTGGTTCAAAGTTACTTCTTGTAATTAAATCACGCAGCATTGATACAACAAAGTCCCCAAAATCTATTTATGAACAAGAAATGNCTAAATTAGAATCTAGTGGTTTTGATATTGATCAAATGATTGACCTTCATCCTTTTGATAAAGATCATGCATTAATAATGGCAACAATGCGATAATATATGATCATAAATAATTTTCAATTTTTGGTTGTAAATCGATCCATGTTTTCCAAGATTTTCTTGTGAAATCCGGCATTTCTTTATTCTTTATAACCCATTCTCGCAAAAATTTTCTAGTAATTGGATCTGAAGGGTAACCGCTTCCTATATTTCCATGAATTCTTTCTAATTTTAGAATCTCTTTATCACGATTGAATTTTGCAATTATTGAAGCCGCTGCAACAATTATATATCTCTCATCTGCTTTATGCCTAGAATATACCTTTATTCTAGTATCAATTCGATTAATTATTCTCTGTTTAAATCTTTCTGGATTAACATCACATGAATCTACATAGATTGAACTCGACTTCAATTCATTCATCATCTTTGCAATTGAATTTGCTTCTAATTCATTTAGTCCAATTATCTTATTACCCGGATAATAATTCTTTTTTTTTGCAAATTCTTTTCTCAATCTTACTGCTTTATCAATTTTCTTTTCGGATAATCTAGTTATTGAAACATGTTCTGATTCCTCCATGATAATTTTCGAAAGAATTTCTCTATTCTTTGGCGTAACTTTTTTTGAATCTTTTACACCTAATTTTGAAAATTTTTTAATTATTTTTTTATCTGCAGTAACACATGCTATTACTAACGGACCGATAATTGATCCCCTTCCTGCCTCGTCTACACCTGATACCAGTTTATTATTCAAATTCTTCAATTATACTTTTATATATACTATCAATCACTTCAACTTTGTGTTTATCATTTAAATCATGAAGTTCTAAATTTGCTGATTTTTTTATTTCTTTAATAATTGGATGATTAAATTTTGTTTGTATTGCACATAATATTTTCTTATCTTCATTTAATAATGACTGAAGCAAATCACAAAATTTATTACTAAAAAGCTCCATTGGTCCTATCATATCTATTATTAATAATTCTGCTTTTGTTGACGATTGATATAATTCATCAATAATCAAGTTATCAATGTTGTCTTTATTTATTCTAAATTTCTGTAATCTCGGACCTATTTTTCTATCTATATCCGCTAATTCAAAAGTAATACCTGTTGAAATATTCATAATTTCTATTCCCGTTCTTTTTCCGTATTTTCGAATATCTCTTGTCAATATACCTCCCATAGAAATATTGTCTGATGACAATCTATAGTATAATGTGTTGATTACTTTGGTCTTTCCTGTACCAGTTCTTCCTGTTACCCCCCATATCTTTGAATTCATCTAATTGTTCCCTATTTTCTATAGATATTCAATAAATTATATAAAATATCCATAAATTATTTATTGGGCAATTATTACCAAAATATTACTTGTCAGAACTAGAATCTACAACTGTCGATGAAATTACTACTAAAATCAAGGATTTATTAGATTCAAGGAAAAATCTTGTGACTCAACTCAAATCCCTGAATAAAAAAAGACTCGATATGCGTGATGAAATTAATACTATCACTTCTCAATTAGGAGAACATCAGGCAGATTTAGAGCCCCTATACGGTGAGGTAGGAAGTTATCGTAAAGAAAGACAAGGATTACTGAATGAAAAAAAACAAATTTGGACACAAATTAATGACACTAATGATGGTATTAAAGAGAATGATACTTTAAGTAAAGTCCAAACATCAAACACCGATCGTAAATTTAATAAAAAGGAAAATACCAAAAATATATCAAAACAAATAAAAGAAATTGAATGGAAAATTCAAACTGCACAATTATCACGACAAGAAGAAAAACAGCTTATTAAAAATATTACAACACTACAAAAAAAATATAACATTTGGAAAAAATCTACCAGCGCTCGTAAAGAACTATCTGCATTATTCAAAAAAATTAAACAAATAGGAACTAGTCTAGACACAATGGACAAATCTAGAGAAAGTGCAAAAGCATCTTTTGATGAAAAAAAGTTAGTCTTTAATACAAAGTTTAAACAACGTGAGCAGCTATTCAGTGAAATGAACGGTTTTAATGATGATATTCGGGAGTTAGAAANTACACTCAAAANCAATTCTAAAGAATTACAATTGTCGAAAACTCAAAGAAGTGAAATATTCAAATCACTTAAATCTTTTAGCAAATCTGAAATTCTTAAGAAAAAGAAAATTATTCTTGAGAAAGAAAAATCAAAGGCTAAAGAAAAACTTGAATCTGGACAGTCCCTTTCATTTGATGAATTAAGATTAGCTTACGATGATGATGATGAGTACCTCTCGTAATAAAAGAACTTCTATTTCTAGAAGAAAAAAACAATCATCAAAACACACTCCTATTCTTATTATATGTATTGACAGAGATGATGATTTAGGTGAGAAAACTAATCTTAGATCTCCNATTATTGGCTCCAAAAACTGTGAAAATGCTGGAATGAAACTTGCTATTAGTGATCCTGAAGAAGCAGACGCTAATGCTATTTTCGCCGCTGTTAAAACCTATAACGAATTATCACGCACTGGACGTAAATGCGAAGTTGTGATTGTTACTGGTAATCATTCCGGTGGNTTTCAATCAGATGAAAAAATGCGTAAACAAATTCAATTTATTGTAAATAAAACAAAGATAGTTGATGCAATTCTTGTATCAGACGATTCTGACGAATCAAGTATTATCCCATTAGTTCAAGATATAATTTCAATCAACTCAATTCAAAGAATTGTTATCAAACATAGTGGAGCACTTGAAGAAACATACGCTGTTCTCGGCAGATATCTGAAAATGTTAATTTTCGATCAACGATATTCAAAATTTGCATTAGGTATACCTGGTTTATTATTTCTCTCTTGGGCATTTCTTGCATTATTCAATCTTCTTGAACAAGCTATCACTGTAACTCTGGCAATTCTTGGTATGGCTTTTGTCATTCGTGGTTTCGATTTAGATCGACTCACTAAATCTTTACCTAAATTAGAACTTACGTCTTATGTCCGATTATTCTCGTCTGTTGCAGGTTCCCTAGTATTAATTATCGGTACTTTCTTAGGGGCTTCTAGTATCTCACGATTAATTTCCATCAATCAAGCATTTTCTAGCCCCTCAAATCTTCTTTCATCAGCACCAGAATTAATTGGAGTCTTTGCCGTTGAATCTTTACCTCTTTTATGGATTGGCCTTGGATTATTTATTGCAGGCGATTTATTATCTAATTGGATTATTAATAAAAAACGACGTGTTATTCGTGGTGTGATATTATTACTTACATTGATTTTCCTGTTCTTACCAATTCAACAATTTGCAAAACTTCTTATTGGTGTAGGCGATACATTTACTTTCATTGGATCCCTTATTTTCGGACTTGCTGGATCTTTTATCAGCGTAATATTTCTCTATCAAAGATACATTCGCTTACCTAGATCACGACGTAAATAGGCAAGATTACTCTTGTTTATTAATCTCTTACGTTATGCAGGCGTNTACCGGTTTTATGAAAATTATCTAAAGAATCAAATTAGTAAATCAAATCCTCCTGTTCATATTGCATTAATTCTAGATGGTAATCGACGATGGGCTAAATCTAAGTTTATTCCTGAGTGGATGGGACATTTTGCAGGTGCAAANATTGTGGATGATTTATTAGATTGGTGTGTCGAATTAGATGTTAAAATAATTACTCTATATGCTTTATCTGCTGAGAATCTAACTCGTCCACAACCTGAAGTAGATAGACTGTTTGAAATCATATCTTCTAAATTGTCTGAATTACTGAACGAACCAAAAATTGATCAATATCGTGTTCATGTTAAGGGATTGGGTGATTCATCACTTCTTCCAACTGAAATACAAGAAAAAATTAAGAAGATNGAAATCAAAACTCAAGATTACGATGGTCTATTCTTTAATTTAGCTCTTGCATACGGCGGTAGATCCGAGATATTAGAAGCTGTAAAGAGTGTAGCAACTGAAGTGATAGANGGTTCTATTGAAATTGATAATATTACAAACGAAATGGTTGAAAATCATTTATCTACGTCGCATCTCTCATCCCCAGAACCTGATTTAGTTATTAGAACTTCCGGAGAAGAACGTCTAAGCGGATTTCTTCTATGGCAAAGCGCCTATAGCGAATTGGTTTTTCTTGATGTTTATTGGCCTGACTTCCGAAAAATTGATTTAATGCGAGCTATAAGAACATATCAAAATAGAAATAGGAGATATGGTGAATAAGGTGTGAGTATGAGATGACAGTAACCGTTGTAGTTGGTGGATTTTATGGAGATGAAGGTAAGGGTAAAATTGTAGCCTTTCTTTCGCTTAAAGACTCTCATTCTCTTGCAGTTCGCGGTGGTGTAGGACCAAATGCTGGTCATACTGTTAACTTCGGCGATCAAGTTCTAAAATTAAGAATGCTTCCTAGTGCAGTTGTAAACAAATCTACTAAATTATTAATCGGCCCTGGTGTACTTGTAAACCCTGATATAACACTTAATGAAGCTACAAAATACGATGCATTAAATCGACTTGTTGTTGATAAAAGATGTGCAATTATTGAAAAAAAGCATATTGAATCTGATAAATCTGGTTTTCTTGCTTCAAAAGTAGGAAGTACTGGCAGTGGTACTGGTCCTGCAAATTCAGATAGAATAATGAGAATTGCTAAATTAGCTAAAGATATCGATATANTCCAAAATTATATAGACGATGTTCCAGATATTGTAAATTCTACTATTGATTCAGGTAATGATGTTCTTGTTGAGGGCACTCAGGGTACATTTTTATCTCTGTATTTTGGTAATTACCCTTTTGTAACTTCTAAGGATGTTACTGCATCAGCTATATGTTCTGACATAGGCCTTGGACCAAAAAAAGTNGACGATGTTATTGTAATATTCAAAGCCTTTGTAACTCGCGTTGGCGAAGGCCCATTTACTGGCGAACTATCTCCTGAAGAGACAGAAAATCGCGGATGGGCTGAAATAGGCACTGTTACTGGTAGAACTAGACGTGCCGCTCCATTTGATTTCACTTTAGCAAAAAAGGCTATTATGCTAAATTCTGCTTCTAGTATTGCAATTACTAAACTTGATGTTCTTTACCCTTCTGCTCGTGGAGTAACAAAATACGAAGAATTAGATTCTCCTTCAAAGTCATTTATTGAAAATATCGAAAAAGAACTAAAAATTAATGTTAGTCTTATTGGTACTGGTCCTGAAGTTTATGAAACGATTGATAGAAGGGTGAAATAATTTATCATTCTCTAATAAATTAAAAAAGATTTCAGAGATAAATCAAAGTCGCGTTATATTGTCATTGGATTTAACTTGTNCTCCTGAACAAATTCTTAAGAAATCAATTTCTTTAATCAAATCTACATCAAATGATATATGCGCTGTTAAAATTAATCATCATTTATTGTTGCCCTTATCTCTAAACGACCTCAAAAGACTTTTATCGGTTATTCATAATAATAATCTACTTGCTATTGCAGATTTAAAATTAAATGATATCTCTGCTACAAATCTTATCGTAATTAAACATCTATGGAAAATGGGGTTTGACGCAATTATTGTTAATCCTTTTGTAGGATATTCTGAAGGATTAGATTCTCTATTGNAGAAATCTAAATCCAAGAATAAAGGAGTNTTGTTCTTAGTTTATATGAGTCATGCAGGTGCTAAAGATGGTTATGGACTTGATATCATGAAACAAGGTAAAAAAAAGAAATTATATACTGAATTTATAGAACGTGCTAAACGATGGCATGCCGACGGAATCATTGTGGGAGCCANTAGACCTAAACTTATTAAAGAAATCTCAAATCTTACTCATAACAATTTGGATATCTACACACCTGGTATTGGTACACAAGGCGGCGATGTGTCTAAATCAGTTAAATCAGGTGCTAATTATATAATTGTTGGACGTTCAATATTAAATTCTAGAAATCCTTCTCTCACTACTTCACGTATTCGGGTTAATTCTTGGCTAAATTCTTAATTAATTGACTTCCTTTTCTTAGTATATCTTTTGAATTATCAAAAGTAATCAATTTTAACACGTTATCATAGCCTTCCCATTTATAATCTAGGTGCTCAAATGATATTTTTACATCCTTTTGTTNTGTTTCAGCTAAGTAGTAAGACACAATTTTATGTACTCTTTTGTTTTTTTTATAATAATGATATTCTACTTTTTCATTAAATCCTTTATGAAGTGTAATGCTGTTTATTCCAGTCTCTTCGAATAATTCTCGTTTCACTGTTTCTTCTTCTTTTTCTCCTTGTTCAATGTTGCCTTTGACAAAATCCCAATGTCCAGATGGATATTTTAAGACGAGAAATTGAAGTCCTTCTGCCCTATTAAATAAAACTACTCCGGCTGATCTTTCTTCTAACATCTGGTATCATTTATGATAATCTATTTCATTCAATATATTATTTCCTAATACTTCTGTGCATGCTGTAACGTATGATACCCCTTCTTTGGATAATATATCGAAATCATTTTGTTCATTGAGGAATTCTATGAATATTCCTGAACACTTCCCAATATACATTGCAGGTAGACAATCAAACGTTCTCAACTGTTTTGAAGGGGCAATAAAAGCATCTATTTTACCTGTTGCCACGAATACGTTCTCTATTATTGCAGAACCTAGTATTCTTTGCGCCTTAGTTTTTTCAAATATTTTCTGCATATGTCCATAAGATTTCCTTGCATTTTCTGATCTTATATTCAAATCTACAGCAATTACTGCTTCATTTAGTTTTTCTATATTGTTTGGTTTTATTGTTAAATCATTGACTGTTGCCTTTTGCAGCTCACCCAAATACAAATCTCCTTGAATTATATCTATTACTCCTGATGCAATTATATCTGAAAATTTTTCTCCTTTCGCAATTGCAATAGTTGAACTAAAAAATGGAATCTGCCTTACCGAATTTAAACTCCCATCTAACGGATCAACTAATACGAATATGTTATTATTTCCTTCAATTATCCCTGTTTCTTCTGATACAATTGTAGATCCTGGTATATCTTTCTTAATCTCTTTTAGTATAGTTCTTTCTGCCAATACATCAATCTCATATTGCATATCTCCGAATGCATTTTTATCTAATTCACTATGATTTCCTTTAAAGTATCTATCTTTAATCGTATTTTGTGCTTTTATTAGTGTTTTTTCTATAATTTCTGAATAATTCAATCATATATTCATTGTTCAAAGAATCTTAAAAGCTTAATATTAAATACTATTTTAAATTCATTTATGCCAAAGGTAAAAGTATCTCTTGCCGGTATAGGTAATTGCTCATCTGTATTAATTCAAGGTTTGGAATATTGTAGGAAGAATCCTGAAGAAACTGTAGGATTAGTTGATTATTCTATTGGCGGAATAGAACCTAATGATATAGAATTTGTTGCTGCATTTGATGTTAACGATAAAAAAGTAGGCTCTGATCTTTCTGATGCTATTTTTGCACATCCAAATAATACGGCAAAAATTATAGACGTACCTAGTCATAGTAGATGCCATCCGTGCTACTAAGGTTGCTTTAGATCGAAAAATCTCTGGACCATTGAACAGTATGTCTACTTATTGTTTTAAACATCCTCCTGTTCAAATGCCCTATGAAGAGGCAAAAACTGAATTTCTTGAATTCATTGTTGGTAATCGAGAACGTTAAATCTCTTATTTATCTACTATCATCAAATAACTCATTTAATACAGAAAAAGTCATTGCTACATCTTTTGTTTTTACTACAATTATTGTATCTGTAAAACAACTAANTGTATCTTCTATATTTATTTGTCTTTTAGCAACCTGGCCATATATTGTAAATACAAATCCTGGTACTGAGATCACCTCTATTGGACTATGTACAATTATTGCCGCTAAATCATTTGAATCTTCTAATATTTCTGATTTATTGAATATCTTCAATAATTNTTCTCTAAGTCTTTCAGAATATATTATTGTTAATGCTGAAGTTGCTTCCGAAATCTGAATAAATTCTTCATTATTTTTTAATATTACATTCTGTATATTTTNTTGATTGCGATCATTTTTTTTAACCGATAATTTAGCAACACCCGTTCTTACATTTATATCACTTTTTGCAATAACATCTGTAATTTCATTATTGATTGACGTATACTTTGGCACAATTCTTTTTACAGCTGTTATTATTGCATCTTCATTAACTTCTGAAATCCCCATTTTCTCAATCTTGGGTTTTAGTAATCTTGCTATTCCACTAATATTAGCATAATCTCTAGCTATTGAATCTTGTATCCCTAAATCTGATTCTATTAAATTTCTTGTAATTCTTGCAACAGATTGATTTATCTGTTTCTGGTCATCTATAGCCAATAATGGTCAATTATGACCAAAAGCTATTAAAAGGTTTCTTTACAAACTTCTCACATAATGTCCAAAAAAGTAGTTTTAGCATTTTCTGGAGGACTTGATACCTCTATCTCAGTTAGTTGGCTAAAGAAAAAGCATAATCTTGACGTAATTACTACTATTGTTGATATTGGTCAAGATGAAAACTTTGACGAAATTGAAAAAAAGGCCTACTCAATTGGCGCATCAAAACATTATACTATTGATGCCAAACAAGAATTTATTAATAATTATATTTTCTCTGCAATAAAATCAAATGCCTTGTATCAGAATAAATATCCGTTGGCCACTGCTTTGGGTAGACCCCTTATTGCATACAAGCTAATAGAAATTGCAAATCAAGAAAATACTAAAATCTTTTCTCATGGCTGTACGGGAAAAGGTAATGATCAAGCCAGATTCGACNTTACATTGAGATCTGTTATGCCCGACGCTAAAATTATTGCTCCAGTTAGAGATGAGAATATGAGCAGAGATGAAGAAATTCAATATGCAAAAGACNTTAACGTGTCAATTGAAAAGAAATCCCAATACAGCATTGACGAAAACTTGTGGGGTAGATCTATAGAAGGTGGAATTTTAGAAGATTCTTTCGAAGAACCTCCAAAAGATATTTACAAATGGGTTGATGTAGACAGTAGCTTGGCTGATAAATACATAGAAATTGATTTTAATAATGGCATTCCAGTCTCAATCGATGGTATTGCTGATTCTCTAGAAATGATTACTCATCTTAACGATGTTGCAGGAAAATATGGTATTGGAGTTGTTGACCACATAGAAGATAGGCTTATGGGAATAAAATCAAGAGAAATCTACGAAGCACCTGCCGCCACCGTACTTATTGAGGCTCATAAAGATCTAGAAAAATTAGTATTGACTAGAAATGAATTGGAAATAAAGTCCTTATTAGAGCAAAAATGGAGTTGGATGATTTATTCAGGATTATTTGTAGATCCATTGGTAAAAGCTATTGATTCATTTATTAATAAGACTCAAGAACGCGTTAATGGCACTGTTAGACTAAAACTTAAGAGTAATTCATTAACTGTGGTTGGCAGAAAATCTGAAAATTCTATTTATGATCAGAATCTTTCTTCATATTCCTCTTCATCTGATTTCAATCAAACCTACTCTAAGGGTTTTATTGAAATCTGGGGACTTCAGTCTAAATTTAACGAAGGAGAGACAAAATGACTAATGATNTAGATATATTGAGAGGCAATAGACTCTCTAAAACCTCTGACTTAGCTTCTTCTTTTATTAGTTCTACCGATGATGATTTACTGATTCTCGACCCTGTNAAAAAAATCAATATTGCACACATGCTTATGTTAGTGAAACAAAATATCCTTGATAAAAAGACTGCAAATAAATGCATTAAAACTCTAAAGTCAATTGACGATTCGTTTGAACTAGATTCTAGCCTTGAGGATGTTCATATGAATGTTGAATCATTTGTAATTAATCGTATCGGTAGTGAAACCGGCGGACAACTTAATCTTGCTAAGAGTAGAAACGATCAAGTTGCAACCGCAATCAGAATGACAACTCGTACATTTATCTTAAGTATATTGACCAGTATTCATGACTTGCAAAAGGTTATTCTTAATCTAGCAAAAACACATACTGATTATCTTATGCCTTCTTTTACTCATCTCCAACATGCACAAATTATAACCCTTTCTCATAATCTTCTTGCTCATTATGATTCATTATCTAGAGATGTAGACAGATTTCAAGAAACCTATGACAGAGTTAACAAATCTCCACAAGGTTCTGGCGCAATTGCCTCAGTAATTATTNATGTTGATAGAGATTATATTGCTAAATTACTTGGTTTTAATGGCATTGTAGAAAATTCAATTGATGCTACCACTACTCGTGATTTCTGCATCGAATTACTGTCGAATCTTACGTTGCTAATGTTAAACATTGAGAAAATTGTTAATGAATTGGTCCTTTGGAGTACCTCTGAATTCTCATATGTTGAAATCTCTGATGAATTCAGTTCAACTAGTAGTATAATGCCTCAAAAAAAGAATCCTGTTATTGCCGAATTGATAAGATCTAAATCTTCGATTATTATTGGTGATCTTGTTGCATCAATTGGCATAATTAAATCACTTACTCTGGGATATAGTATNGATATACAAGATTTAACTCCTAGATTATGGAATTCTATAAATAAATCATTGTTATCAGTTCAACTATTGTCTGACATGTTGAATACCTGTAAATTTAACAAAGAGTCTATGTATGCTAATCTAGATGATACTATGATAGCTGCAGATTTCGCTAATTATCTTGCATCAAACTATAATATTTCCTTCAGACAATCACATCATATTGTTGGAACTCTATCAAAGTCATCAATTGATTCTAATACAAAATTATCTGAATTAGTAAAAACTGATATTGATAAAATAACTAAGAAAATAACTGGTAAAACAATTAAAGTAAATGTATCGGAAATTGATTCAATCTTTAATTATGCTAATAATGTTAATTCAAAAACTACAAAAGGNTCTCCTTCTAATTCCGAGAGTAATAGAATGATTAAACTAAGAACAGTACAACTTTCTAATTCATCTAAATTTATTAAAAAACAACAAAATTTACTTGCTAAATCTGAAATTCTGCTTGAAAAATCTATAAGAAATCTATCCGGAGGTGGAAATTAATGGAGCAAAAATGTCAAGATTGTGATGCAACAATGAAGATTCTAGACGACGTTGTAATCGGAGAGATTATAAGTTGTCCTGATTGTGGTAACGAATTTGAAGTTAAGAAAATCGATTCAAATACTGTTACATTATCGCCTGCAGAATCAGTTGGAGAAGATTGGGGAGAATAACATGACCAATCGTATCAGTATTATCTACGATCGCGTGCGTTGGGAAGAAAAAGAAATTTTCAATGCATTTAAGGAAAGAAATATCCCATTTAGCAAACATGATGCAAAAGCACTCGTATTGCGTAGTGATGACTCTGACGAATCAATTCAATCTTCGTTTGGCACTTCTATAATTCAAAGATGCATTAGTCATTATCGTGGTATGCTTATTTCCCATTATTTAGAATCAAAAAACTGTTTAGTGGTTAATAGTTCTAACACAAGTAGAATATGCGGTAATAAATTCCTATCTACATTGAAATTTGAAGAATTGGGTATAAAAACTCCTCTTACTTTATTCAGTTTTTCCGATAAATCTGCTGAAGATTCTGTANAAGAACTGGGTTATCCATCTGTATTGAAGCCTATTGTAGGAAGTTGGGGAAGAGGTGTTGTAAAATTAAATGATAAAGATTCTGCTAAAGCCCTGATTGAAATGAGATATAATGACGATGGCTTATTCTCGAAAATTTTCTATATCCAACAACATATCAATAGACCTCCAAGAGATATTAGGACTGTTGTTGTAGGAAATGAAGTTGTTGGTGCTGAATATCGTTATTCTTCTAATGATGATTGGAGGACTAACTTCTCACTTGGAGCAAAACTTGAGAATTGTCCTATTACGAAGGAGTTGGAAGAAATTGTTCTTAAGGCATCAGACTCAGTTGGCGGCGGAATCCTTGGCGTTGATCTAATGGAGGGCGAAGACGGATTNTTAGTTCATGAGATTAATAATAATGTTGAGTTTAAAGGCGTTTCAAAATTCACCAAAGATAATATAGCATACAAAATTGTAGACTATATTGATCATATTTCAAAGAGGTAATTTGTAATGAAAGTTGGAGTAATGGGTGCATCGGGTTTTGTCGGCGGAGAACTATTAAGATTAATCATTAATCATCCTGAAGTTGAACTTTCTTTTGCAACTTCTAGACAGTACAATGGCCAATTTTTATATAAAATTCATCCTAATTTAAAGGGATTTACAGATGTTAAATTCTCATTATTTGATTCATCGAAAGTTGCTGATCAATGCGACCTTCTTTTTACTGCAGTTCCACATGGTAGTTCATATGAATTCATGAATGAACTTGTTAATTCTGGCGTAAAAATTGTCGACCTTAGTGCTGATTATAGACTTTCAAATCCAGATATGTATGATAAATGGTATGGTTTTACACATCCTCTACCTGACTTATTGAATTCATTTACGTTCGGTTTACCTGAACTTCATAGGGATTCGATAAAATCAAGTAAGTTTACATCTACTCCTGGCTGCACTGCTTTAACTTCGATTCTTGCGTTGGCACCTTTGATTCAAAATAAAATAATAGATTCTAATAATATTATCATTGACTCAAAAGTTGGTTCATCCGGCGCTGGAGTAAAACCTACTATTGGTTCTCATCATGCTAATAGATATGGTGTTATCCGTCCATTCAAACCTTACGCACATAGACATACTGCTGAAATTGATCAAGAACTTTCGAATTTATCTGAAAATTCTGTAAATGTTTTACTGTCTGTTCATTCAGTAAATCTTGTTCGCGGTATATTATGCACTTCCTATGCCTCTATTGATTCTGATATTACCGAAGTTGANGTATGGAAAGCTTATAGGAAATTCTATTCTGACTCGCCTTTTATTAGATTTATTGGAGATAAGAAAGGTCTGTACAGATATCCTGATCCTAAACTACTTATTGGCTCCAATTTTTGCGATATTGGATTTGCTTATGACAAATCTACATCTAGACTTGTTATTATGTCTTCATCAGATAATCTGATTAAGGGCGCTGCAGGAACTGCTATTCAAAATATGAATCTTATGTCTGGTTTTGATGAAACTATAGGTTTATGGACTCCTGGAATACATCCAATGTGATTTCCATGGTTACAATAGTAAAAATCGGTGGAAGTCTACATAGTAAAGGGCTGACAAAAAATTTATTTGANGATATTAAAAATTTCTCTAAAANTGAGTCATTGGTTGTCGTTCATGGAGGCGGAAACACAGTAACTGAAATTGCAGAAAAACTAGGTAAGAAACAAGAATTCATTGTTTCTCCATCTGGCGTGAAAAGCAGATATACTGATAAGGAAACTGCATCAATCTTCATGATGGTTATGTGTGGAAAAATTAATAAAGAAATTGTAGTATCATTACAATCTTTAGGTGTTAATGCAGTAGGATTGGGCGGTATTGATGGTAATATATTGAGTGCAATTCGTAAGAAAAGGCTCTTGATAATCGACGAAAGAAAAAGAAAACGTGNAATTGAAGGTGGATTTACGGGTAAAATAAAAAACGTTAATACTGAATTGATTAATGACTTGATTAAATCCGGATATCTTCCAGTAATATCTCCCGTTGCTCTAGGCGACGAATTTGAAATTTTGAATGTCAATGGCGATCGTGCTGCATCTAATATTGCAGCTCATCTAAATGCAGACCGTGTTATCTTCCTAACGGACGTTGATGGAATATCGTTAAATGACAAGCTTGTTACCAATCTAACTCTGGCAGAGTCTAAAGAAATTCTTCCAGACCTTGGATTTGGTATGGAACAAAAATTAATTTCTTGTATAGAATCCTTGGATCATGGTGTTAGAGAAGGAATTATTGCTTCAGGGTTAGTTGACAACCCCATATCTAACGCTGTAAAACATTCCAATTGTACGGTGATTAATGATGAATGATGAAGAATTAATTAATTCAGAGGATAAATATCTGGCTCCTGTTTACCAAAAATTTCAAATTATCCTTGATAAAGGAAGTGGATGTTACATGTGGGACTCTTCAGGTAAAAAATATCTCGACCTGATGGGAGGATATGGTGTTTCATTATTAGGTCATTCAAATAAAACTATTGTTCAAGCTATAACTAATCAAGCAAATAAATTGATTAGTTGTCATGGTTCATTTTATAATGCGGAAAGGGCAAATGCCGTATTAAACATAAATAAAATTACACCAAAGAATCTTGATAATATATATTTGTGTAATAGTGGTGCTGAAGCAGTTGAAGCTGCATTAAAATTATGTAAGAAACACTCGAAAAATAAAATTATTTCTATGTCTGGTTCATATCATGGTAAAACAATCGGTTCTTTGTCTTTAACCTGGAATCCTAAATATAAAAAGTCTTTTCAACCTCTTCTTGACAATGTTGATTTTATCCCATTTGGAGATGCTGATTCATTGTCTAAAATTGACGATAATGTTGCCGCTGTCTTTTTAGAAGTTATTCAGGGTGAAAATGGCGTAAAATTTGCTTCAGTTGAGTATTTTAATAAATTACAAGAGCAATGTGATAAACATAATGTACTGTTAGTAGTTGATGAGATTCAAACAGGTCTTGGAAGAACTGGTAAAATGTGGGCTCATGAGCACTACGATTTGAAACCAGACATTTTATGTATTGGAAAAGGATTGGCCGGGGGAATGCCTGTCGGAGTAATGATTTCAAGAAGTGACATGACAAATTTCTCTCTTGGCGAACACACTACTACATTTGGCGGTAATCCTTTGACCTCTTCTGCAATCAATGCATCTATTGAGTATATCTTGCAAGAAAATATAATCGATAATGCAGAAAAAACTGGTCAAATATTTCTTAATGGGCTTGAAGAACTTAAATTAAAATATGATTCTATTCGTGATGTTCGTGGACTTGGATTGATGATTGCTATAGAATCAAAATTTCCAATCAAAGATATATTATTTGATGGATTGAATAACGGNCTGATTATGCTATATTCTGGTAGAACTATATTGAGATTTTTACCTTCGTTAACATTGAATGAATCTCAAGTTGCTTCATCCCTACAAATTCTAGATAAGTTATTTCAAAATTCTCAGAAAAAGGTAAAATGACATGGATGATATCGATAAAACTATAATAAAAATTCTTACAAAAGATTCTAGAACTCCTAATACTGAAATTGCACAACAAGTAAAACTATCTGAGTCTAGTGTAAGAGCTCGTATTGATAAACTTGTTTCTTCAGGCGCAATAAAAAATTTTACTATTACTCTGAGTGATAAACATCTTACACTATTGGAAAACTCACTAAAAATTTACTCTCCTTCTGGTCAAGAAAAACAATTCTCCGATTTCTTATTCGACACATTGAATAATTTTGGATTTACTAATGTACGTCGCGATTCCGCTAACAATNTATATGGTGAAATTGGTAAAGGTTCCCCTACTCTTTTATTATGTGGACATATGGATACTGTTCCAGGCCTAATTAATGTAGAAATCAAAGATCATGCAATTTATGGTAGAGGTGCATCTGACGCTAAATCTTCTTTAATATCTATGCTTGTAGCTGCTTCTTCGTTCAAAGATAAATTAAAATTTGGAAGAATTATCTTTTCTGCAGTTACTGATGAGGAAGGTACAGGTTTAGGAATTAGAGAGTTACTTGAAGATGGACTGAAAGAACAACCTGATTGTGCTATATTTGGGGAACCTAGTGGAATAGATAAAATTACAGTTGGATACAAAGGTAGATTTTCTGTTAAATTTACTTGTGAAACCCCTACAGTACATGCTAGTGCACCCTGGATGTCTTCTAATGCAATTGAATTATTGTTCATATTATGGAAAGATATTAAAACTAAACTTCAAACTAATGATGATAATCGTTATAAACAGATTACTTCGTGTTTGACACAAATTAATGGAGGAACTGCTGATAATGTAATGCCTGGTAGTTGTAATTTGATGTGTGATATCCGTTATCCTTTTAATTATAATCCTGATCAAATAACTAACAAAATCGCCGACATCATATCTAATTTTAATAAAAAATATTCTATTGAAGGTAATGCGAAATCTACCTTTGCTTATGAAATTATTGACTCTACTCCTGCTTTTGAATGCTCTAAATCCTCAGTTGTTAGCCGCTCTGTAAGCAGAGCTATAATCAAAAAACTTAATTCTAAACCTCAATTTGTACATAAAACTGGTACTGGTGATATGAATCTTCTTGGAAATAAGATGAATATACCCGTACTTACTTATGGACCCGGAAATCCTCATCTATCTCATACTTCTAATGAACATATTATGATTGATGAATTCCTTACGTCAATTGATATATATCAAAATTCAATTGAAAATGTTTTCAATCTTATCCAAAGAATTTAATAATGTACATTTTCCATTAACTACTCAGTGTAGCGAATGCCAAAATACAAATCTACAAATGACATTATGAAAGTCATAAGTAATAAAAATCAAATTAGAAATTTCAGTGTTATTGCTCATGTCGATCATGGCAAAACTACTATGAGTGATAGCCTACTTGCTGGTTGTGGTATTATTAGTCCTAGCGTTGCAGGAGAAGCTCTTGCATTAGACACTATGGATATGGAACAGAAACGAGGTATTACTATTAATTCAACNAATATTACTCTTTATCACGAACATGAAAATGTTCCATTTGTTTTTAACATGATAGATACTCCTGGNCATGTAGATTTTAATACGCGTGTTTCAAGAAGTCTACGTGCAATTGACGGNGCTGTCGTTGTTTCTGACGCTGTAGAAGGAGTTATGACTCAGACNGAAACAGTAACAAGACAAGCCTTGGAAGAACTTGTACGTCCTGTTCTTTATATTAATAAAATCGATAGACTTGTAAAAGAACTAAGATTAACCCCTGAAAAAATGCAAGAACATCTTATGGGAGTAATACGTGAATTTAACGCATTGATTGATTTATATGCCGAACCTGAATTAAAAGACAAATGGAAAGTTAGTATTCAGGATAATAGTATTGCCTTTGGATCTGCAAAAGATAAATGGGCTTTCAGCGCTGCTACTTCAAAGAAGTCAGGTGTGAATTTCAAGACTATCTTTGACGCCTATAATAATGATAAAGTAGACGAACTTGTAGAGAANTCTCCATTACACGAAGCAATTCTTGGCATGGTTATTCAACATCATCCTCCTCCTCACGTAGCTCAAAAATATAGAATCCCTAAGATATGGAAAGGCGATTTGGATAGCGAAATAGGAAAAGCACTTTTGAATTGTGATGAAAANGGNCCTGCCGTCATGATGATTGTAAATATCAACATTGATCCACATGCAGGTAGTATAGCTACTGGAAGATTGTTCTCTGGAACTTTGAAAGATGGAGATACAGTCCACCTATTGGGTGCAAAAAGAACAGGTAGAATCCAATCTGTCAATATGTTTATGGGAAATCAACGTGAACTTGTCGGTAAATTTACTTCTGGTAATATCCCTGCATTGTTGGGCCTTGAACATGCACGAGCTGGCGAAACCTTGAGCTCTCAGAAAGGATTTGCCCAATTTGAATCTATTTCATATGTATCTGAACCTGTTGTAACAATCGCCATCGAATCAAAACATCCTCAAGAACTCCCTAAATTAGTCGAAGCATTACGTAGACTCAATATTGAAGATCCAAGTCTTGTAGTAACAATTAATGAAGAAAGTGGCGAAATGTTGGTTGCTGGAATGGGAGTGTTACATCTTGATGTTGCTACAAATCTATTGAAAGAACAAAATATTGAAATTATTACTTCTCCTCCGCTTATTAATTATCGAGAAACTATTTCTAGTAAAGCTGGACCAATCATGGCAAAATCTCCCAATCGACATAACAAATTATTCTTTAGGGTTGAGCCTTTATCTGATAGCGTAATTGAATTAATTCGTTCAGGAAAAATCTCTGATAATACTGATAAGAAAGAACTTGCTGAAATATTAAGAAATGAAGGTTGGGAACGAGATGAAGCTAAACGTGTTGTTACAATTGAACCTGGTGGAAATATGTTCGTCGATGCTACTAAAGGTGTACAATATGTACAAGAGTCAATGGATTCTATACTTGCAGGATTTTTTGACGTAGTGAATAATGGACCAATTGCTTATGAGCACGTTCGTGGCTTCAAAGCTACATTCCATCATTATGTGCCTCACGAAGACGTCGCACATCGTAGTTATGCACAACTAATGCCTGCAACTCGTCGTGCTTTACTTGGCGCTTTGCTGTCTGCCACTCCTACTCTTCTTGAACCTATTCAAGGTATTGAAGTAAAAGCTCCNGCNGATTTAATTGGAGAAATAGCCGGCGTAATATCATCTAAACGTGGCAAAGTAGGCGAAATCACTCAAAAGGCTCATTTATCAGTAATACNTGGCGAAATTCCTGCTTCTGAAACATTTGANTTGTCCGAANCAATGAGNGGNGCTACTGCCGGTAAAGCCATCTGGTCTACACACTTTAAAGAATGGTCTCCGGTTCCAAATTCTATGCTTGAAACTGTAATTGCCGATGTTCGAAAACGACGTGGTTTATCTCCTTCTCCACCTCCTGCATCGGATTTCATCGATAAAGATTAATCGTTCCTTGCTTCACATTATTCGTGAATAATCAGTCATCTGTTAGCTTTTCTCATTATCGGTTCGACGATTTATCTATAGTTGATCTTTATGGCATTTTGAAAATCAGGAGTCTCGTCTTCAACCATCAACAACGATTAATCGATATTTCCGATGGAAAATGTGTTGAAATTGACGGCAAAGATGTATTTTGTACGCATATAGTTGGTAAACTCCAANACAATCAAATTGTTGCAACTGCACGCTTATTCGATCACCAATCTCCTCTCAAATTAGGAAGGTTTGCCGTAGACCCTGATTTTCAAAAACATGGGTTTGGGTCTCAACTTCTTGATTATCTTGATTCTATTATCTACTCGAAGCCAATCGAGATGGATGCACAATCTTATCTTATTGATTGGTATTCAAAATTTGGTTGGTCTGTTTCTGGTTCTGAATTTATTGAATGTGGAATTAAACACGTGAGAATGATAAAAAATTTATGATTAGTTAATCTGCACTAATCTTTTAAATTCACTATCAATCTTTTCAGGGGTTATATTTAATCCATTAATTATTATTTCATTGAATATTTCTAATGCTCGTTTTTCTTCTAACGCACCTACTATTATTGATACACCACTATCAACAATACTGATTGTTATTTGTTCATTATATTGTATTGTTATGCCTAGTTGACCTCTTCTAATTATATTTAATTTNTTATCTACGATAATCTTGTTCAGCTCATCTAAATCAATCTCTAGATTATCTTTTGGACTTACTATATGAACTGATTTGCCTTCTCTACCGCATATGTCTTCTATTAACTTTCTTCTTGATTTCTTTGTCGATAAATCTGCATTTACTCCACAGACATTACATTTGGACTGTTTTATTATTCTAACTTTATCATAATCTAAATTTTTTATATCNGCTAGGAATAATTTATTTGCTAAATTTGGTTCTTGNCCAGTTATTATTTTTACAGCCTCTGATACTTGAACACTTGATATTGTAGTCAATATTGAAGGATGAACTCCTTCAGTGCCACATTTTGGCATTTCTTCATCTTTTAGTGATGGTTGGAAACACTCTAAACATGGTGTTTTTCCAGGAATTATTGAAGTAGAAGAACCTGTAGTTACTATTGCAGACCCAAAAATATATGGTATNTTCAACCTCACACATGCTCTATTTATTGAATATCTTGCAGATACTGAATCTAAACCGTCAATCACTACATCTGAACCTGTGATTACTTTATCTACAGTGTCGTCATTAATTGATAATGTTAAAGGCTCGATATCTACCAGAGGATTTATTCTTTTTAATCTCTCGTAAGCTGCTTCAGCTTTTGATAATCCGACATCTTCATCTCCATATAGTACTTGTCTGTGTAAATTTGATACTTCTACAACATCTCTATCTACTATTCTTATTTTTCCAATCCCCATAGCTACTAGTTGTTGAGTTATTGGTGATCCTAAACCTCCAATTCCAATTACTGTTACTCTTGCGTTCTTTAATTTTTGCTGCCCTTCAAAACCAATTTCATCCATTACGATCTGTCTTGAATATCTTTCAATCTCTGCATCTGATAGTTCCATAATCTATCCACCACTTACTGCCGGTAAAAATAAAATTTCATCCTTGTCTTTTAGTGTTGTTTGAAGATCTTCAAGGAATTTGATATTTTCATCATTGACATATACATTAATTATTGGTTTTAATTTTCCATTATTGTCTATTACTTTATTTTTGAATCCTTCTCCGTATTTTTCTGCTAATGCATCAATCACTTCGATTACTGTATTACCTTCTATTTCCAGTTCTCTTTCACCATTTGTAGATGACGACATTACTGCAGGAATNAAAACTTTTACTTCTGTCATTTTTATCGACCTATTATATCCTCTAATACTTCTCTCTTGGGTTCGACCACTTTCAATTCTGGTTGTTGAATAAATGCGGCTTCTGGTGCTTTTAGACCATTTCCTGTTACATAGCATACAACTTTCTCATTTGCATCAATCTTTCCATCACGTACTAATTTCAGTAATATTGCAATTGAAATTGCACCTCCAGGTTCGGCAAATATTCCTTCCGTACTGGCTAAGAGTCTTATTGATTCTCTTATCTCTTCGTCATTGGCATTCTCTCCATATCCTCCTGAATTATTCACTGTTTCTACTGCAAATATTCCATCTCCAGGCTCGCCAATTGCTAGGCTCTTTGCTAATGTATTTGGTTTCTTTACTGGTTGTATTACATTCGTTTTATTCTTTATTGCATCTACTATCGGCGAACACCCTTCTGGCTGCGCACTNGTAATTTTTGTATTATTATTTGTTATCAAATCAATCTTCTCAAATTCTTTCAATCCTCTATCTATTGCACATAACATTGCACCACTTCCTGTTGGAACTATTACATGATCAGGGGCATTCCATCCTAATTGTTCACATACTTCAAATGCAAGAGTCTTAGAACCTTCCACGTAGTAAGTTCTTAGATTTATATTGACTATTCCAATGTTATACTTGTCTCCTGCATATGATGCCAATCTATTTGCATCATCATATGTTCCATTTATTGGTATTATGTTGGCCCCATATGCCTGTACTTGTAATATCTTTGCCTGTTCTATGTCATNAGGAATAAAAATATAACATGGTATTCCTGCTCTTGCAGCATGAGCTGCAGTCGCCGAAGCTAAGTTTCCTGTTGATGGAGCACCTACTGCCTCTAAACCTAATTCTATTGATTTTGATACTGCTACTCCTGCTGGTCTATCTTTAAAAGAAAATGAAGGATTGACTGTATCATTTTTAATATATAAATTATTTAATCCTAATTTCTTTGCTAATTTATCTGCTTTATGAAGCGGCGTATANCCTGCTCCGATGTCTACTATGTTGTTCTTATTTCTTAATGGCAATAATTCAAAATATCTCCAAAGATTCTTCTCCCTATTTTTTATAATGTCTTTTGATAATCTAATTTTATCGAAATCATATATTACGTCTAGTGGATTAAAACATTCATCGCAAACGTATTTTAGATCTGCCCTAAATTCCGTCGAACATTTTCTACACAGTAAATATTTTATTGACATATTGTTCTAATTTATACATTCATAAATAAATATTTTCTTGAAGATATTATTCATATATGAATATTCAGTATATCTATTCCAAAATCTTTCTTAATAACTTCTTATTTATATCTGCGTTTATCATTTTCTCAGAAGATTCCAAAAACTCATTAAATGCTTCTTTTGACATTTCATCTTTGTATAACGATAACTGAAAAATTAATTCAAGTTTGTCTATTTCATGTACTAGTAATGACTCTTTACTTGTTTTTTCTTTAAATTCATTCCAAATCTCAAAATATTGCTTTTGAATCTTGTCTGGAAGATTTCTTAAAATATTATTAATCGCTTCATCCTCTTCTGTATCTTTGTTTGGATTCTCTCCTGGCACTAAATCTCCAATAATTGCTTCCGGTAAATCATGTATTAACATCATTTTCATAACCTTTTCCGTATTCATTTCTTCTAAATCTGAAATAATCATTGCAATTGNTGTCGCTGCATAACTATGATCCGCAACTGATTCTATATCTTCTGCAGTTGATTTTATCTCCCAACCTTTTCTTTTTATTGATTTTAATTTTTCTGTTATTAGAAAAAATTTATTTAATCCATTAATATTCAATTAAACCACTTATCTAAACTCTCAGATCTTTCTTCTTCTACTTTATCTAATTTTTTTATCATATTTGAAATCCTGTCTACTGAAAAATCATTTTCATCACATAGATAAGAAATAAGTTTCTCTTTCTGAATCTCTTTCTTTTGAATAAAGTCTGGTTTAGATACTTCAGGATTCAGAAACATATTTCTTACTTCATCTATATTAATTAATTCTAATTCTTTCTCCATATTTGGAATATCTTCTATTTTTTTATATTTCTTAATGTGNTTTATGGCAGTTTTTGGACCAATTCTTGTAAATCCATTNGGATTGTAATCTGTTCCGATTAATATCGCAATATCAACTAATTGTTCTCTATTTATCTCATTTAGTCTTAAAAATTCTTTTAGTTCAATAACCTCAGGTTCTACATCAATAAATCTGTTAGTTCTTGGTATTCTTCTCTTTCCCGATACAGTCAGGTTCCTACACAATCTCTTTGCTCCAAAAAGCAAAGAATCATAATCTTGACTTACTGTATAATCTACCATTCCTATATTGTTCATATAAGATGCCGTTGCTTCACCTTCGGCAGGAGCTTGGACGTATTGTATGCCTAGTAATTCTAAAAGTTTCTTCACATCATTGATTATATCTTCATTAATTCTAATCATTGAATGAGCATATCTTCTTGCTTGTTCTTGGTCCCCGTCTTCAATAGCTTTCTTATATTTCTCTTGATTTTTCTCTCTGGTTTCTTTTCTCTTTTTAATAAGTGTAGATTTTAATTGTGGAGGTTTTCCATCTAACACGTATATTGGTTCTATGTTGTTNTTCAAAAGATTAATGTTTCTGTAAAATAATCCTGTTAAATGACTAGTTATTTTTCCCTTACTATTCATTAAAGGTTCACCTGTTGGACCTCTAATTGTTGTTAAAAACTGATAAATTATATTAAATCCATCTATTGCTATTTTGTTTCCAGATAGATTCTCGAACGACGTTTTTCTTGGATTAGCTAGATCCTTTAATTTAACTCCCATATGATTTTTACTTATTAGATATCTTTATTATTAGTTTTCTAATATGACTATTATATGCCTGATGAAAATGAACAAAATTTATCATTAGAATCCAAATTAGGCCTTTTGTCTTTTGATTGGGATTCCTCAGAATTCATTAAAGTAAATACTGAAATTTGCAAAACTTGTGAAAAGCAACCTTGTTTATACGTATGCCCATCTGAGGTCTATACCCTTAATGAAGAAGAATTAGTCTATAATATTGAAGGCTGTATTGAAATGGGTCTTTGTACTATTGTTTGTGACCAACTCGGCAATGGCGCCATTGAGTGGAACCATCCGCAGGGCGGTAAAGGCGTTAATTATAAATTAGGTTAATTTCAATCTATTTTTCATTTTACAAGTGAATAATTTTCAAGTAAAAATGTTATTACTCTCTGTTACTATTAGTATATTGAAGTGGGAAATAATATGTTAGACGATTCTATAAATCTAGAAAATGAAGTTACAGAACCTGAAGAAGTTACAGAACCTGAAGAAGTTACAGAACCTGAAGAAGTTACAGAACCTGAAGAAGTTACAGAACCTGAAGAAGTTACAGAACCTGAAGAAGTTACAGAATCGGAAGATTCATCCAAATCTAAATTATCTGCAGAAGAAAATACTGCATTGATGGAAATTTCTTCTTTAGCAGGAGTCGGTCCTGTTACAACTAAGAAACTTAATGACGTTGGAATGTACACTATACTCGATATTGTCGTAAGAGGTCCTACTGATACTGCAGAAGCAACTGGTTTTGAAACAGACAAAGCCGTTGAATTGTGTAACAAAGCNCGACTGAAATTGGTCGAAATTGGTAGATTTGATAAAGATTTCGTAACTGCCACTGAAATTTATGGTCGAAGACTAAAGATTGAAAGAATATCCACCGGTAGTGCTAATCTCGATGAATTATTGATTGGTGGTNTTGAAACACAAGCTGTAACTGAATTCTATGGAGAATACGGTTCAGGAAAAACACAAATTTGTCATACTTTATGCCTTACTGTCCAATTACCTGTTGAAGACGGTGGACTTGATGGAGGTGCTATTTATATTGATACTGAAAACACATTCCGTCCAGAACGACTAAGAGATATTGCTGTTGAACGTGGTATGGATCCTGATAAAGCGCTAGAAAAAATAATTGTTGCAAAAGCTTTCACTAGTTCACATCAAGAATTACTTGTTGCAGAGCTTGGAAAAGTTATTGAAAGTTCCAATGCCCGACTTGTTATTGTCGATTCATTAATGGGACATTATCGTTCTGAATTCTTAGGACGAGCCACTCTGGCTACAAGACAACATAGGCTTAATCGCTTTATGCATCTCTTAATTAGAACTGCTGAAACTCGTAATGTTGCCGTTGTAATGACAAATCAGGTCATGGCTGATCCTGGTGCTTTNTTTGGTGATCCTACTCGTCCTGTTGGCGGTCATGTTGTCGCTCATACTAGTACCTATAGACTNTATCTAAGAAAATCTGGTAAAAATCGTATAGCTAAAATGAAGGATAGTCCTTATCATCCTGAACATGAAGCCGTATTTACTCTTAATGAACGCGGTGTAGATGANCCTGTTGACGCAAAAAGTAAAAAGAAATAAATAAGAAATCCAAAACATTATGTAGTATTAGAAANGGATAGATGTAGTAAATGAATAAATTACTGTTACCGTTGCTGTTATTGTTACTGTTGACTCCAATTATNTCATTCCCTAATATCATTGCNGCAACTAATTATCAAGAAAATCTCTCAATCACTACTTCTGGAGATTTATCTTATTGGTCAATAAATCTGTCAGATGTTAATGCTAGTGGGGTTCTTTCTACTAAATCTGGNATTNATTCATTTGAAATATTTCATTATAGTCATCAGGGTTCTTTTGATACAAGATTTGATATTTTTACAACAAATGGTTATGGTTTAATTGATTCTGCACTACCACAAAATGGAGCAATTCTTACTATAAATTCAGATAGTCAATCTAATGCTGATAAATTTGCATCTTCAATATCTCAAGATCTTCATTTAGGATTTATTACGTATAATCCAAATACTTTTTCACAAAATAATATCTATACGTATTATTCTTATGCCGACTCTGAGATTGTAGTTGACATATTTTGGGAAATCTTTTCTAATAACGATCCTGGATTTAATCAATTACTTACAAAACAATTTTTCAATTCTAATCGTGATCAAATTATCAAACTTTCCGGGAAACAACAATCAAACAGTCTAATTTATTCAATTGAATTTGCTGGAACTAGNGANTCTGCAGTTGTTGATACTACTCCTGGTGATTTTAGCGTTCAAGGTTCTGTAATTGATCCTCTTGCATTATTTAGCGTTAAAAGTATCAATGCATCAAATCTTTCTACAAAGTCAACTATTAACATTCAAACATTTGGTTCTATNATTAATTCAGGAGATATTAATTCTAAAAACATCTCCGNTGTTTCTTTTGCTCTTAATCAGGATNTTGACAATATACAATCAGAATTAATTATAGATTTATCTAGTGACAGTTCTTTTAATTCAACTATACTTTTGGACTATTATCCACCTGTTCTTTCTGTTGTTCGAGTAATTGATAAAACATCAGGCTCTGATGGCGATACTATTGAATCCCGTATCACTTTTACTAATCTATCACCTGTTATTGGCGGTCATTCAATTAGAGAAGTAATATTTGTTGACGACTGGTGGACTGATGATTTTACCCTTCTTGAACCTGGAGAAAATGATACTGTTAGACATCTAGNACCAGGTGAATCTAGAACTTTGTCTAAATTACTTCAAATTAATACTTTCGAATCCACTATTATAGAAACTAGTCCAGAAGATATTAAATTTGAATATAAATTTAAGATGGGNGACGATGAATTCTCAAAAATTACATCATCAAATGATCTCTTTATCCAATTAAATGATGTTAGACCTGCACTTATTGTAAACTCTTTATACAATAATTCATATGTTTCAATGCACGATAATTTTCTATCTCAATTAGAAATAAAGAACCTTGGTTCTAGATCTGCTTATGATGTTTCTATTGAACTTAATGATGAATTGTTTAAAACTTTTGACTCTATTGCACCTAGTTCATTTGAAATTTTAGAACTTAATGTTTCTAGACAGGATTATCTNTTTAATACAAATACATATGAATGGAAGATTACTTGGTCGGACGGTGTAGACTTGTATACTGTATCTTCTAATCCTGTTTATCTAATTAATGATTATAATCTATATGTAAAACCTGTCTTTAACTCTCCAGAGATTGTTGTTGATAAAATCTCTGAAATACCAATTGATGGTGTATGGCAAGACGAATTACAAGTAATTCTTCGAATTACAAATAACGGCAATGANGATTTAACCAATTTACATCTAGTTGATGTTATTCCTTNATCTGTTATGTATTCAAGTGGTGGCGATAATATGACAAAACTAAATAATCGTCTAGAAGCAAATATTCCTTTGTTAAAACCTGGTAACTCTTCTACTTTTGTATATTATGTCAAACATGATTCTTCTGATAATATACTTCTGACTCCTACATCTGTTGACCTGGTCTATCATGGAAAAGATTATAGGNCGTTCTCTGATTCCATAGTTTTACCTACTGCNATTAATATCGATAAATATATTAATATAAATTCTGCAATTGTCGGATATAATTTTACAATCTCAGTTGATTTTGCAAATAACGGTGGTTTATTCTTATTTGACGTTCAAATAAATGGAAATGATTTTGAATATGTAGTTATTGATGGAAATCAATGGAATGAAAGATCTAGTTTAGAAANTGANGGAATTATGAANTATGAATATTTGATTTCTAGTANTAANGAAGTAAACCGTAATCTCTTACAAGCATGGGGTGAATTTACTCTTGGAGGTAAATCTATGAGAATATTTACTTCACAAATTCCTGTTAATATATCTCATACTCCAATTGTTACTATCTCCACTATTCCTGAAGAAATTCTTGATAATCAAGAGATTGAATTAATCATTACTATTGATAATCCTTCTAAAACTCCTCTGAAATCTATTTCTATTATTCCAGGAATTATCGATAATCTTGAGATATTAGACGAATCTATCTTTACTGAGATTGATCAATTAGATCCTGGAGATTCTATTGAACTAAAAACAAAAGCTAAAAGTCTTACACCTGGAAAACAAATGATATTTCATCCTCAAATATCGCATAAATTTATGGGCCAATCAATATTTGTTGATGTAGAACAATTTTCTACATTGGTTTCTGAAGAACTTGTTAATAGATACCTTCCATCAATTGCTATCTCACTTGTAGTTCTTCTTGCTACTGTATATTTCACTAATAAACTCGTTATACGAAAAAATTAGTAATTAATTCTCTATAGTCACTGAATTTCCAACAGTAGATTTTATTGCGTTTAAACCCATTTCTGAAATCTCACTATAAATTTCATNAATATAATCACTATTTGTATTGATAAAAATTGATGGTCCTGTTTGCATNGAATAATATATTGGTATGTTCTCTTTTTGTTTTTTCTTTACAAAATTAATTATGTTAATTGTTTCAGGACGAATTANAATTACTCTATCTTTTCCAGTCATTGTAAGCGCATGTAATTCTAATGAATCTTCTTCAACTAATTTTCCTAGATTATCTAAATCTCCCTTCTTTATAGATTCTTGAATTTTTTCCAATCTAATATTGGCACTTTTAATTCTTGCATCAAAGAAACTTGACGTTAAAACTTCCTTATGAGCTGATTCTGTCGAATATTCAGAAGGAAATGGTATTGCAATCATTCTAAGATCTAGATCACTTTTGGTTGATATCTTTTCTGCATATGATGTTTCGTCATCGTTACCTGCATACCATCTTGAATATTCTCCTGTTGCACTTCTACATGCCGATCCTGCTAATAATCTTGCAATTCTTGAAATTAATTTAATATCCCATCCATGTGTNGATTCAAGACCTGATGCTTTGAATGCTGCTCCTGCTAATGCTGCACCTGCAGAAGATGAAAAACCTAGTCCCTTTACTTCTCCAAATTTAATACTATTCTCTGACGTTATCCTTACTTTATCATCAATCTTTGCTAATAATCGAATTTTATCAATTATTGCTAGCGCCCGACTCAAAACTGTATCTTGTTGTATTTCATTATTTATTGTTAATTCATCTTTTTCAAAATTTCCAAATTCTACTGTTGTCTTTGTAAATAACGCATCAAGACAAACTGAAATACTATCGTGAAATGGTATCCTTAGTTCACTATCTTTCATTCCGTGATACTTCAATAAACCTTGCATTGCATGTGCTTTGGCAGTAGCTTTATTCGTCATAATTATTCAGTTTCCTCTATTATTATCCTAAACAGTCCTTTTACATTAGGATTTCTTAATTTACTAATCATTTCTCTTGGAATATCAATTGCAGCATTTTCTGCGTTTATNCCTACCGTTCTTGTACATGTAAAAGCACTTTTTCGTAATACTATGTCTTTCTTGTGTTTTAATGATAATTTAGCACTTCCCATTGCCTTTATTTTAAATTTCATATCTTCTACTATTAATTCTATTGTAATCTTGTTGTTATCTTTTTGAATCTCTTCTTTAATTCTATTATTTAAAGTATTACAAGCTGTTTTAGCATTTACCCCAATTATGCAATCTCCTTTTTCAGTAAGATGTTCATCAGTAGTAATTTCCATTGTTGTTTTATGTTCTCCTCTTACTTCCGGATGTCCATTAAATTCAATTTCTTCAATTATCATNTTATTCATTATTTACTTTGAATCTAAAAACTTTAAATGTTAACTAAAACCAACTATGTTTGATAATTATGTTCCCAGGAGCACAAGGATATGATAGAGCTATTACTGTTTTCTCACCTGATGGTCGATTATATCAAGTTGAATATGCAATGGAAACAGTCAGACGTGGTAGTTTAGCTTTAGGTATAAAACATAAGGAAGGTACTATTCTTGCAGTTGATGAAAAATTATCTAAATTACAAACTCCTGGAATTACTCAAAAACTCTTTCAGGTTGACGACCATATAGGAATTGCCGCAGCAGGTTATATTCCTGATGCTCGTGTTCAANTAGATCAAGCACGTGTAATTGCTCAAAGTAATCGATTAATTTATGACCAACCTGTAGATNTAGAAACTTTGGCTAGAAAACTTGCTGATTCTTCACAACAATTTACACAATATGCGGGCGTTCGACCTTTTGGCGTTTCATTAATTATATGTGGTGTTGANCGATCTGGTTCACATTTGTGGAAAACTGANCCTAGTGGAAATTATGTTGCTTATGACGCTACTGCAATTGGATCTGGTAGTGAGCAAGTAATTGAATTATTTGAGAAGAAATATAATGAAGATTTATCTTTCGAAGATGCTNTTCTTCTCGCAATTGAATCACTTATTTCTATTAATGAGGANGACGACAAACTTTCAAGTATAAAAATTTCTATTGTNGATAACGAAAATAAAANGCTTCGATATCTAAATAAAGAAGAAATTAAACAATATTATGATAAATTAGATTTAACTAAAGCAAATTAATTTTTTAGTCTTCCATGTTCTATTTTTATACATTTATTCGTGATTATATTTAATTGATTTTCCTTTGANACAGTGTCTGCTTTATCATAAAAAATTCCTAATTGCATCCATACTGTGTGTATTTTACCGTATTTCTTTTTCATTTCAATTACCTCTTCTAATATATTCTCAACAAACTCCGGTTTTCTAAATATATTGATTAATTCTATATTTTTTATAATATCTTCGGGAATGTCTTTCAAACTATTATGAGATTTTACTCCCATTATTGAGTCTGTAGTTGGATTTATTGGAATTATATTGTATCCGGAATTTTTCATATACATAGATACCTGATAACTATCCTTCAATTCATTTTTTGATAAACCAATTACTGCAATATTTGTTGTATTCTCAAATATCTGTTTAATATCCATATGTTATCTCATTTGGTATTGCATTTATTTTTTTTCGCATGATTTATTAAAAAAAAATCAATTCTGCAATAAAAGACAAAGATTATAAGGCGGCATTTTCCAACTTGTCTATATCCGTTGTCATTAATTATTTCTAATTTTTATACATTGGTGAGTCTGTAGTTGCCTGAAGAATCTCAAGAATATGATGCTACNGTTCATGTCTTATCTCCTGAACATGAGAAACTTTCTGACGATCAAGTTACAGAATTGTTGAAGACCTTTAATGTTGAATATGCTAAACTTCCGAAAATATCTTTATCTGATCCAGCAATTGAAAATCTTGAAGTTAAGTTGGGTGATGTAATAAAAATAACAAGACCTAGTCNAACAAGTGGCACTACTGTCTATTATAGAATGGTGATTGAACAATAATGAGTTCGATACCGAATGAAAATTGGGCAATCATTGAAAACATGATTAAAAAAGAAGGAATAGCTAGTCATCATCTTAATTCTTATAATGAATTTCTTGATCATGGAATACAAGATATTATCGATGAGGTCGGTGGCATTGATGTTGAAACAACTGGTACTCCATACCGTGTATCTTTTGGTAAAATCTTTATCGGTGAACCACGATCTGTTGAATTAGATGGTTCAACAAGTAGAATTCTTCCACTTGAAACACGATTACGTGATCTTGCTTATTCTGCTCCTATTCATCTTGAAATGACTGTTGAAGAAAATGGCATAGCTAGAGAAACACAAAAGCATCATATTGGCGATATTCCTATTATGGTTAGATCTGCTAAATGCGAAACAAGTAAAATGGNTGAAAAACAAATGATTGAAAAAGGTGAAGANCCATTGGACCCTGGAGGCTATTTTATTATCAATGGCTCGGAACGTATTATTGTTGGACTAGAAGATCTTTCTCCAAACAAAATTATTGTTGAAAAAGATAAAGTTGGCGGAAATATAGTCCATCGTTCAAAAATTTATTCATCTATTGTTGGTTATCGTGCGAAACTTGAATTGACTCTGAAAGCCGATGGTGCAATCATGGTCAAACTTCCAAGTTCTCCTGTAGACTTACCCATAGTAACATTGATTCGTGCTCTTGGAATTGAAAATGATAGAGAAATTGCATCTTTAATTTCAAACCAANNCCAAGTTCATAACCTTCTAGAAATTACTTTTGAAAAAGCAGTTCTTGATAGAGATACTAACTGCAATGTTTGTAAAGTCTGTAGACTTAAAATATTAGAAAAAGCAAAAGATCAAACTCAAGAAGAATTTGATAAAGAAAACCCTGATTACGAAAATTGTGGTCATGACGAAGTCTGTGGAAAACTAGGAGATTGTAGTCATAAAGCTATTATGTATATTGGTAATCGTGTTGCTCATGGCATGCTTGATGAATTCCGTGTCAGAAAAGCCGAATCTATTCTTGATTGGGGTCTTTTACCGCACTTGGGTAAAAANCTAGAAAATCGATACGATAAGGCTATATTTATTGGAGAAGCTGTTTGTAAACTTCTAGAACTTAAAATGAATTGGATTGATCAAGACGACAAGGACCATTATGGAAATAAAATTGTTAAATTTGCAGGTCCAATGATTGCAGATCTATTTAGAACAGCCTTTCGTAATTTGATTCGCGATATGAAATATCAATTAGAGCGTACTTCTCATCGAAAAGGCTCAAATATCGTTGGCGCATCTATNCGTCCTGGTATTATTACTGATAAACTCGCTAATGCAGTAGCTACTGGTAATTGGGGTAGAGGTAAAGTCGGTGTTACTCAGCTACTTGATCGTACTAATTATTTGTCATTACTTAGTCATCTTCGTCGTATTCAATCACCTTTAAGTCGTACACAACCAAACTTTGAAGCACGAGATTTACATTCAACTCATTATGGCAGGATCTGTCCAAGTGAAACACCCGAAGGAGCAAATTGTGGTTTGGTGAAAAATATTGCTCTTTCTTCTGTTATTTCTGTCTCTTCTTCTTTTGATGATATAATTGATAAATTAACTCAAATTGGTATAGTGCCTTCTAGAGATATTTCTATGGAAAATCGAAGTCGCTTCTGTAAAATATTTGTAGATGGACGTCTTATAGGTTATACTAAAGATGAAAACAAACTTGTTACTTCATTTCGTAATATGAGGAGGCAAGGACAAATTCATTCTCATGCAAGTATTAATCTACAAAAATATCCAAATAAAAATGCATCTACTCGTATACATGTTTCATTAAGTTCTGGCAGAGTTCTTAGACCTCTTATAGTTGTATCTAATNGACAACCACTTGTTAATCATGATGTCGTTTCCAGAACTCAAAATGGCGAGTTAAGTTGGCAAGACCTGATACAAATGGGTGTAGTTGATCTTCTTGACGCTAATGAAGAAGAAAATGCTTTAGTAGCAATTGACGGTACTACTGAATTCAGTAATGAACANACTCATGTAGAATTATTCTCATCTTCTATTCTAGGTGCAGCTGCATCACTCATTCCTTATGCAGAACACAATCAGTCGCCAAGAAATACTTATCAATCTGCTATGTCTAAACAGTCATTAGGATTTCCAACACCTAATTATAATTATAATACAACTGTCCGAGAACATCTTCTTGTATATCCACAAAATCAATTAGTTAAAACCCGTGCAACATCTCTCTTGAATATTGATAAACGTCCTACTGGACAAAATTGTGTTGTCGCTGTCATGTCATATGAAGGTTATAATATTGAAGACGCTATAGTTATGAATAAATCGTCTGTTCAGCGAGGCCTTGCTCGTTCATTCTTTTATCGTCTATATGATGCAGAAGCTAAACAATATCTNGGCGGTATGAAAGATACTTTTGAGATTCCTAAGTCTGATGAGAATACTCGTGGTTATAGAGGTGAAAAATACTATCGATTACTTGAAAGTGATGGAATAATCATGCATGAATCAGTAGTCTCTGGCGGCGACGTTATTATCGGAAGAACTAGCCCACCCCGATTCATGGAAGAATACAAAGCATTTGATATGCAAGGACCATATAGACGTGATACTTCTATTGCAGTACGTCCTTCTGAATTCGGCGTTGTTGATTCAGTATTTATGACCCAAAACGAAGACGGAGAAAGATTATATAAAATTCGCGTTAGAGACATGCGTATTCCTGAGATTGGTGATAAATTTGCTTCACGACATGGACAAAAAGGAATTGTTGGTTTATTAGTTAATCAAGAAGATATGCCATATACTGAATCTGGAATTGTTCCTGACATTATTATTAATCCACATGCATTTCCATCTAGAATGACTGTTGGACANTTTATCGAATCTATTGGTGGAAAAGCTGCTTCATTTCGTGGTACTCCTGTCGATGGTTCAACTTTTGCAGGAGAAAATGCTGAAGATTTAGGAAATCAATTAAAAGAATACGGTTTCGAATCTAGTGGTTCTGAAATTATGTATGATGGAAAAACTGGAAAGAAACTCAAAGTGGAAATTTTTATTGGAGTAGTTTACTATCAAAAACTTCATCACATGGTTGCTGATAAAATGCATGCTCGTGCACGTGGTCAAGTACAAATGCTTACTAAACAACCTACTGAAGGACGAGCTCGTGGAGGTGGTCTAAGATTCGGCGAAATGGAACGAGATTGTCTTATTGCATATGGTGCTTCTATGGTTCTTAAAGACAGGTTATTAGACGAATCAGATAAAACTAATGTTAATGTTTGCGATCATTGTGGTTTGATTGCATATTATGATGCACAACAAAGAAAATATATATGTAAAATTGACGGAGAAGACGCACAAATCTCTAGTGTTACTATTGCTTATGCTTTTAAATTATTATTACAAGAAATGATGAGTCTTAACATTGCCCCAAGATTACTTTTAGTGGATAAAGTGTAATAATATGACTCCTGAAAATCTTAAAGAAATTGGCGGAATACGTTTCTCAATATTGTCTCCTAGTGAAGTGAGAAAATACTCAGTTACAGAAATTACTGCTCCAGAAACTTATGACGAAGACGGCCTGCCTGTTCAAGGCGGTTTAATGGATAATCGATTGGGTACACTTGAGCCTGGACAAAAATGTGCAACTTGTGGTAATACTGCTTTAAGATGCCCTGGCCATTTTGGACACATTGAACTTGCAGAACCTGTTTTACACATTGCATTTGCCGAAGAAGTGAACAAACTACTACATTCATTCTGTCGTGTTTGCGGACGATTCAAAATGTTAACTGAAGACGTTGAAANNTNCAAANCAAAAATTAAAGAAGAATCTAAATTCAATCCTAAAGTTCGTGATAAAATTGCTAAACAATTATTCATGAAAACTAAGAAGATTATGCTGTGTCCACACTGTGGCACTGAGCAATATAAAGTTGAATTTTTAAAACCTACAATATTTCATGAAATTACTGAATCTGGCGGGGCTACTCGTCTTCTTCCTAATGCTATTCGTGAAAGACTAGAACGTATAACTGACGATGATATGAGCTTAATTAATTACAATCCTAAATCAGTCAGACCTGAATGGTTTGTTTTACAAGTATTAGGCGTTCCTCCTGTTGTTGTTAGACCTTCTATAACTTTAGAAACAGGAATTCGTTCCGAGGACGATTTAACTCATAAAATTGTTGATATTCTTCGTGTTAATCAACGTGTGCGTGAAAGTAAAGAATCAGGAACTCCTCCTCTTATTGTACAAGATTTAGTTGATTTATTGCAATATCATGTTACTACTTTCTTCGATAATGAAGTTTCAGGAATTCCTCAATCTCATCACCGTTCTGGTAGACCATTAAAAACAATTAGTCAAAGATTAAAAGGAAAAGAAGGTCGATTCCGAGGCAGTCTATCTGGTAAACGTGTTGATTTTTCTGCTCGAACTGTTATTTCACCTGATCCTTCTTTGGACATATCTGAAGTTGGTGTTCCTGTAGCAGTTGCAAAAAGACTCTCAATCCCTGAGAAATATTCAAAACTCAATGCTAAATTCCTTAATGAATTAGTTCTAAATGGTTCTGATGTTCATCCTGGAGCAAATTATGTTATTCGACCCGATGGTGTCAAAATTAGATTGGATTATGTTGAAGATAAACAAGCATTGGTTGATAGTTTAGAGGACGGATTTGTTATTGAACGTCATTTGATTGATGGAGATATTGTAATATTTAATAGACAACCATCATTGCACCGCATGTCTGTTATGGGACATTCAATTCGTGTTCTTCCATATCGTACATTTAGGTTACATCCTGCAGTTTGCCCTCCTTATAATGCTGATTTTGACGGCGACGAAATGAATCTGCATGTTCCTCAAAGTGCAGAAGCTCGTGCAGAAGCATTAACTCTCATGATGGTCCATGATCAAATAGTTTCACCACGATATGGCGGTCCTATAATTGGAGGAACTCGTGATTATATTTCTGCTGGATATCTATTAACACATGATGATACTCTTCTTGAAGTCGACGAATTCTCAGATCTTGCATTAACTGGTGGCTATATTGGCCCATTACCTAAACCCGTCAAATCTAATCCTCCATTATATACTGGCAAACAATTATTTTCCTTATTTTTACCTGATGATTTTAATTATAAACTCTCTTCTAAATGGGCTCGAGCAAAAAATCTCTCAAATGACGTTCTAATAAAAGATGGACAACTCATTACTGGTCTTATTGACAGAGCTGCAATTGGATCTGAAGAACCTGATTCTATTCTTCATAGAATTAGTAAAGATTATGGTTCCGAAGAGGCACGTAAGTTTCTTAATTCTGCATTATCAGTTCTTAGATCATACATTAGTAATCGGGGTTTCTCTTTAAGTTATAAAGAATTAACTCTTGATAAATCAGCAGAAAAAAAGGTCTTTAAAAGTATTAGTAATTCTTATGTTAATGTTGATGCATTAATTACTAAATCTAAAAATGGTGAATTAGTTGGTGCTAGAGGTATGTCTGAAGCCGAGACATTAGAAGCTCATATTGTTCATGAATTATCGAAAGCAAGAGATAAAGCTGGAAGGGTTTCTGATACTGCATTATTTGATGATAATTCTGGAGTAATTATGGCAAGAACTGGAGCTAGAGGCTCTAGTCTAAATCTTGGACAGATGACTGCCGCATTAGGACAACAGTCAGTAAGAGGAAAACGTATTCAGAACGGTTTTAATCAACGCGCTTTAAGCCATTTCAAGAAAGGTGACATGTCTCCTGATGCTAAAGGCTTTGTAAAATCAAATTATCGTACAGGACTCAGTCCTACTGAATTCTTCTTCCATGCTATGGGAGGACGTGAAGGATTAGTAGATACTGCTGTAAGAACTCAACAAAGTGGTTACATGCAACGTCGATTGATTAATGCATTAGAACATATTCGCGTTGAATATGATCGAACTGTTCGTGACCCTCATGGAAATATTATTCAATTCCTATATGGTGAAGATGGAATAGACCCTGCAAAAAGTGATCATGGCGACGCTGTTAATATTAGTAGGCAAGTTGATATCTCTATGATTGATAATACTTCCAAATCCAAATCTGACCCTAAAAAAATTGATTCTATTCTTAAACCTTATAAATCTAAATTCAACGAAAAAGTTTTTGAAGACTTGAAAGATTCATTTTCTAATAATTTTATCACCGAATCTGGTATGAAAAGTGTTGCAAAGAAGACATTAGAATTAACTAATAAAGCCTTGGTAGAACCTGGAGAAGCTAGTGGAATAGTTGCCGCGCAATCAATTGGCGAACCTGGCACTCAGATGACTCTTAGAACATTCCACTTTGCAGGAGTTCAAGAAAAAGATGTAACTCTTGGTTTACCACGATTGATTGAATTGGTTGACGCCCGAAAAATTCCTTCTAAACCTTCTATGGATATTTATCTTAAAGCAGCCCATAGCAAAACCTCCGAAAAAGCACGAGAAATTGGTAAAAAGATTCTCTATACAACTGTAATGGGTCTAGTCTCACAAACCGAAGTTGATTATATTGAAGGTATAAAACTTAAATTCCAATCTGATACTCTGAATGATTTCGGTATTACACTAGATAAAATTGGGGAAGTTGTTGAATTAGGATCTAAACGCGAAGTCAAAGTAGACCATAGAAATACATCTGTTATGGTTATTGTAGAAGATACTGACGCATCAACCTTATTCTCATTACGAAATAAATTACTTGGTCTTCGCATCGCTGGAATTAAAGATATTAAGAATCTTACTATTGTAAAGAAAGATTCTGAATGGATGATCCAAACATCAGGTTCTAATCTTGGTAAAGTCTTTAAAATTCCTGGAGTTGATACATCTCGTACAACTACAAATAACATCTGGGAAATTGCAGCGGTTGTTGGAATAGAGGCTGCAAGATCAACACTGATTAATGAAATTACGCATACTCTTGATGAACAAGGACTTGAAGTTGATATTAGACATATAGTTCTTGTATCTGATTTAATGTCATCTACTGGTGTATTGAAATCTATTGGCAGACATGGAATTGCTGGTACTAAAGAAAGTGTTCTGGCACGTGCCGCATTTGAAATTACTGTTCCTACTATTTCTAAAGCCTCAGTTACAGGTGAAATTGAAGAACTAAAAGGCGTTACTGAAAATGTAATTGTCGGATTACCTGTTCCAGTTGGTACTGGAATGATTGAATTATATATGAAAAGGTAGTTTGTATGACAAGTTTAAAACCATTTGAAAAAACATTAAAAAATATTCGTAAAACCGGTAAAGTTGTATATGGATTTAAAGAAAGTATTTCCTCATTAGATAATTCAAAATTAATTATTTGTTCATCAACAATTTCCACTGAAAATCTTAATCTAATTGAAGAAAAATGTAAACAAAATTCAATTACACTTATTACTACTGAGCAAAACTCAATCGGATTAAGTAAAACACTTGGTTTAAGCTATAGAATTTCAGTCTTTTCAATTCTTGAAGCTGATGAGTCAGATTTAAATTTAATTTTAAGTAAATTATAAAATATTTTGTTAATAGATAACATTAAAATATCATTATTATCAAATGTGAAATAATAATTGCAAAAAAATAAACTAGAAACAATAAAAATTACGTCAGAAGCATTTAATCTAATGGCATTATTCCAGAAAGTTACTGGTGCTATGGCTCGTGATTGTATAATTGATAATAAAGTCGGTCGTGTAATATTCTTAGTTAATAATGGTGAGATGGGTCTAGCAATAGGTAAAAATGGCCAGTCAATTAAAAGTATTCAAAAGTCAATTGGAAAAACCATTGAATTAGTTGAATATTCTGACGATCCTAAACAATTAATTATAAATGCATTAGATTCAAAATATGTGAATGATGTTAAAATTAATGAGAAATCTAACGGCCGAATAACTGCCACTATTAAAGTTGATTCATCAAAAACAGGAGCAATTGTTGGAAGGGCTGGTAGAAATGCCGAAAAGGCTAGATTGATTGCTAAACGATATTTTGAAATCAATAATATAAAAATTACCAATAAATGAAGGTTATGTTTAATAATTACATTATACTTTAATCATAAAATATGTCGAAGAACAATAATATATGGATGTATTGAATATGGGAAATAAATCACCTGTTGGAGAATTTGCTGCAAGAAAACAACATAATAAACGTAAATATATGAAATGGTCCGATGGGCATTATAAAAGACGTGTTTTAAAATTAGATAAAAAATCAGATCCATTATCCGGTGCTCCACAAGCTCGCGGTATTGTTTTAGAAAAAGTTGGAATTGAATCCAAACAACCTAACTCTGCTATCCGAAAATGTGTAAGAATTCAGCTTATTAAAAATGGTAAACAAATTACTGCTTTTCTTCCAGGAGATGGCGCATTAAATTTTATCGATGAACACGACGAAGTTAATGTTGAAGGAATAGGTGGTTCAACTGGTGGTGCTATGGGTGATTTACCTGGTGTTCGCTGGCAAGTCTATAAAGTTAATGACGTTTCTTTGAATGAACTTGTTTATGGTAGAAAAGAAAAACCAAGAAGGTAGATTATTTGAGCGAACTTTTATTATTTAGAAAATGGAACTTCTCTGACGTGGAGATTAAAGATCCTGGTCTTAAAGAAATTTTATGTCTTGCACCAACTCTAATACCTACTTCTTTTGGCAGGCATGAACATAAACGATTTGCAAAGTCTCGTGTTAATATTGTTGAAAGATTATGTAANAATCTAATGCATTTTGGCAAAAAGAAAGCCAAAAACTCAGGAAGAATGGCAGGTAAAAAATATAAATCAATTAAAATAGTAAAAACTGCTTTTGAGATAATTCATTTACAAACTGGTTCTAATCCAATTGACCAACTTGTTCGAGCAATTGAAAATACAGCTCCTAATGAAGACACTACCACTATTGCATACGGTGGCGTTAGATATCATGTTTCTGTTGATATATCTCCACAACGCCGAGTCGATCTTGCATTAAGATTCATGTCATTGGCAGTTCGTGAAACATCATTTTCAACTAAAAAAAGTGCTGAAGAAATACTGGCCAATGAAATTATTATGGCTGCTCGTAATGACACTAATTGCTTTTCAATTAAAAAGAAATTCGAACAAGAAAGAATGGCAATGTCTGCAAGGTAAATGGTGGATTAGATGGCGAAGATGACGAAAACACGAGGACGAGGAAGAGGTAAAGTTAAAGATAAATGGAAAGAAAAACGCTGGATNACTGTCATTNCCCCTGTTGAATTTGCAAGTAAACCTATTGCATATATTCCTATAACTTCTGATAAACACGCTCTTAATAGAAAGNTTGAGACCACCATGTTTGATATATATAAAAAAGACCCTCAACAATATACAATAAATCTTCACTTTCAAATAGTTAATGTAAGTACTAATAGCGCTTCTACTATTCTCAAAGGACATGAATATTCCCGTGAATATCTGAGGAGCTTAGTTAGACGTGGATCTTCAATAGTAAGTTTAATCCACGATTATACTACTAAAGACAATTATTCATTAAGAATATACTTTATTGCATTTTCACAAGGTAAACTTAATTCGTCTAAAAAACACGATATACGATTGCTAGCACATAATCTATTTCTTGAAAAAGCTAAATCTATGACTTATTCTGAATTATCTCAAGCAATAGTTNANGAAAAAATTGCTTCTGAACTATTCAATTCTACTAAAAAAATTAAATATCTTAACAAAGTTGCTNTTAGGAAAACTAAATTAANTAAACTTCCAGATGACTTTCAACCTACTGTTGCAGAGCCTATTGAAGAAACTGCCGTAGAAGAAACTGCCGTAGAAGAAACTGCCGTAGAAGAAACTGCCGTAGAAGAAACTGCCGTAGAAGAAACTGCCGTAGAAGAAACTGCCGTAGAAGAAACTGCCNTAGACACAGNTAATGAGGATGAAAATCCTACCTTATAGTTATGTAGATACAACTTTTATTATATCATTATTTTTTAATACATAATCATTTGATACTCTCTTTTTTGTTTTTGCATCTATTGCATACAGAAACTTATCACCTATTTCTGAATGGATCTTGAAAGCAAGATCTTTTGCAGTTGATCCATTTTTTAATAAATACGCATCTGGAAGTACATTTCCTTTTTTATTTGTATACTTGTTCTCATCCTCTACTGGATATACAGTAATCATGTCTAACAAACTAAAAAATGCAAAATTTAGAACCCGTTGCACTCCTGTAGTTCCCCATTTCTCTAATATCTGTTTATTTACAGTTTCTAATGCTTTCATTTGTTGTTTAGTGATCTTTTCATTTTCATTAATTNTAAAACCTATATTTCCTGGAATGTATTGGATTATATCATTTTCACTAGCTCTTCTTAATAATAGTTCAGCTTCCGATGCAGTTGGTATTATTTCTATACCTAGATCTCTCATTCTATCATAATCTTCTGTTTCTGCTAAGTCCATTTTATTTCCTGCTATTACAATTGGCTTAGATTGTTTCCTTAACTCTGATACTAATCTCATTTTATCTTCACTACTAAATTCTGTTGTATTTTTTGTTGTTAATTCTGTTTTATTTATTGCATTACTAATATGGTTTTGATTTATCGATAATCCACTAAGTTTGTTACTCAATAAATCAATGAATTTCTTCCTATCTCCTATAGAAGTTCTTCCAATCTGATCCCAGTCTTTATTTATAATATCATGGATCCAATTATCTAATTCTGTTTCAATCATTGTTATATCTTTAATTGGATCCCTCTTTTCATTTGTTAGAATTCTTCCCTCTTCATCTGTCTTTCCTGATAAATCTATTACATGAATTAATACATCTGCTTGTCTTATGTCATCAAGAAATTTATTTCCCAAACCCCTTCCTTTTGAAGCTCCTGGNACTAAACCTGCAATGTCTACAATCTTTATTGGTATTAATCTTTGATTATCTATACAAATTGAATTTACTGGACTGTCTTCTATTTCTAATTCCTTACACATGCATGATGTTCTTACGTATGCTACTCCTGTACTTGGTTCAATAGTTGTGAATGGATAATTTGCCATATTTACATTTAACAGCGTACAAGCATTGAAAAATGTCGATTTTCCTGTATTTGGTTTACCGATTAATCCTATTTTCATTAAGTTTAATAATCCTGTTCAAATATATAGCAATATTATTGTGAAAAAATATGTCTAGGAATAATAATTTCTACCGCGGTATAATATATGATCTTGATGGAACTCTAAACCTATCTACTAGTTATTATTCTGTATACGATGATTATTTTACCTCATTGTTATCTAAATTTCTAGATAAATCATTAGAAGAAACAGAAAAGATAGTGAACCTATCTTTACATAATAAAACAGGATTAACTAGTCTTATTCAATCATTAAAAATTGATTCATCATTATTCTATAATGAGTTATCCAATATTATTCCAATCTCATCTTTAGTTCATCGAGATGAAAAATTAATCAGTATTATTGAAACAATTAATAATATGAATGTTGTTCAANCTGTTTGTTCAAATACCGGTTATGGCCTAATTTCAAAGATTTTGGAATCTATNGGTATTAGAAGATATTTTAGAGAAATAATAAGTAGTGACGAAACCGGTTTGAAACCTTCTCCAGAACCATACATTTATACGTTAAACAAATTAAAAATAAATGCCGTAAATTGTATTTATGTAGGCGATAGAATTAAAATGGAAATAAACACTGCAAAAACCTTGGGAATGACAACTGTATTTGTCAAAAGCTATCTTATGGAAGAAAAAAATATTAACTACAGTAATGCTGATTACTCTGTTGAATCAGTCTATGAAATGCCTATTTTACTCAATAATTTGTTAGGAGGAATATAATTTGTATAAACACTCATCAACTACTTGGAAAAATATCTATAAAGATAATTATAAACAAATACGTGAACGTGTTGTCGAATGGCGAAAACAAAATACAATAACACGTCTAGAGCGACCTACTAGAATCAATCGAGCACGCACCTTAGGTTATAAAGCTAAACAAGGAATTATTATTGTAAGAATAAAAGTTAGTCGTGGTGGTATGCGTCGACCTAGGCCAAAAGCCGGTAGAAGACAAAAACACGCAGGCGTAGTAAAAATGAAAGCCAATGTAAATATGAAACAAACTTCTGAAAGTCGTGTTTCAAGACGATATCCTAATCTTCACGTTCTTAATTCATATTTTATTTATAAAGATGGAAAAAATACATGGTATGAAGTTATTCTTGTTGACCCATCTCATCCATCGATAAAATCTGATAACGATTTTAAATATCTTGTTTCATGAAAACGAAACTTTTTATTTATTAAGTTACTCATTAGCTAAGTCGATATGCCTAATAGATATGATGTTCGCGCAGAGAAAATAATTACTGAAAGTAGCGATTCAAAATCATTTATATTTACTCCAATTGATAATGATGAAGGTCTATATGATTATCTTCCTGGCCAATTCTTTATGTTAGAAGTAAAAATATCTAGACCTGAAACAATAGTCTATGATAAAGAATCTAAACAAATGATTCCTAGTGGTCCTGATATTGAGGTTGTTGAAAAGAAAGCATATTCTGTAGTTTCATCTCCAACTCAAAAAGGACATATTGAATTAATTATTAAAAGTGAACAAGGTGTATTTGCTCCTTATTTGCTTGATCAAATTCAAGAGGGTGATAAATGTACACTGATTGGCCCTACTGGTAAATTCATGAAAGAAATATTCGAACAAAATTCTAAATACATTGCTTGTTGGTCTGCAGGTAGTGGAATTCCTTCAACTCTTAGTTTAATGCAATATTGTTTAGATAATGAATTAGATACAAAAGTAGTCGCTTTTGATAGTAATAAAACACAAGCTGATATAATTTACCATGAGAAAATAAAAGACACAGTTTCAAAATCTGATAATTTCAAAGCAATATTTACTGCAACTCGAGAATCTCTNGATAAACTTCCTAAATCCAAATCTGATATAAAATATAAAAGTGGTCGTTTCTGGATTGATGAAAATACACTTGAGAAATATACTGACGATCGTGGTATTCTGGCCAAACTTCTTAGTAAAAAAACAAATTGGCAAGACTATTACAATACTATATGTGGAAGTTCAAGTTTCATTAATGGTAAAGGTAGAGACAAAGCAGGAAAAATGGCAAAACTTAGTGAAGGTGTCGAAGACCATCTTTTAAAATTTAACTGTCTACCATCAAATATAGACAAGGATCAATATTATCTACAATAATTATAACAATTTCAATTCACTTGTTATCTCATCTATCTCTAATGAATTTGCAGGACCTATTGCTAAACATGTTGTTGTTCCTTCATCTATTTGCGTAAGTCCTTTATCCTGAACCAGATAACAGAATATCCCTTTCTTTTTTGCGCTATTTTGTAAATCTAATAGTTGTTCTAAAGACTCAATTTTTAATGCTATTTTTGCTTGGCCATTTAGTGTCCACCTTTTGAATAACGAACTATTATGCTTTTTTACAATTTCTGCNGAAGATAATGAAGCATGAGCTACTTGAACTGCTATTTTNCCTTTCCCCATTTGTAGATCTGTTCTTACTACAATGACTTGTTTAATTTCTACAGATGACATATATTGTAATTCTTTCTACAGATTCATTAATATATCGTTATAATTACTGGTTTTATAATCATGAGTATTGATAATCAAGATGTTGTAATTGCCGGAGGAAGTATCTCAGGTTTACTATGCGCCCGTGAATTAGCACAAAATAATCATGCAGTAACTGTACTTGAAGAGCATGATGAAATCGGCATACCTGAAAAATGCGATGGTCTTATCAGTGTAAATGCATTATCTTCATTAGGTGTAATTCCCAANAAACGCACTATACAAAACAAAATTCTGGGAGCAAGATTCTTTTCCCCNTCTGGTAAACTCATTGATGTCGATTCATCAAATCTCGATATTGTCGTCTTAAATCGTAAAAAATTTGATAATGAATTATATGAAAATGCTATTCATGAGGGTGCTATTGTAGAAAAATCTACTCGATATATATCATCTACTTCACATAACTCACATATTACAGTAAATTCATCAAGACATCAATATAATTGTAAATATTTTGTTGACGCTATGGGCGTTTCATCATTAATGAAAAAACAGAAATTTGGTGTTTTGCAAGCCGCAAAATATATAATAAAAGCTAATTGGTTTAATTCAAATAAAGTTGATTTATATTTTAATCAGTTACTTTCTCCTGGATTCTTTACTTGGGTAATTCCAATTAATGAAAGTCTTGCTAAAGTTGGTATTGCTGGTTACGGAATTAACAGTTTTTCAAATCTTGATTATTTTTTAAAAGATAAAAAACACACTATTATAAAGAAAATNGCATGCCCGATAATTGTTTCTGGACCTGTTGATCAATTTATTGACAATCATAATGTTTGTGTTGGAGATTCTGCTGCACAAACGAAACCTACTACTGCTGGCGGTATATTTTCTGGAGGTCTAGCTGGTCTTTTTGCAGGTCAAAGTATTAATCAAAGTTTATTATCAAATACTAATCTGTTATCTATTTATGAAAAACGATGGAGGGATATATTTGGTTCTGACTTTAATTCTACTCGAAGATTTAGAAAAATATTCGATAATCTTGAAAATAAACATTTGGAAGAGATTTTTGATATTCTATCTTCATCTTCTGACCTTCAGGACTCTATTAATAAAAGTGGAAACTTTGATTTTCATTCTTTAACCCTTCTAAAAGCATTAGGTATTAAAAAAATTACCCGATTATTTAATATAGTCTCTTCAAATGAGATAAAGAAATTATTCAATAATTAATCTATTAAATGGTAAACTGATAAATAATAGGAAATTTGCAATTAGATATTGACTGATCAAATAGAATTACCTACTTGCACTTCTTGTAATAGACCTATTATGCCTGGCGGATTATCTGTTAAGTTTCAATGTCCTAATTGTAATGAAAATACAGTCTGGCGATGCTCAAAATGCCGTAAATTTAGTCGATTATACGCTTGTTCCGACTGTAGTTTTGAAGGACCATAGGGGTGATATGTAATTTGAATATTCTTGTAGCTCGTATGAAAATATTGCCAAATGGACCCGGAATAAAGGCTTCTACGTTTGAACCTCTCATTATTGATATACTTCCTGACGGTGCAAAAATTAGACAAATTACTGAAGAACCTATTGCATTTGGTTTGTTTACTGTATTTGCCGACGTTGAATTTGAAGATAAACCTGGAGCTCTTGACGTTGTCGAAGAATGTGTTAACAAATTAGAACAAGTCAGTGAATTAGAAACTATTGCTGTAAGTAATACATCTACTGGCGTCGGAGAATAATTTCTTAATCTTTAACTTAATTGTTATAAAATAATNTTAATATGTTGTCTTTCTACTGCGTTTTTTGTATTGACTCTTTTTATTATCCTTATTTCCCTTTCTAGATTTTTCTGAATTATTTCTATCTTCTCCTGAAAAATACCCTGATCTATTTTCTGAGCCTTCTCTATTTTTTGACGATCCTCCAGAACGACCGCCATATCCTCCAGAACGATTATTATCTCCTCCAGAACGACTGCCGTATCCTCCAGAACG
>JABUBF010000003.1 GCA_013306035.1 Nitrososphaerota archaeon
TGCNTTACGCTTTGGAGCNGCTTTCTTCTTTGGAGCTGCNTTACGCTTTGGAGCNGCTTTCTTCTTTGGAGCTGCNTTACGCTTTGGAGCNGCTTTCTTTCCAACTTTCTTTTTAACCATATTATTTCACTATAACCATTACTTTTCAGTCTTATAACATTGACGTCTTTATTATTATAAATGGACCGGAAGGGAATTGAACCCTCGACCTTCCGAGTTCTTGGTTTTTTACATGCAAGTCGGATATTCTACCGCTGAACTACCGGCCCTATATTCTATTGAAATTTAATAGTTTTTATAAAATATATCTAATCTATTTCAATATATATTTCTTCATCTTGTATCTTGATATTATATACTGCTAATTCATCTATCGCAGGTGGATTAAGTGCTTTACCTGTTTTTAAGTTAAATTTTGATAAATGCAATGGACATGTTATATCTTCTCCTACTATAAATCCATCTTCTAAATTNACCTCTTCATGGGTACATTGGCCACCAGTTGCAAATATCTTGTTATTAATATTTGATAAAAGAATGTTTTTNCCATCAANTAACATATTCTTCATTTCACCATTTTGTATTTCTGACAGTTTGCAAAGCTTCTTGAACTCACCTTTTACGGCCAATATTTCTTCCTGTTCATCCTGAATTGTTGTCAACGACATTTCATCAAACTTGAACTTTATCATTTCGGCGATTTGTTCTTTAATTGCTTCTACTTCAATTCTTTTTAATATCGATTCTAAAAATCCTGTAACAATTAACTTTATTGCCGTATTCTTATCTAATGATCTCGATTGCATATAAAATAATAGATCTTCGTCAATTGGAGCAACTGCTGCGGAATGTTTTGCCTTAACATTTCTATTATTAATCTCTAATCCAGGAATAATATTTGCTCGTGCTTTATTTCCAAGCAGTATTGCATGCCCTCCTAAAAATGTGTCTGTGTCATGTGCATGCTTTTCGATTTTATTCATTCCTTTTAGTGTCATCTGCGACTTTCCAGTTAAAACTCCTTTCACATCTACGCTACCTTTCGTGCCTTTTGCAGAATGACAAATACTTGTAACTAAATCGTGTCTTTCTTCCTTTGTCCCAATTACTAGGTGTAAATCTTGTATTGTTGAATTATCACCTATTAAACTCGAANAACTTCTTGATCTAGATATCTTTCCACCTAAATATCCTACTGCCAATTTCACAGAGCTTTGTTTCCCGATTTCTGTTCTTTTATTCATAAAAGAAATCATATTATTATTAAATAATTGCATCTCAATAATTGATAATTTTGCATTATTAGCAACAAAAATATCTTCTGAATAACCGAATATTGAATCTATATTTTGTGATTTTATCGAAGAATAATGTTCAATAAATAAATTAAAATCTGAATTGTCTTCTAGTATTATCAAATTCTTGTTAAATATTCCGCTGTTTGTATTTTCTTGTCTATTGATATATCTGATAGTGTCTAACATCTTCACATCTTTTGGAATACGTACAAATAACCCAGTTTGAAATATAGCATCCGCAAGATATTCGAACTTATCACGTATGGGATTTTTCTCTATATGTGATTTGACAATATCGGGATATTTACTTATTGCTTCATTGATATCTGTTATTATTACATTATTACTATTTTCAATATTCTTTTCAACAATTTCATTGTTGACCTGTAAAAAGTTGATATGTCTTCCTCTGTGTTCTGTTTCCGTCTCTTGATTATTTCCCTCAAAATTAATATCTTCTAAATCCAATTTTGTAAGAAAATCATTATATTTCTTAAATAAAATCGATTGCTCAAAGGATGATTCCTGAAATTTCTCAAAACTTTTTAATCTATATTCTAACATCCAAGATGGCTCGTTGTTCTTCTTTGAAATTACTTTAACTATATCTGTGGATATGTTNTTAAAAATATTCTTTTGCATAATGAAATTTATTTGCTTCTTAACCTATTGAGCCTTCCATTTCTAAGGACATCAATTTGTTTAATTCTACTGCATATTCCATTGGTAATTCTTTAAGAAATGGTTCAAAAAATCCTAATACTACAATTCTTGTCGCTTCATCTTCTGTCAATCCTCTAGACATTAAATAAAATAATTGATCTTCACCAATTTTTCCGACAGTTGCTTCATGCGTAATTGTAGCATCTTCCTCAATAATCTCATTATATGGATAAGTATCAGAAATAGATTCATCATCTAATATTAAAGCATCACACCTGACAGTAGATTTCACATTTGTTGCTCCTTTAGCAACATGCAATAAACCTCTATAACTGGATCTTCCTCCATCCTTTGATATGGATTTTGCAATAATTTTTGACGATGTATTAGGCGCAAGGTGTATTACTTTTCCTCCAGAATCTTGATGTTGATTCTTTCCTGCATAAGCACAAGATAATATCTCTGCTTTTGCACCATCTCCTAATAGATATACTGAAGGATATTTCATGGTTATTTTACTACCTATGTTTCCATCTATCCATTCTACTGTTGCATTCTCATATGCATGTGCACGTTTTGTCACCAAATTGTATACGTCACTAGACCAATTCTGTATTGTTGTGTAACGAATCTTTGAACCTTTTTTCGCTATTACTTCAACTACTGCAGAATGTAAAGACTCAGATGAATAAACTGGAGCAGTACATCCCTCAATATAATGCACAGAACTTCCTTCATCAGCTATAATTAACGTTCTTTCAAATTGACCTATATTCTCTGCATTTATTCTAAAGTATGCTTGTAATGGCATGTCCACATGTACACCTTTAGGAATATATACAAAAGAACCTCCACTCCATACTGCACTGTTCAATGCTGCAAATTTATTATCTTCTGGCGGAATAATTTTACTAAAATATTCTTTCACAATGTCTTCATGTTTCTCTAAACCTTCATCCATTCCATAAAATATTACTCCTTGTTCTTCCAAATCTTTTCTTAGACTGTGATATACTACATCTGATTCATATTGAGCTCCTACTCCTGCTAAGAACTTTCTTTCCGCTTCTGGTATTCCTAACTTNTCAAATGTATTNTTNATATCTTTTGGAACATCATCCCAATNNTNTGCTTGTTTCTCAGTNGGCCTAGNGTAATAGTAAATATTATNNAATANAATNTNCGATAAATNNGCTCCCCATTTTGGCATCTCTTTTGAGTAAAATAATTTAAGTGATCTTAACCTGAAGTCAAGCATCCATTCCGGTTCATTTTTTGTTTCCGAAATCATTCTGACTACGTCTTCAGACAAACCTTTTTCNCCTTTATATACATAATTTTTAGTAGAATCTTTAAAATCATACTTATCATAATCAAATGAAACTTGCTCTGTCATAGTTTTATAGGTTAATTTTGTCATTAATAGATATTACTATTGTTATAANTTTCTACTAAAATCTGAATATAAATANCATTTAAATAAATGATTGTGAAAGAGAACCCAGTAGGGCCATTAGCTCAGCTTGGTTAGAGTATAACACGGCAAAAGCGTTCGACTGATAATGCTTCAGATATCGAAAGGNCGAGAGTTCAAATCTCCCATGGCCCACTATATTATAAATCTCGATATANTAGAATTATGTGATGTATGATGGCGGAAAAAGATAATGAAAATAAAGAGCTTCTGGATAAGGCCACTGCTATTCTTTTATCCGTATCAGATAATCTAAGTACACCACGAAATATACGTAAATTGATTAAAGATTCAATTGACACACTTAAAGATGATTCACTTAGTGTAGGTGTTCGAGCTGCAAATGCCATTAGTATGCTTGAAGATGTCTCTCAAGACCCCAATATTCCATCATTTTCTCGTGTAACTATTTGGAGTGCTGTTAGTAGCTTGGAAAGCATAAGGGACTAACATAAAGAATAAGAGTTTATTAGTCTNAACTTTTCAAATAATTGTAATGAGTCAAATAACTAAATTAAATCTTGATGACTTTATTCAAGATCAATTTAAGAATAACACTGAAATGGTAGTTCGTCTTAATGATGGATCTATTATATTTGTCGACGAACAAGCCCTTGACAAAAACAAAATGAGTGATGAGGGTTGCTCCGTTAAAACCTTTGGAGTTAGATATCGCGTTATGAGTGATGATATGAANACTGTTACTGCCCAATACNTGATTCCTAATGAAGTTCTAAGTCTTGCTAAAACAAGAGGAAAAGAGTTTGCTGGTCTAAAACTTCCTGTAGGTATTTTAACAAATGATCAAACTCCCAAGTTTGGCGTTTGGCTAAAAATTTATCCAAACTTCCAACAAATTGGAACAAACGATCGTGGTGAAATAGTATTACGTGATCGAAAAGATTTTCAACCCATGACTGGTGCAGTAATTAATTCAAATAACACCATCATAATGGGCCGAGCAGAACGTCTTGTCACACGTCTATCTAAAGAAGATAGTTCTCTAGATTGTGCCGAAGCCGATGCTTGGTTAAAGGCATTTGAAATTCTTGATAATACAGATACCCTAACTCGCGACTATCTATGTGCTGGTATTAAATACCGCCATGAAGGAAATGCACCTTATCTAAATCTAACTATTGATGTTAATTTCTTTGATCTCCAAGACAAAGAAATGCTTGATCTCAGAAGCATTATCCAATCTAGATTTGACAAAATCAATCGAACTATTCCTAATGTTAAGATTAGGTCAGTAATCAATCTTCCAAAAACTGAAGAGGATTTCAAATCAATACTTTCTNAACTACAAAAAAAGGGCTCTTCCGCAAAAGAACTAGGTTTACCTGAATCTTATTCTGATTCACGATTCTATGACCCAAAGAATAATACAATTGCATCATCAAACTTTGTACTATTCGTACCATTGGCAGAATTACCTGATGAGATTACAATCACAACAATCAATACTGATTATCATGGTGAAATAAAGTCTCGTGGTGTATTGTCTCCATTGATGGCAATATTATCTCTTGTAAACGTTATTTCTGCACATGCAGGATCAGGTGTTTTAAGCCAAAATGGAACTGCTACTACATTTACAGGTCCTACAGGCACTGGTAAAACCACTGCAACATCATTCTTTGCTGAAAAGAATGAAAAGTTTCGAAGACAAGAATTACGTCGCAGATACGAAATCATTCTTAAAAAACAACATTCTGACCTTTCCGATAGCGACTTCCAAGCAAAAGTTGACGAAGTAGTTGCAGGANTTGGTATCTTATGCCAAGAAGACTGGATTGAAATTGCAGAAGGAGATGATGGCAAATGGTCATTCTGGCCAACTGAAAAATCTATGTATGCACGAACTGGAGGTTTCCCAGGATTAGATTTCATTCTAATTGAAAATGAACCTATGCTAGAAAATGCATTAGCAGACTTCGGTGCATCAGGCTGTAAAAAATACCTTGGTAAAGTAACACACGAATTCTTCCCTGAAAGAATTTTCTATGAACCACATTGGGGTCATTTATTATATGATAGATCTACAAGACCAATCTCTGCACATGTATTTCTTGAAAGAAATGCCGACTTAGATTTCTTTGCAAAACGAGTTAGTGCAAAAGAAGCTGTTGAATACTTACTTGTAGGAAGAACTCCATCAGGTAAATATGAACCTATGTATAATGCATATCCTGACTTCAGTGGTTTCCTTATGGAACATGGAATAATTGGCCCTAAACTTGTTGAAGCATACGCTAAAGCAAAAGCAGGAGATTATTCTGTAATTGGCGCTGGTAATGCATCTACTGGTAAAGCAGTATTTGAAAAGCTAGATATTCAATTACAACTTTGGGAAAAGAGTTGTGAAGTCACACCTCCATTCATCGTCAATGGAGCACCTGGACTCTTTATCACACAGGATGTAAATTGGTTACTCTCAGAGATGCCAGATATATTCGACAATTGGAAACACGTTACCTTGGATGACTACAAAACCTTCATGGAAAAGGAATTCGGCGTAACTTACGGTCCAAAAGGCGAATGGACACATATTGAATATTAGGAAAGATCTATTTCTTTCCTAAAGCATTCAATCTCTTCGTGATATTTGGATGTGTACTCAAAAGTTCAAGGAGGTGCTCCTTGAACGAAATTTCTTTTTTTGCATATTTCTCTACCAGTTCTCTATCGGATAATTTAATTTTAGATTTTTGAAGAGATACGATGTCTTTATGCGAAGAATCTGGATTACTTATCATTAATGTATTAAATCCAGAAATCTTCATATCTTTGTGTTTTTTTAACCTTAATTCTTCCTGACTTTCAACAATTTTTACCAAGCCTTCTTGTAATTTCCTTCCGCCTTCCTTTACATGTTGTCTTGCAAACATATCTGCATAATCTTCTCTTCTACGACCTAAAGACTTGCACACTAAACCTAAAATAAACGCTCCAATAATTGCCGCAAATGCTATTGCAAGCGTTCCTCCACTGTTTCTTCTGTTGAATATTGAACTCCAAATCAAGCTATGTCCAAGAGTTGTAAGTATAGCTGGTAAAAATGTCGCTACCATCATAACTTCAACGTCTCTATTTTTTATATGGCCTAATTCATGGCCTATTATTGCTTCTATTTCTTCAAGTTCAATGGGATGTTTCTTCATGCCCAATGTTAATCCTTGTGTTATAGCTATTCTTTTTCCATAGGTAAAAATCCCATATTTTTTAAAAAGCCTAATTTTTTTCCCAAATGTTGGTGAACCATATGCAAATGCATTTGCTACTTTAATATTTGAATACATAATTTTTGGAACTGGCATATTTGCACTCTTGCAAATTCTTTCTACTGTATCGTAAATCCATTGTCCACTAATATTTTTTATTTCAGGATTATCACAGGGTATACTATCTGTTTTTTTTAATTCTCTAACTTTGTACTGTTTTTCTACCATTTTTGGTCCATAGCCCCACTGAAACAAATGAAAAATACCCACCAAAACAATTATGAACCCTATATTATACGTTCCTCCTAACATCAATAGAATTATTGAAAAAATTAATGTTGATAACCCAATTAATAATCCCATCGTACCTAAAATCGTTAATTGTAATTTCAACAATCTCATACTAATCACTCATATCTTTCTTAATTATATCTATTCCTTGAATCCGTAATACCTTGCTACAAATGAACCTAGTATCATTAATGATATCGAGAATCCTGCAAGTACTTGAAAATCAAAAATTACATTGCTGGTTANCTCTCCAGTAATGAATAAAGTTCTAGTNAGATCNGCTGAATATGTTATAGGGTTTACTCTAGCAATTGTTTGTAGCCAGTCTGGCATAAATGAGATTGGGAACAATGCCCCACTTGCAAATAATAAAGGAAGGTTAACTAGGTTCGCGACTGCAATTAATGTCTCCCATTTTCTCATNCTCAAGGCCATTGCTGTAAATAAGCATGCAAATCCTGTTGCTAACATAAATAATGAAACAAACACAAGTACAACAACTGTAATATTGAGTTTAGCAAGTATTAATCCTCCAGGAATTAATGATGCTATGATGAATACAAGCGAACATTGAATTAATGCTTTAATAACTGTTGAAAAAACCTTTGCATAGTATATTGAACTTCTTGGTATCGGTGCAACTAGTAGCTTATCCAGAAAACCAAATCTTCTATCCCATATTACTGAACTTCCACTAAATGCCGAAGAGAATAATATTAATGTCGATAGAATTCCACCTGTTAAATATGTTAAATAATTAGGCGCACCCTGAAACGTTTGCTCAAGAATCAAATTACTTGAATTGGCAAAAAACTCTTTTATACCTATGACAACTTCAGGAGGCATATTCTCTGAAAATGATATGTTTTCAAATGAAATTATCCTTGTTGGATTAAATGAATTTCCAAACAAAGTTATCCAAACTACTGGTTGAATTAATGCCGAAAAAATTAATGCTGGTACTTTATACCATTTTTCTAATTCACGTTTTGTTAGTACCCATGTCTCAATAATCATTTATCTCGCCTTCCATACTCTCTGCATTGCAGCCTTATCACTAAAACCTGCNTTTGTATCTCGTAATGATCTTCCTGTATATTCTAGAAATACTTCATCTAACGACGGCTTAGAAAGTGCCACAGTCTTCACATTAATCTTATTTGCTTTGCAAATTTCTAGTATTGATGGCAATACTTCATCCCCTTTCTTTGTCTTAATTCGAAGTTTCTGTCCAACCATGTCAATCTTTTCTACAGAACTAAATTCAGATATTAATTCCTTAGCTTTCACATTATCGTCTACTGATATTTCTATCATATCTCCACCTAATTTTTGTTTCAGATTTGATGGTGTGTCTTCTACTAATATCTTACCCTGGTCAATAATTGCTATTCTATCACACAGCAAATCTGCTTCTTCCAAATAATGTGTTGTAATAAAAATTGTCAAACCATTTTCCTTATTCAATTTCTTAAGATAGTCCCAAATTACTGAACGTGTTTGAATATCTAGACCTANAGTTGGTTCATCTAGAAATAATACTTTTGGATTATGTATTAATCCAATAATTAATTCCAATCTCTTTCTCATTCCACCAGAGTAAGTTGATACATCTCGTTNAGCAGCATCTTTTAGACCTACCAATTTTAATAACTCATCTGCTCGTTCTTTTGCAATTTTATCAGGAACATGATATAATTTTGCAGATAATAGTAAATTTGCCATTCCTTTTAGATCATCGTCTAATGTCAATGCTTGCGGTACAATTCCTATGGAACTTCTTACAGAATCTGGTTTTTTTCTAACATCAAATGTAGCTATATTTACTTGACCATTAGTAGGCTGTAATAANGTTGTNAAAACTTTAATTGTTGTGGTCTTTCCTGCACCATTTGGCCCTAAAAAACCAAAAATCTCACCTTCCTTTACATGAAATGATATGTTATCTACTGCAACTATCTCTTTATCAAAAACTTTACTCAAATTCTTTACTTGTACTATNTCCATGTCATATCTTTGATGTTANATTAATAAATAATCTTTCTGTCGGATAATATACTAATGCATAGCGAATTTATAATTCTTGGCGCAGGAATCTCAGGTATAAGTACTTCGTACTTTCTTGAAAAGTCAGGTTTTAGTTCTATTATCTTGGATATCAGTAATCCATTATCTGGTTCTGGTTCAACAATGAAATCAGCTGGTATTATATCTCATTTCTTCCCTTTCAAAGAAGAAATTAAAGCAGTTTCTAATAGTCTAAAATTTTATGACGAAATAATTAATGACTCGTCAGAAAATATCTCTTATAATAACTCTGGTCTACTTGCTTTCTGTAACAATTCTGATAAAGAAACTCTATCTCAATTCTTAGATGCTATGAAATCTTCAAATGCGGATTACTCATTATTTGACTCAAAGGAACTTAGTGATATCTATCCAATGCTTTCTATACCTTCTGATGAAATTGCTGTTATCTCTAAGAACAGTGGCTATTATGACATTAATCACTTATTTCCTATTATTATCAAACAGTTAAAATCCAAAAATATTAATTTCTTTAATAATATTGAAATTAAAACTATTGAACACCAGAACTATTTCACATTTCATACCAATCATGGTATATTCACATCTGATAAAGTAATAATTACTGGTGGAGCTTGGTCTAATAAAATTGCAAATATGTTTAATTGTACTATTAACTTTGATACATATTCTACTCAAGCAGCTATTTTCTCAATTCCTCAAGCATATAATAACGATCTCTCATCATTACCAATTCTGTATAAAATGAGTAATGGTGTTTATGGTAGACCTGTTTCCTCTTCATCATTCTTATTTGGCGATGGTTCTACAAAATATTCTGGCGATCCTGATAACTTTAAATTTAAAAACGATAAAAATTTTCTTGAATATATGCTCCAACAAGCAAATACCTTCTTCCCTAATCAAAAAATAGGCCCTGTTCAAAAAAACTGGTCTGGATTATATACCTCTAGTGAAGATTCAAGACCATTGATTGGTAAATTGGACGACGATATATTCTTTCTAGGATGTTTTAACGGACTTGGAATAATGCTTGCTCCAGGTTGCTCCAAATTATTAGTAGATTTTATTACCAAAAACATAATCAACGATGATTTTTCTCCTTTCAATATTCAACGTTTTAACAATAATAATATATGAGCAATTGCATACAATATTATTATGATAAAAATTATTCAAGATCTTTATGTTACTGAATTAATAATCTCAAATGTTTCCAATGCTCCATTCATCATAAATGCAGTGGGTAGTTATCCGAATAAATTAATTGTAAATGACGAGATTCTCCAATCCTGGGNTATTGAACCTGACCGCACGCTTATAGGAAAAAATCTAATTATCACTCTTGAACCATTAGAAAAGTCGGAAGATGATATCAATTCTCTACAAATCAATAATCTTGAAAAAGTGACTAGAAGACGTTATAGATATTTATCTGAACCATCATTTCTTGAAGAACTCGAATTCATTCTATCTTGTAATTCGCCTAGGATGAAATCTGAGCCCAATCCATGCCCAAACTATCAAATTNAATTATCAATCAAAGAATCTGACTATTTCGAATTATATGANTTGTCTGCAGCTACTTTACTAAAAATCAGTTGCCAGATTAAGTAATATATCTACTTACTTTCTTTTCAGAATCTTCAATAATCTTAGATTCCAAACTCGTTTGTAGTTTTTTCAATCGTTTCTCTTCACTTGACAAAGCACGTAGATTAGGTTTAATTCCTGTTATTACTGTTAAAACTTTAATCAATTCTTTTGCAGCACTAATATCTGGAAACTCTCCTTTTGTTTCACTATATATTCCAAAACCCTTCATCTTACTATCTTTCGCCAAAGATACTAAAATTCCATTCATACCTATTATATTACTTTCTTTCATATTTTCTATTCCAAACTCTTGTAAATCCTTCAATAATGATTCCGAAATAGCTGCACCATAAATTTTCGGAGGCATGGATAAATCGTTTGTAATTAAACCACCTATAGCATATACTGTTTTACAACCTAANCCTTTTACGAACTTTAATAAATCTCTTGAAACATTATATTGACCTTCCGGTGTTTCAGATTGAGCATCTCCCGTAAAAATTAACAAATCGTTCTTACCTTTCTTATAATAGAATTCAAATTTCAATGGCTCAACAGTTCCATCTTCATTTACAATTGTTTGTGCAGGTAAATGAGAAGAATACATGTCCGCAAATTTTTCTGCCTTTATTCCTTTTGCAAAATGGTAACTCGCAATTTTACCAACAAATCCCGAATCAGGTAATCCACAAATNAATATTGGATTCTTTANTTTTACCTTCGTTTTTTTTACTATCTCGACATCCTTCATATCATAGTCTATCATAAAGAAATAAAAAAACTTGTCTCATCTTATCCTAAAATTACNCATATTTACTTATCTATAACTATATTCAAATAGAAGTAATGGTAGATTCTAATATTGATTTATCAATAAAAGACGTAAAAAAAGCACAGATCGCACTTTCTACTGTTATTAAGGAAACTCCATTGGATTATTCTAACACGCTATCACAACTCACTGATTCTCAAGTATATCTTAAACTCGAAAACCTTCAAAAGACCGGTTCCTTCAAAGTTCGAGGAGCATATTGGAAAATGCTTAATGTTGATAGATCTGTTGCCAAAAGTGTTGTAGCCGCTTCTGCAGGTAACCACGCACAAGGAACTGCATATGCTGCGTCTCATCTTAATATTCCTTGTACTATTGTTATGCCTGAGAATGCATCTACTACTAAAGTTGCAGCTACATCTGGTTATGGCGCTTCAATTCTTTTATCAGGTTCCAATTATGACGAATCTTATTCTGCAGCGGAAGACTTTGCAAAGAAACATTCTGCCACTATGATTCATCCTTTTGACGATCCTTTTGTCATCGCTGGTCAAGGAACAGTTGGCTTAGAAATTGTTGAGTCTTTTAAAGACGTTGACATAATAATTGCTGCCGTAGGAGGTGGAGGTTTAATTAGCGGTTTGTGTGTTGCATTAAAAGAGAAATACCCTCAAATAAAAATTATTGGTGTTCAAGCTTCCAACTCAGCTTCTATGGTAGAATCAAAAAAAAATCGTAAACTTACTACTATTCAATCTCGTTTTACTATTGCTGATGGAATTGATGTAAAAACTCCAGGTAAACTCACTTTTGATATTGTCAAAAAGCATGTTGATAAATTGATTACTGTTAGTGACGTTGAGATTGCTGAAGCTATGTTTCTCTTACTGGAACGTGGTCGAATAGTCTCTGAACCAGCTGGAGCTGCACCTGTCGCAGGTTTATTATCAGGTCAATTATCTGTAAAAGGAAAAAATGTTGTTCCTATTATCTGTGGAGGTAACGTGGATATGCCTCTGATGAATAAGCTTNTTACCCGTGGTTTAATCAGCGCTGGTAGAATTGTTCGTATGGTAGTAGGTTTGACTGATAAGCCTGGAGCACTCAAAGATGTCCTTGATGTTATTGGATCCAGAAATGCAAATATTCTAGACGTTCAAGTAGATAGATTTTATAAAAAAATTGGTTTAGGCCCTGTTGAAGTTCTCATTAGCATGGAAACAAAAAGTAAAGAACATACAAAAGAAATGCTCAAGACTCTTAAACAACAAGGATTTACATACAGATTAATAGAATAGTTTATACTTCAATTAATTCTCGTGAAACTTTTGTTAATATTTCAGGTCCATTCTTTCTTACAATAACATCATCTTCTATTCTTACACCACCAATTTTTGGTAAATATATTCCAGGTTCTATTGTAAATGCCATTCCTTCTTTTAGAATTACTGGTGATTTTCTACTTATCGATGCACCATCATGAACATTCAGTCCAATACTGTGACCTGTTGAATGAATAAATCTTCCATTATATTTTGTAGAGTTGATGTAATCTTCCACTGCATTATGAACATCACTTGCCTTAACGCCCGATTTAACTTTCTTTAATCCTATTTCACTTGCTTTCAGTACTGTTTCATACATGTCTTTAATCCTATTATCTATCCTACCAAAAAACACAGTTCTTGTTATATCAGAACAGTACCTGTTATAACGTGCACCATAATCACAAAGCACTAGTTTATTCTTCTTTAATTTAAAATTACGTGGCGCATAATGCGGTTCTGCTGTATGTTTGCCAAATGCTACAATGGTCTGAAATGACGGACCCGTTGCACCTTGTTTCTCCAAATCATGATTTATTATTGAAGACAACTGATTTTCAGTCATATTCTCTTTCAACGAACCCACAATTGTTTGAAATGTATTACTCGCGATTTTTGCACTTTTTCTTAATTCTCTTATTTCTATCTCATCTTTTATACATCGAGCCTCTACGATTGGTTTACTCACATTCACTCCTTGCTTTATATTTTTCAAAAGCATTCGTATCCAACGATAATTTGCATAAGAAAGCTCATTATAATTCATTCCTAAAGATTTTACTTTTGATAATTTCTTCTTTAAAAGTTCCTTATATTCAAGTTCAGTTTCAAACGTATTAATCTCAATATGCGGTGTATTTAATGCACTTTGTTCCTCTAATTTGGAAGTTAATAGACATATTTTTCCTGTTGGATATGCAATTATTGAACATCCTTCAAATAATCCTGATCTGATTCCTGTTAAATAAAAAAATGTTGAATCGAGTTGACCTTCTATACCATTTTTAATTAATATTGCATCAGGTTCTACTTTCATTGATTTTGTAAATGAAAAAATCTTTTTCACTCGTGCTTTAATGATATTATTCATATTAATCAACTAAGCTCTAAATAGCAAGCTTTCCTTGTGGAAAATCCAGCTTGCTATGGATATTAATATCATAGAAATAACTAAAGTGGAAGTCACAGTTAATACTAGATGCAGTATGTTTAAATTATTCACCAGTACTTCTTGAATAACTAACGTTACATTTAGTATTGGAACCAAAAATGGAATTAATCCTACGTCTTCTATTGATAATCCGTAAGAACCAAAGGAGAGAATTACAATAAGGAAAAGCATTGGCGTTAAGTAATTATTCGCTTCTTTGAAACTCTTTGCAAAACTTGCTATAGCCATTCCTAATGACGCGATCATAATTGCCATCAGTGATAGAATCACAAAGACAATGATTGAAGTCTGTANTGTTAGAAATATCGGCATCTGCTGGACGGCTAACGTTGATAAATAGCCTACCGAACCTGATAGACTTAACATAATGAATGCTATTGAAACCAAAGTAGTAGAAAATACAGCCAAAAATTTCCCTGTAATTAAATCACGTCTACTGGTAGATGTCACTAGAAGAGCTTCTAATGTATGCCTCTCTTTTTCACCTACTGTTAGATCTATTGCTGCATTCATTCCGCCTGTAGCCACAATTATTGCTAATAACGGAGGTAAAATTAANGAAAGTAAATATCCTGATACCTCGTCTTCTGTAGCTACGTCTTTAGCATAAACTTGTATTGGCCTTAATATTTGTGGATCAATTTCTCTATTAACTAGCCTTTCATCTACTGTATCTTTGCTATACATACTGAGGAATTGCATAATCTTTGAATATGCTACGTTGGATGTTCTACTCGATGCATCATAATATATTGTTATATTTACATTTTGTTCATTTAATATCCTATTATCAAAATCTCTGGGTATTTCTACTCCAGCTGCAATTGTTCCATTTCTAATTGCTTCATCAATTGGTTTATCTATGACAACTACTCTCAACGATCTACTTCCATCAATTAACTTGGTAAATTCTTCTGACGATTCATAATTAATTATTGCAATATATTGTGTCTGTTCTACTATTTGTTGTTCTGTACTAGAAAATAATAATGGTATCCCAAAAGTCATTAATGGAATCAGTAAGATGGGAATAATAACTGTTGCAAATAATGTTCGCCTATCTCTCAGTATATCCTTCATTTCTTTTTCATATACTGCTCTAATATGTTTTATAGCTAAGATCTCTCACCTTTTACTGTTGCAATGAATGCTTTTTCAAGCGAACCATGTTCTTTTCGAATATGTTCTATTGAATCAGTCATTAATATCTTTCCATCGTGTATGATNGCTATCTTGTCGCAAATTTCTTCAGTCTCATACATTGAATGCGATGAGTATAATATGGTTCTTCCATCATCTTTACATTGTTTCACAAAATCAAGTACTGCACGTGATGATANTACATCTAAACCAGACGTTGGCTCATCAAAAATAAAAACTGGTGGTTCATGAATTATTGCTCTTGCAATTGCAACTTTCTGTTTATTACCTCTAGATAATTTTCCACATCGTCTGTTTGCATATTCTACAAGCGATAACTTCTCCAGCACTTCATCAATCTTATCATCAATTTTATTCTCGTCTATATCATTTAATATTCCAAAATATTTTATTACTTCTCTAGCAGTTAATCTGTCATACAGTCCTACTTCCGTGGGCAAGAATCCAATATTTCTACGAACTTCTGATGAATCACTTTTTGAATTAAAACCATTAACAGTTATGTTGCCTTCCGATGGCTGAAATACTGTAGAAACCATTCTCTGTGTGGTAGTCTTTCCGGCTCCATTGAGTCCTAATAACCCAAAAATCTCACCTTTCTCTACCTCAATATTAATATTATCTACTGCCTTGAATTTTCCAAACCATTTGGAAACGTTTTGTATCGATATCAATTATCATTAAATAAGTATAGTTCTATAAAATAATTGGCAATGATTGACAGAAGTATTCTACAAAAAACCGTAAAAAGTTACGATAATGATAATATATCTATTGCTNCCCTTGGTAGCCATTCTGCTCTGGACATTATGGATGGAGCTACTTCTGAAAATCTAAATACTATAGTAATTTGTCAAAAAGGCCGTGAGGTCACATACAAGCATTTCCATCGAATTATTAATAACGTNATAACTTTACCTAAATTTTCCGATTTACTTAATGACGACGTACAAAAATCCTTAATCTCTAATAATTCTATTATGATTCCTCATCGTTCATTCACTACATATATTGACTATGATTCTATTGAAAATAATCTTCAAGTTCCTATCTTTGGTAATAGAGGAATGCTACGCACTGAAGAAAGAAATGTTGAAAAAAATCAATATTATCTTCTTGAAAAAGCTAACATTCGATACCCTAAATTATTTAACAAACCTGAAGATATTGATCGCCNTGTAATCGTAAAGGTAATGGAATCAACACGTAAAATTGAACGTGCATTCTTTACAGCTTCTAGTTTTAAAGAATTCAATGAAAAAGCTGAGAAACGTATTGCTCAAGGTATNATAAATGCNGAGGATTTAGCCGACGCACGTATAGAAGAGTTTATTCTAGGCACTTATTTTAATTTTAATTTCTTTTATTCAATACTTCATGATCGTGTAGAATTTCTTGGTATAGATCGACGTCTACAGACTAATCTTAATGATTTCACTTCATTACCTGCTAAACAACAACTGGAGATTGATGTCGAATTACAGAATATTGAAGTCGGACATATGCCTGCCACAATTCGTGAATCATTTCTTGAAAAAGTTTTTGAAATNGGTAATAAATTTGTCGACTCTACTAAAAAAGAATTTGATCCAGGTATGATTGGACCATTTGCATTACAAAGTGCAATTACAAAAGACTTTGAACTAGTTGTATTTGATGTTTCACCTCGTGTTCCTGGAAGTCCTGTTTTAATGATGAGCCCTTACACTCACTATTATTATGGCGAATCATTTGGCACTGGTAAAAGAATCGCAATGGAAATATCTGAAGCAATAAAAGAAGAACGATTAGATGAGGTGGTTACCTGAATAGTATTGCTACTTTGGGCTCTCATTGTGCTCTACAAGTCCTCAAGGGCGCTAAAGAAGAGGGTTTTAATACAGTATTGGTTACTAAATCGTCTCGAGAAAAANTCTATAGACGATATGATTTTATCGACGAATATATTGTCGTAGAAGATTTCCAAGAAATTGTGCATGAGGATATCACAAATAAACTGACGGAAACCGACTCAATCTTAATACCTCATGGCACTTTAATTTCTGAAGTAGGAATTGAAAAAATCGAAAAACTTAATGTCCCAATCTTTGGAAACAGACATATCTTACGATGGGAAGCAGATCGAGATCTTAAGACTAAATTAATGGAAAAATCAGGTGTTTCTATTCCGAAAACATTCAATTCTCCAGAAGAAATTGATTGCCTAACAATCTCTAAGTTGTCCGGAGCTCGTGGCGGCTCTGGTTATTTTCTTGCTAAAAATTCAGAAGATTATTATTCTAACGTGGATAAATTCAAAAAACAAGGTTTGATGACTGATGCAGATGAACTCCAAATACAAGAGTACATTATAGGCGTTCCAGTATATTTGCAATACTTTCAGTCTCCTCTCAAAAATGAATTAGAACTCTTTGGAATAGATAAACGATATGAAACCAACGTCGATGGTTTAGGAAGGATTCCAAGTACTGAACAAAATGAAATTAAATTATCTCCTACATATATCGTAGTTGGTAATCTGCCTCTAGTTCTCAGAGAATCTCTCCTTGTTGAAGTATATGATATTGGGGAAAACTTTGTAACAGCAAGTAAAGAATTAGTTCCACCTGGTATGCCTGGACCATTCTGTATGGAAGGTGTTTATGATTCAAATGGAAAATTTATTGCATTTGAATTCTCTGCTCGTATAGTTGCTGGTACTAATATATTTACTGCAGGTTCACCATATTCTTACTTGACTCATGGCGCAAATATGAGCATGGGTAGACGAATTGCTTTAGAAATCAAAAATGGTATCGACAATAACACATTAGATGATCTACTTACATAATCATCTGAGTGTTTCTAAAGACTTGCTGTCTGGTCTCAACAAGTTCATTGACAGCTCAAAATACTCGATTAATACGGATGCAAAGTCGCCATCATCATTCAACTCGAACTTTGTTAGAAACTCCTCGTATGCTTCATATTTTTGTTTATTTGCATATTTATAAAATGAAAGAAATTGTCTATTTTTACTAATCATTAACTTAGATAATTCTGACGATTCACTCAAAAGATTACGTCTCTTTAATGAAGCCAATGCAAACGCATTTCTTGCCAATAAAGAAGCATCTATCAGATTATTTCCTGTAGGCTCATCCGACATCCATGTCACAAAAAAATTCTGAATCAGCTTTCTCTCTCTCTCATTGTCCATTAACTGAAAAACAATATCATCTACAATCATGTTTTGAAGATGATTAAAACCTTCATTCAATGAATNCGTTTCTAAGTTGTTTAATCCTTCTTGCTCAACGACATGTGACATCACTTCATTAATAATTTCTGATTGATGTGACGGTGAATTTATTTCTGTAAAATATATATGCGCTAATTCATGAAGAATTAATCCATTTAACATATCCGAGTCTAATGCCCAATCTGCAATTACAATTGAACTATTATTNGAATCAATTTTTGCATAACCCATAAATTGTAATTCGGAATCAATTTCAATAGATATCTTATTATGTAGTTCATAACCTGCATTCTTCATATTCTTAACCGCCAAATCAAGTGATTCTTCTAAAAACTTATCCTGACTCGTCAATTTCATTTTAATCAATACATGATTGCTTTCTAATGGTTATAAATTTAAAGAAAATGGACCGGAGGAGAATTGAACNCCCGACCTTATGGGATAGTGATCTTTCCGCATGCGAAGCGGATAGTATATCTTTCGATTCTACCGCTGAACTACCGGCCCTGAATTCTATATAAAATATTCACATAATTGTTTATCCAATAACTCAAAACTTAAAGAAGGTTAATATTAAGTTAATTAGAGCGGTCATCGTATAGTTTGGTCTAATACGTTAGCTTGCCAAGTTAATAACTCGGGTTCAAATCCCGGTGACCGCATATAATAAAATTATTTATCTAATTCCTTGATCAGTTCTTTCGCACGCAGAAACTTTACATCTTTCTCTTGAATCATTGTTTCTGTAACTTTTTCTATTAATTTACCTCTTGCACCTGCTGATATTGCTATATTCCTTGCATGAAGTTTCATATGACCTTCTTGAATTCCTTCAGACACTAATGCACGAAGTGCAGCAAGATTCTGTGCAAGACCTATTGAAGCCATAATCTCGCTTAATTGAGCTGCAGTCTTCACTCTAAGAATTTTTAAACAAATCTTTGAACTTGGATGTACTGACGCCNTACCTCCTANTATTCCTACAGGAATTGGTATTTTTATAGTTCCAAATAAATTTCCCGACGAATCTTTTTTCCATGTTGTTAATGGAATATATCTTCCTGATATCGAAGCGTATGCATGAACTGATGATTCTATTGCTCTTGTATCTTGTCCCGTTGCNATTGCTATAGCAGTTATTCCATTCATTATTCCTTTATTGCTTGTTACAGCTCTGTATGCATCATTATGTGCAAATTCTGATCCATCTAATATTGATTCAACAACTTGTTCACCGCCTAGCAATTCTTTATCAAATGTTGCAGAAGCTTCAACAATCCTTCCAATAGCAAGATTTGAAACAATTTTTAATAATGATTTTCCTCCAGATATTTCTTCCATTCTTGAAGATAATGATTCCGCTACAGTATTACAAGCATTAGCTCCCATTGCATCTTTACAATCAATTAATATTTCCACAATTAACATCTTACCTCGTTTCGTGTCTAGTTCTTTCAATTGTATGTCTTTTGCGCCTCCTCCTAATGACGATAATGTAGGAGTAACTTCACAAGCTATTTCTAATAATTTTGATTTATTATCTAAAATATTCTTTTTTGCTAATGAAATATCGTCTATGTTGATGAGTTGTATTTGCGCACGCATAATATTTCCCATACTCTTTGCCGAAAATCCACCTCTTTCCCGTCCAAGACCTGCAGCATTACTACATGCAGCTATTACTGACGGTTCTTCTGTTGCTAAAGGAACTAAATATTCATTCTCATTAATGATAAAATTCGTGGCTATTCCTACAGGTATGGAAATCCCTCCTATTGCATTTTCGATCATATTTGATGCATCATCGATGTCAATTCCAGACATTGACTCCATGATTTTCAACTCTTCATCTGTTAAATCNGCAAATTCCTTCAATTTACTTAATCTTTCATGAGCATTTAATTTGTAAAAACCAGGAATTCTTGAGTTTTTTTCTGACATGTATAGTAGATATAAACAATAGTCAGTAAAATGATTATCTATAAATTACTTGACTGAATCGAAAGATTCTAACTCAAATCCGTATAAATTGTCTAGCGCTACTGAATAATTCTCAGTTAGGTATTCTTTAGCTTTATCACTTAATGACGCCTTATTAACAATAAATTTAAAATTAAATTCTGGAGCTTCTCCCAATTTATTATGTTGTTCTTCTAAATTTTTTAACATTTTCTTCTCTCCAATCACTAGTGTTGCAATCTGTCTTCCATCAGGCAATTGTTCATANAACTGTACATCTATCTTATTCTCTTTTTTATTGATGTCTAGTAAATACCCAGTAAGTTCTAGTGTATTGGATTTTTTCATTTTTACTGAAGAAATTTCTTCTGCTAACCATGTCGGAAATTTNTGTTTACCCACTTATTATCATCACTTTATATGTTTATTTGCAGACTTNTTTAAAGCATTTAACAATGGTAATTCTTCACCAGTGAGATACCTAATTAATGCACCTCCTGCTGTACTGACATGATAAATCTTGTCCTTCAAATCTAACTGTGAAAGTACTGCACTTAGATGACCTCCACTGGTTATCGTTCTCGCATTTGTATTTGATAATTTAGTAAGAATTTCCGTAGTTCCAAGCCTAAATTCAGAATTCTCAAACATCCCTAATGGTCCTGTTATGAATATATTTTCCGCATTATCAATTTGTTGAGAATATTTATTGATAGTTTTTTGACCAATATCAAAAATCCGATCTGATGAATCTAGTTCTGATAAAGATTTTTCTGTTCTCTTTCCATCAACTTCTACTGCAACGTCATCTGCTAACATAAACTTTTCTGGATATTTCTCTAATAATGATTTTGCAGTATTAATTAATTTTTNATCATCTATTGACGTNACTTCCAGAGGAACTTTTTCAGTTGCTGCCAAAAAAACATTTCCAATTAAACCACCTAATAGTACTTTTTCTATTCTANCTGCTTCAATTAATTTTTGAATTGATTTTAACCTATCAGGAATTTTTGCACCACCTAAGATTGCAGTAAATTTTATATTAGAATCTTNAACTATTCCTTTTAACGCATTGACTTCTCGTTCAACAATCTTACCTGCGCACGCCGGTCTTAATTCTGCAAATCCTACTATTGATGGATGTGATCGATGTGATGTTGAAAATGCATCTAATACACAATAATCTATATGTTCTNCTAATTTACTAACAAGATGTGATTTAATAGCATCTTTAGGTAACATTTCTGCATTTTCTTCTGCTGTAAATCTTAGATTGTCTAATAATAATATGTCTCCTGTCTTGAGATTCTTTATTGTATTTATTGCAGTAGGTCCAAAAACATCTGGAACAAAATCTATTTTTCTATTTAATAACTTTGAAAGTGCAGGAGCATGTTGTTCCATTGAAACATAGTCTGATTTTCCTAATCGACCTTGATGAGATGCAACAATTAATTTCGAATCTTTTAGTGCATCAATAGTTTCTGCAACTTCTANTAATCGTGAATGATCTANTATCTTTAACGAGTCTGGATCAATGGGACTATTTATATCACATCGTAAGAAAACTGTTTTTCCCTTGATGTCAAAGTCTTGTATTGATAGCANGTTTAATCATACTCTCCGATTATAATTCTTATTTGAGTGTATCTTTTATTGTTTTAGCAATTATGTNCGCTACACTNACATAACTAACTTGGCTTGGAACTGTATCTGTTCCCACCACTATTGAAACACCAGAATTGTATATGTTTGCTAGGGCAGAGTCAAATGGCGTTTTTCCACGAAGTACAGGGTGTGTACATCCAACGACAATTTTACCTGCGCCTGCTTCTTGAATTAATTTTACTGCTTCAATAATTGTACTACCAGAACTAATGATGTCGTCAATGATAACAACGTCTTTTCCCTTTACAGGAAGAGGTTTGCCCTCCCTTGTAGTAATACTGACTTCTGTAGCACTGTATCTTGTTTTAAACATAATCTCATAATCAACTCCCATTGTCTCTGCAGCTACTTTTGCCCATTGTTCTGATTCTTCATCAGGTCCTATGACTAATGGATTTTGCAATCCTGCATTATCTTTAATCCATTTTGCAATATCTGGAACTGCACTAAGATTCTTTGTAGGAGTATTCTTGATTAAATCACTCAAATCATTAACTCTTTGAAGATGCAAGTCAATTGTATAGATCATATCTATTCCTAAATCATCTATTATCTTAGAAACTAAATGGAAACTTCCAGGTTCGCCTGAATTGAATCTAGAATCTTGTCGAGCATATGCGAAGTATGGCACAAATGTAGTAATTGATTTTGCCTTTCCATCCTTCAATGCAGAACAAATTAAAAGANATTCAATAAATAATTCATCGGGTTTTAAACCCATTGGATGAATTACTACAACATCTTCATTCTCAACTTCATCGTGATANCGAACATATTTTTCACCATCTGGAAACTTTGTTATCTCAATTTGNCCTAGTTTCTCATCAAGTAATTTAGCTACTTTTGTTGCCAAAACTTGGCCTTCTGATCCACCGTATATTATCATTTCATATTATCTTTACATTAGTTCTATTAAATCTTTTATTACTAAATGTGCAGCTGAAGGTGGTATTATACCTTTTTCAGTAACAATAACGTCAATATTTTCTGGTGGTGTCACATCAAATACCGGATTTCTGATTTTTATATTCGGATATGCTTTTAGATATTCTTCTGAACAAATTTCTGTAGCATCTCTTTCTTCAATTTCTGTAAGTTCTCCATACATTGTATCTGCATAAAATTTGTATGTCTCTGCTGCAGCCATTAATTTAACACGTGATTCATGAGCTATTGCAGCTAATTGAGANGTACCTATTTTATTAACTAAAGCTCCATTAACTGCTACTGCATCTGCTCCACATACTGCACGATCAACTTTATCAATAAATCTTCTTGCTGCAGAATCTATTATTATTGTGACGTCACAACCATGTTTGGACAATGTTGCTGCAGTTTTATGACCCTGAAACAATGGCCTAGTTTCACAACAAATTATCTTTATTCCTTTACCCATGTCATGGGCTTTTTTTAATATGCTTATTGCAGCCTCACTATTACATATTGTAATTACTGTNTCACCATTTCTAATTCGCTTTCCACCATATTCACCAATTTTATTATAGGCGTCTAAACTGTTATGCACGAATTGTTCTGCCGCTTTAATAGTAGCTTCTTTTATGTTATCTGAAGATTCCCCTGCGTTGTAAGATTTTCTAGTAGATGCTAGAACAATATTTACTCCATTTGGAAGTGAAACTGCAGTTGGTCTAGCAGATCGTAATTTTTCTCCTTCTTTCATTATATTGTTATAGAATTGTTCACGATCTGAACTGTTTGTATTCTCTACATAATTCTTTAAAGCACTTGCTGCTAATCTTGCAATTCGTCCTGCCCCGTGAATACGCATATCTTTAATTTGACTGTATGCTGTATCTACATCAATATCTACAACCCCTGAAACTGTGGGAATATTTATTGGATCTTCTACCATATCAATAAAAAATATTACTAATACCTTACTTAAGTGTTGAGAAATATTTTTTAATCATAAAATTGGGAATTTAAAATTTTTTATAGTTGAATAAAAGAATTAACATAATANTCATGAAAATTGCGCCATCGATGTTAGCATCAAAACCTGAAAATTATGTCCATGATGTACAAATTCTAGAAAAAGCCAATGTTGAGTGGTTTCATATCGATGTGTTAGACGGAACTTTTACTGATACATATGCCTTTCCTGTAGAACATCTTGAAATTATTAATAATGCAACAGATTTTCCCATGGATATTCATTTAATGACTAATCATGCAATTGAATCTCTTCCTAAATATATTGAAGCCGGTGGTGATATGCTTACGGCCCATGTAGAAGCAGTAAACCCTAGAAAGTATATCGACGCTGTTAAAAAACATGATAAAATGGTCGGCCTTGCAATTAATCCTGATACTCCTCTTTCTTCTATCATAGATTACATCGATGAATTAGATAGAATATTGGTTATGACTGTAGTTCCTGGTAAAACAGGTCAATCATTTATAGAATATCCCTTATCAAAGGTCAGAGAAGCTCGTGCGCTTATTGATAAACATCAATATAATGTAGAATTATGTGTAGATGGAGGAATCAATGAAAAAACAGCACCACTTGCTTTTGAAGCAGGTGTTGACGTAGTGNTTTGTGGAGCTGGAATTCTCTATAAAGACGATATGATTCAAGCAGTTGAAGATTTACGTGCACTTGCATCTAAATAAAAAATATATTTTATTTCTTCAATAATTCAAGACTTTTATTTACAACATTATCTACAGTAAAACCAAATTTCTTCATAACTTCATTTCCAGGAGCTGATNTACCAAAAGTTACCATCCCAATTGCTTTGCCTTCTAAACCAATATATCTCTCCCAACCAAATGTACTTGCTGCTTCAACTGAAACTCGTTTTTTGACTGCAATTGGTAGTACTTGTTCTTTATAATCGTCTGATTGTTTTTCAAATAATTCCCAACTTGGCATACTTACTACCCTAACATTTACTCCCTTGTTTTTCAATTCTTTCTGAGCTTCAACAGCCAAGTGTAATTCAGAACCAGTTGCAATTATAATTAATTCCGGTAATCCATTTGAATCAACAAGTGTATATCCACCTTTTNGTAAATTTTCAGGTGAAGAAATCNCATTTTTATTTGACTCTCCATATAAAACAGGTACTGCTTGTCTTGTAAGGATTAAAGCAGTAGGACCACTTGTTATTTGTAATGCAGTTTTCCACGCTACCACTGTTTCATTTGCATCTCCTGGTCTTATTACAGTAAGATTTGGTACTGCCCGTAAATTCGATACTTGTTCTATAGGTTGATGTGTAGGTCCATCTTCACCTACTCCTATACTATCGTGTGTATAGATAAAAATAATCTGTAAGCCCATTAATGACGCTAAACGTACCGATCCTCTCATATAATCCGAGAAAATCAGGAATGTACTTCCAAAAGGAATTACTCCACCGTATGCTGCCATTCCATGTAGAATTGCACCCATTGCATGTTCCCTTATACCAAAGTGAATATTTCGTCCATGAGGAGCTTCTGGCAACGAATCAACTGAAGTTTTAATTCGTACATTTGTAGAATCCATTAAATCTGCAGATCCACCAATTATTGCAGGAATATTCTCAGCTAATATATTTAGTGTTTTTCCTGATGCTTGTCTTGTTGCAAGAGATTCATCTAAATTGAATATTGGTGTGTTTTTATCCCAATTTTCTGGTAGCTTTCCTATAATCAAATTCTCAAATTCTTCTGCTAATTCTTTATTATCATTCTTATATGATTCATAAATTTCATTCCATCTTCTTTCATAATCATTTCCATTCGTTACAACTTTCTGAAATTCTTGTTTTACTTCATCAGGAATGTGAAATGTAGGTTCAAGAGGCCAACCTAGATTTTCTTTAGTTAATTTAGTTTCATCAGGTCCTAAAGGCGCTCCATGTGCAGCTTCACTATCTTGTTTATTAGGACTACCAAAACCAATATGCGTTCGTGCTATGATTAGAGATGGTTTCTCTTCTTGTCCTTGACTATTTTTTATTGCTTCACTAAAATCTTGTAAATTGTTTCCTTCAATCTTCTGAACAAACCACCCATGAGCTTCAAATCTCTTTTTTATATCTTCTTTTGTGGTTAGTTCTGTATTTCCATCAATGCTGATATGATTATCTAAGTAGACATATATTAAATTGTTAAACTTTTGATGACCTGCAACTGCAGCCGCCTCTGAAGAAATTCCTTCCATTAAATCTCCATCACTACAAAATACGTATATTTTATGGTCGATAATTTTATGATTCTTTGTATTGAATCTATTAGCTAAATATCTCTGTGCAAATGCCATTCCAATACCTGCACTGAATCCTTGTCCTAATGGTCCAGTTGTTGTTTCTACACCTTGTGTTTCTCCATATTCAGGATGACCTGGTGCTTTACTTCCAATCTGTCTAAACTTTTTAATCTCGTCTAAAGCAAGATCATATCCACATAGATGCAGTAAAGAATAGAGTATCATTGAACCATGTCCAGATGATAAAACAAACCGATCTCGATTAGTCCATTTTGGATTNNTAGGATTATGCCTTAGTATCTGTGTAAACAATTTGTAGCCCATTGCTGCTGCTTCCATGGGTAGACCAGGATGACCCGATTTTGCTGCTTCTACAGCATCCACTGACAAAAATCTAATTGTATTAATGACCCGATTTTGCTGCTTCTACAGCATCCACTGACAAAAATCTAATTGTATTAATACATAATTCTTCAATCTTCTCNTCTGTCATATTGATACCTTTTCTTATCTATTAGTAAAATTAAACCATATATAAATCGAAAAGAAAGATTTTATTATAACAAAAATTCTATAATAATGATAATAGATGAAATTCTTCTTAGATACAGCAAATATTGATCAAATAAAAGAAGCAAAAGATATGGGAATGTTGGACGGCGTTACAACTAATCCTACTCTAGTTGCAAAAGAAAATAAAGAAACCCATGAATTATATTCAGAAATAGTAGAAATCTGTAACGGTAAACCTGTTAGTTTAGAAACTACCACAAACGATACCGCAAAGATTGTCAAAGAAGGTCAAGACCTAGTTAACACATACGGTAAAAACAGTAGTAAAATCTATGTTAAAGTTGCAAATACAAAGGCAGGACTAAAAGCAGTCCGACAATTGTTTGACTCTGGAATTGATTGCAATGTCACTCTCACTTTCTCTGCCGCTCAATATCTATTGGCCGCAAAAGCAGGTGCAAGAGTTGTTAGTCCATTTATAGGAAGACTAGATGATATTGGCCTTGATGGTAATTTACATCTTATAGAGGAAATTGAACAAATTCGAAATAATTATAAAGATAACGAGGAACACATTCCAAATAAAGCAGACACATTAGTTTCTAGTATTCGACATCCTGTTCATGTAGTGCAAGCTGCCATGATGGGGGCTCCTCTAGCTACAATGCCATTCAAAGTACTAGATATGATGTTTAAACATCCATTAACTAAGATNGGATTCGATCAATTCATGGCAGACCTTGGTTCTGACGAAACCCTACAACAATAAATTAAAAATGAAAGTTCTTATAACCGGTACAGGCGGAATGGGCGCGCACATTTCAAAAGTTCTGATTGATAAAAATGTTGACACGTCATTATACGGCACATGCCGTCAAACTGACGCCATTTCTAAAATTGTAGATATTGATAAAGTCGAGATGCACAAAGGCGATATTTTAGATTCTGCAAAACTCGAATCTGTTATCAAAGATAATGATATCGACCATATCATTCATACTGCTGGACCTCGTGCCACTCAATGTAGAAATCATGATTATACAAATGACTCTGAAACAGGAATTCGCGTTCATACTATGGGTACCTCTAATGTTCTAGAAGCTGCACGTAAACTTGGCGTTAAAAGAGTTATTTACACTAGTACTGGTTCTGTATATCTTGCAAACAAAGTTCATCCTCCTGATGGAACATTCATTAAAGAAACAGATGCTGTAGTACCTTTTGATAGCAGTGACATTTATGCCTCTGGTAAAGTTGCTTGTGAGTATCAAGGATTTAATTATGCAAAAGCTTACGGAATAGAATTTGCTTCTATNCGNATGGCNCATGTTTATGGNCCTTGGCCTGGTGAAATGGGACGCGGTAGATCAGTTGGCGAAATGATAGATGCTTTTCTTAATGACCAAGAAATCACTGTTGAAGAACAAGTAGCACAATGGACATATCTTTATGATTTAGCAGAAGAACACTATGCAGCTCTTGTTTCTCCAAATCTAAAATATGAAATCTTTAATGCAGGTTCCGGAACAATTTCTGGTTTATCCGATGTAAAAGACATTCTTGGTAAAAAAGGAGATGTTTCCAAAATCCANGTCGATACATCAAAACAGGGATCGAAAAAATTCCCATTTGACATGAGTGCCGCAGAAGACAAATTGAATTTCAAAAATAAATATGATTTGGAAGCCGGCGTCGAAAACCTTATTAGTTGGTATTCAAAAGAATAATTTCTAATTATCTATAATAGAAATTCTATAAACCTATAAATATCNCAAAGCACAATTTTTTTTGATTAAGATGCCAGAAATTAAAAGANNNTGGNATACACCAACTGTTGAACACAGTGAAAGTAGTGTATTTCAAACAACNCCTGATNAAATAGATCCNGACAAGTACGTTGTNGCANNATNTTTCATCACNTGTGATCCTAGAATGACTATCGATCACGCCGGTNTAATTATTGCTGCTGAACAATCNGTAGGTACTTTTACTGACGTTTCTACTGCAACTGATTTAGCACACAAAACTGCTGCTAAAGTATTCTCNTGGAAGTATGAAGATCCAAGTGGATCTNNNAAACATTCAGGTTNNGTAAAANTTGCATNNCCGCTTTATCTTCTAGATATAGATAATCGTGGTATTCCTGANCTCTTTACATTTATTACAGGAAATTGGATGGGATTNACTCCAATTCCTAATTGTAAATGGGTTGACNTANNATTACCTAAGAGTATTCTCAAACTCTTCAAAGGCCCTCAATTTGGTATTGAAGGTATGAGAAAAATCTGTGGTACAACAAAGACAAGAAGACCTCATCTTGGTGCTACATTGAAACCTAAAATGGGTGTTACAGACCAAGGCGCAGCTGATCAATTCTATGATGCAGCTTGTGGTGATTTTGACACTTACAAAGATGATGAGACTTATCATAATCAATGGTGTTCTCCTTTAATGGATCGAATTACAAAGATTTATGAAGCACTTGATAAAGCTAAATCTGAAGGACATCATCCTGAAGGTGAGATGTTTTATGTTCCACAAGTCACTACTGACTTGGAAACTACCTTGGAAACTGCAGATCGAATGATTGCACATGGTGCTCGAGGAATGATGTTAAACTTTATGTGTACATGGTATCCTGCACTTCGTGCTCTTGCAGAAGATGCTAGTATTAATGTTCCAATTCACTTACATCGTGCATCACATGCAGCACTTACACGTCATCCAAGACATGGAATTAATCTTCCAGTCACTGACTTTATTGCAAGAATTGCAGGTGGTGATATGGTTCATGTTGGAACTGCACGAGGTAAACTCGGTGATCAGAATAAATTCACTGAAATTCCTCAGATTATGAGTAAGATCCAGGATCCATTAGAACACATTAAACCAATGATGGGAATCTGTTCAGGTGGATTGACACCTCAAAACTACCATTTCTCAATCGATTTAATGGGTAATGATATCCAACTTCAGAATGGAGGAGGAATTCATGGCCATCCTTGGGGAACCAAAGGAGGCGCAATTAGCGCACGACAAGCTGTTGATGCTTACATGCAATCAATTCCAGTCGAAGAATATGCTAAGACACACGAAGAACTTGCAGGTGCTATTCAAGCATTTGGTAACAAATACGCCGTTGCATCTGAAGAATCTGTCGTTCCTGAATTAGGTGAAGGAGAACAATAGAAATGACTTTTCTAACACATCCAAATAAAGTTGCCAATACACAGGATTATTCCGTTGCGTATGATCAACTTTTGAGTAATTCAGAAGAAATTCTTAAAGAAGTCGATTCATTACTAGACAAAGCAGATGTTTCTAAAACAGAATATGAAGGTAGATCATACACATATTCTCGTGGAGGACCTACTGGCTGGTTAGACTATAAGAACGCAGCTGAAAAAGCATGGACTGCTCTGTATCAGGCAATTGATGTTTTGTTACATAACAACAACATCAAGTCCCAACATGGTGGAAGAATTGAACATGACAGAGAAATGCCAGAACGCCCAATTCTTGGTCATTATGATCGTAAGCTTGCTTTAATCAAACTTGAGAAAAGTAATCAAGATGTTGCATCAAAGCATCTGTATCAGGCAATTGATGTTTTGTTACATAACAACAACATCAAGTCCCAACATGGTGGAAGAATTGAATATGACAGAGAAATGCCAGAACGCCCAATTCTTGGTCATTATGATCGTAAGCTTGCTTTAATCAAACTTGAGAAAAGTAATCAAGATGTTGCATCAAAGCATTATTATGATCGTTATGTATCGATTACTGCTGGTTTAAGAAACAACAGTAATTACTATACAAAACAAGACATCGAACTAGTAAAATGGGAAGCAAGTCGAGTTAAAGATATAATTAACGAATTAAAGTAATTATATTCTATTAATTCTACTCGAAAACCATTTTAACAATGTTGCTGGTGAGTGTGAAACTCACCCAGTAATTTTTTTTAACTATAATCCTTCTGTTACTGAATATATTTCTTTTAATTGATCTACAATGTCATTAATGTCAATAATCAATCTACGTAATTCATCGAATTTCTTGTCATCATTCTCAATTATCTCCATTTTTATAAGTTTCTCAACTTCCACCATCTTTTCATTGAGTTTTCGTGCATCCATCTTGGGTATAATTAATTGTTTTTGTTCTCAATTATCTCCATTTTTGTAAGTTTCTCAACTTCCACCATCTTTTCATTGAGTTTTCGTACATCCATCTTGGGTATAATTAATTGTTTTTGTATCTTGTGTCCTCGATAGACTGCCATATCTGCAGTCTTAAGTAACTCTATCGTATTCTTTTTCTTACTATCGTCATACGAATATCTGTCTGCATCCTCCATAGCTTCTTGAACTGATGTTTCTTTTACATCCAGGCGGTTTTCTATCGTGATTTCTTTTGACGCTCCACTAGAAGTCTCTCTTGCAGAAACATTAAGAACTCCATTTTCATCAATGTCAAAGTTTACCATTATCTGAGGAACTCCTCTTTCTCTCTCTGGTATTCCTGATAACGTAAAATTTCCTATCAAAGTATTGTCGTCTGTCATTATTCTTTCTCCTTGAACTATCTTTACAGCCACTGACTTTTGATTATCTTTTGACGTAGTGAAAATCTGTTTCCTGGAAATTGGAATAGGACTATTTCGTCTAATTAATCTCTGTACAGTTCCTGGAGCTGTACCTACGCCTAAAGTCAATGGAGTTACGTCTACCATTTCATATGATATTTTTCCTTGTAATATTGCAGCATTAATTGCAGCACCATTTGCAACACAAGACATTGGATCTAATCCTTCTTCCGCAGCAGTTTGCATGTAGTCTTCTACTGTTCTTCTTACAAGTGGCATACGCGTTTGTCCTCCAATCAATATTAATTTATCAATCTCTTTAGCTCCTAACCGTGAATCAAATAATACTGTTTTTATTGTGCCTTCAACACGTTTGACTACTGACATAGATAGTTGTTCCAATTCTTCCTGAGATAACGTATATTCAAAAGTTGAATTATCATCGGGAAATATGCCCCCCATTTCAATATCCGCTGCTAAATGATAAGATAAATGAATCTTTGCTTCTTCTGCAGCAAGTTTCAATCTTGCTTCTACAGAAGGATCAAAAGTTGAATTATCATCGGGAAATATACCCCCCATTTCAATATCCGCTGCTAAATGATAAGATAAATGAATCTTTGCTTCTTCTGCAGCAAGTTTCAATCTTGCTTCTACAGAAGGATCATCAACCTCTTTGTTGTATTTTTCTTTTATCACTTCTTTAAGTCGATCCACAATTACTTGATCAATATCTGTTCCTCCTGTGTGTGTATCTCCACTTGTCGCGATTACTTTGAACTTATCATTTTCTAATAGCATCGTAGTTACATCGTGTGTTCCTCCACCAAACGTAAAGACCATAATATTCATTTTGTCTTTATGTGTAATCTTGTCTAATCCATAAGCCAAACATGCCGCAGTTGGCTCATTAACAATTCGTATTACGTTTAATCCTGCTAATCTCCCAGCATCTATTGTTGATTGTCTCTGCGCATCGTTAAAATATGCAGGAACTGTTATTATCGCATCAGTTATCTCTTTTTCATTCAAGAACTTTTCAGATTCAGTTTTTATTTTTTTAAGTATGTATGAAGAAATTTGCTCTGGAGTATATTTATAACCATCAATTTCAACTGTTTCCTTGGTTCCCATCTTTCTTTTTATTTCAAGAACTGTATTTTGGGGATTGCTTACGTACTTCTTTTTCGCTTCTATTCCTACTAGAATTTCATGAGATTTTTTATTAATATAGACAATCGATGGAAACATTTTCTCGACTGAATCAGACATCTTATTATCTGAACTTTTTATCACCTTTATTTCATCATTGTGATAGACCGCAGCGGCGGAATTTGTTGTACCTAAATCTATTCCAAGTATATATCCGTCTTTATTTTCAATTTCTTTGTTATTTTTTTCCAATATATACTATATTTTTTTAATTATCTATAATAAATATTGTGCAAATTTTCGTTTCCTGAAATCTATTCTGTAACCGGTTCTTGTTTTAAATAGTAGTCTTTTACAGATTCATAGCATTCTTCACAATATTGATACCCATTAATGAAATGCGTTGACTCACCAAATGAAAGAATTTGGTCTCTACATCTACTACATGATGTCCACGCTTCTGAAAATTGCCTTGGATTAATTCCTTCTCTTGTGATTGCTTCATTTCTATCTTCTCTAGGAAATTTATTATCTTTCTTTTTGTTTAATTTCCTTGGTTTTACCTTCTTTATTTTTTTATCTTCATTCTCTTGGTCAGTTTCAACAACATTATTCGAATCTTCTAATTGTTCCTTTATTTCCTCATTATTTATTTCATTATTTTCTTCTGTCAATCTAAACTGTGATAATATACGCAATTAGAGATATTTTAACATATTCTAGAAGTTATATAAAATATTAATGTATTATGAAATTGATTAAATGAAGGAAAATCAAATCATTATAGTTTTATTTATTGTTCTCGGGTTATTTGCGGTATATTTCTTCTCTCAATCTACTTTATTTCAAGAAGAAAATAACGAGATGGAATCTATTCCTTCATTATTACAACCTATAAACCAAGAAATTCCTGTAGTCTCTGAACAATCTAATATATCTATACCTGTTCAACCAGAGCCAATTGTCGAAGATGAAGTTGTTTTGGTTGAGGATTCTGATCTTATTAGTAAAAATGAACTCTCCGAACCTGATATAGATATTAATATATCAAACACTTTTGCTTGTCCAAAATCGAATTTCTCTCCAAAACCTAATGCCTATGTGATTTACGATATAATTGGGTTGGAACAGCTCTCTGTGGTATTTAGAGAAACATCTGGAAACGAAGTTAATATCACACTAAGTTTCACGAATACTAATTCCACTTGGTTCATTGCTGATTTGGAATCTCGTGCAATAATAGCTGGCCCTGAAGTAGAAATTATAGGAAACGTTCCATTATTCTGGCTGCCTATGTATTATGACATAGGTGATACAATTACAAGTCTCGGAGATATTGAACTTAAAGTAGTTTCCGAAGATTCTATGTTGTTTGACAATGAAAATATCAATACCCTTGTTGTTCAAGGAGTCTCTGTTATAGATAATCAAAATAATAGATCTGAAAGTATTGTAACATCTTATTATGATAAAAATACTGGTATTCTTCTACAAATTAATGAACAAAGTTCTACATATGAGGGAGAGAATTTAATTGATCAACAATCAATTAATATAATTAATGTAATTGAAACAAATATTGATTTTAATAATTATTCTGTTGAATTTATCTCACGAGAAATGCCTTTTGAATTTAATTCATTTGTAATTTATGAACATGATAATTTTGACTGGAAATTACAATTCTCTATGCTCGATGGTTCTTTTGTTAATATTACTGAAAGTAGAAGTTTCTTTGAGGATGAATGGGAAGTAATGCGATGGAGAGTTGTAGATCTAAATTGTATAATCATAAAAAACTCGCATACTTCATCATTTGATCAAAATTTTCAAAATACTCCTTATCTTCTTGGAAAATCTTATGAATTTCTTATTCGATCAGATGTCTCCATCGGTGATTATATATTCCCTGCTTACGAAGACATTGGATTAGGTCTCGACATTTCAGTATTTCGTATCATTGATTTTCGTGAATTCGAGTATAATGGGGAAATATTTGACGTTATAATCATAGAATCCGTTGGTGATGGAGGTCTAGTTAGAAGATATTTTGATAATCTAACTGGAATAATGTTACTTGAAGAACTTGAATATGAAGGCATTGTAAGACCTATTCTTCGCTTAAAAGAAAGCGGACTTAGTGACTAACTCGAATTCTGGATATATTTCTCACAAAACGAGAAATTTAAGTAATCGTTCCAAGTAGGATAATTTGATTAATAGTTGCCAAGAGATTATGATGTAATTGTTGCCGGTGGTGGAATGACAGGTTTAATCACTGCTACAACAATAGCCAAGTACACTAACCAGACTATGAAAATTCTTGTTATTGACCGTAATGAAGAAATTAATCCTGCACGAAAGAATATTTCTGGCTGGACTTGCGGAGATGCAGTAAGTAAACGCAGTATTGATTTCTATTCAAAAGAAGTTGGAATTACATATGATTATCCTGAGTTAGAACATAAAGTCAAAGGAGTAATTGCTTTCGCTCCTGATCGTAAAACTAAAGTTTCATTTGATGGAGAAGGTTATGTTCTTAATCGTAAATTATTGGGATTACGTCAAGTTGAAGATGCCAAAAAATTCGGTGTTGAATTTTCCTTTGAAACTGAATCTGATAAATTAGTATTAGAAAATGGTTTTATTACCGGAGTGGAAATTCTCGACAAAGATAAACAAAGAAAAACACTTACTGCAAAAATTGTTGTAGACGCTACAGGTTCTGCCTCTAAACTCCGCCAAAACCTTCCTATTGAGAATTCTTTCATGGAGAAACAAATTGATCGTGAAAATGATATGGAAACTACTGGTAGATATATACTCGAATTTGATAGAGGTGAAACTGATACATCACTTTTTGACGATGATTATTGTATAATACATCTTAATCAGGATATTGCCCCAGGTGGCTATGCTTGGGTATTCCCAAAATCAAAAAATAAAGTTAATATCGGACTCGGCGTTCAGAAAAAAAGACTTGTTACACGTAATCAGCGATTAGGTAAAAACGACACTCTTCAAAGTTTAATTGACGATTACATTAGTTCAAATACGTCAATTAAGAACTATAGATTATCTTCAGACGATGCCGATTCAGGAAATTCACGAGGAAACTGGCAAGTTCCAGTAAGAAGGCAAAATGATTGTATGGTGGAAAATGGTTATGTAATAGTTGGAGATGCTGCTTGGTTACCTAGACCAATAGATGCTGGTGGAATAGGACCTGGAATATTTGCAAGCGTTATTGCTGGTAAAACTATTGCTAATGCATTACAGGCAAAAGACTATAGTCAAAGTAGTTTATGGAATTATAATACTGAATACGTACGAAATTATGGTTATCAGATGGCTAGCTTTGAAATACTTCGTAGATTCTTACAAATAGTATTAAATGAAAAAATCAGTTATGGAATGAAACATTTTCTCTCTGCAGATGATGTAGAAAAAATTGTTTCCAGAGAACACCCAAGTTTTGATAAAGTAAACATGTTTAATCCTCTTATGCTCTTTAAAATACTCACACATTGGAGTCTTGCAAAAGAATTACGTTATACTGCAAAAAAAAGTAACGAACTTGTTCGACACAATCAAGCTTATCCTGAATCTCCAGAAAGTTTTCCTGAATGGAAAAATAAATTAGATTTACTTCTTAGTGACGCCTACAGTAGGTTCTCTTAATTTATATCATTGATTATTTTTTAATTCTCTTCGTAGAATTTTTCCAATCAAACTTTTTGGTAGTTCGTCTCTAAATTCTATCTCTTTAGGAACTTTATATCCTGTTAATTTAGTTCTACAGAATTCAATTAATTCTTCTTCACTTGAAGTTTTTCCTTCTTTGAAAACTACAAATGCTTTGATATATTCAGATAAATCTTTATTCTTCATTCCTACAGCTGCTGCTTCTAGTACATTTTCATTTTCATAAAGTACATCTTCAACATCCCTTGGATAAACGTTAAATCCAGCTACTTTGATCATATCCTTTTTACGATCAATAATATAAAAATAACCTTCTTCATCCATCTTTCCAATATCACCTGTTAACAGCCAATCGTTTTTGATCATATCATCTGTAGCTTTCTTATTTTCCCAATATCCTTTCATTACAATTGGACCTTTTATCGCTATTTCACCAATTTCATTTACTTTACAAAACTCATTATGATTCTCACTATTCACTATTGCCACATCACACATTGGCAATGGAACACCTATTGATCCAACTTTTGCTAGATTCATGTCATGAACTGGGTTGAAAGTTACTGCTCCAGTAGTTTCACTTAATCCATATAATTCCACTAGTGGCGACTTTGATTTCTCAACAAATTGTTTTACTACTGCATCTGGTAATGCCATAGCAGCCGCAAAAGAAATTCTAAGTGACGATAATTCTGATTTTTTCATATTTGGATGATCAATTAATCTTGTAAACATGGTAGTAACGCCTGGGAATATTGTAATCTTACTTTTTTCAATTGTTTTTAAAACTTGTTTTTCTTCAAAGCTAGGAAGTAAAACAACTTTGCCACCAGATCTCATCATTATCATCTGGCCAATAAAACCGAATATGTGAAATAATGGCAGTACTATTAGTGCAGTGTCGTTCTTTTCTCTTAATCTCACCCATTCACAAACCATTTCCACTTCTGTTATGATATTTTTATGTGTTAACATTGCACCTTTAGATTTTCCAGTTGTTCCTCCAGTATATTGAAGTGCTGCAACATCCTCGGATATAGATGTACTTTCTGGTCGTGTAGTATCACCAGAATTCAATACTTCCATAAAATCAATTGTATCATTGAATTTTCTTTTTTTAACTTTAACAAACGCTAAACGTTTTTTTATGCCTGGTAGAAATTCCGTAACACTTGTAGTAATTACTTTTTCAATATTGAGATTTCCTCTATTCTCATGGAATCCTTGATATAAATCCCTCATTATCGGTTTTTTTATTAAATCTGTGCAAGCAATAACAACCCTTGGTTTTGCATCAAGTAATTGCGATTCAATTTCTGCTGGTGTATAAAGAAAATTCGTTCCAACTGCAATTGCGTCAGCCTTTAAAATTCCGTACAGTGCAATTGGAAATTGTGGAATATTTGGTAATAAAAGTGCAACACGATCCCCTTTTTTTACACCTAATTTTATTAACCCATTTGCAAATTTATTTGAAAGTTCATTAATTTCATTATACGTAAAAGTTTTTCCATTATATTCATATGCTATCTCGCTAGAATATTTCTTGCAAATATTATCTATATAATCTCCAAAAGTTACATCTGGTACATCTATATTGAATTTTAATCCTTCTGGATATTTGTCTAACCAAATTCTCTCCTGTTCACTAGTATTTGACATCTATCATATATTGTGCATAATTCCTAATGAATCTTGTCTATTTTTTCCGCCTTTTCGACCCTAAAACCCTTTTTGCACCCAAATAAGCAATTGCTGAAGCTAACAATGTTGAAATCAATAATATAATTAGTAATTCTCTAAACATTGAAGAAGGATTAGGAATTATTGCGAAGACTGTTGCTAATGTATTCGGAACCAACACAGCTGTGCCCATTACTGTTAACCAAAGAATTATTGTGGAAAGACGATTTGTTATATTTGTTTGAACAACATTTACACCAGTTGCTAGAACTTCAAGTACTTGTTCTGCTAATTGAATCTGTCTATCTAAATCTGCTAATATTATATTAAATCTAGATAAAATTTCATCTTTATCACTTAACATCTCTGGATCACCATATCTTAATGAATGTACAGTTGTATGTGTCGCCCATATAGCTGTTAAGAATGTAATTATTGATCTCCTTATATTCGACATCTCTTCAGTAATGTCCTCATTCATCGTCCTCTCATCAGTCATTTCAATTTCCAGTGTTTGGGCTTTTTCTACAATCAATCTTAGTGTGTCATAATTTCTTTCTGAAATCTCATCAATAATTCTAGCAAATAATATAGTCTGTCTATCTGCCCATAATTCTTTACTATTTGGAAGCTTCTTCATTATTCCTTCAGCAAATCCAGAAAGACGAAGTAATTTCTCGGCTTCCTCATCGTGTATCGAAATTATCTTGTCTTTTGCAATATAGATTAAAACTGATAGAGAATTCACATTGCCTCCAGAAAACTTGATTAACGGAACAGTAATTCCTAATACTTCTCCTGCATCTTCATAGTTTGAATAATATCCTCCCAGTACAGATGCCGGTTCTAATGGTATTCCGAATTCTTTCGCAATCTCCTTTGAATCTGTTTTTACATCATCTACTACGCATTCTAACCATGATAAAGAATATTCTTCAATCCTTGATCTAATATTGCTAATATTTTCTATTGTGTCTTTAACTGGTATCCCGTCTTTTGATATTGCAGCCAGCTTCAGGTTTTTTATCATCGATATCTCCTGCTTAATTAAAAAGTACTATACATTATATTATTAACTCTAAAAATTCATCTCTTCACACTTATCATTGATTGTACGATGCCCGCATGATTCTTCATCCTCAAATGAGTCCAGATTGCCCGTCGATGCAACGGGCATCACACAAATACCTAGTAAAAACCATATTATTAAAAATATTTCTTAATTAATGTTGATTAGTTTACTGATATTGTACCTTTCATGTATGGATGTAACGTACAATAATAATGAAATTCTCCCTTCTCATTAAATTTATAGGAAATAATTCCCAATGTATCAACATCTTCTGATAAATCTATCTGTACCATTAAATTCTTCTCTATATTCTGCCCTGCGTCAGATGTAATATTATGACCCTCTAAATCCACATTAATCCAATAAACAGTTGTACCTTTAGCTATAGTGATCTCTTCAGGCTGATAATCAAATCTATTAATTATTATCACTTCTAAATTCACAAATACAATTACTAATGATATAGATAATATCAGTAATCCAAAGAAAATTTCTTTCCTCATACTTCTGATAAATATCTCTATTGTTTTTAATTCCTCGTTATTGAAGGCCGCCGGTGGGTTTCGAACCCACGACCTGAACCTATCTGCTTTTCTTGACCCACAGGGTCCTATGCTACCAACTACACCACGAATTGACTAATAATCGGCCACGTGTACAGACGGCCTACAATAAAAAAGTACTAAGATTGATTTAAAGTTGCATGAAAAATTAATTATTTGTCAATATGTTCAACAATACTTCAGCATATACTTGCGATGATTCAACTAGTCTTTCTACTTCGATAAATTCATCAATTGTATGAGCTTGTTTGATAAATCCTGGTCCATAAATTACTGATGGAATATTTCCTTGATTAACTAATATAGACATATCTGTAGTTGCTTTCATTCCTGATACTATTGGATTTATATTTAATATTTTATTTACAGCTCTTTTTACTTCTTGCACAATGGGTTCTGATTCTGAAACTTCTACTGCTTCTCTAATTGTATCTTTTTCTATATTGAATTTCAATCTGTTATCTATTAGACGAAGGTTATCAAATCTTACTCTTAATTCATCTAGTATCTCATTAGGTTCTTCTTCTGGCAATGTTCTTCTATCTATCGAAACTTTACATGAATCTGCAATCATGTTTTGTTTAGTACCTCCTTCAATCAACCCAACATTAATAGATGGATGACCAACTAAACTGTTATTTTTCCCCTCCAATTCTTTGCTAATCTTATTAATTTCCTCAATCAGTCTCATCATGTTAATTATTGCATTGTTTGATTCTGTATCTGATTCACTTGAATGTTCTAATTTCCCATATGTGAAAATGTTGAACCATATAGTCCCTTTATGCGCTCGATAAATCTTTTCGTCTGAAGGTTCTCCAACTATTGCCATATCTGTTTTTATATTTTCTTCTAATACTTTTTGTGTTCCTAAACCGGTTGTTTCTTCTGCCATTACTCCTGTAAATATAATTTTTCCATTGAAATTTTCTACATTATTCATGATATATTTTATTGCTATTATCATCGACGCAATAGAACCCTTCATATCAGTAGCACCTCTTCCAAATAATTTGCTATCTTTTATTATAGCTTTATACGGATCTGTATTCCATTTTTCTATGTTTCCTATTGGAACTGTATCTATATGCCCATTAAACATAATTGATTTTTCTATGTTTCCTATTGGAACTGTATCTATATGCCCATTAAACATAATTGATTTTCCATTGTTGCCCCCAAGTACTTCTGCAATTATATTTGGTCTCTTTGGCAGAACTTCTTGTAATCTCACTTTCATACCTAATGATTTTAAAATATCTGATAAATATTCACAAACTTCTTGTTCTCCTGCAATCTCATCACTTGGAATTCTTATTAATTCCTGTGCAAGATTTGTTATGTCTTTTTCTTTTATCTTTGACTTAATGTCCAAAGCATAGTCAATTTACATTGTATAAACAGCTTTTATAATTGTTACCGATATATGTTATTCGATGACTATGAATGCACGTCTGATTATAACTGGTAACGTTCAAGGTGTGGGATTTCGCGCATTTGTTCGAAATCGCGCTATTAAAAATAATGTTACTGGATGGGTGAAAAATCTCGACGACGGCAGTGTAGAGGCTTTACTTTCAGGCTCCAAAGAAAATCTAGATAAATTAATTGAAATAACTCGCCGAGGCACTCCTTGGAGTAAAGTGTCAAATGTTGTAGTAACTTATAGTGAAGACCAAGAAGAATATTCTTTATTTGAAATTATATCCTAGTATTTCTGATTAATTAAATTTCTTTAATAGACTCTTTGTTCTCGAATCTAACAATCTTTCATTGATTATCTTAATATCTTCTGGTTCATCAAGATCTAATCTTATCGAATCCTCTAAATAAATCCAATGTTGTAGATTCCTAACTTTTATCATATCTAAATGTTTAAAGTAACTGTTATTATCATACGAAGTTCCTATGATATCTGGTGGACTCCTGAATAGTAGATTGGTTCCATTTTTCTTTCTTGATGGAGTAATAATTACCTGGTTGTCTTTTATTAAATTAAATAATTCATCTAATACTTTATTGTGTATTAATGGAATATCTCCTGGAATTACTACTGTTGCATCAAATCCTTCTTCTATAAAATATCTATTCCCTAATTCAACGGCATTATCTACACCGTTAACTTCATTCTCTCTCAAATACGTAATATCATCGTAGTTTTCATATTGAGTTATTTCCTCTTCTGAAGATACTAATGCAATCTCTGTAAAATATTCTGATTTTATCAGCACATCACATATGTCAAACAACATACTTCTAGACAGATCTCTTCTTTCTTCTAATGTACAAATTGATGATAATCTCTGTTTACTATCATTGAACTTCTTAACAGGTATAATTACTCCAATCTTCATTCTGAAATCTTCATCACTTCCTCTGCTAATTGTATCTCTTTTAATCTATCATTCATCATTATATCCGATACATGTGCAACTTTTCCAATCTTTTCAATCTCACTTATACTCTCCTTGTCAATTCTATCAATCACAATATCTGTCATAACATCTCTGTAATACTCGGCTACACCCATAACTGAGACCTCATATCCTTTCGCTTTCATCATTCTTCCTGCAGGTCCACTTATTGGTTTATTATTCATTATTGGACTAATCACGATCTTTTTAGTATTAGTTCTTTGTAACGCATCTCTAATCTGTTTGATACATATTGTTGGACCTATACTTGATATCGGATTACCCGGCGAAATTATTATTTTATCTGCTTCCTCGATAGATTTGATTACATTCTGTGCTGGCTTTGCGTTATCTATTCCATTGTAAATCACATCAGATATTTCCGGCTTTCCTTTATTCTTAACCCAGAATTCCTGTAGATGCATTTCTCTATTATCTGTAATTATTGTTGTTTCTATCCTGTCATTAGACGCGGGAATAATCTTGTGTTTTATTCCAAATTCTTTTGATAATATATTCGTCACTTCTGTCAAATTCAACCCATTTTTCATTAAATTCGTTCTTCTTACATGTGTTGCTAAATCCTTATCTCCAATCTGAAACCACGATTCTTCAGAAATCCCTCTTCTTGATTCTAAGAAATTGAACGTATCGTCCTTTATTCCCCACCCTCTCTTTATATCTAACTTGTTTGATAACCCATAAAGTGTAGTGTCTATGTCAGGACAAATATAAACTCCAAATAAATTAATATTGTCTCCTACATTCACAATTATATTGACTTCCTCTTTAATGATTGAATTTAATCCTCGTAATAATCTTATTGATCCAGTACCACCGGTAATTATTGTAATCATATCTAATTCAATAAATTATTGATTCTATAAATCAGTCCATCTTGTTACTTTCATTGCTATCGCTATTGTTACTATTCCAATTGCAAACACAATACTGCAATTCCATAAAGCTGCTTGATAATTGCCATATATCATTATCTCTCTTAATCCATTGTTTAAATAAGTAAGAGGAAGTATTCTTGCGATTGCTTGAATAACCGTAGGCATTGTTTCTAATGGAAAAAACGTTCCTGATAGGAATAACATAGGGAATGTAACTACATTGCCTGCTGCATCTGCTTCTTCTTCTTCACGTACAACCGTCGAAATAATCATACCAAGTCCAGGAAATGTTAATGCACCTGATATAATCAGAATGATAATTACTGGATTCAAAATTATATTTATATTAAAAACTAACACGGCAACAGTTAATATCACAATAGTTGAAATAATACCAATTAACATGTGATATAGAACTAATCCTATTATCCATTCAAATTTCGATAGTGGTGTAGTCGCTAATTTTTTTATTACTCCATTCTTTCTATATTTAGTATTTGTTCCAATTGTTCCAAATATTCCTGTTGACATTATTGCTATTCCTATGACTCCTGGCACAAAGTATTCTATGAAACTAATATCATTCGAAGAAATCTGTTCCTGGATTAAAACAATTGGCTGTTCTACCCCTTGATTCTCGACATTCATTGAATTTATTACCCCATTTATCAATGAACTCGTTCGTAAAAACGTTTGATGCGATTCATCCATGATTAACTTTATCGACGAATTTCCTTCTTCTAATCTTGATTCAAAATTCTTTGGTATTACAATTGTTCTAATTTGTTCTTCTAAATTCCCTTCATCATCTTCTATATTGAATGAATCTGTCTGATTAATTAGTTGAATAATTCTCAATGAAGCCATTGACGGACTATCTTGATTCATGTCATTGTTCTCAATATATAGATCCATCTTATCCGATTGAAGAGAGAATAGTCCACCAAATAATAGCATTAATAGCAATGGAAATGCCAATGTCCAGAATAAAGTAGTCTTGTTTCTCCGCCACGCCTTGAAATGACCCTTGAACACAGTGAAAATTATTGAAGCAGTTCTCATTTTGCCAACCCTTCCGCATTAATTCTTCTTCCCGTCAAATTCAAGAATACTTCATCAAGATTTGGTTTTTTTATCTCAATCTCAACATTTGGGTCATTTGTTACAGCTGATAGTATGTTGAATAGTTGCTCGTTATTATCAAATATTATTTGTATCTGATTCTCTGTGTCTGTTTCATACTTTATTCCACGATCTTCTAATATCTTCTTATTACAATTCTTTAATATTACTGATTTATTTCCACCATAATTTTCAATTAATTCGTTTGGAGAGCCTCCTGCTACTATCTTTCCTTCTATTATGATAAGTATTCTATCTGATAATTCCTGGGCTTCTTCCATATAATGTGTTGTTAAAAAAATAGTTTTTCCCTGTTCTTTCAATTCCCTAATTAAATTCCAAGTCTCTCGTCTAGCTTGTGGATCTAATCCTGCAGTTGGTTCATCAAGAAATAATAATTCTGGTTCATTTATTAATGATATTGCTATTCCTACTCTTTGTTTCGTTCCTCCTGATAATGTTTTATACATTGAATTCATTTTTTTTCTTAAACCAACTCGATCAATTAATTCATCAGTTGATACCTTGCTTGAATATAGTTCTCTAAAATATTCTAAATTTTCCTTGACCGTCAACCAATCAAATGCATTGAAATTTTGTGGCATGACTCCAATCCTTCTTTTCACATCATTTTGTTTTTTCTTATCTTTCAAATCTATCCCAAATACCTCTACTTTCCCCTTATCTGGCGTCTTTAAACATTCTATTATTTCCACTGTTGTGGTTTTACCTGCTCCATTTGGACCTAAAAGTGCAAATACTTCTCCCTCGTTTACTGTAAATGAAATCTCATCTACTGCAGTAGATTTATCATAGGTTTTCGTTAGGCCTTCAATATTTATTACTATATTATTTATCAATCTCTAAATTTTCCCCCTAATTTTGATTCTTTTATCTCTCTATATGCTAATAAACTGAAAAATGCTAAAAAATACTGCAATATCGGTATAATTCTTGCTATTGTAGTTGCATCTCTATAAGTTAATGCAACAAAAACTGCTATAATCATTCCTAATATGTATGCATATTTGTTTCTCTTCAAATAAGCTGGTGTTAGAGCAAGTTGCGTTATGTATATGGGAACGATTAACTCATTTGGAATTCCGTACATAAAAAAACCACCTGTATCTAGGAAAATCAAAAACCCACTAAAAAAAACAAATATGGAAGATGTTAGAACCTTTTGAGAAATATTATTATTTATCCCTATTCGCCGAAAAGACTTGATTATACTGCTCATAAAAGGGACTCCATGTATATCTACACTTATGCTGCTTTATTTGCAATCCATGTTCTATTAGGTCCATCCCAATGAGTTATGGGTAATTTTGAATTTAGAGGTATGCCCATTGAAGATTTTTTCTTTATAATTCCGTTTACACTTGCATCTTTATTATCAATATGATAGTCTAGCCACTGTTTCATACAATCAAAACTACAATAGCTTGGAGATGATGTTTTATTTGTACCCCATACTTCAAACATTTTACCGCAATTTTTACATTCTGTATTACCTTCTTTACTCACTGTAGCTGTCTCTTGACTTGATCCAGATAAAGTAGGCAATTTCATCTTTTTGTAATTTGCACCTAGTTCTGTTATCCATTCTCTTGAATCTTGTTCCCATCTAGTTACTGGTAATGCCATTATTTCTAATTCACCATCTGTTTACTAAAATATTTCTTCATTTTTATTCTATTACCACTATGTTATTTTCTGAATCACTCTTATTATCTTTATTTATGATAATTTCCAGTATGCCATTATTATATCTTGCTCGTGCCGAATTAGCTATTATTTTACCTGTTAACGGAATTTCTTTATAATAATTCTTTGAATTTATCGTCGTTACAAAAATTATTGACTCTTTTATCTCCACTTTAATGTCTGATTTTTCTACACCTGGTAATTCAATTACAACCGTTACTGCATTCTTTCCTTCAATTATATCTACTAGCGGCTCACGTGATTCTGATACCTCTAGATTTTCTTCACCTTCTGAACTTGACTTTATATTGCCAAATTCATTAATCTCTGCTTTCCCATTTTCATCTATATTTATTGAATACCCATAAATAAATGCCTCAGATCTATGTCGGTCTTCAGATTCAATTTTGTTTATCATATTAACTAAATCGTCATTCATTTCATGCTCAAATTCTCTAAATATTTCTTCAAAACCATCTAAATCCTTGAATAAATCATTGAATATGGGCATGAAGTATGGATAATTACTCTTTATTCGCTTGAAAAACTCATCTATATCTGTCATTTATTATACTATTTTGATATTTCTTTCCTTTAATAAAATTGTTTGTTATAAAATTAAAATCTTAAAAAATTAGTTAATCTATTGATAATGTAATTTGAACAAACAACCTAATATGACTGAAATTATAGAAAATTTTCACAATGGCGAGTTTATATTCTTACACGATGATGATTCACGAGAAAATGAAACTGACATAATGCTTGCCGCCAAACACGTCACTCCAAAAAAAATTAATCAAATGAGGCAACTTGGTGGGGGACTTCTTTGTGTGGGTATTTCTCCGGATATCGGCTCTAAATTAAATCTCTCATATATGTGGGATATTCTATTACAAACAAAATCCCCTTCATTAAGTAGTCTTGTTAATACAAATCGCAATACATCACAACGTTCTACTCATTCTATAACATTTAATCATCGAACTCTCGGAGGCGCAACAGATTTACAACGTTCTAGCACAATTTCTTCTTTACATGAACTATGCAAAGACTATACTTCAAACAATAATCTCTCTAGCGATTTTCATTCTATGTTTGAATCACCAGGACATCTACAAATGCTCATTGGTTCTCCCGGCCTCCTTAAATCAAGAGAGGGCCATACAGAACTCAGTTTATTTCTGTGTGAAGTCTCTAATCTAATACCTATAGTAATTATGTGTGAAATATTGGACAATCAAACCTTTACTGCTAAATCTGCCGATAATTGTGAACAACTGGCCAAAGAAAACAACATAACGTTTATCGAAGTAGATACAATTCTAGATTATTACAAAACTAATTTTAATAACGGACCCGGTGAGACTTGAACTCACGACCTCTAACCAAGATTGATTACTCAATCTCTACAGCTGTCACCATGAATTAGGAGGATCGGCTATCTTCTGCCGCGCTAATCCAGATTACGCATTCTTTTCATAATTCTGCGCTACGGGCCCATTATGAAGTTTATTAAATAAACTATAAAAGTTCACAATTAATAATAATCACATGAACGACAAGTTAATTGACGAAGTTATTTCTGTTGACGATCAATCATTTCACTTATTTATTTTAAAATATTCAAATGGATATTTTGTATCTCTTGCCCAGGGAAACGAGCCAAATTTAGGATCTATGTCTCTTTCTTTAAAGAAATCAAATTTAGTTAATACTACAATTATCATTCCTAGTAGGTTTTCTCCTATGATTCCTCAACTGATCAGTGAACTAGCTAGTGATTTATCTGACGGTATTGGTATCTCATCTGTATATATTAAAAAAGACTTGAAAACGGAAACAGCAGTTACTCTTCTTAAAACTATAAAATCATATATTAAAGAATTATAAAACTTCTTTCTCAAAAATTCCTTTCACTGTTGTATTTAATTTCTTTTTATATGTCGCAGTAGTGTAAATTCGAATTATATTCATATATCCTAATATTGCGTTCATCAATGGCAATTCTGTAGCTTTTGTTATTTCAAATTCTTTCTTTCGTGTATTATTCAGCAATACTGTAATTTCATTGAAAGATTCTTTTGTTGATGTCGTAGGAACTGAAGTTGCAGTTGACACATCAATGAATATATGACTCTTTGGTATCTTGGATTTCTCTGCAATCTCTTCTGCTAAATTCTCTCGAAACTTTCTTTGAGCAAATATTTTTGTACTAAATTCATCTTTTCCTAAGACAATCTTTTCAAAGACTAGTTTTAACATCTTTCTATTTGTATAATCTATTACTAATTTCTTTGCTAATCTTGAGTTCTCACTATTAGAATTAATATTTGAAATATTATACAGAATTCTTTCATCTGTTAATTGTAAAAAATCATCCAAATTATCGAGATTTGTAAAATGTAATTCTTCATTTGATAAGTTCATTGCTCTTATTATCATCACTGCAGACGCACGAACACTTTTATGAAAATACACAGCTCTGAACATCTCATACCTTGCTAACATTAAGGATTCTAACGCATACACACTGTCTTTATTTATTGCCAGTTTCTTTCCTGCAATTTCATACGCATCAATAATCCTGTGTACATCTACTTTTCCATATTCTACTCCTGAAAAATATGAATCTCTTAGTAAATAATCCATTGAATCAACACTTAGAAATCCAGCAATTATATCGTTCATAAATCTGGGATGATTTTTTGATGTTCCTACACATAAATTGGAAAACTTTTTTACATTAACTCCAAACCTTGATAAGATATCTGCAATTTCTGTTTCCCTAATTATACGATCTGTAATGTTTTCATGCGTCATTCCTTTTTCATGAAGTACTTCTTCAAACAGATGAGAGAACGGACCATGACCAATATCGTGTAATAGTGCAGCTATAGATAACTCATTACTCATATCTTCATTGATTATTTCTTGAGACTTTAGATGATTTGCTGCTCTTTTTGCTAAATACATAGAACCAATACAATGTTCAAATCTTGTATGAAGAGCTCCTGGATATGTTAGGTGTGCGGTTCCCAGTTGTCTAATTTTTCTCAACCTTTGAAAAACCGGTGAATCAATTATCTTACATTCTAATTCATTTGCATAAATATATCCGTGTACTGGATCTCTTATCTGCGTAATTCCATCTTTCAACTAATTCACATCTTTGATTTTATACTTATTTACAACTAAATTCCAAATTTCTTTACTTACTTCTTCTTTACTCTTATCTCCCTTTATTCTGGACCATTTGTTCATAGTTGCAAGTTTCTTATACCTTGACTTTACATTATTGAGAAATTTTCTATCTTTTTCATACCTGTCACGATTCTCACTCTTTCGCAATACTGATTCTGTTATTGGAATGTCTATTAATATAGTTAAATCCGATTTTGGCAAACCTAAATCTAAATTTTCCAACCACTCCTTTTTCAAGCCATTTGCTAATCCATATGCAATATTTGAATCACAATAGCGATTACAGATCACAAAATCCATGTTTTCTAATTTATACCTTATTTCTTTCTCAGATTCCCATCTATTTGCTGATAGTAATATATGCGACATTTCTAGAGAAAAACTATCATCGTGAAGACATTTTTTTACTAATTTGCCTATGCTTGTATTGTATTTTGGAAAAGATATGTATCCAACTTTGTATCCGTTCTTTTTTAACCTATTTCTAAGCAATATAGATTGAGTCTTTTTTCCTGATTGGTCAATTCCCTCAATGACAATGAATTTCCCCTTCCTCAATAACTGCATTATGTTGTTGATTTATATAAGGTAACTATCAAATTTTTTAATAGTCTAAATTTTTATCTTTGTATTACATAATATATTCTGTGTCATCCCAATTTATCGAAAAACAATATGTTAAATCAAATACTATTGATAAACGGGAATACCAAGTCAACATAGCAGATTCTATTAAATCTCAGAACTCTATTGTTGTATTACCTACTGGTCTAGGAAAAACTGTAATTGCATTATTATCTATGGCTGAGTCCATGATTAATAATCCCACAAAAACCTGTATGATCTTAGCACCAACTCGTGTACTTGTTCACCAACACTATGAATTCTTGTTGAATTCACTCAATCTTAGCGAAACTGAAATCAGCGTAATAACGGGAGAAGACACACTTAAAAAAAGGCAAACTAAATGGCAGAATCAAATCGTTTGTGCCACACCTCAAATATTACAACTCGATATTAATCGCGGAATAATAGATTTAGAACAATTCTCTATTGTTATTTTTGATGAGGTACACCGAGCTGTTGGAGAATACGCATATGTGCCTGTCGCACAATCACTATATTCAAAAAACAATGAAATTATAATGCATGGAATGACTGCATCTCTTCCTAGCGAATCACCAAAAATCGAAGAAATTATGAACAATATACATGCTGCTCATATAGAATTTCGCGATCGTGAAAGTGAAGACGTAAAACCTTATGTTCATGATACAAAAATTGAAAAAATTGAGATTGAATTAACTGACGATATTAAAACAATTAGCAATCTAATCAAAAAAACTATATCTTCCTACTCATTGAAACTTCGTAATAATGGTCAATTGTTGCCCAGAGATCCTTCATTAAAAGCTGTTCTTGCAAAAATCCATCATATTGAAAAAGATCCATATCTATCAAAACGTTGGGATATTCGAAATAATCTATATTCTTTGGTTAGATTATTACATGGAATTAATATAATTGAAACTCAAGGCGTAGATAGTTTCTCAAAATATGTCTCTCGACTTAAGTCAAAACAAAAATCTAGCGGTGTTAAAAAATTACTTGAACATCCAGATTTTAGCCAAGCAATTATTCTTACTGATCGTCTTCAATCTCTTGGGGAAGACCATCCAAAGCTTGCTAAATTAGAAAGCATTATGGAAGCAAACCTCAGAGGTACAGATAAGGCTATAATATTTGCTAGTTATCGAGATACGGTTGATAAAATCTTTGAAGTACTTCATGGCAAAGGATATCATATTGGTATATTAATTGGAAAAAGCGGACAGACTGGCCAATCACAGAAACAACAATTAGAATCACTTGAAAAACTCAAATCCGGAGAATTTGATATTATCGTAGCAACCCAGGTTGGAGAAGAGGGTCTCGACATTTCAGAATGTAAACTTGTTGTTTTTTATGATAATGTTTCTAGTGCTATAAGATTTACACAACGACTAGGAAGAACTGGCCGTCGTTCACCAGGAAAAGTCGTATCTTTTATTACTAAAGGTACACGTGACGAAACCAATTATTATATCAGCCAACAAAGATTGTCTAAATCTCAAAGAACTATAAAACGTATGAATAAAAATTATAAAAAACCCGCTGAAAAAAAAGGATTAGATAAATTCCTTTAATCTATATTTTTTTATACATTTATTATTCACGTCTTTAAATAATCAATAATGGATTGTTCGTTCTGCAACGTATCAGAAGATTTACCATTTACTTGCTCTTATTGTGAGCTCATTTTTTGTTCTTCACATCGTTTACCAGAAAAACATCAATGTAGTCAATTATATCGTGTTCATAAACCTCGAGACAGTTTATATCAAAACACAAATTCTCAATTCTCTATTAATAATCTCAATAATCTAGATTCTAGAATGAATCGCATTCTGAATACCGAATTACGTCAATTACTACTTGGTATGGTTTTGGTACTCTTAGTGGGAATCTCATTTTTTCTGAGTAATAATTCTTCATATTCTGCAATTACAATTGTAATTCTTGGCCTCGTACTGATGGGTTCATTTTTAATTCATGAGATGTCTCATAAATTCCTTGCAATGAGGAATGGATATAGAGCAGAATTTCGCGTCAATTCACTGGGAGTACTTCTAACATCTTTGAGTATATTCCCATTTATTCCATTGAAGATTATTGCCCCTGGGGCAGTTGTAATATCTGGATACCCTTCTAATTCAAAACTGGGAAAAATTGCTTTAGCAGGTCCTGCAAGTAATATAATTCTTGGTTTATGTTCAATATTTATTCTAACATCTTTTTCTCTCACAGCAGAGTTGTTTGCAATAATTTCTACTGCTGCATATATAAATGGAATTCTTGCAGCGTTTAATTTATTACCATTTAGTATAATCGATGGAAAGAAAGTATATAATTGGAATAAATATATCTGGATTTCTTCTTTTATTTTTTGTATATCATTTATATTTGTTGTATCTAATATAATATGAATAACATGAAGAAAAAATTTAGCACCTTTGAAATTGGTTCATTTATCTCTACAACTATTTATGATGATCTATCATTAAGTCCTAATACTCGTAAAATCGATAAACAAATAGGTAATCTTATCTCAAGCATTATAAAAAATAAAGAATTTACAGGAAAATCTAATGAATCAATATTACTCAGGACTCCTCAAACAAATGTTCTCCTAATCGGATTAGGAAATAAAAAATGTATATCAAATGATAAATTACGCGACGCTGCTGCAAAAGCCTCAATCACTGCAAAAAAACTAAAAACTAAATCATTTTCATTTAATCATGATGTTTCTGATATGACCAATGACTATGTAGAAGCAGTTGTCCAAGGATCTGAATTGGGACTTTATAATTTCAATGTTTATAAAAGTAACAAGAAGGACTTTCGCCCTTTGACCATGAATATAATTATAAAAAATAAAACTAAAACTTCTCTTACAAAAAGTATTAGAACCGGTGAAATCATTGCTGACGCAATAATGCTTTCTCGTGATATCTCTAATCTTCCTAGTAGAGATTGTACTCCTCTACAACTTGCTTCTCGCGCTAAAAAAATCTCATCAAATAGACCACTCAAAACTACAGTTTTTAATACTGATAAACTCAAAAAACTAGGTTTTGGCGGCCTTTTAGGTGTAGCTAGCGGTTCTCAACAACCTCCTTGTTTCATAATAATGGAATATAATGGAGGTAAACGAGGTGAAAAACCAATTGTATTTGTTGGCAAAACAATTACTTTTGATACTGGAGGAATTTCTATAAAGCCATCAGCTTCTATGGATGAAATGAAATATGATAAATCCGGTGGCGCTACTGTTATGTCTATAATGCAAGCCGTTGCAGATCTTAAACTTCCAGTTAATGTTGTTGGTTTGATGCCTGCTACAGAAAATATGCCTAGTGGTTCTGCCTACAAACCTGGTGATGTTATCACATTTTATAATAAAAAGACTGCAGAAATTCTAAATACAGATGCAGAAGGCCGTGTAATTCTTGCAGATGCTTTATCTTACGCTCAAAACTATAAACCACGAATGATTATTGATTTTGCAACATTGACTGGCGCATGTGTAATTGCACTAGGTAATGCCGTAAGCGGTCTTCTTGGTAATGATAAAAAAATTATTAATTCATTATTTGAATCTGGCGAACGTACTGGTGAAAAAGTCTGGGAACTTCCTTTAACTAATGAATATAAAAAACTTATTAAAAGTGATATTGCTGATATTAAAAATATTGGAGGTCGAGGAGCTGGTACAATAACTGCCGCCGCATTTCTTAGTTACTTTGTTGATGATTATCCATGGGCTCATTTAGATATTGCTGGCACAGCCTGGACTCAAGACGGTACTCCTAAAAAATCTTATATTAAGAAAGGAGCTACTGGAGTTGGAGTTCTTTTGAGTATAGATTTCTTAAGAAATTTATAATTTGTTTTAATAATCCATTCCGCCAGGTGGGCCGCCTGCGCCTCCACCTTTAGCAGATGATATTGTATCATCAATTCTTAATATCATGTTTGTTACTTCAACTGCTGCTTTGATTACTTGTTCTTTGACTTTTAACGGTTCATAGACATTTCTTTTCGACATGTCTGCTAATCCTCCTCTTAATGCATCAACACCATACCATTTTTTTCCTTCAACTTGTCCTGCTCTTAAGTTTACTAGTGTGTCTATTGCATCCATTCCTGCATTCTCTGCTAATGTAATTGGTAGTGATTCTATAGCGTCTGCGAATTTCTGTGCGGCTAATTGCTCTCTTCCTGTTAAATTATTTGCCCATTTTCGTATTTTAAACGCAACATTGGCTTCAGGAGCACCTCCACCTGCTACAATATATGGATATTCTAAAACATCCTTTACTACCATTAATGAATCATGCAAAGATCTTTCTGCTTCATCAAGAACTCTTGGAGAGCCTCCTCGTATTAATATTGATACTGCCTTTGGATTCTTACATCCTTCAATGAATACCCATTTATCAGTCTCAATTTTTCTTTCTTCTACTAATGCTGCAGTGCCCAAGTCATCCTTTGACAGATCCTTCAAATTTGAAATTATTCTAGCTCCTGTTGCCTTAGCTATTTTTACCATATCACTTTCTTTTACTCTTCTAACTGCCATGATTCCTTCTTGTGCCAAGTAATGTTGAGCAATATCATCTATGCCTTTTTGGCATATTATGATATTTGCACCAGATGCAACTATTTGATCAACGTATTGTTTCAACATTCTATTCTCTTCATCTAAGAATTGTTTCATTTGCAATGGCTCATTAATTCTAATTTCTGCACTGATTTCTGTTTTTTCAATTTCTAATGCAGCGTTGACAATTGCAATTTTTGCTTTGCTGATTGACTTAGGCATATTAGAGTGGACTACTTCTTTATCGAGAACAATACCTTTAATTAACGAAGTTTCGCTCAGTGAAGCTCCTGGTTTCTTATCGACTTTAACATTCGCTAAATCTATTTTTGTTTCTCCACTAGTATTATCTGCAATCAATAATAGTGCATCTACAACAATTTTTGATAATTCTTTTGATTCTTCTGCAACTAGTTTACTCATCATACTTGTCGTTGCAATTTTTATTAACATATCTTTGTCATCTTTGTCCACTTTAATTGCAATCTTCTTTAAAATATCAAGTGCTTCTTCAGCTGCTCTTGCATATCCATCAATTATCATTGTTGGATGTACTTCTTTATCAATTAGTTCTTGTGCTTTCTCTAATAATGCTCCTGAAAATACAACTGCTGTTGTAGTTCCATCGCCAACTTCACTATCTGTAGTTTTTGCGACTTCCACCATCATTTTTCCTGCAGGATGTTGCATATCTATTTCTTTCAAAATTGTAGCTCCATCATTTGTTATAGTTACATCTCCTAAACCATCTACTAGCATCTTATCCATTCCTCTTGGACCTAGTGATGTTTTTACTAATTGTGCAACAAGTGTTGCAGCAAATATGTTGTTCTTTTGTGCTTCTTTTCCCTTTGTTTCGCTTGAACCTTCTTTTAAAATAAAGATAGGTTGACTGTTATTATTAGACATCAATAATCGCATTTTTATTGGTAACACTAGGTTTTTAACGTTTCTCTGATTCTTGAACCTTGACATAATGTATGTCAAAAGGCGCTATTTTATCAACCGAGCATTTTATTCTCATCACTTTCCTAAAATTCGGCTTTACTTGTTCATTTTCGCCAGATACTAATTTCTTGATATTTATACCTCCCTCGCAAATTAATTCAACTGTAAATCGTTTTCCAGATACTTTCTTTAGTTTTATTGACCTAACTCTTCTTGTAAAATACTTGTTTTTATTCATTGAATAAATTGAAATATCTCTTTCACTAAAATACTTCTCTATTCTTTCCAATCTTTTTGTATCTTTTAAATTAGATTCGAAATTCACTATTGCTTTCATAATAAAACCTTGATCAATAATTGGTCTCTTTCGTAATATCTCTACAGATTTTATTATTATTCCATGATTCATCTTCTTTTCTCTGAACAATGCTTTACGCTTTATTGGCGAAGATACTTCTGCAAAAAATGGCCTTCCATTATACTTCACTAGACTGTTCCGATCCTCACTTCCTATCCATGATATCTTTACTTTATTTGCATTAAATTTCTTTATTAGAAATTTATGTATCTCATTTTCTACTGAAGGCACTCTCATAAATCCTGAAAATCTACATTTCTTACATCCTTCACTCTTGCATTGTTTACATCTTTGTTTTTTCTGATTTATTCCTCTTTTATTCTTAACATATTTACCCATTAAAAATATAGATCTTGACGACACTTCAATTTCATCCAATAATGTATTTACTAGAATATTCAATTCAGGTCTATTCAGACTAATTGTTCTACCATTAGTTCTTTTTATTAATCTTGATAATTCTTTTGTTATTTCACTTTTTATTGGTTCTCCACCTTTTACTTTAAACTCTGATCTAATTACATCTTCTCTTTCAATTATATCGGAATCCAGAATCGTTCCTACCATAAAACTCGAATATTCAAATCTTTCAATCTCATTTAGTATCCTTTTTGCCATTTTATTCAAATTTGACATCATTCCTTCACAAATGAAACATTCTTTCTTGATTTGATTCTTTTCTATAGCCTGACGAATTTGTTTTCCATATATTCTATTTATGTTATTGTTTGGAAATTGTCTACCTAGACAACTATCACATAATTTATATCTATACAGAACTCTTTTTGCTGTTTTTATTCTGGTATGATCCAGATCTAATTAGCACCTAATTTCTTTAACAATTGTCGCATTCCTCTTCCTTTACTAGCTTTCATCATCTGCTTGGATTGTTTATATTTGTTTAATAATTCTTTTATCTCTTTTTCTGATCGTCCAGAACCTTTTGCAATTCTTTTTACTCTGGACGAATTCATTAAATCAGGATCTTGTTTTTCATCTTTTGTCATTGATTGAATTATAAACTTCCATTTTTCCATATTCTCTTCAATATTGTCTATATCCTTTTCTGGAACTTGTGCCGCACCTGGTATTAATTCCATTACTTTTTTTAATGAACCCATTTTATTAATTTGTTCTAATTGTTCATATAAATCATTAATTGTCATTTTCCCCGACATAATTCTCTGCATCTTAATTTCTTGATCTTCAGATTGAACTTCTTTTAATCTCTGTAATAATGTTTGAATATCTCCCATTCCAATTAGTCTTCCAACAAATCTTGTCGAAACAAATTCTTCTAGGTCATCAATTCTTTCTCCATTACCTATAAAAAATATATTAGCGTTAGTATTTGCGACGGCTGCAATGGCGCCTCCTCCTTTAGCTGCACCATCAAGTTTTGTTATGATTATTCCTCCAATGGAACTTACGTTAGTAAATGCTTTTGACTGTGCTTCTGATTGTTGTCCTATTGTCGAATCAATTACCAGTAAAGTGTGATCAGGTTTTATCTTGTTAGTTAGTTCTTTCATCTCTTCCATTAACCCACTTTCTTCTTTATGACGCCCAGTTGTATCAATAATTATTACTTCTTTTCCAATTTTCTTGAAATGTTCGATTCCATTATTAATAATTTTTAATGCATCTTTCTCTTTATCTTGTCCAAATATCTCAATATCAAATGGCTCACATAATGAAGTAATTTGGACTAAAGCACCTGGTCTGAACGTATCTGCACCAATTACACCTACTGAATAATTTTTCTTTGTTAAATATCGTGCTAATTTACCTACTGTCGTAGTTTTTCCACTTCCTTGTATTCCTAATACTAGAATTATGTTCTCTTTCTCTTTATTCAGTTCAAATTTTCTTTCTGAACCTAGCGTTGTAGATAATTCTTCGTAAAGTATCTTTACAATGTGGTCACGTTTTGGTATTCCTGTGGGAATTCTTTCGTTCAATGCTCGAGTTTCGATTTTCTTTGTTAAATTAAATACAAGTTTAACATTTACATCTGCTTGCAATAGTGACCTTTGTAGGTCTTTTACAAACTCTTTTACTGTTTGTTCATCAATCTCATCATTACTCACAAATTTTTTTATTGCGTCTTGTAGTCCAGTTCTAAGATTATCTAACATTCTATATCACTTCTCTATGATTCTTAATTCTGGAATCTCTAATTTACCTCTGTCTCCATACCAAATTCTTTTCGATTCTATAGGCTCAAGCTTATTTGCATAAAGTGGACCATCAAGTACCAACGTGTCTAAATCTCCTCCTTCTCCAACTGCATTAAACCTATATTTCTTTGCAAGACCAAGTAATTCTTCTATACTCTTTTTATCTAAATGTCTTCCTAACCATTCTTCTCCTAATCCAAGTGCTGCGACTGAAACTATTATCACATCTAATTTATTTTCTAATATCTTTTGATATAAATTCTCATGTGTAATTCCCCAGATTGGTGCATAATGTTCCATTCCTGTTTCTTTACATGCGTTATCGAACTTCTTTTTCTGAAAATTTGATTCTATTCCACCAGTGATTAAATATTCTGATCTCTGTTTACTTAAAGCCTCTGTTAATGCTTCTATCTCTCTGTCTTTTGATGCACTAATTGGAATCCAATTTAAACCCGTGACTTCTGCTATTGTTTTAACAAGATTAATATTGTGTGTGTGATACAACATACTTTCTTGATCCTCCGGTATCATTGTCATTATTCCCGTAATCTTAACTCCCTGATTATGTGCTAAATGCATGGATAGTACTGAGTCTTTCCCTCCTGATAAAAATGCAATTCCGCTCTTCAATTATTTTACATATTCTATTCTAAACTACAATTATTAACTCTGATTATTGGTCTATTCTACTCATAATTTGAAAATCATTGGAAAAGTTTATAGATGTGATTTGGTTACTCACTTTTAGTTAGGAACATGAAATCAGAACAGAAAGACAAACGAGAAATGCACAAAGCTACCTGCGCCGACTGTGGTAAAGAATGTGAAGTACCATTCAAGCCAGATGAAGACAGACCAGTTTATTGCAAAGACTGTTTCCAAAAACATAGAACGCCAAGAAAATCAACTCTTACTAATAAAACAGAAATGAAATCACCAGAACCAAAACCTGTTGTTGAACCAAAACCTGTTGTTGAACCAAAACCTGTTGTTGAACCAAAACCTGTTGTTGAACCAAAACCTGTTGTTGAACCAAAACCTGTTGTTGAACCAAAACCTGTTGTTGAACCAAAACCTGTTGTTGAACCAAAACCAACTGTTGACGAACAATCTATATTACTTACAAAATATCAATATCTTCTAGCTGATTTTGAAAATTATCGTAAACAAGTTTCTAAAGAAAAAGAAAATCAATCTAAATTTGGTAATAGTCAAATTATTCAACATTTAATTGAAATATACGAAGACTTGAAACGTATAGTAGATAATATTGACTCTAATGATTCTTCTCTCAATGGAATAAAACCTGTAATTAAAAAAATTGAATCTATGTTCAAAGAACAATCAGTAGAAATTATACCTTCTGTAGGAACTGACTTTGATCCAAATATTCACGAAGCTGTTGAATCCACAGAAAATTCTGAGTTTGCTGATAATGTAATTATATCTGAAATACAAAGTGGATATAAGATTCATGGACAAGTTTTACGACCAAGTAAAGTAAATGTATCAAAACATAAAGTTTTAGATAATGGAGTGAATGCAAATGAGTAAAATTATAGGGATAGATCTTGGCACAAGTAACTCCGCAGCCGCAGTGATGATTGGTGGTAAACCAACACTAATTCCAAGTGCTGAAGGCACTAGTGTTGGAGGTAAATCATTTCCATCATACGTAGCTTTTACAAAAGATGGACAACGCTTAGTTGGTGAACCTGCAAGAAGACAAGCTATAACCAACCCAGATGGAACTATACAAAAAATTAAACGAAAAATGGGTGAATCATACAAAATTCACATTAATGGTAGTGATTACACACCAGAACAAATCTCTGCCTTTATTCTTCAGAAAATTAAGATTGATGCCGAGGCATTCCTTGGTGAAAAAATTGAAAAAGTCGTTGTTACTGTACCTGCTTATTTCAACGATAATCAAAGACAAGCTACTAAGGACGCTGGTTCTATTGCCGGTCTAGATGTTGTTCGTATTATCAATGAACCTACTGCTGCATCTTTAGCTTATGGGCTTAATAAAGAGGCATCCGAACAAAAAATCCTGGTTTTTGACCTTGGTGGAGGTACACTTGACGTTACAGTAATGGAATTTGGAGATAGTGTATTTGAAGTAAAAAGTACTAGTGGAGATACTCAACTTGGCGGAACTGATATGGATCAAATTATTCTTGATTATCTTGTAGATGTATTTAATCAGAGAACATCAATTGATTTACGTAATGATTCTAAAGCAATACAGAGACTTCGAGAAGGAGCTGAAAAAGCAAAAATCGAATTGTCTACTGTTTTATCTACTGATATCAATCTTCCATTTATAGCACAGGATTCAGAAAAAAACCCTATTCATTTTGAAACTACATTAACACGTGCAAAACTTGAAGATCTTATTTCTGTCGTTCTCAACAAATGCGAGCGTCCAATTAAGCAAGCTATAGATGATGCAAAACTTTCTATGGCCGATATTGATAAAATCATTCTTGTAGGAGGTCCAACTCGTATGCCTTCAGTGCAAGAATTTGTTAAAAGAATAGTTGGTAAAGGGTTAGAACGTGGTGTTGATCCTATGGAATGTGTCGCATGTGGTGCTGCAATTCAAGGAGCAGTACTTGCTGGAGAAACTTCTGATATATTGTTGTTAGACGTTACACCTCTGTCACTCGGCGTCGAAGTTCAAGGAGGTATATGTAATCGTATGATTGAACGTAATACTACTATCCCTACTAAAAAAAGTCAAACCTATTCCACCGCTCAAGATAATCAACCTGCTGTTACAATACATATTCTTCAAGGCGAAAGAGAAATGGCAACTGATAATGTGTCTTTAGGACAATTCAATCTTGGTGGTATTCCTCCTGCTCCACGAGGCATTCCTCAAATTGAAGTCACTTTCGATATAGACGCTAATGGCATTATTAATGTATCTGCTAAAGATTTAGCTACAAACAAAGAACAAAAAATTACTGTTACAGGTTCTAGTAAATTGTCTGATTCTGATAAAGAAAGGATGATTAAAGACGCTGAAACATTTGCTGACCAAGACAAAACCAAAAAAGAAGAAGTAGAATTGGTTAACAAAGCTGATTCATTAATTTATACGGCAGAACGCACGAAAACTGATCTCAAAGATAAAATTACCGCCGAACAAATCTCTCAAATTGATGATTTATCAACAAAATTGAAGTCATCTCTTGATTCTAAAGATCATAATTCAATTCGTGAACATTCTGATAATCTAAGTAATCTTTTGCAAGAAATTGGTTCCTCTGCATACCAACAATCTGCGCAACCCGATCCAGATCAGACATCTTCTGCTCCAAATTCATCTGCGGACACTAATTCTTCTGAAACACAGGAAAAAGTTGTCGATGGCGAATATAAAGAAGTAGATGATACTCCTTCAAATGATGCTAAATGAGTACTAATGATTATTACGATATTTTAGGTATCTCTAAAACCACTAACGAAAAAGACATTAAAAAAGTATATAGAAAATTAGCTCTGAAATATCATCCTGACCGTAACAAGTCTAAAGACGCCGAAGATAAATTCAAAGAAATTTCTACTGCTTATGCTGTTCTTTCTAACCCTGAAAAACGTAAAATCTACGACCAATATGGACATGCTGGTATTGATGGTAAATTTAATCAAGAAGATATATTTCGTTCTACTGATTTTGCAGATATACTTCGTGGTGTCGGAGGAATAGGATCCGGTGGATTTGGAAGTATCTTTGATTCATTCTTTGGTTCATCAACCTCTCGTGATCCATCTAGAGGTCAAGATCTTCGATATGATATAGAATTAACTCTAGAACAAGCTTTTGGTGTCGGAGGAATAGGATCCGGTGGATTTGGAAATATCTTTGATTCATTCTTTGGTTCATCAACTTCTCGTGATCCATCTAGAGGTCAAGATCTTCGATATGATATAGAATTAACTCTAGAACAAGCTTTCAAAGGCGAAAAAATGAATATCACTATTCCTCGTCATGTAAAATGTCAATACTGTATTGGTTCAGGTGCAGAAAAAGGAACATCTCCTATTAATTGTTCAAATTGCAATGGTAGAGGTCAAGTCCAAGTTACACGTTCTGCAGGTTTTGCACGTTTTGTAAGTGTTCAAAATTGTTCTACTTGTCAAGGACGTGGACAAATCATTAAAAAACCCTGTAAAAAATGCAACAGTCTTGGAATAATGGAGAAAAAACAAACAATTGAACTAAATATTCCATCTGGAGTAGATGAAGGTTCTAGGATTCGTTTACGTGGTTCTGGAGACGTAACCTCTGGAACAGGACAACCTGGAGACCTATATGTTGTTACCCATATGAAATCACATGACTCATTTCTTCGTGATGATGAGAATCTAATTTATGAAACTAATGTTGATTATCCAATTGCTGTCCTTGGCGGCGATATCTTCATTCCTACTCTTGATAAAAATGCTAAACTAAAAATNCCTTCTGGTACACAAAATAATACAATCTTTAAATTAAAAGGAAAAGGATTTCCTCGAATTAATGGATTTGGAACCGGTGACTTGCTAGTAAAAATAAATGTNAAAATTCCCAANAAAATTAATTCCAAAGAAAGAAAATTAATAGAAGAACTATCATCTGAATTTGGTAGTGATATATCTAAAAGAAAATTCTTTTAACTTTTATCTTATTCTAACTATCTTTNTTNTTCCTAGNACTTTCCAGTATTCTACTTCANNACCTTCAATTAATTTATTANTAATTTCCTTGTCATCAGNAGGNGGAGAATCAAATGTCTCAAATGTTTCCATATCCATAAGCTGAATTATTCCTTGTTCTTTATTTATAGAAATTACCTGACCTGTTCTTTTTTCAATCATAGGGATTTCTATTCCTGCTGAAACAGGAGAAACTAGACTGCGTTTAGATCTATCAAATATCCCTGTTGCTACAACTCGTGCCTTTGCAGAACCATGTTTGCCTGGTTTAGATTTATCATATTCTATTATTCTACAAGGTTCTCCATCGATGATGATATACGAACCAATTTTCACGTCGCTTAGAGAGGCAGGTTTACTCATATCTAACATGCTCAATAATAGACAAGATATATAACAATTCTCACTGAAATATAGATGATATACTTGAAATCAATAAAGATAANNTCTTTTGGCATTACCTCTAAAGACTCTGATATCACTGCTAAGAAAGCTGCATTAAATATAGCAAAAACTCTTCAAAAAGCCGGATTNAATATTAAAATTATTTCACCATTGGTCTCTTCTGCTTATCCCATAATTTCTCTTACTGACAATAACTTGGATGTAGATTGTATTATCTCAGTTGGCGGAGATGGAACAATTCTTAAAACCGCTCGACAATTAAAAAAACAAATTCCAATTCTTGGAATCCACAAGGGAGGTAAGGGAATCTTGACCGAATTAAAACATAATGAAATCCCAATGCTGATTGAACAAATCAATAATAATAATTATGTTATTGATAAAAGAAAACGTATATCTGTTTCTTCAAAGTCTCATTCTCCTGTTAACGCCCTCAATGAAGTATACATTGAGAGATCTGAAAAACTTCGTGCCATCACTTATGAAATAAACCTTCCTTCTACTGTTATTAAAAATCGTATGGATGGATTGATTATCTCAACTCCTACTGGTTCTACTGGACATTCTCTATCTCTCGGTTCTTCAATGCTTAGTGAAGACCTCTCTGCTCTTTTNATTACACCTATTGCACCAATCTCTAGAATCCCTCCTATTGCAATACCTATTTCTAATTTCTCCTTAATTGCACATAGTCAGACAAAAGCTATAATTGATGGACAAATAGANTTCACCGTTCCAGCGCTGGAAAAGATAATTATTAATACAAAAATTTCTGATACGATATTTATTAGATTCTCAGACTCTACTTTAAGGCAGTTAACTAGTTTTGGATTCTAAAATTATTATTGATTCTACTGCATTTTATGCAGGTCTTCCCTTTAGATCTCTAGATAAGTATTATATTACTCCTCATATTGGCGACGAACTACAGCGCATTCCTTTCTTTAATAATCGAATNGAAACTCTTCTTACTTCTAATCGCCTTCAAATTATTGATCCTAGTTCTATTTCTCTTCAATATATCCTCAAAAACTCTCTTAATATTGAGAATAAGAAATCTTTGTCTGATGCTGACATCTCGATTCTTGCCTTGGCAAAAGATTTTATCTCTGAAGATTGTTCAGTGATAGTTCTTACGGATGATTTTGCCATCCAAAATGTGGCTAAAAAACTTGGAATATCATATAAACCGTTGTTATATACTGGCATCAAATATTCTGGACAATGGATTAATTACTGTTCTGGCTGTAATAGTGTATATCAGTCTACAGATGATGTCTGTAAAAATTGCGGAAATCCTTTAAAGCGTAAACTTCAACGTAGACATCCTTAAGAATATTCAAATTATAACATTATTTGATGACTAATCCATTAGCTCTAGTTGGTTTAGTAATTATTCTAGGCATTATTCCAACTTTTATCGGAATATTTTTCCGCGTTTTAAATAATCGCAACAATGTTACAAAATCTGCTCTAAATAATATCTCTCTTGGAATCATGTTTGCTTTATTTATCGATTTTATTGTTAATTCATCACAGTTGGGCATTAATCTAGGTCTAAATATATATTCTATTACTCTTTTACTTTGTTTCATCTTTGGTTTTGTATTTATATTCTTTTTATCATCTCTTAATTTCAAATTTTCACACGCAAGTATATTATTACTAGCTGTCAGTTTTTCATTTCACAGTTTTGCAGAGGGAATAATCATTGGATATGATATCAATAATCTTGGTATATCTCTTTCCCTTCCTCGAGGCATACAAACAACATCCTTTATTATTCATAAATTGGCGGAAGGTTTTATCATTCCATTATTTTATAGTCTTTCATTAAGTTCTATAATTATATTTACGTTGATTAGTAGTTTCCCAATCATTTTAGGATCAATCTTTGGATTATATGGTCTACCTGGTATTTTGAGCTCTATTTTCTTTGCTATGAGTTCTGGAGCACTCTTTTTCTTTATAGTAGATTTTATTAAAAATGATAATCTAATTACGACTAGAAAAATATATGACATTCTTTTTATTTTATCCGGATTTGTGTTAATTTATATGGCCGGACTTATTCATTTAATATAAATGAAATTCTCATATCAAAAAGAATTATTATTATCTTTAGTTATTCTTGGATTCTTTGTTTTAATACAGTTTCTTCCAGAATACCAACAAGATTCTGACGAAGTTGTATTTGAAATGACAACTAAACAATGGGAATTTGAACCTAATCAAATCATCGTTCAACAGGGACAAACGGTAGTTATTAGACTTGTCAGCACTGACGTCCCTCATGGTTTTGCTATTGACGAATACAATATCTATACATTCGTCCCTCCAGGTCAAACTGTAGATATTTCATTTATAGCCAAAGATCAGGGCGTATTTGAAATCTTTTGTAATATATTCTGTGGCGAAGGCCACTCTACTCATCGCGGACAATTAATTGTACGTTAATNCTCTATCATGAATGATGATTCATTCTCCATTAAAGACATATTCCCAATAATTCTCTTTATCTTTACTGTTCAAATTACTTCTTTATTTCTTACAAATAATTTTCTTAATTTATATCAAATTCTTCCGTCATATCAACCTGCAGGCAACAATACCACCGGTTCAATTTTAAATTCAATTATTCTTATCTTACCAACATTTCTTATTACATCAGTAATTCTATTCCTTATACGACGTAAACTCTTTCTACTCCTGAAATCTTTACTTATCTTAGCAATCAGTACAGGTACCTTTTCAGTAAGTTATATCATTCTTACTACCGCATTTGATTCTGTATTTTCAAGCCTCTTCATCTTTATTTTTTCTATATTACTTTGCTTTGTTCCTGTTCTAGCATTAACTATTATTAAATCAAATAAATTTCAATTACTTTCTTCCTTTATTCTAAGTTCGTTATATGGAACTATGTTAGCAGTATTTCTTAAACCACCTACTATAATCGTTATTCCAATTGTGTTCGCACTTTATGATATCTATGCTGTATTTCGAGGCCCTCTGAAATCCATTGTTAATTCATCTGATGAATCACTCGATCTTCGTCCATTATTCGTTAGTCTTGGTCGTTTTAATATCGGAACTGGCGATTTAATTTTTTATTCTATGATTCCTTCGTCAGTATTTTTATTAATTGGTTTACCATTTGCTTTTTTAAGTTTGTTTCTTATTCATATTGGTATAATTCTAACTTTGTATTTTCTAAAACGTTTTGCAATATTTCCAGGTTTACCAATTCCTGTTTTTCTATCTCTTATTCCTTATCTATTATTTTATTGAAAATTTTATCGGAAACTTTATAAAATAAATTTGTAGTTCTTCTAGTAGTGAAAATCTNAATGAGCATTAAATTACCGGAAAAAATATGTAAATTAATTGATGATAAAAACTTGGCGCATTTTGCCACTCTAAAAAAAGACGGCAGTCCTCACGTTGCACCTGTTTGGATTGATCGAGATGGAGATACCATTTTAATTAATACCACTTCCTCTCGTCTTAAGTATAAAAATGTGCAAAATGACAAACGTGTTTCTTTGAGTATTGCTGATTACAAAGATCCATACACGTGGGCTTCTATTATTGGAGAAGTTGTAGAACTTTCTAGTGTTGACGCTGAAACTCATATAGATAAAATGTCTCAAAAATATCTAGGAATACCCAAATTTCCTTGGAAAAATCCTACTGAACCACGAAAAATGATTAAGATTATTCCTATAATTGCTAAACATAGCTAGATTACACTATGTCAACTGGATCAAAAGTATATATAGAAACTTATGGATGCAGTGCAAGTTTTTCTGATTCAGAAATTTGCGCTGGTCAATTATCTCAAGCCGGATATTTAATTGTAGATAATCCTAAAGATTCTGACGTAAATGTTATTGTTACTTGTACTGTTAAAACTGCAACTGCAAATCGTATGTTTCATAGAATTAAAAAACTCTCTGAAAATAATTCTGCTTTGGTTGTTGCTGGATGTATGCCCAAAACACAAGCAAAAGAAATTAAAAAACTTAATCCAAACGCTAGCTTAATGGGTCCTGATTCTATAGATCAGATTACTGATATAGTCAATTCTACTCTTAATGGCACTCCTCTTATTCAATTAGGTAAATCTACTAAACCTAAGGTATTACTTCCAAAAATTAGAATTAATCCTGTAATTGATATCGTCGAAATTGGAACTGGTTGTTTAAGTTCTTGTACTTTTTGTCAGGTCAAAATTGCAAAAGGCACATTGATTAGTTATCCTCCTAATGCTATAGTGGAACAAATTCAAAAGTCTACTGATTCTAGCTGTAGAGAAATATGGTTAACTTCTACTGATAATGGATGTTATGGAATGGATATGTCAATGGATCTTGCTGATTTATTAACATCCATTGTCGATATTCAAAATAATTTCCTTGTTCGTGTTGGAATGATGAATCCAATGCACACAAAAAAGAAATTTCATAAATTATTCAATATCTTTTCACATGATAAAATCTATAAATTTCTACACATTCCTGTTCAATCAGGCAATAATCGTGTTCTAAAATCTATGCTCAGAGGTCATTCTAGAGAAGATTATATCCTTATGTGTTCAAGTTTTCGTGAAAAGTTTCCATTATCATCTATTGCAACTGATATAATTGTTGGTTATCCTACTGAATCTGACGAAGAATTTCGTGATACAGTTGAACTAATCAAATCTACGCAACCTGATGTTGTTAATCTCTCTAAATACGGCGCACGCCCTGGAACCAAAGCAATAGAGATGGAACAAGTTCCTAATTCTATAATTAATGCAAGATCAAAGTCATTGACATCAATTATAAAAGAAATTTCCTTGGAACGTAATAAAAAATGGCTTGATTGGACTGGTAATTGCCTTGTAAATGAAAACGGTAAAATTGACGGCACAATGATTGGTAGAAATTTCGCGTACAGGCCTATTGTTTTAAAAAATTCTGACGTTGTTTTGGGTAATCATTACAATGTAAAAATTGTCGAAGCACACTCTACCTACCTTGTTGGTGAAATTTTATAATGATAGCCCGGGGCAGATTCGAACTGCCGTCACCGCCTTTCTTCATCTTCCAAAGGGCGATATGCTTGACCGCTACACTCGATGGACTTTCATCCTCCACCGGGCTAAACCGGGCATAGTATCATTTTCGTGATAGTTCTTGATTAAGTTTTGCTCTCATTAAAATATCTAATCTATCTACTATAACTCGAATTGGGTCTTCCATTCCTGCTCTAATTCTTCCTGCTCGCATTTTTATCTGCTTTTTCATTTTAGGATCTCTTAAGAAATTTTTTGATACACGAATTACTCCGTCTATATCTCTTGGTTTAGTTAGAAGACCTTTTGAAACTAAATATCTTTCTACAAAATAACTTCCACTAAAGAATGATATTGCAGGTGTACCCATTAGTGCAGCTTCTGCAGTCATTGTTCCTCCAAGTCCGATAAATAAATCAGATTGTTGAAGCAGCGCAACTCCATCTACTATGTCATTCGGAACGATAACTCTTCCTTTGAATTTTTTCAATACCGCATCTACCTGTTCAGAATATCTACAAAGAATTANAATATTTTGATTCCTAAATTCCTCGATTAGTCTTTGAATTAATGCAAATTCATGCGTGTATATGTCATTTTTAATATATGCTGCGAAACTCTCTTCTAATCTTAATGATATTGTAGTCTTTGATTTATCAATATTCAATCCTAAATGAAATTTTTCTGATAAATCTTTTCGTGATAACCAAACAAATGGATCTAAAGCTTTATATGATTCTATTTTACTTCTTTCAATTCCATAGACTGTCCATGATTTTTCAGGAACTATCCATGGAGTTAACAAACAATCAGCTAAAGGAATGGTTAATTTTGATACAGCTTCTGCATGCGGTGAGTCACTCACACATATGTTTATTATTCCTAATCCAAACGCTANTCTTCCTGCTTCTGGCGAACTAAAAGATACAAGAGCATCTGGCTTATCNTCTTCAAAATATTCTAACAAAAGTTTACTTCTTTCTAAACTTGCACTTAATTTATTCCTTAATTCTTTGCCTCCATGGCTTCCAATAAATACTGCATCTATCTGTCTTTTCCGACAAATTAGCTCTGCTTCTCTATACCTGCGCGAAGTTACTACTACTTCGTCTCCTCTCTCCTTAAGCGTGTCAATNAAAGGTTCAAAAAACAACGCTTGTTTCGGTGTTAATATGTCAATCCAAACTCTCATGTCTTAATGTAGTATATCATCATAATTCCCCGATATAACTTTTTTTTAACCAATTATGATGATATGATTCGTCATTCTGACAATTTATTAATATAAAAATTGCTTGTATAATGTAACCTTGGAGAATAATGATTCTGTTTTAGTTTATGGCCTTAGCACAGAAGGTTATATTCTATCTAATTCACTTGTTTCAAATTCTATCCGTACCACAATTCTTGATGAAAAATTACACGTCGCTACTGAAATAACTCCTCAAATCTTGTCTGAATATTCCACTGCAAGATCTATAATTGAGGAAGAAGCTCTTTTCAGCATTCAACCTGAAAAAAACGCAATTAGTGAGAATCCTATAATCTTCTTTACTCCTAAAATCCGTGAAACTGATGATTATAAGAAAAAAATCTTCTCAATGGTTTCGGAACTTTCTACTGAACTCTCTAAAGGCGCGGTGTTTTTTAATTGTGTTCCATTAGGTTATGGGCAAAATTCTGAAATGNTTGAGATTATAGAAAGAAGTAGCGGTCTTGATTCTGAAACCGATTTCATCTATTCATATCTCCCTCTTGAACCAAAAACTAACAAATCTATTACCTTTGGTACACATAATCTTGATAATAAAAAAATTGTACAGAATCTTGCAAAGAGTGCCAATATTAAATTCACACAAACCTATGACTTAGAAATATCCGAAATACTACACCTGGAAAAAATCTCTTCTCTATACTCTCCAATTATTGCTAAATCTGAATCATTAAAAAAACTCAAAGATTATGATAAACGTAAAATATTAAAAAATGAAATTTATTATATTGAAGATCTTACAAACCACCTCTCTGACATACGTTGTTATACTTCATCTCTGGACTCGGGTGATCCATCTCTATACATGATGTCTGGTATATTGAGAAGTATTGATTCGTTTACTCGCTTTTTTATTGATGAACTTAAATCTTTTATGAAAAAGAATTCCCTTAAAGCAAGTAAAACAGAAATTTATTTATGCTGGTCGATAGANAAGTCTGAAATTCGCGGCGATAAAGTTATTATGCATGAACATATCATCGATAAAATTTATGATGTTGTTGGAAACATTAANGATATTAATGATTATGCGACAACCAAAAATGGTGAAGCCAGTTATTATTTACCCACTAGCGATAAAAAACAATTATTGATATTATGCTCAAAAAATGACGAAAAAATATTAAAAACCTTTAAAAGAAATCTAGATGACAATATGTTTTTAATTCACGCTAATACTTTATGTACTAGGTAATTATTAAGAGGAAATATCTNTATTGAAAGCAGCTGTTGNGGGCACAGGATCTTGGGGAAAACATCATCTTCGTGTATTAAATGATTTAGGTCATCTTGATTCGTTTGTTGAAATGGATAATGAACGTAGGATATTTTATGAAAAAAAATATTCAATAAAGGGGTTTTCCAATATTAATGATCTTATTAACGATCACGATATTGATATTGTGAATATATGCACTCCAACAATTACTCACTTTGAAATTGCTAAAACTACGTTATCTAATGGGATATCTACATTAGTCGAAAAACCACTTACCTATTCATCCTCTCAAGGCGAAGAATTAGTTAACCTTGCTCGTGATAACAAAGCTGCTCTTACTGTTGGTTTTGTAGAGAGATTTAATCCTATTATCATTAATATTAAGGAAAATCTTCAGAAACAAACTTTTGGAGATCCTCTATTGATTGAATTTCAACGTGAAAATCGATGGGCNGGTGTTACAAAAGATATAGGCGTTATTCTGGATTCTTCTGTTCATGACATTGATGGAGCTAGATGGTTATTTAATGAAGAACCCAATATAGTATTTGCACGAACTGGTAGTGTATTAAATTCTAAATCTACTGGGAACTGGTAATGTCTTAAATCCTAAAGCTACTGGATTTGTTGGTACTGATTATGAGGATTTTGCTACTATAATTCTTGGGTTTAAAAACGGAAAAACTGCCATAATAATTGCAAATTGGGTTACTCCATATAAAGTTCGAAAGATATCTGTTACTTGTACTGATGGTAATCTATCAGGAGATTATATGTCACAAGAAATTAGACAAGACGACGGTACTTCTGTTACTATTCCTACTCGAAAATACGAAGAACCATTGGTAAATGAATTGACTAGCTTTATTCATGCAGTTGAATCTAATACCTCGCCTGTAGTTACTGGTTTAGACGGATTGAATACTATTAAAATCGCAGAAGCTGCAATAACATCTGCTAAACGTGGTTCTCCGATTTATCTAGACTTGTGATCAACAATGAAGAAACAACTTATGAATATTCTAATATGCCCTTTTGATAAATATGCTGATCTTGATTTAATCGAATTTGAAACCAATAATTCTAACGTCAACTCCGGTATTCTTTATTGCACTAAATGTATTCGATATTATCCAATAATCAACGGTATACCTATAATGGTTCCTGATAATCAAAGGAATCTTATTTATGAATCTAATTTTCTATCTAAATGGACTAATAAAATACCTGAAAAAATAAAATCTAATAGCATGCCATTTAATATCAATTNAATCTATAGTGAATTATCATGAGTAACAACGAATCTAATATTGCTACNACTGCATTTGTTGGCAAACAAGTAAAGTTCGGTAGTAATGTCAAAATCTGGAATATGGCTTATATCGGCACTAATACAGAAATTGGCGATAATGTAATTATCGGTTCACTTGCACATGTTGATTATGATGTAAAAATTGGTTCTAATACAAAGATTGAAGGACTCGTATACATTGCTCCTAAATGTATTATTGGCAAAAACGTGTTTATTGGACCTTCTGCAACACTGACCAATGACCCATACCCTCCAAGTACTAAACTTGTAGGCGTATGCATAGAAGACAATGCAGTGATTGGCGCTAGGGCTGTAATAAAAGCTGGTGTTACAATAGGAAAGAATAGTGTTGTGGCAATGGGTTCTATAGTTACAAAGGACGTTCCTCCAGATACTGTAGTTATTGGTTCTCCTGCAAAAATTGTTTATACTCGAGCTCAATACGATGAAAAAATGAAAGATTGGGAAGTAAGTTCTAAATATTAGTTCTAATCTCTAGTTATTATGACTGATGTAGGTTCTAATATCCCAAGTTTTGAATTACCTGATGCAGATGGCAAGTTTGTAAATATATCTGAATTTAAAGGTAAAAACATCGTTCTGATATTCTATCCGGCGGCATTTACCGGAGTTTGTAAAACTGAACTTTGCCACTTTCGTGACGATTTGTCTAAATTCTCTAATATGGAAGCCGAAGTTATTGGTATAAGTGTTGATTATCCATTTAGTGTAAAAGAATTTTCTACAACAAACAATATTAATTTCTTACTTCTATGCGATTATAATAAAACAGTAATTAAACAATTTGATATAGAATTCTCAGATTTTTTCAATTTAGAAGGATATACTGTCGCAAAAAGATCAGTATTTATTGTGGATAAAGCAGGAATTATTCAATACAAATGGATTGCTGATGATCCTGGCCAAGAACCTGATTACGCTGAAATTGATTCTAAAATATCTTCAATGAACTAATTTATTTCTTTTAATTTCTTTTTTAAATATCTAGTAATCATCTTCTGTATAATAACAACCCAAATCAAAAACAAAATAAAACTTGTTATTAATTTAATAATTACAATCAATATTTCTCCGAACTCGAATGCAAATGGATTCTCTAACGGTACTATTATAGTAAAAATTATCGCCGCTATTACAAACACTAATAAAAATGCAGAAANTACAATAAAAACCAAATCTAATATGTTTTTCATTTATATCATCCAGGTTAATACTCCCATTATTGTTGCAAGCACTGCCGATATTAAACTCAATACAAAAATTGTATTTACTATTGGTAATTCTTTTGAGGGATTTCCTGCCACTATTAATCTTACAAGAGTTATGGGCGCATTCTCATTACTTTCTGCTTCAATAGTACCGTCTGATAACACTCTTGTTGGCCTCACTTTGATATTTTTGTGTTCTACAAAGTCTCTCATACTCGCTAAATAGAAAAATGAGTTCAATATTGCTGGTAATATTGCAAATACTCCAATTAGTTCTATTCCTCCCACGATGGCAATTGCTCCATACATCGCTCCTATTGTGAGTGTTCCTGAATCACCCGGAAATATTTTTGAGGGATATCTATGAAAAACAAAAAATGCCAAACAAACAGATATCAAAATTAATGTCACTAATACCATGTTGCTATCTCCCATTAGTACGAGTAAAATTAACAATGGAATAGAAGTAATTATTACAAATCCTGTTGATACACCATTTAATACATCTATTGTATTGATTGTATTGGCTGTGACTGGTATTGATATCAATATAAGTAATGGGTATATTATTGATAATTTTACAGAACCAAAAAATAAGAAATTCAAATTTGGTTCATATGTTCCCAATAAAATTATTGGTAAAGAAGCTAATACTAAAATTAAAGGCTTTTTCCTTCCGCCTAATGTTCTAAAATCATCAACTAACCCAATTGCTGAGGAAATTATTACTACTCCGAGTATTGCTATTATTCTTATATCATTTGTTATTACAAATGCCAATACAAGTGACGATATAAGACCTATAATTAGTGCAGGTCCACCAGGGTATGCAACAAACTTCTTTCCTTCTTTATGATAATCTAGAACTACTCTTTTTGAATCAATTAATAAAGAAATCAATATTTTCGTAGCAAAATAAGTAATAATAAAGGACATTAATACTAATCCATATTCAAATAANCCTAAATTCATCCTNTATTACCCTTGTATTATGGTTACTAATAAAAAAAACATAAAAAAACATTAAAAAGTTAAAATAATATTGAGAACGCATATATTGCTATAAAATGAACATTCACGAATTAGTTGATGGTGCAAGAAACGTTGAAATTGCAGAAGCTGAAGTCACTGAAAAGGGTGAAACACGCACTGTAAATACACGTTTTGGCACGGAAGCCCGTGTCGCAGACATTAAAATAAAGGACGAATCAGGAGAAATTACGCTGTCGTTATGGAATGACGATATAGAGAAAGTAGAAAAAGGTACCAAATTAAAAATTGGTAATGGCTATACTAACAGTTTTCGCGGAGAAGTTAAGTTAAATGTTGGCCGATACGGAACACTTGACATACTCTAAATTACTATTCTAGCTGATAATACTAATATTATAATCAGCACAACTGATTCTGTCATTACATTAATGTAATTTCCCGATTTGTAAAATTCTATTGCCATTATGGACAATCTTATGACTGGTATCATGAATAATGCTAAAATTGCCAGAAATTTTAACAAGTCAATTCCTAATAGATTTGTATTCACCATTTCACTGATGATATATTGATCCATAAAACTGATTTCTATTATTACTGAAGCTATCGACATAGTTATAGAAATCATTAATAATAATTTCATTATTTTCAATATCAAATATTCTACTTTGTTTTTCTCATCTATCACAGTCATATATTAAACACCTCAATTTCTAATCCATTCNTAACCATTCTAAACGCAATACAAATAATTACTAAGATTAAAATATTTGTAAGTAATTTTATATTTATTACCATATTTATTCTGGATCCTACTTGNGCACCAAAAAATATTCCTATGATTATCGGAGAAACAATTAAAACATTGATAAAACCATTGTTAAAAAAAATCAACATTCCAACCAATGAAGTCACTCCAATCATAAAACTACTTGTTGCAATTGCTACTTTTATTGGAACATTCATTATTCTATTCATTATAGGTACAAAAATTGCACCACCTCCAACTCCTAATAGTCCCGCAAAAATTCCCCCTACTGAACTTAATATTATTCCCTCTTTCTTTCTTAGCAGTGAGTATTTTACCATCTTTTTTGTACTCTCTTCAAAATATTCTCTTTTTTCCCCCGAATTCAATTCTCTTTTGATATTGTTCTCTTTCATCGTTCTAGTCTTTCTATACATATCAATTGCCACATATCCCAATACAATTCCAAAAATTATACTCAGAATATTGCTCTCCATTAATAATGCAGTATATGCACCGATGATTGATCCAATTGCTGCACCTATTTCCAGAATTGAACTTAATCTTATATCTGTTATGCCATTTTTTATATATACTAAAGACGAACTGCTTGAATTTACTAATACTCCTATGAAACTCAGTCCAATTGCTTCATGTATTGGCATATCGAATAATATTGTTAATGCAGGTACTAGTATTATCCCTCCTCCTAGTCCTAATAATGATCCTATTATTCCTGCTATGAAACTTGTTGATAGAATATATACAAAGAATAGTATCTCCACACGCATAATTGCACAATCTTGTTAATAATATTGTTCTAATTAGTGACCAAAATTATTTCATTCCTGAAAAACTATAAATCAGGTTGCACATATAAATATGAAATGCCATCGANGAAAAAGAAGAAAAGTTCTAAATCTAATGAACTATTGAAAAATAAGATAATTGCGCCTATTCTTATTGCATTCATATTTGGATCGATTCTTAGTTATGTCGTAATACAACCACAAGTTNACAGTTTAAAAACCAATGAAGATGTACTTGAATCACAAATATCATTTCTTGAAAAGCAAATTACTAAACTCAAAATTAAAGAATCTGAACTATCTCAATCGCAAACTATAGTTAATGATTTACAATCACAAGTTACTTCTAACGAACTCGAAAATGAGGCTATGTCGCAAAAAATCTCATCATTAAATAATGAACTGAATGTTCTTGAAAATCAACTTCAAGATAACAAAATTCAACTTTCTGATTCTATTCTACGAGCAGAAATCTCTGAATCTGAATTATCGAAATTAAATTCTCGTCTAGATTCCATAACTACAACTATTGAAAAATTTGAAAATGATAAGCTTCTACTTGTAGAGCTAAGAAAAGAAATTCCTTCTAGTAGAAATGAAGCGCATGATCATTGGAATAGAGTTAAAGGTATAGCAGTAGTTAGTGACCCAACACTCGGTCCAAAAATTGATAAAGTTATTTCTATGATTGATGCATACTATGATTGGCTTGACGACCAACCTGGAGTTAATTCCACTGATACAGAATTTTTTAACTGGATTGTTGACGGTAATATTAGTGGCGCAATTAATTATACATCAGAAATCGGACAATTCCAAAAAGACGCACTATTGGCCGTTATTATCAGAATGGATGCTGCTATTAGTCTTGTTTCTTAATCCTGCTGACAATTATTTCTCCAATTAATACACTCTTTAAATATTTTAATAACAAATCTAATTAAATGAAAATATTCCCATATNTTGCATTATTTATTCTTGTATTCACTTTACTAATTCCTTTGTATAATCCTGCATCTGCAGGACCTGAAGATATTCTTTGGAGTGGCGNTCGGCCATACAGAGCAATTTCTCCACTTATTCCAGAAAGTGGTATAATGTTTCATGAACCTGTTTCCAAAGTCTTTTCCGGCGCTGCTCAGGGGGTANTTAGAGGTGAAGATGTCCGTTTTGCTAATGCGAAGAAAGGAGCAATGGAAGACTGGCTCAAAGACAATGTTGATTTAGCTGGCGCAGACAATAATCAAGATGTCCGATTTCAAGCAGCTGGCGCTGCCGCTTTAGTTCCTTATCGTGACCCATCACAAAAATTTAGTAGGAATATTCTTATTACAAGAGATTTTGGTACTACCCCTGTTCAAACTGAACCAATACTTGCCGTAAATCCTAATGATCCTGAACATCTTGTAATGGGTACAATTGATTACAACTTTGCAAATGTTGTTTCATATGTTAGTCGAGATGGAGGTCAAACTTGGGCTGGTGCATTCCAATCTAAGTATTTGCAAGAAGACCTTGGTGCTGCAGGAGATCCAATTGCAGCATTTGATAGAAAAGGAAATGTGTACATGGGTTGTATATCTATCGGCAGTGACGATTTTAGTTTAGGTGGTACACCTTTACAAGAAACCGTTTCTAGTATCTCAATTACTCGTTCTAGTGACGGTGGCGAAACTTGGCTTCAACCAATATCAAGTGCTCGTAGTACTATCTCATTGGTTTATTCTAAAACTCAATACGAGGGTCAAACTACTAATGTTACAAGTAGTGGAACGTTAAGATTTGGTTTCTTGGATAAACCTTGGATAACTACCGGCCCAAACCCTGAAAACCTTGATGAAGATATAATTTACGTCACTTACACACATTTCGTTACACGATATGACTTCTTCTTTGCTTTAGATGGCGCCATTCTCTATTTCCGTTATCCTGTTCTAGAAACAACTATTCAACTTGTCAAATCTGAGGATTACGGAATGACCTGGAGTGAACCACTTGCTGTTAGCCCAACAGTATATTCTACATATGGAGGAGCCGGTGGCGGAGAAGGAGGCCCACTTGGCGAAGAACATGACAGAGTTGTTCAATTCTCAAATGTATTCACACATGACGATGGCACATTATATATTGCATATCATGATTCCACTGACGATGGGCCTTTCGAAGGACTAGGTGAGATTCACGTTGCACGTTCCGACGATGGCGGTGAATCAATTTCTATCAACGAACGCGTAGCTACATTTAATGAACCATTTTATCGCTCTAGAAACGCTCCATTTAGGTCTTGGGCCAGTGCGGCACCTCGTGGAGCTGTTTCTGATGTAGATGGATCAGTCAGTCTTGTTTTCGGAGGCAGACCTTCTGATAAACCTACTGATGACGGCGACGTATATTTTGTACGTTCTACTAATCAAGGAGAATCTTGGTCACTTCCAAAACGTATTAACGATGATACTAAATCTGCATTCCAATTCTTTCCAGCATTAGATGTTGGTCCAGATGGAAATATTCATGTATTCTTTGGNGATTTCCGTGATAGTCTAAGTGAAATAACTTACCATATGTATTACACTCGTTCTGACGACGGAGGTAAAACTTGGTTGCCTAATTCTCGAATTACTGATTATCCAACAAATCCTAACAAAGCTTTTCCTCGAGGCGCATTCATTGGTGATTATAATGATATCAAAGCTGTTGCAGATGACGTTTATATGATTTGGACTGATGGTCGATTAGGTGAGATTAGTGGAATGAATCAGAAAATTGCTTTTGCACGAACTAAAGCAATGCCTACTCCTTCTATATTCATAAGTCCACCTTCTGGACCTGGAGGTAGAGATGTACGTATATCCGGTTTTGATTTCCAACCAGATCAAGAAGTATATATTTCTGTCAGTGGTGTAATTATTTCCTCAACTCGTACTAATGATGACGGTTTATTCAATACTGATATATTTATTCCAATTGCTGGTGAAGGAGCTCATACAATTCTGGCAATAGAAGCATCTGGAAATGTCGCTTCCGCATCATTCTTTATGGACTTTGGTTTCAATAACTTAGAACAACTTGAAAATCGATTAACTGACATATCTGAATCTATATTTGATNTGTTACAAACTCAACCTGGTTCAAACAGTCCTGTTCCTCCTATAATTCCATCAAATGATATTGCGTCTGAACTTGGTGATTTATCCAATCTTCCCGTTCAAATAAATCAACTACAAAGAGACGTATCTGATATCTCCGACAAAACAAATACTTTTGAAACCCTAATCTATACTTTGCTTGCAATGATTCTGGCAATTGTTGTGGTAGTGTTTCTTTCTATCTCTCGTGAAAATGGAATTGATATGAAAAAAATTCGTGAACTAATGAATAAATCATAGGCGACTCTTATGATAATTAATACCTCTACAAAATTAATTACTATTCTGTTAAGTATCTTACTTGTAATATCAGTTGTTCCAACTATTGTACATAGCCAAAGTAACTATAAACCTCCTCACGATAAACCTGGTCCTGCTATTGACATCTTGCGATTCCGTGCATTCCATGTAGATATTGCCCCTCAGGAAATTCTTGCNAATCAAATGGATATGTATTATTTTGGTCTTAAGGTAGCAGCTGCAAAAGATATACGTGATTCACCTGGAATTAAAGTACACGAAGCTCCTACATCTACAATTTCATTATTACTTAATCCTGCCCCTGGTCCTGAAGGACAACTAAATCCTTTTTCTATTAAAGAGGTCCGACAAGCTGTACAACTAATTATTAATCGAGATTTTGTAGTCCAAGAAATTTATCAAGGCATGGCAGTTCCAATGTTAACTCAAGTCAGTTCATATGATCATGATTATCTTACTTTATACGACATGATTCTCGAATCGTCCATCAATTATGATCCTGATTATGCAAAATTTATTNTAAATGAAGCAATGACAAATGCAGGTGCAGAATTAATCGAAGGTAAATGGAATTATGAAGGTAAACCAATTCGTATTGATTTTATTATTCGTGTTGAAGATGAAAGACGAGATGTTGGTGATTTAATTAGATCAGAAGTTGAAAATCTAGGTTTCATTGTTCAACCCACATATCAACAATTTGGACCTGCAATCTATACTGTTTACAGCTCAGATCCTAATCTTGTTGGAACTGGTGGATCTTGGCATATGTATACTGAAGGTTGGGGAAAAGGCGCTGCTGATAGGTATGATTCTGGTACATTGAATCAAATGTGTTCTCCATGGCTCGGCACTATGCCTGGATGGCAAGAATTAGGTTTCTGGCAATATGAAAATGAAGAATTAGACTTGTTAGGACAAAGAATTTTTAGCGGAAATTTCCAGAATGAAGAAGAACGTAATTCAATNTATGTCGACGCATCTAAATTATGTCTTGATGAATCTGTACGAATATGGATTGCAAATATTATTACTAATCTTCCTGCTGACGATTCTATTGAAGGAATTAGTTTAGATATAATTGCTGGACCAAAAAGTTTATGGACACAAAGAGATGCTTATATTCCCGGTAAAAATGATTTAACTATTGGAAATGTATGGGTCTGGACCGAACGTACCACTTGGAATCCTGTTGGCGGTTTTGGTGATGTATACGGAAATGACATCTGGAGAAATATGTATGATCCTCCTATCACTCGACATCCATTTACCGGATTACCAATACCCTATCGCGCAAATTATGATGTAACTACATCTGGACCAAATGGAAATATTGAACTTCCATCTGATTCATTTATGTGGAATTCTGAGACAAGTTCATGGTCTAATGTTCCTGTTGGCTCTACTGCTACCAGTAAAGTTGTATTTGACTATTCAAAATATTTTGCTTCTAAGTGGCATCATGGAGAACAAATAAACATGGCAGATGTAATATATTCAATATACCAAACTTTTGATTTAACTTACAATGAAGATAAATCATNAATGGAGTTTGCTATCGCAACTGTATCAAAACCATATCTTGATAGCTTCAAAGGATTTCGTATAGTTGATGACAATACACTAGAAGTCTATGTTGACTTTTGGCATTTCGCACCTGATTACATTGCTGATTACGCAAGTATAACTAGTATAACTATGCCTTGGGAAATTCTTTATTCGATGGATACCTTAGTTTTTGATCAAAGAAAAGCTGCATATAGTGATACCGCTGCTCAAAGATTCAATGTTCCTTGGATTAGTCTTGTTATGGATAGAGATGCTAGACTTGTTCGTAATGTTATCCGAGAACATAATTCTGCCAATAATATACCTGATAACGTCTTTAATGTACAAGGACTTCAACTTGTTTCTGATTCTGATGCTACAAGTAGATATGATTCTGTTTTATCCTGGTTTGATGAATATGGGATGTTAGTTATTTCTAACGGACCATTTATGTTATATAGATATGAACCTCCGGCTCAATATGCCGAATTACATGCATTCAGAGATGAAAATTATCCATTCAAACCTGGACAGTTTTTCTTTGGAGAAGCTGATTTAGTTGATATTCTAGACGTAGATTCTAACATCATAGAGATTGGTTCTGATAACGAAATTACTGTTACATTAACTGGCGAAGGTAATCTTGATTTACGATTTGCGTTGAAAGACGAAATCTCTAATACAATATTGATAAATGGACTGGCTTCAAAACAAAATGATAATAAATTCTTAATAACTCTTGATAGTTCTCTAACTTCTACACTTCAACCTGGCTTGTACAAATTATATCTTGCAGGTTATAGTGATAGTCTCTCATCTCTTAATGAAAGATTAATTGTAATTGAAGCAGTTACTGACAAGCCCGTTTCAGTTGAACCATCTGGTGATTCACCAGTTGTTGGCGAACCACCTAAATCTGAAATCTCTAGTAATGAACCAGTTTCTAGTAACGAATCCACAGAATCTGGATCATCTAATTTATTGATTCCAATAGTTGTTGCACTTCTAATAATTGTTCTTGGTGTAGTATTTACTCAGAGTCAAAAGTCCGCTGCTAAGAAATCCGCTGCTAA
>JABUBF010000004.1 GCA_013306035.1 Nitrososphaerota archaeon
CCAAAGAAGAAAGCTGCTCCAAAGCGTAATGCAGCTCCAAAGAAGAAAGCTGCTCCAAAGCGTAATGCAGCTCCAAAGAAGAAAGCTGCTCCAAAGCGTAATGCAGCTCCAAAAACATCTGGTCTTGATGATACATTTCAAAATTGGGTAAATCAACAAGTAGCCGTACTAAATAAGAAAAAACGTTAAATTAGTAATTGACAATAAAAGAGCCTTTAATATTCATTAATTTTAAAACGTATCCAGAAGCTACTGCAGAAAAGGCAATGCAGTTAGCTGAAATTATCAATGATGTATCAAATGAATTAGGAATAACAATATTTGTTTCGCCACAATTTATGGACATTAATTCAATAATTACAAAATATGATATACCAATTTTTGCACAACATGTAGATTATGCTGAACCAGGTAGAAATACAGGTTATATAATTCCAGAATCGATTAAAAAATCTGGATGTTTTGGAGCATTAATTAATCACTCAGAGAAGCCATTATCTTTGAACGAGATAGAATTAACAATTAATCGATGTAAAGAGACTGAATTAATATCATGTTTATGTGCCAGTAACGCTGAAGAGACAGAATCTATAGCCAAAAAGCATCCTGATATGATGATTGTGGAGATACCTGAATTGATTGGAACAGGAAAAGCGATTTCTACTGTAAATCCTGAAGTAGTTATCAATGCAATAAATGTAATTAGAAAAATTGATGAGAAAATATTTGTCATTTCTGGATCAGGTATATCAACAAAAGATGATGTTACGAAAGCTGTTGAATTAGGAATGCAAGGTGTCGGAGCCAGTAGAGCATTCGTTACTGCAGATAATCCTAAAGAAGTTTTAACTGAAATGGCTTTAGCGTTGATTAAATAATTTATTAGATAATAAAACTGCCTGCCATTCCTATTGCAGCTATAGTTAGTATTAATCCACCAAGAATAAATAACATCTCAGGGCGTTTTTCAATTTCTTTTATTTCTCCGTACTCTTCACGATATTTAGTTATTGCTCTCAGATTAAAAACAGAGCCAACAAGCATTGCAAGCATACCACCAGTACGAGTTACGTCAATACCAGAAGATATTTCACTAGGTCCAGCTCCTGGATCAGGACCTTGTACTAAAACGGTTGTGTTACTAAGTTCAACAGTTATTTGTTGACCAATAACACCAAGAAGAATAATCATCAAACCTGCAAATATTCGAATAAAATACTTGCGTTCTATGGTTGGATATTGTTTAGATGGTCCACGATACTCTTTCATTAGTTTTTCGTCGCTCATTTTCTCCCCATAGTAAAGTTTGAACAAATTGGTATTAAGTATATCGATTATGGCGATAAACGAAAGTCTTCTTTAATTGTATTAAGTACTAATCTACTATTAGTTCGTTCAACATTAGTCATAGACAAAAGTTTCTTAGTAAAATTACTCATTTCTGCTCGGCTTTTAAACTTTGATACAACAATTACATCATTTTCTCCTGTAACATCATAAACAGCGCACGTAGGAGATAATTTAGCAATTGCATGCTCAACTTCAGTAAGTTTTCCTTTGGANACTGTAATNTCAGATATTGCAATTNTATCATATCCCAATTTATCATNATNNAGAANANCAGAATATGANTNAATTATACCNTCATTTTCNAGTTTTTTTGTTCTTGTNAGAANTGTTCCAACAGCTANGTGNAAACGTTTAGCAACCTCTCGATATGAAATCCGCGCATCTTTGAGNTATTCGGANATTATTCTTTTATCGGTTTCATCAATAGAAGGCAATATATTATTNATATAGNAAGTCTNAAAATTAAAGATTGTTAATTCTAGGCAAAATGCCTATAAGCAAGTTAATAAAATATGAATAAGGGGAGATAAAAATTGGANCAAAAAAATATGTTAATTATTTTGGTTGTGCTAGGNCTGANAGTAATGATTTTNGGAATATTTGTANTTCCACGTCAGATAGCCTATGATCCAAGACCAGGATTAAAACCACAATTACTTTTGGACTTAGATCCTAATTCAAATGAAATGACGAATTTTGCTGAANGTATTACTTCGGATAAAGATGGAAATTTATACATCGGGGAAAATACAGGAAATATTATACGAATTGATCCATTAACTGGGAAAACGGATGTTGTTGGTAGGGTAGAAGCAGATGGCGAAGGAATTGGTCTTTTTGGTATAAAATTTGATCATGAAGGTGATCTTTTTGTTGCGACTGGAGGACGTGGACAGNTATGGAAATTAGATAAAGAGGATATAAGTGCAGCTTCTCCTGGTAAAGCTAAAATATTTAAATCTGGATTAAAGTTTACAAATGACATAGCATTTGATAACTTTGGTAGAATGTTTGTATCANATAGTATAGACGGAATACTCTGGGAAGTTNATATGAAAACAAAAGCGACGAGAGAATTTGCAAATCAATTAACATCAAGAGATCCAACATTTCCGTTTGGAATTAATGGACTTGCATTTGATAAGGATGGAACATTATATTTTTCAAATACAGGTAATGGTGTAATTCATAAAGTTGAAACTAGAAAAGAAGATGGTGCAATAGTATCTGTAACTGTATGGAGAAGTCATGAAGCGTTATTAGGTGCAGATGGAATTGCTTTTGATAAAGCAGGTAATTTATGGATAGCAACTAATAGAAGGAATGCAATAATGGCAATAACTCCCGAGGGTGATGGNGGAAGAAGAATTATCGAAGTAGCTAAAAATGACAATACTGGACCATTAGAATTTCCATCAAGTNTAGCATTCTCAGGTGAATCAATATACATAACTAATTTTGACATAGGAGGAATGGGAGATAATNAAGATAATTCATTAGGAATAGGTCCATCTATAGTTAGAATACAATTAGGCGTAGAAGGATTACCAAGTCCTGCATAATAGGTATAAAAAAAATCAGTAATTTATTCAGAATTTGAATTTTGTCGTAGTCTAAGAAGTTCTTTTCTTTCTGCTCCTGCAACTGAGCGGCGAGTCCTTATAACAGAATCAGGATTTGCACTAATGCTATCAATTCCTTCTTTTACTAACAAAGCAGCAAAATCAGGGTATAATGATGGAGCTTGTCCACAAATGGAGATTGTTATATCGTTATCATGTGCAGCGCGTATGAGAGATTTGATTGCTTTCAGAACTGCAGGATCGCGTTCGTTGAAATATCCAAGACNGTGTAATAACTCAGAATCACGGTCAACGCCNAACATAAGCTGGGTTAAATCATTACTGCCGATAGAAAATCCATCACATAGCTTTGCAAAATCATCGGCTTGAATTACAAGACTAGGAGTTTCTGCCATTAACCATACTTTAAAATCATCACTACGNTCTAGTCCTTCTTCTTGCATGATTTTCAATGTTTCTTTTACTTCAGGAATTGTTCTAGCAAATGGTAACATCACCCAAACATTTGACATACCTGCATCCCTTAATTTTTTAATTGCCTTACATTCTAAACGAAATGCAGGTTGGTAATCAGGACTAATATATCTAGAAATACCTCTCCATCCAATCATTGGATTTTCTTCATGTGGTTCGTATTTTTCTCCACCTTCAAGTTTACGATACTCATTAGATTTGAAATCGCTAAAACGTACAACGAGAGGTCGTGGAAAGATAGTACTAGCTACTTTATTTATGCCGTTAAAGAGTTCGTTAACAAATTTGTCTGATTCATTATCCTCAATTATTTTTAATGGGTGTTTAGATATTTTATCTGCAATTAAGAATTCAAGACGCATTAAACCTATTCCATCAAATGGAAGAANTTTATATTTATCAATAAGGTCAGGAGAACNTAAATTCATATATATTTGGGTGGCAGTTATAGGCCAAGATTCACTTTCAAATGAAGAAGATTGANTTTCAGATTTATTTTGGATTTCAACTTTACCATCATATATACATCCAGTAGAACCATCTACTGTAACTTCTTGTCCAGTTTTCAATATGTTTGTTGCATCTTTCGCGCCTACAATACATGGAATTCCCAATTCCCTAGAAACGATAGCAGCATGAGCAGTAGCTCCGCCTGATTGAGTAATAATTGCAGAAGCACGTTTCATAATTGGTGTCCAATCAGGAGTAGTCATTTGAGTAACAAGAACCTGTTTGTTGATAAAACTAGTAGTGTTCTTAATATCTAAAATAACATTTACAGGACCGAAACTAACACCAGAAGAAGCTCCAATACCTTTTAAGATAATTTCATTATTATTTTGAGGTTTTGAATGAACAGTTTCTGGACGAGCTTGTACAATAAAGATCTGATGTGAATTTTTTTCAAGAACCCATTCTATATCCATAGGTTTGTTGTAATGTTTCTCGATTTTAACTGCATAATCAGATAGAAGTTTAACGGTATTGTCATCGATTGATGGTTTATTTTGTATATCAAGGGGAACATCAATTTCTGTTGCAGAAGCACGGTCAGCAATTGAGAATTTTCCTTGTGTTGCTCCACGAATGGTCATAAGTTTTTTAGTGTTAATATTACGAGACGAGATATTTAATTCAGGTTTTTGAACAATAAAAGAATCAGGATCAACTTTACCTTGTACTATGGTTTCGCCAACTCCCCATGAACCTTCTATGTATATTTCGTTTGTTGCACCAGTTACAGGATTAAGTGTAAACATAACGCCAGCAGATTCAGGATCTAACATTTTTTGAATAGTAACACTTGCAAGAACAATAAAATGATCAAAGTTTTTTTCATGTCTATAAGATATTGCACGAGATGAAAAAACTGAACTAATGCATTTTTTAACTGACTTTAGAACATTTTCAATTCCTTTAATATACAAAAAAGAATCCATTTGACCTGCAAAACTAGCAGATGGGAGATCTTCGGCAGTGGCACTACTTCTTACTGCAACTTCAATATCATCTCCTAATGAGCGATAAGAAGATTGAATTTCAGATATTAGAGCTTCAGGAAGAGGAATTTTTTCGATTAATTCACGAATTTGCGCACTACACGAATTTATTGAATCAAAATCATCCATATCCAAATTATTCAATAAATCATGAATCTGGTTCTTTGATTCTGTTTCTATAACTAATTCTTTGTAAGCCGTAGTAGTTATAGCAAATCCACCAGGAACTGGAAGACCTGCGTTCAATAATTCACCAAGATTAGCACTTTTTCCACCTACAATATCACCGTCTTTATGATTCAAAGAGTCAAGTGTTCGAATATAGGAGTTAGACATTACTATATTATAGTTAATGTAAATTGTATTAAATATTACGAAATCGATCAACAATTTAGTATAATTATCCGGAAGCTAATTTTCAAATATAATTATGTTGTTGTGTATAATGCTTGCTGTATCAAATTTATTTTTTAATTTTATTGAATCCGTATTTGATTGTACCAATATTAATATTTTTCTTAGGACTGTTATTTTATATTTTTATAGAAAGGAAGAGAGAATTACAAATATCGATTTTATGGGGTAATTTTACCATATTATTTGGAATTATATTCTTATTTTTATTGAGTCAATTAGAGGTTCAGACGTTTCGAGAAGATTTAGGAATATGGAAGAGAATTGCATCAATAGTAATACTTACAGGTTCTATATATTCGGTAATTTTAATAATATCAAAAATTAAGTCTTTAGAGAGAAAATAACATGATGAGGATTGAAACTGTTATAAAGAATTTTCTGAAATTATCAGTATTAAACACAATTGTTGCAATAATATTTTTGTTTCCTATTTTAATTCCTCAATTAGCTTTTCCAATACTAATTACTGAATGGCCTGGAATCTATATGGTTTTAGCGTACTTTATATTTCTATTTTCAGCAGTAATTGGATTTATTGCATGGACATTCGTGTACTATTTACTTTGGAAATTATATGAAATCAAATTAATAAAGAAAAATTTATTTTATGCTCAGATTGTATTGTCAGAAATTGGTGCATTGTTAGCTTGTATTTTCATGTATTGGGGAGGTTATGTAGGATCGTCTGCATCTTATTCGGGCATGTCAGAATTTGTAGTTGGAGTAATGATGGAATTCGCTACAATACCAAGTGGACTGGGAATTGGATTAATTTTATTTGGCAATTTATTCGGAATAATAAACATAATACTTGCATGGAAAGAATAGTGGTCAGTTTCGTCGCAGTGTCCTCATAATTCAGAATAAAAGAGGATCAATGTCCCGGAGCTTCATCTGAACTCAGTCTGGGGCGACTAATACTTCATCCCAAAACTATATTGTATTAAGATAATTTAATTCTTTTTGTTTTTTATTGATTTGAGAGTGCCTGAAACTTGAAGAATTTGAATATTATGACTAGAAAGTTGTTGTTTTATTTCCTGAATGTAATCTAGATTCACTTTTAGAATTATTGTTTTGCTAAAGCTATTTCGTATAATTCGAGTGTTCTTTAAATTTAATAATTTGATGTTAGCAAGATCATCGTTATCAGTTAGTAGATATCTTTGTTTTACTCTCATGAATACTCACTCAATAATTCCTTGTATGAAGCTATTATTTTATCTTTATTTAATTTAATTTTTGGTTTCATCTTGATGCGAACAGAATCATCGTAAGAAAGCGTTAAAATATTGTCAATTATATCTTGTTTATTAAACCGTAAGTATAAAGTGAATTTGTCGTCTAGATAGTAAAGTAGATCATTGTTAATAGTTTTAAGATCAGTTACATTAATAGAAGAAAGAATTTTGTTGGTTATTTCAGGTACCCGGTCTCGAATAAGATGAGCGCGGATTAATTGTATAATGTTCCCATGATGCCCTTCAGTTTTTTTTATGCTGAAATCAGTATCGGATAAACCAAAGATTTCGAATAAATGAGATAANAATTTATCAATATCCTCAGTCTCATGAATGACAAAAGTAATTTCAATGGTTCGAAAATCCAATTTTTTTTGTGTTTTTTTCAATATAGTTAGAGATATATTCATAATTGAGATTCTTAAATGTTAACTAATGAAGAATAGTCAAATTTGCATAGGTTTAGAATCAACAGCGCATACGTTTGGAGCGTCTATCGTTGATACTGATGGAAACATAATCTCAGATGTGAAGGACATTTACAAAGCACCGAAAGGTTCAGGAATACATCCCCGTGAAGCATCTAGACATCATTCAAATATTGCAAACGAAGTAATACAAAGAGCAATTGAACAGGCAAAAATCAAATATACAGACTTAGATATTATTTCATATTCGGCTGGACCTGGGATAGGACCATGTCTCCGAGTTGGTGCAACTGCAGCACGAGCATTATCATTGAAATTAAACAAGCCTCTTGTTCCAGTAAATCATGCAATCGGACATATTGAACTAGGCTGTTTATTGACACGTACAGCAGATCCTGTAAATCTTTTAGTTTCTGGAGGTCATACAATGATTTTAGGATTTAATTCAGGAAAATGGAGAGTGTTTGGAGAAACATTAGACTTGACAATAGGTCAACTCATTGATCAGATAGGAAGGCATATAGGATATAGTTCTCCAGCAGGGGCCACTATCGAAAAATTAGCAAGTGAATCAGAAAATTTTCTAAGATTACCTTATTCTGTAAAAGGTAATGATGTTTCATTCTCTGGAATTTTAACTAGTGCAAAAAAGATGATTGACAAGGGAGAGAAAATAGAAGATGTATGTTTTTCATTGCAAGAAACATCATATGCTATGTTAACAGAAGTGACAGAAAGAGCTGTGTCGTTCTTAGAAAAGAAAGAAGTAATAATAACAGGAGGGGTAGCAGCAAGCACTAGATTGAAAGAAATGTTAGAAGTTATGTGTAAAGAAAGGGGTTCAAAGCTATCAGTGATTCCTAGAAATTACGCAGGAGATTGTGGTGCACAGATTGCATGGGCTGGAATATTGGCATATAATAGTGGAACAAAAGTGTCAGTAGAAGAAAGTTGGGTTAAACAATCATGGAGATTAGACAGAGTAGATGTAAAATGGCGAAAATAATCAATATTGGTGCAGAAGCTATAATATCTTCTACTGAATGGTTTGGAAAATCGGCTATTTCAAAACGTCGTGATATTAAGAAATATAGGCGTCAGGAGATAGATGAATTTATTAGATCTAGCAGAACTTTGAAGGAAGCAAACATGATAAACAAGATAAGAGAAAAATTAGATGTTCCAATTATTTATTTCGTTGATTTAAAGAAATCAGAAATAATAATGGAAAATGTAGATGGTATGAAAGTGAGAGATGTATTAATGAAAAATGATTCTAATAGGTCAGATATAGGTAAAAAGATTGGAGAAATAGTCGCAGTATTGCACAAGAATAACACAATTCATGGAGATTTAACGACGTCAAATATGATAATAAGAAATAATGGAAGTATATGTTTGATTGATTTTGGATTATCTATGACAAGCAAAAAATTAGAGGATAAAGGAGTAGATATAAGATTATTTAAAGGCATTTTACAGAGTGCTCATAACGATGTTTTTAATGAAGTGTTTAATAATTTTAAGAAGGGTTACAAATCAGTAATGAAGACTTCTTCGGAGGAAATTTTTTCCATCGTAAAGAAAATTGAAATGAGAGGGAGATATGCAAGAGTTGACTAATAAAAAAATCAATTTGGCGACAAAGAATATGGACAAATACGAAGAGATGAGAAATATATTAGATAATTATGACTTAGATCTTCGGGTTGTTGATTTAAAGGGAACAGAAATACAAGCATTTAGTGTATTATCGGTTGCTGAACACTCAGCAAAAGAAATATCAACAAAAACTGATGAAGCATTCATTGTAGAAGATTCTGGCGTATATATTAATTCATTATATGGTTTTCCAGGTCCATATTCAGCATTTGTGTATAAAACTATTGGACTTGGTGGAATAGTTAGATTGCTAAGGAATCGAGAAGATAAAACAGCAGAATTCCATTCAGCTATTGTGTATGGTGATAAGGGAAAAGTTGTAAAGAGTTTCATAGGAATTTGCGAGGGAAATATTTCTACAAATTTACAAGGAGATCAGGGTTTTAGTTATGATCCGATATTTACACCAAAGGGAAAAAACAAAACTTTTGCAGAGATGTCATTAAGTGAAAAAAATCAAATATCTCATAGGTCAAAAGCAGCACGAACATTTGCGGAATGGTTAGAAAAAAATCAATAAAAACGCAAGACTTATCATTATAAACATCATATATGGAAAAGAGAACAATTGACTAGAATACATGGAAACAGTAGAGGAAAATCTCAATCTATGAAGCCATCTACTATGAAGTCTGATTGGGTGAAGATTACCCCTGAAGAAATTGGAAAACTTGTTGTTGAAATGAATAAAGAAGGAATGAATGTCAGTCAGATAGGAACTAAATTAAGAGATGAATATGCTGTTTCTTCAATAAAAGCAGTAACTGGAAAGAAAATGAAAGAGTTCATGGAAGAGAATGGGGTAAAACAAGAGATACCTGAAGATTTGGAATCTTTAGTAAAAAGAGCTGTAAGCTTGCAAAACCATTTGAAAGCAAATAAAGGAGATAGAAAAAACGTAAGATCTTTGGAGATGATAGAAGCTAAGGTACACAGACTTTCTAAATATTACAAAAAGAAAAATATCATTCCTAAAAAGTGGAAATATAAATCTGTAGTTGCTCAATTAGCTTAGGTACAAAATATTAATATCTAAAACAATAGATATGAAAAAAAATATAGAAATCGATATTAGTTTGAAGTTCAGAAAAAAGTCTACAGCAGCAATTATAGCAAAATCATTAGATCCAGATAATAAAGATTTTCCAGAAGGAATGACTATGAGTCAGAGTGTGAAGAATAATATTTTAGAGATTAATTTNAAATCTAATAATGTAATGGAAACTTTGTTAAATACAGTAGATGAAGTTTTATCAATGATTGATATGACAAGTAAAACATTAGAAAAGGTGGAATGATTTGATTGATCCAAAGTTAATGAGGGCAGAACCAGAAAAAGTCATCAATATGCTGAAAGATAGGAATGTAGAATTAGATATCTCAGAACTTCTAGAAATAGATAGAGGAAGAAGAGAATTAATTACTGAACTAGAATCGTATAAGATGCAAAGGAATAATATTTCTAAGGACATATCAACAAAGAAAAGACAAGGAATTGACATAACAGAAACATTAACAGAAATGAAGAATATATCAACGAAAATTGAAGATTTACAGAATAACGCTAAAAAAAGTCAAGATGAATATAATAATCGTCTAGAATCCATACCAAATTTAATTCATGATTCAGTACCAATAGGAATAGATGATAAGTCAAATAAAGAGATTGAGAAGTGGCAACCTGAAACAGGGTTAAACAAGAATTCATTAGATCATATAGAATTATCTGAAAAAAATGATTTGATTGATATAGAGAGGGCAAGTAAAATTTCAGGTTCGAGATTTTACTTTTTGAAAAATGAATTGGTGAAAATGAATTATGCATTAATTGCATTTGCGCTTGAATATATCAATAAGAGAGGATATGCCCTGTTACAACCTCCATATCTAATGAATAGGAAACCAATGAGTGGAGCAGTAATATTATCAGATTTTGAAGAAGTAATTTACAAAATCGAAGACCAGGATTTATACTTAATTGGAACGTCAGAACATGCCTTAGCCGCAATGCATTCAGATGAAATCTTCTCTAAAGATGATTTGCCTAGAAAATATGCGTCAATTAGTCCGTGTTTTAGAAAGGAAGCGGGATCTCATGGAAGAGATACAAAAGGAATATTCAGAGTACATCAATTTGAAAAAGTGGAGATTTTTTCGATTACTGATCCAGAAAGTTCCTGGAACCAGCATGAAGAAATTCTATTAGATGTGAAACAATTCTATAAAGAATTAGAAATACCATATAGAATTATGTTACTAAGTTCTGGGGACATGAGTAAAGTTGCAGCAAAAACTTTTGATATTGAAGCTTGGTTGCCTGGACAAAATAACTACAGAGAACTAGTTTCTTGTAGTAATTGCACGGATTTTCAGTCTCGCAGACTAAGTATAAAATTTAGAAATAAACCACACGAAGAAAGTATTTTAACACATACACTAAACAGTACACTGACTGCTACAGAACGTACTTTAATTGCAATAATAGAGAATTATCAAAACGAAGATGGAAGTATTACAATTCCAAGAGCATTAAGAAGTTATATGAATAATCAAAAAGAAATAACGCCTACTTAGATTTAGAAATATTTGTAATTTCTCTATTTATTGTGTTGATTTCTTTATCCTCTAATCCTAAACGAGTTAGAAGATTATTTCGGTTTTCTTGTTTTGATAGAATTAGTATAAAATAAGGAATTGAATCTACTAGATTATCGGTTGATTCATTAGTATATTTATTGAGTGATTTTACAATGGTACGAAAGTTTCGGCCATCATTCCAGATACGAACTTGTAATGGAAATGGATTTTGGTACAAACTGAATTTAATTGGTTGATGAGTTAGAGTTTCGAATAATGAATAAACAAGAAGGGAATTAAAGTATCTTAATTGTCTCCATTCACGAGTTTTTATTATACGTCCCAGTAACAAGTCGATGTCAGACAGTATTGAGAGGATTTTAGATAATTCATTATTTGGAATTTTGTTAGAACTTGAGACTACACTGCTAAATATGGCACGTAATATGTCGTTTGGGTTAGAATGAGTATTAAGAAGTGAATTCATTGCCTCTGACATATCAACAGAATCAAAATATTGTCGAATTCCTTGATCAAGAGACAATGATTTAGAAATAAATGTACGTGGTTGTTCTATGGTCGAATCGTATGTCTGNAGAGCATTAATAGCATAACGTAAATCACCATTAGAAGTAGTTGAAATATTGACAATATTATCGAGAGGAANTGTAAGTTTTTCTTTTTTTGCAATTGATTCTAGTACTAAGCTTATTTGGCGTGGGTCGATTTTTTTGAATTTATAGACCTGGCATTTTTTTAGTAATTTAGAGAGTTTTTTAGAATCTGAGGAATTACAAGTAATAATGATTGGAACAGTTATACTGTCGATTGTTTCAATAAGAAAGTCTACACCGCCATAATCTGCTCGTGAATCAAGGCCATCGACTTCTTCAATTAATACTAAAATCTTTTCATTAAACAGAGTAGTAGATTGAAAAAGAGGTTCAAGTGAAGATTGAAGATTATTCCTCGTTCTTTTATCACTAGCATTAAGTTCAATTACATGATAATCAAGTTCTTTAGCAAGAGCGTAGACGAGAGAAGTTTTACCAACACCTGGTGTTCCTTGTAATAAAATAGGCTTGAAAGATGTATCCCAAGTACGTAACCATTTATTTATTTTACCGCGTAAATCGTCGTTGTCAGCTACCTCGCTAAGAACTTTTGGTCGATATTTTTCAGTCCACATTAAGAAACACTNCTACCATACAATCATACTATTAGCAAGAAAAGTTATCAATCCAAACAACATTGCATAAAGTATTAGTTTTTTTACTTTTAATGATTCAGATTTTGAATAATTTTTTGAGATGATAGATACCGAATAGAGTAAAATTAAGTCAGTCAATAGTAATAATGGAACATAATAGATTTGAATCAGATNAAAATAAATTGGAATAAATGAAACAATAATAGAGCTGACTATAAAGATGCAGGCAATGAGCATTGCATTACGCAATCCAAATTGAATAGAAATGGATTTTACACCTTTAATCTGATCTCCTTCGACATCAGCAATTGTTTTGATTATTTCCCTACCCATTCCTGAGAGAAAAGCNATGAGAGAGATGGACCAAACTAATAATGAAATATTACCAGTGATTATGCCCCCAAAAATAAATGGGATAGACATTGAAGATGCAACTATAGAATTTCCAATTAGTCCTTGTTTTTTACCCCAGATATTATAGAACCAAGATAAGAAAGAGAAGATTACAGTGATAATGATATGGTAATAAGAAATTAGTAATGAACTGGTAAGACCAATTAATAATAGAATTAGAGATAATGATAATGCAGAATTGACAGAGATTAATTGTTTGGGAAGAGGGCGTTCTGGTTGATTGACTTTATCAATTTNAATATCGTAAACATCATTGATTATCATAGAATAAGAAGATATAGAGAATCCAGTAATGAATCCATAAATTGATAGTCTTGAGAATAACATATCAGGAGAGCCAATTGCAATTCCTACAATAACAGCTAAACCAATCATGAATGAATTTATTGGACGAATTAGAGAAAGCAAAGCAATGAGATTAAATGTCAAAGCAATTCACGAAAATGAGATTTAGATAAACGATAATAAATAACTTCACCTCGTCTTTCAACAACTGCAATAATTGGAACTTTGCCCATTCTAGAAATTTGTTTTACAGAATCGATCAAAGATTTTAGATTTATTTCATTGCCTTCATTCATAGCAAAGATAATATATTTTGCAGCTTTTGAACCAAAATTTCCTTTATCATAAACACGAAAATCTGCACCAAAACCAAAGCCTTCTTTAGCTACATAACCACGAGTTCTAATATCTTTGTAAATTAAGAATTTTGTCCAAGCATGTTCATCACGTATTAGAGCAGTTTGAAGAACATCATTAAAAGTTAGCTTTTTATTTTCCTTGATAACATTAAGTTTGGAAGAATAGATTAAATAAAGAGCTTCGTAATCTCTTAATAATAATCCATGTTTTTTTCCTTCACCGAAACCACGAATTTTCAATTCTTGACGGGAGTCATTATCTTTAATCAAAAATCCCTTGTTGCTCTCTATTGCTTGAATAATATCAGTTGTTTCTTCCAATTTGTCAATCACACATACAATAGGATTTAAGGAATTGATAGTGAATATCTTTTTCCTATAAATTTGTACTTTTATATTAAATTACTTCAGTAATGTTGGGCCCGTAGCCCAGCCCGGATAGGGCGTTGGTCTTCGGATTATAGAAGATAACCAAAAGTCGTGGGTTCAAATCCCTCCGGGCCCATATTTTACAATGAAATTTCACTAAAAAGTTATAACAATTTACAACTAAATTTTAGTATGAAAGATAAAATCCGTAAAAATGAGAGTGAATGGAAGGAGATTTTATCTGATNAACAATTTGATGTATGTCGTAATAAATCAACAGAGATCCCGTTTAGTGGTAAATACTATGAAACAAAGGATAAAGGGGTTTACAAATGCATTTGTTGTAATAATAATTTATTCAAATCAAATACAAAATTTGATTCGGGAACTGGTTGGCCAAGCTTTTTTGAACCGTATAATAGTGATTCAGTGAGATTTGAAATTGATCAGACAGCAGGAATTACTAGAACGGAAGTACTGTGTAAAAAATGTGATTCGCATCTAGGACATGTATTTGATGATGGGCCGGTTCCATCAGGTAAAAGATATTGTATTAATTCAATATCGTTAGAATTTATTAAAGAATAATAAATTAATGATTAAGGTATTTATTTTTAAGAGATACATAAGCTTTGGCATTAGAATTAATATATGCCAAATCGGATTGAGTAATCTGTCTGATAATTTTTCCTGGTCTTCCTACTACAACACTATTATCAGGAATTTTTGTATCCTGTGTTATCAGAGTACCTGCACCAATTATACAATTAGAACCAATTATAACGCGGTTCATGATTAGTGATCCCATTCCTATTAAACAGGAATTTCCAATTGTACATCCGTGTATTATGCATCCATGACCAATTGTTGTATTTTTACCAATACTAAGAGGTTCATCAGCGTCAACATGTAGGATACTATTATCTTGGATATTGGAAGAATCCTCGACAATAATAGAATTAAAATCTCCACGAATTACAGAGTTATACCAAACACTTACATCATTTGCTAATACAACATCACCAATAACATCTGCACTGCTAGCAAGAAACACGCCAGATTGAATTTTTGGAGTGTTGCCATTAAATTCAATAATCATAATAATTGTAAGTATTTTCCAGTCAAAAAAAGTATCGATAGAAAGTGCAGGGGATGGGATTTGAACCCATGAACCTCTAGAGGAGAGGATATCACAACAAGCCGATCTTGAGTCCTTTCCGCTTTGTTAATCCGCGGTTGACCGGGCTTCGCTCTGTTAAGATTCGCTACCCCTGCCTGATTATTATTTAATTATTACAACAAATACTTAAATAAAGGATTAAGATAAATTTATTTGAAGAAAATGAGTGATTGTATTCACCGCGAATAATCGTTTTTGTACATTTTCCAGTCTTGACTATAATATTTTACTATCTTTAATAGGTAAGTTATCATTAGTTTTTATGAAAAAGAGGATTAAAATTCTATGTCAGTAATTAAATTAGCTCTGCCAAAGGGATCTTTGGAAAAAGCAACATATCAGTTCTTTGAAACTGCAGGATATACAATAAAAGGCCAGTCAAGAACATACAGGCCAATAATAAATGATAGTAGTATTAGCGTGAAGATATTAAGACCTCAAGAAATACCAAAGAACNTACAGGAAGGAACTCAAGATATAGGAATATCAGGAGAAGATTGGATAAAAGAAAACAAAGCAGACGTAGTAAAATTACTCAATTTAGAATATGGCAAGGTGAGAATAGTAGTTGCGTTACCGGATGCAAATAAGAGCAAAAATTTCTCAGCTTTATTAAAGAATCATATAAAAGATAAAAAACAATTACGAATTTCAACCGAGTATCTGAATTTGGCAAGAGAATATTTGCTCAATAATGAGATATACAAAAAGAAATATGGAAAAAAATCACCGTCGATTGTCACACCATGGTTTAGTACTGGAACAAACAAAGATGTTAAGGTCATGTTTTCTTTTGGCGCAACAGAAGCAAAACCTCCAGAAGAGGCAGATGTAATATTTGATGTAATTGAAACTGGTTCAACTTTGGCGCAAAATAATCTTAAAGTTGTGGATACGATAATGGAATCTTCCGCTTATTTAATTGCAAATAAAATAGCATTAAAAGATCCCAAAAAGAGACAGAAAATTTATGATGTTATTAGTTTATGTAAGGGAGTAGTAGAAGCAAAATCCAAAGTACATATATTTATGAATGTAAAAAAGAACAACTTAGAGCGTGTCTTAAAGATTATTCCGTCATTAGAATCCCCCACCATTAGTNAATTATCAAAAGATGAATGGTATTCGATTAATACTGTAATACCTAAAGATGAATTTCTTCAGATATTACCATATCTTAGAAAATACGCACAAGGTTTGATTGTACATAAACCTGTCCAGATACTACCATTAGAGAAGATTCATGAAGATGAAGGTAAATAGTTTGATTCAGTATTTTGAGATCAACAAATTATCAACAGTAGAACAAACTTCAGAAAAAATTCGTCGTCGAACAGTAAAATCTACTGACATAGATTACGTAAAAAAAATAATGAATGACGTAAAAAAGAACAACGACAAAGCTTTATTGAAGTACACGTCAAAGTTTGACAGAGTAAAACTACTTCCTAATCAATTAAGAGTTAATAATAAAGAGATTAAAGAAGCATACTCAATCATTGATTCAGAAATCGTAAAAGAATTAAAGATTCTAAAAAAATCTGTAGAGAAAACTGAAAAGAAGATAATGAAATTGTTCTCTAATTTTGTTAATGATGTTGAAATAAGAGATAAGCGCAGCTACATAAAATACAACATGGTTCCGTTAGAAAGTGTTGGATGTTATGTTCCAGGAGGAAAAGCAGTGTATCCATCATCTTTANTTATGTCATCAGTTCCAGCAAAGATAGCAGGTGTAAAAAGAATAATTGTTTGTTCGCCTCCATCTTTAGATAAGAAAATTAATCCATCAGTACTTGTGGCAGCAGATATTTGCCAAGTCGATGAGATATACAAAGTAGGGGGAGCTCAAGCGATAGCAGCAATGGGTTATGGAACAAATTCGATAAAACCAGTCGAGAAAATTGTAGGGCCAGGAAATATTTTCGTATATCAAGCTAAGAAAATAATATCTGAAGATGTAGGAATAGATTTACATGCAGGTCCTTCAGAATTACTGATAATTGCAGACAATAGTGCTGATAAAGAATTAATCATAAGTGATCTATTTGCGCAGGCTGAACATGGTACTGATAGCTTATGCGGGGTAGTTACAACGTCGAAAAGACTTGCTAAAGATTTAATCAGATTAATACAAGAAAGATTGCCGCAAATCGAGCGTAGAGACATAGTCAGTAAATCATTATTGAAGAATGGATTCATAGTATATTGTAAAAGCATGCAAGAATGTATTGATTTTGCAAATGATTTTGCGTCAGAGCATTTAGAGATTATGACTGAGAATCAAGATTCCGTAGCAAAAGAGATGACGTCAAGTGGAGTAGTATTGATAGGAAACTATACGCCGGCTGCATTTAGTGATTATGGATTGGGTACAAATCACGTCTTACCAACAGGTGGTTCAGGAAAATTTTATTCTGCATTATCTAGTATTGATTTTACGAGAAGATTTTTTATTGCAAAAACAACTAAAGAGAAATTAAAGAATAATTTAGTGAAGATTGAAAAATTATCAAACCAAGAGGGTTTAATCAATCACGGAAAATCAGCAAAAGCAAGATTTGTAAATGAAAATGTCAAAAGTATATCAAAAAAGAATAATTAACAATAGAGCAGTCTATCAAAGGATTTCAGATAGAGATGTTAGAAATATTAATACAATAATTTTTGATTGTGATGGAGTTTTAATTGATTCAAAAAAATCCTATGACATATGTATAGANCTTACAATTTCATATATCTTGAAGAATATAGTGAATATAAAATTTAGTAGATATAAAATATCAAAAACAACANTAGAACTTTTTAGACAAACTGGGGGATTCAATAATGATTACAAGTTCTGTTATGTAATAATATTAAAGATTATATCGATGTTGCCAAAGAATTTATCAGAGGCATATAAACAAGAATTAAACAATATTAATATGAGAAATATTTCGAATTCATTTAGAAAATTAGAATTAATAGAATTGAATAAAATCGGATTAAATGCTAAGAATACAAAGATTAATTTTACAAGAGAATTCAACGAACTTGCAAAAGAGATAAAGAAATTTGATATAGAATCTATCGAATTATTGATTAGTAAAGGATTAGATAAGGAACAAAAAGAATTATTATATTCTGCTAAAAAGTTTTTGAATTTTACAAATGATAGAAAGAATAACNTCGTAACCAATGTATTTGATGAATATTTNTACGGAAAGAATCTAATAAAAAAGGCCAGAAAAACAAATACTATTACTTTCAATCGTAAAGGAACAATCGAAAGTGAAAAGTTGATTGTTAAAGAATCGACATTAACTGCATTAAAAAAGAGATTTCAGAAAAATATTGCAATTGTATCAGGAAGGGGTAAGATTGGGACAAAATTCACACTAGGAAACTTGTTTAGATATTTTAATGTAAAAGGCAACGTATTTATCGAAGATTTGGCACGTATTCCAAGATATGGAGCCAGAATTGATAAACCCAACNCCGTAGCATTAAAAAAATCTATAACAAATTTAGCTTCAAAAGGAAATATACTGTATGTTGGTGATTCTATGGAGGATCTATTAATGACAAAAGCGGCAAATAAAGCCAATAATCAACAGTATATATTTGCAGGAATATATGGCTCCTCAAGGTCAGAACGAAATAAAATTAAGCTGTTTAAAGACAAGAAAGCGGACATAATAATAAGTAATATTAACGATATACCTGAATTATTTAGTGAGTGAATTGAGAGAAGCTGAAGTAACGAGAAAAACGAAGGAAACGGACATTACAGTAAGAGTACAATTAGAAGGAACCGGAAATGTAAAGATTAATACTTCGGTAAAATTCTTAGATCACTTAGTTACTTCATTTGCTACACATAGCTTGATTGATATTCAAATTGATGCGACAGGAGATTTAATTCATCATACAGCTGAAGACGTTGCACTAACAATAGGTGAAGCAATTAACAAAGCACTTGGAGAACGAAAATCTATAAAGAGATTTGGTTTTGCGATTGTTCCAATGGATGATGCATTAGCATATTCAGCGGTAGATTTAGTTAAACGTCCATTTCAAGTTGCAGATTTGAAGATAGATAAAGAAGGAATTGAAGATATGCCTGCAGAAGATATTTATCACTTTATTCAGTCATTTTCAACTAGTCTACAAGCAAACATTCATGTCATTGTAGAATATGGAAACAATGATCACCACAAAGTGGAAGCTGCAATAAAAGCAATGGCATTATCAATGAGAGAAGCAATGTCACCAGATAGTAGAAGAGATGGAACTCCCTCATCGAAGGGAATGATGTAATGATAAAGATTGCCATATTAGATTATGGTGTAGGTAATTTATTTAGTATTCAAACTGCACTAGAAAAGATAGGAGTTACAACTATTGTAACATCAGAATTAGATGCAAATTTAGAATATGATGGAATTATTCTTCCAGGTGTAGGAGGTTGGAAACACGCAGTGAAGAGGATACAAGTAAATCAGAGAATTTTAAATGATTATTATGAAAATAATAAGCCAATTTTAGGTGTATGTTTGGGGATGCAATTGTTCTTTGAAAAAAGCGCGGAAGGTCCAGGAGATGGATTAGGATTTTTCGAAGGTGAAATAATGCTTTTTTCGAATAATGTAAAAGTGCCTCATATAGGCTGGAATACTCTAAAACAGAACAATAAAGATCGTATTTTAGATGGTGTTGAAGATCAATCTTGGGCATATTTTGTTCATTCTTTGTATCCAAAACCAACTGATTCTAAAATTATATCCACTACGACAGACTACGGTATAGAATTTACATCAATGGTAAATAAGAACAACATATTTGGAACTCAATTTCATCCAGAGAAATCAGGAAAGGCTGGAGCAAGAATACTAGAGAATTTTGTATCAGTTTGTGGGAATTTATGAAAATAGTACCATCAATAGATCTCTTAGATGGAAAAGTAGTAAGATTAAAACAAGGAAATCCAGATTTAGCTACATTTTATGATTACAGTCCAGTACAACTTGTTAAAAAATGGCAAGAAACTGGAATTAGTCGGATGCATATAGTAGATTTAGATGCAACATTAGAACGAGGAAATAATTACGAATTAATTAAAACAATTTCAGAAAGTACGGAAATGGAGATACAAGTTGGAGGAGGAATACGCGACGTAGATTATGCTAAAAAGATTTCTGGAAATGTAAGCAAGGTTGTAATTGGAACTGTTGCAGTAAACAACAGAAGATTATTTGAAGAGATTTGTAAAGAAGTCGGTGTATCAAAAATTATAATATCACTCGATTATATTGGCAATCAGATTATGATTAATGGTTGGAGGGATAGTTCTGGAATAGAATTAAATAAAGCAGTTTCAGACTTTGCGGATTATGGAATTGAAACGATTTTACTAACTGCAATTAAAAAAGATGGAATGCTGGCGGGACCTGATATGGAAACTTTGAGAAAAATTAGAAATAACACTAGTATACAGATTCAAGCTAGTGGCGGAATTAGTTCTATAGAGGACATAAACAAAGTGAAAGAAATAGGCGTGGAATACGTAATTTTAGGTAGAGTATTGCATAGTAAAATAATTACAATAGAACAGGCTATTACATTGGAGGATTAACAATGACGTTATCAAAAAGAATCATAGCGTGTTTAGATGTTAAAGAAGGAAGAGTAGTAAAAGGTGAACATTTTGTTAATTTAAAGGATGCAGGAGACCCTGTANAATTAGGTTCAAAGTATAGAGATGATGGCGTAGATGAATTGGTGTTTCTTGATATTACAGCTTCGCCAGAAAAACGTAAGACAGTTAGTGAAATGGTTCGTAACGTAGCTTCTAAATTAGANATACCTTTTACTGTAGGAGGAGGAATAAGTAGTATAGAAGATGCAAGAAATATTCTTTGTAGTGGAGCAGACAAAGTGGGAATAAATACAATGGCGATTGAAAAACCTGAATTAATTACAGAAATTTCCGAACGATTTGGAAGACAATGTTGTGTTGTAGCTATCGACGCAAAAAGAAATGAGAATAATATGTTTGAAGTATTCAGTTATGGTGCAAGAAAATCAACAGGAATTGATGCAATACAATGGTCACAAGAAGTAGAAAAACTTGGAGCAGGCGAGATATTATTGACATCAATTGACAGAGATGGAACTGAAGATGGTTTTGATGTAGAATTAACAAAAGAAATCGTAGATAAAGTAAATATACCNGTTATTGCAAGCGGTGGATGTGGAAGCATGGAACATTTTGTTGATGTATTTGATAAAACTAACGTAGATGCAGCTCTAGCAGCGTCGGTATTCCACTATAACCAATTTGATGTATCTGCATTAAAGAGATTTTTAAAAGAGAATAAGGTTTTAGTGAGAATATGACAAAATTATCTATAAATGATATTGATTTTGAAAAGAGTCAGGNATTGGTTCCGGTGATAGTGCAAGATAGTAAATCAAAAGATATACTAATGTTGGCTTATGCAAATCGATTAGCGATAGAAGAGACTGTTAGAACGGGATATGGTCATTATTGGAGTAGATCTAGAAACAAACTTTGGAAAAAAGGTGAAGAATCTGGAAATGTACAGAAAGTACTCGAAATAAAGATAGATTGTGATGAAGATACACTAATTTATTTAGTAGAACAATTTGGTAATGCTTGTCACAAAAATACAAAAACATGTTTTCAAAGAGATTTAATTTAGCTAAGATGTGATTTTAGTACCTTTAGATTTACCAGAGATTGCAGATTTGATTCGTCCACTATCACATTTAATTACAATAGTAGGAATTTTAGATCGTTCAATAATTTTTAGGGAAAGTAAATCCATTAAATCGTAAGTTCCAGCACTCATCTTATTATNAACAACTTTACTTAGCAAATTTTTTGTAGTAATTGATTTAATCAGCTTTGCATTTTTATTTTTTCTTGGGTCGGAAGTAAAGACGCCATCAACATCAGTAGCATTGACAAACAGTTTAGCTTTAGTTCTTTCGGCAATTAAAGCAGCAGTTGCATTTGTACTTTGACCAGGTGATAAACCGCCAGTAAAAACAATTTTTGAAGATGACAGANATCGAACTACTTCGTCTAAAGTTTTTGGTATATCTTGGCAGGAGTTAGTAGTACAAGTTGTGAGTATTTTTGCATGGATACGAGAAACATCAATTCCAAGTTGATCAAGAAAGGCTTCGTCTGCATGAAAGTTTCTAGCTGCATTTTGCATATTCCGAGCAGTTTTTCCACCGCCTGCCACTGCAACGACATTATATCCATTACGACTAATCTCATCTAGGGTTTTTGTTATTTTCTTGACTTGGGAATAATCTTTGTCGAATGAGAATAAACTTCCACTTAATTTAATTACTACGGTTTTCATTTAACCACTTATGTCTACGAACAATTGTCTTATTAATTTTCATTCATTAATAGATATAATATAACATCAAACCACTTCGTAGAATAATTATAAGGGTGAATTTTTGCCGAGTAATATAGATTCAGTAGCATTATATAAAACAAGGAAGATGCTTAGAGAACTCTCTAGTAAGACAGGAAAAGGAACTGAGCTAATTTCCTTATATATCCCTCCAAAAAAAGCACTGCACGAAGTGTTGAATAATTTACGAGAAGAATATGGAACAGCAACGAACATAAAATCAGATTCTACTAGAAATCATGTTCAGGATGCATTAACAAAGACTCAACAACGACTAAAGCTTTTCAAGAGAACTCCTGAAAACGGAATAGTATTATTTGTTGGATCTTTAATGACAAATGGTCCTGGCAGTGAACAAGTATTTGTTAATGAGATAATCCCTCCGAAGCCAGTACAGACGTATCTTTACAGATGTGATGATCATTTTCATTTAGAACATCTGATGGACATGATTAAGGAAGTTGATGTGATTGGAGTTATTTCAATAGATTCGACAGAAGCAGGATTTGGAGTTTTAACAGGTGCAAAAATAGTAGTTGACGAAGTTATTACATCTGGAGTTGCTGGAAAAACAAGAGCAGGTGGGCAATCGGCAAGAAGGTATGAAAGACTGAGAGAGATGAATTTATCAGCATATTATAATAGAGTTGCTAAACATGCAAAAAAAATCTTTTTAGAACAGAACAAAATAAAAGGACTAATAATAAGTGGACCAGGTCCAACAAAAGATTCATTTTTAAAAAGTGATTATTTAGACTATCGATTAAGAGAAAAGATTTTAACAGAAGTAGATGGAGCGTATTCTGGTGCAGAAGGAGTACGTGAAGCAATAGATAAGTCGTCAGATGTACTAAAAGATATGAGAGTGATTGAAGAGAAAAAGTTGATTCAGAGATTTTTATCAGAAATACATAAAGAAAAGAGTCTTGCTGCATATGGAATAAAAGAAGTAATGGACGCAACAACTAAAGGAGCAGTCGAAGTAATAATTGCTTCAGAAGATTTGAATATGTTGAATATTTTGCTAAAATGTAATAGATGTTCAACAGATAAGAATAAGATTCTAAATAGAACGTCATACGTTCAGGAGAAACAAAAGTTTTTGAGTGAATCGTGTGAATCTTGTCAAGCTGTAGATTTTACTATAACAGAAACAGATTTAATCGAAATTTTAGAAGACAAGGCTTCTGAAACTGGAACGAGAATTGAGGTTTTAGGAAGTGGGTCAGAGGAAGGAAGAATGTTAATGAGTTTTAGCGGATTAGGAGCAATATTAAGGTATAGAATGCAATAAGGTGGAGAGTGATTAGTTGGAACCGAAAATAAAAGAGAACCGTTGGAATGTAGAGATTGAAAAGAGTATTGCAGAGATGTGGAATAAAGAATCATTATATGAATTTGATATTCATGATAAAAGAGAAGTATTCACTATTGATACACCTCCGCCATATCCTTCGGGAAGACCTTGGCACATTGGCGCGGCAGCGCATTATTCACAGATAGATATGATTGCAAGGACGGCCAGAATGATGAATTTTAATGTGTTGTTTCCAATAGGAATTGATAGGAACGGATTACCGGTAGAGATCTATACTGAAAAGAAATTCAAAGTGAGCATGATATCTACTCCAAGAGAAGAATTCACAGGTCTTTGTAAAATTGCGTTAGATGACCTTGAGGCTGAGATGATTTCTACAATGAAACTCATGGGTTTGTCTGGATTATTTAGTGAATATTATAGAACTGATTCAGACGAATATAGAGCTCTCACGCAATCTACATTCATTGAATTATGGAAGAAAGATCAGATATATCAATCATCTAGGCCAAATAACTACTGCCCAAAGTGCCGTACCACTATTGCAGACGCAGAAATATTTTACCAGGAATTACCATCAAAATTAGTTTATCTAAAATTTTACATTAAGGGAAAGGAAGATTGTGTTATAATTGCCACCACCAGACCTGAACTTTTAGCAAGTTGTCAGGTCATATTAGTTAATCCCGACGATGACAGGTTTGAGAAACTTGTAGGTAATGAAGTGAGGGTACCAGTCTTTGAGAATTATGTGAAAATAGTTCAACATCCTAGTGCGAAAATGGAATTTGGTTCTGGTGCGGTAATGATTTGTAGCTATGGAGATTATACAGATGTATTATTATTTAGAGAATTAAAATTACAAGAGAAAATCAGTATTGATACAGCTGGACGCATGACAGACAATGCAGGAAAATATCAGGGACTAAAAGTGAATGAAGCTAGAGAAAAGATAATTCAGGATTTACAAGAGATGAATTTAGTAGAACGAGTTGAAAATATAAAACACAGGACTCCGTGTTGTGAGAGAAGTAAGAATCCTGTGGAGATAATTCCAATGGAAGAATACTATGTAAAACAAATAGAACATAAAAATGAATTATTAGACATTGCACGTTCATTGAAGTTTCATCCGGAGGAACATAGAAGAAGATTGATTGATTGGATTGAGGCGATTTCAATTGATTGGCCGATATCAAGAAGACGATACAATGCGACTGAAGTTCCTGTGTGGTATTGTAAATCATGTAATGAAGCGAATTTACCTGAACCTGGGAAATATGTCAGACCGTGGAAAGAGAAGCCTCCTTTTGATAGTTGTAAGAAGTGTGGAGAGAAAGATTTTGTAGGTGACGAAAGAACATTTGATACATGGATGGACTCCAGTATATCTCCGTTATTCATTACAAAATATAATAGAGATCAAGAATTTTTTGAAAAGACCTATCCGACAAGTCTACGACCGCAATCTAAAGATATAATCAGAACATGGCTACATTACACGGTATTAAGATGTAATCAATTAACGAAGAAACCTCCTTTTACACATGCATGGATTATGGGATATGGAGTTGATGAAAGGGGTGAGAAGATGAGTAAAAGTAAAGGCAATGCGATAGATCCAATTCCAATATTAGAAAAGAATGGTGCAGATATGTTTAGGTTATGGGCTGCATCAGAGGTAAATCTTGGTTCAGATTTTCGTGTGTCTGAAGTAAAGATAACAGGAGTGGGAAAATTTTTATCCAAGTTATGGAACACTGCTAGATTTNTTTCAAATTTCCCTGTTGTTGAAGAAGAGCCTTTAGAAACAGACAAATGGATCTTAGATGAATTATCAAAAGTAATAAAAGAATCGTTAGAAGGCTACCAAGATTATAATTTCTTTATACCTGCAAATAGAGTGAGAGAATTTATTTGGAATATTTTTGCACCACATTATATAGAATTAGTTAAACAAAGAGCTTATGGAATTGAATTTGACGAGAAATCTACACGTGCAGCATGGTCAACTTTACATATATGTATGAAGAATTTATTATTACTTCTTGCACCAATAACTCCATTCATAACAGATAAAATTTGGAGAGAATTATATTCACAAGAGAGTATACATAAACAGATTTTTCCTGAAGTAAAAGATGATTATCAATTATCCACAATTACAGCAAATATAATCGAATTTAATTCGCTTGTATGGAACAAGAAGAAAGAACAAGGACTTTCATTAAAGAATGGAATATCAATAGAAATACCAAAAAATCTAGAGTTATTTGAATCTGATTTAAGAGCTATGCACAAGCTACAAAGATGACTTTCGTGTATAATATATCAGAATCATTATTGAGACGAGTGTAATTATCACATAAATCCAAGTAGACGAATCATAATTGGAATCAAGTGTGGATAGATTAGAATTAGGATGGACGATATATTCGATTCCACCAAATTCGAAATTGTCGTTTGAAGAAACTATGGCATTAATCCAATAAGTTCCTGGCGATAAGTTTAGGAGTATTTCTTCATTGAATGAGAAAGTTTGTTCNTCAACCTCGGCATTGTCTGTATTATATATACGTAACAAAGCTTGATCATAGTTTTCAATTCCCAAAATGCGAACAATATGAGATTCAGAGTTATTTTCAATATCAAGAGAGATTGTGTAGAAGTAAGTTGATATAGGTATAGTAAATACAGTATTGGAATAATTAGTTTTGATTAGAAGTCGGAATTCATCAAAGTAAGATTCCTGAATTGATTTGAGTAAATTATTATTTAATTCAACAACAACAGATTCTTTTCCATTTAATACAAAGGTGCTTGAATTAAAAATGATTTCAATATCTTTGTTTTGAAGGTTATGATCAATGGATATTTCGAGAGAATCTGATACAAGTGATTCTAAAGTGATTAATTGTGAGTTAGTTGGCTGTTGATTGCCCAGATTAAAAGACAATTGTGATTGATGAATAGAAAGAGGCGATTGTAATGCTTTATCAATATTTAGACTACCTGAACCTTGCAGAGTGGATGGTAAATATAGATTATATGAATTAGTTAATGGAGACGCAGATGGTCCCAGTATGCCAAGGATTTGATCTTTGTTGAGATCACCATGTAGTTCCAACAACAAGGCGACAGTGCCAGTAACTTGTGGTGCTGAAAAACTTGTTCCATTTTGAAATTTGTAAGAATTATCCAGCCAAGTAGAATTGACTTGTTCACCAAATGAAACTAAATCAGGTTTAGCGTAAAAAGAGGATACTGGTCCACGAGAACTAAATAATGAAACAAAGTTTGTGAGATTATCGTTACGAAATGACATAGTAATAGGGCTGTTTGATTCTTCTATATATTTAAGAATCTTTTCTCCATCTTCCTGTGTAATTAATAAAGTAGGAATACTTGGTTTGTAATCAATAGCCATGCCAGGATGAAGCAATCTACCTTTGATTATACCAGGCATCGTGTTGATTATTATAAGTCCGAGTGCTCCATTTTTAGCCACATTAGATTCTTTTTGTGAGAAATAGACAATGTCACCAGGTTCTGCTCCACGTCTTTTTGCAACAGCTATTTTACCTGATAAATCAATTCCGANAAGATCTTCATCGCGTGCATAATTAACAAATTTGAGTTCGGCGTTTAGATTATCAGTGAGAGGTACGGAGTCAATCATAGGTAAACCAATTAGGTCTTCCTCAATACTATCAATATTAATTATTGCCAAGGTTGAATTTACTTCGTCAGTATATTGTGAACCAACAGAAATTACGTCTTCATACTTTGCTGGGTCGCCAATACTACCAACAATTGGTCCACTGTTACCCACAGCAGTTACAATAATTATACCTGAATTAGTAAGTTGTTTAATTGATTTTCGAAGTTCGTTTGACTCAGACATACTCCCTAAACTAAGATTAATTACATCAGCTCCATCGGAAATAGCTAAATCCATTGCTCTAATTACGTCACTTGATTTGACGAGACCGTTGTAATCAACAACCCGATAAGCCAATAGTTTTGAATTAGGAGCAATATTAATTATTATTCCTGCAATATGTGTTCCGTGACCAAGTTCGTCCATTGGATCAGAATCATTATCAATAAAGTCATAGCCGCCAATTACGGTTCTACCATCACCAAAACCTCCTCCTAAATCAGGATGATTATAATCAATTCCGGTATCAATAATTGCAATAGTGATTCCATTTCCCGTTACATTTGAATTAGATGAGATTTGTGGGAGAAAAACTGGGTTTGAAATCAGTATGAATATAAGAAGTATAACAAAATTTTTNCGCATCATAATAATTATTCAATTCTAAGAATTAAGGTTTTAAAGATATAACATGAAATAGCACTATTTAGAGTTAAGTAATTTAATANACAATAATTAAGTAGATGAAAAAATCGGAGCTAAAAGACATCATAGGAGCGGAAGAATATTCTCTAGTAATTTGTGAGAAATCTGAAGCTGCCAGAAAAATTTCAGAAGCATTATCAAATAATAAATATAAAACGATGAAAATTTTCAACACAAATGTATTCCTAGTTACGTATAAAAAAAGAAATTATGTATTATGTTCTGCAATAGGTCATCTTTATACACTAAATTTAATAAAAAAACGACAGAAATTACCGAGATATGATTATTCATGGGTACCAATTAGTCAATCAATAAAGAGTAGAGCAAAAATGGTAAATGCAAGAATAAAAGTTATCGAGAAATTATCAGAAAATGCGTCGGAATTCATTCTTGCTTGTGACTTAGACCAAGAAGGTGAAACAATTGGATATAATATATTAAAGTATGCATGTAAGGAAAAACAAAATGTTGCAAAGCGTGTAAAATTTTCTACATTAATGGAAGATGATATAAAAAGTGCTTTTGCGAATATGGATAATAATATTAATATAAGTTTAGCTTATGCTGGTCTAACCCGTCATGCAATAGATTTTTTATATGGAATGAATATTTCAAGGGCATTATCACGAGCTTTTATGACAAGCAGTAAAAAGTATAGGACATTAAGTATTGGACGAGTTCAAGGGCCCACTATTGCATATGTAGTAGAAAATGAATTATTAAGAGAAACATATGTTCCATTACCATTTTGGTCAATAAACACGTATATCAATTCTATAAAGAATGAGAGTGGAAAATGGATTAAGATTCATTATATTGAACAGAAAATATTAAAAAATAAAAATGCAAAAATAATTCTTGATGATTGTAAAGGTGAACAAGCATTAGTAGAAAAAATTGAGGAATCTATCTTCAAAATCAATCCTCCTATTCCGTTCAACCTAAGTGGATTACAAAAAGAAGCTTTTAGACTCTATAAATTAAATCCTTACCAAACACTAAGTATTGCGGAGAAACTTTATCTGAATGCATTGATTTCATATCCTAGAACAAATAGTCAGAAATTACCTCATAATTTAAATTGTCGTCGCATAATTTTAGAGTTGAGTAATTTATCTGAATTCAGAGATGTGGCAAATACGCTGTTGAAAAAACAACGTGTCAGTCCGACTCAGGGTAAAGAATCAGATAGTGCTCATCCGAGTATTTATCCTACTGGAAAAACTACAATCAGTACATTAACAGACATAGAGAAGAAAATATTCAATTTAATTGTAAAAAGATTTCTTAATTTGTTTAGAGAGCCATCAATTGGCAAAAAAAGAGATATATATTTTAAAATTGGAAAATATAATTTTTATACGTCTTTTAAGAGAATAACAGATCAAGGTTGGAATGAAAATTCTGTGAAAAAGGAAGATATGGTAGATTTAGCTGTAGGAGATGAACTAAAAATCAAACGAATGAAAATAGTTGAAAATTTTGAAGAACCTGTTAGTTCGTATAATCAAATGACACTTGTGCAAAAAATGGAAAAGGAAGAAATTGGAACTAAATCTACAAGAGCGAATATTATTCGTACGATAATTGATAGAATGTACGTAAATGGGAATGAATTGACACCGACAGAGTTGGCTAAAGCTCTGGTCAATACACTGAAGAATTATTCGCCAGAAATATTATCGGCAGAAATGACAAAGAGGATGGAAGAAAATTTAAGAGAAATAGAGAATAACACGATAACATCAGAACAGGTTATAGAAAAGACAAAAAAGGATCTTGACTCGATAATAAAATCTATCCAAGAAAATGATAAAAATATTGGCAGAGTATTAATTGCTGCAACTGATAAGCTAAATAACAAGCCTGTAACGAATAAACCGCTAGGAAAGTGTACTATTTGTCAAGAAGGTAATTTAATAATTACGTCAAATTCAAAAAATCGTGCATTAGTTTGTTCAAGAAGTATGAAGGATGAATGTAGTATGAAATCACCGTTACCAAAATTTGGATATATAAGAATACAGAAAGATGGTTGTATAAAGTGTTCTTGGCCAAAAATTAGAACTTCGTACAAAGGAAAGCCATGGAACTTTTGTTCCAATCCAGAATGTAAAAATAAGGAGAGAAAAAAATGAATACTTGTAAATTATGTGATAATACTGTAGAAAATAAAGGTAAATTTTGCATATATCATAATAATGCTTTAGATAACTTGAATTCAAGTTATGTGATTTGGAAAAATAGAGTAGATTACATAGAAAGGGAACAATATCTGAAAACCTTATTAGAAATATCAACAACTGGAACATTAATAAAACAAGTAATAATGGATGAATTAGGAAGGTAAGAAGATAAGATGGTAATAAAACAGAAAATTGATTCAGTAACAAATAATATGTTTTTCAGAATAAGGCGTATAGGATTTATAAAAACTACATTTAATTCTGTATCGTCAATATTCCAAACACGGGGTTTGAAGTTTGCTTATATTACTTTAATGATTTTATTTACTACTGGTATTGTCAATGCATTAGTAGAAGGATCTAGATATGCTGGATCAGGACAACCAATAATACCAAATTTTCAGGCTCAGACACTAGCAGAAACAGTCATTTTTAGTTCGGCAATACTATGTGGTACATTGGGTTTTGTTTTCATTAGCAGAGCGACTAAACAAGTTACAAAGGGAAGAATGACAGCATCGTATATTATTTCAGGTCTTAGTTTAGCATTAATTGGATTAATTATTGGTTTCTTTTTGATTATATTAAAAGGCGGTTAATTTTCTAGATTTACAGATCTTTCTACAGAAAGATCATTATTAAAAATGTGAATATTTGTTTTATTGTTAATAGTATCTATGTATAGTATAGTATCGCTGATATGATTAAGAACTTTCATTCCTATGAATTTAGTATTCGACTTTGGAAGAGATTTGTAGACTGGTAGGTTTAGTAATATCATTTTTGCATTAGCATTACATACAAAATTTCTTAATGAAGATAAATAATAAAATAATAATTCGCTTGCGCGATTAGGTTCAGTTCTATTGTTAATCAATTTGTAAAATGACGGAATCGAATCGACAATTAGATAATCAAATTTTGGTTTAGTCCAAGAGAANAGAGAAATAAGTGAATCTTCAAGATTGATTTGTGTTGGTTTAAATAGTAATACACGTGGATTATTTTCGGAGATACTCAGATAACTACGAAACCACGCGTCAAAATCAAGATAGATATTTAGTGTTGAATCAGATGTGGAAGACAAGAATATAGGAATAATTTTTTTTCTAGTGTTAGATGTTTCCATATAAATNGTAGAAATTTCATGGTCAAAGAGATTGAGAAATTGAGTAGGAGTAATTGTAGGGAAATCNTGATTATCGTAATTTGTCGGTATTTTCATATATTTATTATAAATGTAGAACTGGATATTTAAGAAAGTAAAAATAGCAATAATTTTAGCGTTCTTTGTTATCTTTAGTGCAGAATAGAGGACTAGAAGGGCCACAAGATATACATATAAAATCAATATGATCGCTTACGGGGACTTTATCCATAGGTTTACTACAAACTGAACAGTTTCTACCTTCCATATACTATTTGATTAATACTGGTTTAACTTAAATTTATGTATTAATTGGAATCNATTCATCCAGAAAAAATGAAGGCATTAGAAGATATGGCAGAACGAATGGGTATATCAAAATTAATTTTAATGGAAAATGCCGGATTGCAATTAGCTGAAATAATTAAGAAGCGGTATGCAAGTATTCCATCAAAGAAGATTACAATAATTTGTGGCAGCGGAAATAACGGAGGAGACGGATTAGTGTGTGCTAGACATTTGTTAGAGTTTTCAGATGACATAACTATTTGTTTACTGAATATCGATGGGAAATTAAAAACAGATGAAATAAGAACAAATTGGAATAGAATTAATAAGATAAAAAACATAAAGAAAATTGAATTTTTTCAGAATAGTAATTTTTTAGATGCGTGTAAATATGAAATAAATAGATGTGATATCATCATAGATGCATTATTTGGTACTGGATTACATGGTAATCTAAAAGAACAATTTGCGAATGTGATTAATCAAATCAACAAAAGTGGAAAGTCAATAGTGGCAGTAGATGTTCCGTCAGGACTTAGTCCATTGGATGGAAGTATCTCGGGTGATGTTGTAAAAGCAGAATTAACTGTAACATTTCATAAGAGTAAAGATGGATTATTGGATAAAGATGAAATAACTGGTGAGATTGTTATTGTCGATATAGGAATACCGCCAGAATTGGAAAATAACCTATAGTATATATTTGCCAANTAACATTATAATATAGGAAATATAGAATTTATGGAATTTATGCAAATTATAGTNGGAAATATGAAAAATTTTACTTATGTTGTGGGAGACAACGAAACAAGAAATGGCTTCATTATTGACCCTTCGTATGATATTGATAAGGTAATAACTGCAGTAAGGAAGTTAGATCTCAATATAAAATATATTTTCAATACTCATAGCCATTGGGATCATACTATAGGAAATAAACAAGCAGCACAAAGAACGGGTGGAAAGATTTGTGCACATCAAAGTGCGCCAACAAATAAAGACAGAGGGTTAAAGGATAAAGAAGTGATAAAATTAGATTCATTAACTTTAAGGATAATGCATACTCCTGGACACACACCTGATGGAATATGTTATTTATTATCNGATAAGACGGATACTAAGAAAAACTATCTATTCACAGGNGATACATTATTTGTAGGCGGATGTGGAAGAACCGATCTTCCAGGTGGAAAAGAATCTGACTTATTCAAAAGTTTTCAGAAGATTATGAAATTAGATGACCATGTAAAGATTTGTCCTGGACATGATTATGGGTCTAGACTGATTTCAAGCATCAGATATGAGAAACGACATAATTCATTTCTTCAGTTTGAGAATAAACAAGAATTTTTGACAGTAATGAAAACAGCGAATCGCTAAAAGTAATTAATTAATAATCAAACACTATTTTTAGACCATGTTGCAATGGCGTCGTGTGAATGAATTGATTCTAAACTTTGTGCATGAATGTATTTAGCATTAGTAAATCTCTTTAAGCAATCACGAACTACATCTTCAACAAACTTCGAGTTATTTTGAGCATCGATGATTTTGTTTGCCTCGTCTGCTCGGTTAAGAAATTCTTTCAGACTTGCAGAGAAACATTCGTTAAGATTTAGTGCAACTTCTTCGAAATTTATCATGTTAGTCTGATGTAACTTGAGAGTAAGTATTGTTCTTTGCATGTGGCCAACTCCAGAGATTGCTTTACTACAAGGACATGAGGTAATACCTGTAAGTTTAAACACATAATCAAAGTCTTTGTTCGGATTGAGTGTAATAGATGTATCAAGAAATTGATCTTGTACAGGAAATTGGAATTTTACATTAATGGTACAATTAGGTTGTGTTTGGGTTATCTCATCATGAATTTTTACGAGCGAATCTTCAATGTATCTGCCAGAGGTGTGATCCAAGGTGGATTTAATTAAACGGCTCATATGAACCCCGCGAGTGTTCTGAGTAGAGACACTAATGGTGAAATTAAGAAATAAGGGACCTACGTCGCTATTGTATAGAGTTTTGAAATTTGAGATTCCTGCTGAAACGTCTACAGAAGAGCTCTGATTTTGAATATCAGGTAGAGTATCAGTAGATGAAAATTTCTTTTGTTTTGATTTGTCTAACAAATAATCCCCTCAGTTATTTTTATACCGGTGCATGATATAATATAAAATTAATGAACGAAAATGCAATAGTGCTAATTATTTAGTTAGTGGATCTTGAATTCCTAACCCGGAAAAACTATCGATTCTTAATTTACAGGATCGACAAGATTTGCATGGAACATCTTCTTGTTTTTCACAAGACCATGTTAATTCAAGTGGTACGTTTAGACGTAAAGCTTCCTCAATTACTTGTCTTTTGTTAAGCTCACTTAATGGCATACGTATATTATATGAAATTTCACCTGATCCATATGTTGAATTATTGACTAATTGATTCAGATGTTGAAAGAATTTATCATTAGAATCAGGAAATGAATCAATATCATTCTTATTATGTCCTCCAACAATAGTTTCAATTCCAGTTGTTTCTGCCCACCAGAATGCAATCGAGTAGAAAATTAAATTCCGAGAAGGAATATAATTTGGAGGAATGTTATCTTTATGATTAAATAATGGACTTGATTCACTATAAGTTTCATCTTCGAATTCAGAAAGAAAATTGAGATCAATAGTTTTGTGTGAAAGTGCATTAGATTTGGTAGATATTAGGGAGCAACATTCGATTTCTTTTGTGAATCTTTTATTATAATCAAAAGTAATTGTATAAACATTGTAATTTAGTTCTTTCATTTTCCAGAGTGCTACTGCTGAATCAATTCCTCCAGAGAGTAAGATTAAGGCAGAATTAGATAGATTCAAAATTTGTANAACCTATTCATTTGCAAGAAACGCCGAATTATTTTCATGTTCCCATATTTGTACTTTATGTACCCAAACTCGAGAATCAGTTGAGTTCTTAATCCATTTATTTACATAGTCATAAACAAATTTGCAGGAAGCTTCTATTCCAGGACCCCATCCTTGTTCAATATCCATAATATTAAGATTGCATCCACCTTTGTCATGAAGTGACTTAAAATCAGATATTAGTGGATCATCACTGGCAATTAGCAGTCTATGATCCCATTGTTCATTTAACCAATTTTTTATATCTTTCAGTCCACCAAAGTCCATAACCCATTGCTTATCGTCAAGGCTATCACATGCAAAAGTAATCTCGACAGATCTAGCATATCCATGTACATATTTACAATGTCCTGAATCTTTCCATTGCCTATGACCAGTAGTTATAGGTCCAAATTTTTTAGTGGAATAATATTTCAACAAGTTTCACTAGTTTAAAATAAATTATAACTATTTAGTAGATTCTATAATATCAAGGTCATTAGGCAGTAATGTATTAGGAAAAATTGATTGAATATTATCGATTAATTCTTGATTAAAGTTAGCTCGATGTATTAAAATAAGATTTTTGGCATTAGCGTTTTTTGCGATTTCGGCAGCTTGGATAGGCGTAGTATGTGCAGATACATGTGCACGATTGGAATCAATTTCTCCGGCTTCATGTATCAAATAATCGGCGTTTTGAGCGAATTTAGATAAATTAATGGGCCGAGTATCTCCAGTGTAAACAATTATTTTGTTATCAAGTTTAATTTTATATATATAATCTAGAACTGAATGATCTCCTTCAATATATTGTAAACCAAATGGATAGTCTGATGTAAGAGATTTAAATTTAAAATATTCAGTTATGTCGATATCGCCAAAATACTCTGCATAAACATTTGTAATTTGTTTTTTTAAACCAGGTGGACCACTGATTGTTACTACTCCAGATTCACGATTTTTAAGATTTAGTAGAAAGAAAGGGAGGCCGCCAGAATGATCTCCGTGTAAATGTGAGATAAAGATATAATCAATTTGATTGGGTGAAAGATTATATTTTCTTAATGATTGAATCGCTTGAGGCGAACAATCCAATAATATTTTAGAAGTTCCATCAAGTAGAATAGATGTACTAGCACGGCCATCAGATGCAAATGCATTACCTGTACCTAGAGTGACTATTTTCATCGTAATATTAATTATAAATTTATTTTAAGGATATGTTAAAATTTTGTGATGAATTAGATGGTGCATCATTGTCCGTTTCACAAACATGACAGTTATCAACATCAAGTGAAGGTTCTAATTTTTTATGAATATCACATAACATTCGATTGCCTCGGATTATACTACAAGCTTCGTTGAATTTTGCGATGATGTCNCTTAATTCATGTTTTTCAATCATCATGGTTGTAATTTCACNGACAATATCTTGGATTCTTTCATCATCACCNAATGAAGTTAGATTGCCTCGTGTTCCTCGAAGATAATTACTAATTGCAGCTTGTGTGACGCCGATTAATTTTGCAGTATCGTTTTGACTAAAATGATATTCCTTGANTAATCTTTTTGCAACAAGAGCTCTAAGTGCAGGAACAGATGTCTTAGTTTCAATCTCAGCAGGTAATAACATCGTATTCATAATATTAGTGATTATTATACTTAAGGGTAATGTGATAAAATTTAGTTATAAGAATTTTTCATAATACTTTTTCTCGGTAATTGCAATTTCGTCCGATGTATTAGCCTTGCAATAATCGTCAAGAATATCAGAATTCAGTTCAAAAAAAGTATGGCCCCATTTGAATTTTGAGAGTACTAATTCTGATTCTTCTTGTCTGCCAGTAATAAATAATGATGCGGCAAGAGCCTCAGATGATGAAAGTGTAAATAGCTTGCTATAGTTAGTGGGGTTTCCAGCTTGTAATATCGGAAGTCTTTTGTTGATTCCTGGAAGTCGTTTTTTAAAGATGCCTGTGCCTTTTTTAAATTTTATACCAATTTCTTCTTTCCATGAACAATCAATAACAACTAAACCGGAATTCAGATGTTTTGCGTCAGTCTTACAGATTATTTCAGTTGACATAGGATTCAANAAAAGGGCATTTTTAGAAACTTGTCTTAATGAGATTTTTTTTACTAGACCTAATCTTACTAATTTTAATGCAGTGCATTTTTTTGGGTCATCTTGGTTCATATGATAAACAAATAGATTTGTATTACTCAATGTCGCAATTAATAAACAAGTTATAATCTTTTAATATTTTCAGAAAAAGAGTAGGTTTGTGTTAAAATTATGAAAATTGCTGTAGATTTAGACGGTGTATTAGCAGATGCATCAAAGATATGGATGAGACTATTGAATGAAAAATTTAATATTTTGATTGATAAAAATGATGTAGATCAATGGGATTTTTGGAAGAAAATAGGTATTTCAAAACAATCATTTGAAAATGTATTTGATGAAGCATGGAAAGAATGGCAATNAATAGATNAAACGGAAACAGGATTGCAGCAAAAAATTCAGATAATTAGAGGGTTTGGAAAAACAGATTTGGTAACGGCTAGAAATAAAAAAACAATAAATGACGTAATGAAATGGCTTGAAATGAGCAAAATTACATTTGACGAGGTAGTGGTAGTGGATGAATATTATTTGAAAGGGAATTTAGATTATGATATATTCGTTGATGATTCNCCAATACAAATAACTGAAATCGCTAATTTGGGTAAATTAGCTTTAGTATACAATCAACCTTGGAATAGTCATATAAGTAGTCGTAACAATTTAATTCGAGTGAGAGATTTTACAGAAGTAATTGAAGTGATTAATGATTATAAAATATGAATATAATATTTTTCAATATGATTACCCGTAAACTAAATTAATAAGATAATTATAATGATATTATGGTTAAGGTAGAGACAACATCAGCATTAGAAAGTTTCAGAAGATTTCTTATTAATAGTACATGTGCTTCATATATACCTGAAAGTTATTTGTATGACCCTGAAGTGTTNCCAGAAAAAGATGGAGAAACTGGTTCGATTTACATTGAAGCGGCAGACAAGGTCACATTGAAAAAAGAACGTGATATAACTTTNATCAATGTACGGGATGTTTTAGGAATTATCTATAAATCTAAAAGCGGAAGTACAAACCTCAAATGGCGTCAAATACNTGGTAGGGGCGGAAAAGTAACTGGAGAAGCATCTACAAATTCACTCGTAAATCTAATTACAGCAAAAGTAATTGATCAAGAATATGCTGTTGAACTTGCGAATGTAAATAACAAATCTAATAATGAAGTAGAAGAAATCGAAAGTNATTAGCTTAAAGACCTAATGCGTTTTTAGTTTCTTTATGAAGTAATCGGCCTAGAGTTACACGTTGAATGTCGTTAGTGCCTTCGTATATCTTAGTGATTTGACTATCACGAAGGTATCTTTCCATAGGGTATTCAGTAGCAACACCTGCAGAACCACATAGTTTTATTGCTGTTAGAGATGCTCGCTCAGCAGCTTCAGTAGCATACATCTTTGCAATAGCAGCAGATGAAACATAGTCCTTTCCTTGATCACGAAGTGATGCTGCCCAATAAGTCAACAAACGAGAAGCTTGTAATTCAGCAATAGCTTCTGCTAACATAAATTGTGGACCTTGAAAATCCATAATTGTTTGACCGAATGCTTTACGCTGTGTAATATATTTAGATGCAGATTCGATAGCTGCTTGCCCTATGCCTACTCCTTGAGCAGCGATTTCAATTCTACCATGATCATAACAGTCCATCGCAACATAGAATCCTTTACCTTCTTCTCCAAGGATGTTAGAATGAGGAACTTTTACATCTTCAAGAATCAATTCAACAGATTTGGATCCTCGTATACCAGTTTTTGGTAGAGAATTACCGACTGTAAATCCAGGTGTTTCACGTTCAATAATAAATGCACTTAGTCCCATGTGACGTTTTTNCTCGTCAGATGTACGTGCAAAAATTAAAAATGTATTTGCAATATCTCCATTGGTACACCAAGCTTTTGTACCATTAATAACCCAATCATCTCCATCTTTTGTGGCCTTTGTAGATATTCCCGCAGGATCGGAACCAGCACCTGATTCAGTCATTGCATGTGCTCCTATTTTTTCTCCTTTTGCAAGAGGAATAAGAAATCGCTGTTTTTGTTCTTCAGTACCAAAACTAGTTAGAGGCATTGCAATTAGAGTATGTGCAACAGGAATAACAGATACAGCACAACTTACACGCGCTAGTTCTTCGATAACAATTGTCATTGATAGATAATCCATACCNATACCTCCGTATTCGGTAGGATATGGTACGCCAAGAAAACCCAATTCTGACATTTTTTTTATTAAGGAATCAGGTATGTGGTCTTCTGCATCAATTTTATTAGCAATAGGACTAATCTCGTTATTTGCAAAATCGCGTGCCAATTCTTGAATATCTTTATGCTCGTCCTTTAGNGAAATTGAGAAATCATCAATTGTTGGATTTAGAAATTTAGTCAACTAAATTAACTTAAAAGAAAAATGTATTATAAATGTTTAATTGTAAAAAATATTTTTTTCAAAACTTTAGAGATATAAATAATGTAGATTGATAATACTACATGGTTAAAGTACGAGTTCATAGAATCAGTAGTGTATCAGATCCTGAAACTGCGCAACCAGGTAAACAAATAGAATTAGTTGAGGTTCGTGAGAGAAATAACTCAAACCCTATAGGCGGAATGACTGGAACAGATGAATCAAAAATGGTCAAAGGAATAATTTCTCAGTTTCAATCAATTGGAGTTTTCCCTGTTAATTCAAGGGAAATNGTGTTACCAAAAATGACTTTAATTCTTTTAGAAGCAGAATACGATTTATTGGCAGTTAGGTTTGAAGTGAATGATGTATTTGAATTAATTATGAAAGATGGTGCGTTTATGTTAAAACGTGCAACTGAAGGAATCTAAATATATAATAATTAATTAGAATTATCAGATTCTTCATCTTCATATTTTTTGTCCAGAATACTTGAGATATAGGAATCCGTATTGTTAGGATTTGGACTAGTTACATCAAAAACTTTAATGTCTGTCAATTTCCAATTCCATTCAAGTTTTTCTTTAGGAAGGATATTTTCTATCCATTTTGTTTGTTCCGGATTATCTAAATGACAATTCTTTTCGTCGCATTCATGGACAAGAGTAATATTAGCAATTTTTTTGACCATGTAATTAAATATACAGTTATCATTATTTAGTTTAAAGAATCAATTTATCAATATACTTATTACAATAGCGTCAGATAGTGTTAGAAATGAAAACAAGGGAAGAAATGGTAAACGAATTATTCAAGATAAAGATACCTGCTGGATTAATTAACTATATTGCCAAAAAGGAGAGATCGGTTTTAGGTGCAGGTACTATGAATAGTTTGAGTAAAATGAATGATCAAGCAATTCGATCATTATATTCTGCAATTATAGATGATAAAGAAGAAAGAGATGATTATTTGTTAATTAGAACCACAATGTGGTTAGTAAGTNAATTTCAATCAGCAAAGATTAGNATAGATCATCCTGTACCAAATATTGGGGATTTCANAATAGTTTGTTTAAACGAAGATGATGACATANTTGTAGTTGTAGATTGTAAGATGAATCAATATGAATGGAATCAAATAGATGAATTTATCTCGAAACTTCGAATATTAAAAGAGAGAGAAATGAAGTTAACAAATGCGTTTGTTGTATCAAGAAATACAGATGCCTCTGAGATTGTGAATAAATTAAAAGATGTACAAGGGATGGGNAGCGATGGTACATTCGTTACAAAGGAAAAANAAGGATTAGGAGGTTTAGTTGGTGGTAAACCAAATAAAATTAATTTTTCAATGTTGATAGAGAAATCGAAGGAAAATCACGAAAAAGTTTTTCCATGAATTAATTGAAAGAACTAACACCCATAAAAAGAGAATTCTATAACAGAGATACAATAAAAGTAGCAAAAGATATTCTTGGAAAAGTCATAGTAAGAAAAACCAAGCAAGGAAATATGGCAGGAAGAATTGTGGAGGTTGAAGCATACAAATTTGGTGAACATGACAAAGCTAGTCATGCAAGTAAGGGTTGTACTTTAAGTAACCAGGTTATGTTCGGAGAGAATGGATTTGCATATGTATATTTTACTTATGGGATGTATTTTATGTTAAATGTAGTCGCAAAAAAGAAAACCGATCATGCAGGAGCAGTATTAATTCGTGGAGTAGAACCTATTGATGGAATAAAACATATGATAAAAAATAGAAAAGGAAAAGATGATATAAATTTGACTAATGGTCCAGGAAAACTTTCACAGGCATTACAAATTAATAAAAAATTAAATAATTATGATTTGACAAAGAAAGGAAAATTATTTATTGTTGATTCGGAAAAACGAACGGAAAAGGTACTATCGTCGGGAAGAATAGGAATTTCCATGGATGTAGAAAAGGAATGGAGATTTTATTTAGACGGCAACACCTATGTGTCAAAATATAAGTTTAACAAGAAATAGTTCATATAGAATATTGTGAGTCGGTGTGTAGGTATCGGTAATACTGAGGAAACTCCTCTCTCCTATCAGGAATATGATGTTGAGAAACATATCTAGAGATAGATGGCAACGGAGCAGAAACGATATCCAGACCTGTTAATACAATGATGATGAAAATCTGAGGTTCCAGGATTAGGAATGAAACGGTCGTCCCATATGGAGCAAGGCCAAATAGAGTTTATGATTGCCTGATTGAGACTCAGGTAGGCCGCTAAGCTGAATCCTACTTAAAACAGAAAGAGGGTTACAACCGAGACGCNTTTAATTGATGGTAATACAAGTTACCATCAATTATGAATTTTATAATTTATTTTTATTAGGTCAATACAATTGTTTTTTTATGCTGAAGGAATCTGAATATGACATTGTAATAATAGGAGCAGGTGTAATTGGTAGTGCGCTTGCTAATAGATTAAGCAAGAGATTTCAAGTTAAGATTGCCATAGTTGAAAAAGAGGGTTCCGTCGGTTATCATGCAAGTAGTAGAAATAGTGGCGTGATACATAGTGGATTTTATTACAGGCCGAATTCGTTAAAAGCGAGATTTTGTGTAGAAGGTAATAAACAACTACAGAATTATTGTGTAGTTAATAATATTCCATACAAAAAAACGGGAACGCTTGTTGTTGGTAAGACTAAAACAGATGAAAATAATTTAGAGGCTTTACTAAAACGAAGTAAAGAAAATAATGTTCAAGACGGAAGAATAATTAATGAAATAGAACTGAGGAAGATGGAACCGTTTACGGATGGAAAGTTTGCACTGTATTCTCCGATGGGAAGTATAGTTGATTCAAGGAGATTAGTCAAGTCATTAGGATTTGAAGCAAAAGAAAATGGTGTGAANATCTTACTCAATCAGAAAGTTATATCTATTAAATCAAAAGACAGTAAGATTATTATAACAACATCAATGACTGAAATTTCTGCAAAATTTGTAATAAATTGTGCAGGGGTATATGCGGACAATATAGCAAAAATAATGGGATTAAAATTAAATTATCAAATAATACCGTTCCGGGGAGAATATTTTGAACTTCCAGAAAATAAATCTCACATAGTAAATTCGATGATATATCCTATTCCTGATCCAGATCTTCCATTTTTAGGGATTCATTTAACGAAAACTATTGAGAATAAAGTAATTGTAGGTCCCAATGCAGTTCTTGCACCAGGAAAAGAGGCCTACAGAAATAAAGATGTTAATTTTAATGAATTGATGGAAATATTGAGTTACAGAGGATTTTGGAAGATGTTGAAAAATAATCGTAAACGGGTGGAAGAAGAGTTTATACAATCATTAATGAAAACCAAATTATTAGAAAAAGTGTGTGACTTGGTACCTAAAATTGAATTAAATGAATTAATTAAGAGTTATTCAGGAATACGTGCGCAATTGGTTGATGATAATGGAAAATTAGTTGATGATTTAGTGGTTAAAGAACATGAAAATTCAATACATATACTAAATGCAGTTTCTCCTGGAATGACTTGCAGTATGCCATTTGCGGATTATATTATAGAAAATTATGTCAATAAACTAAATTTTAAGGAAAAATAAAATTACAAATACAAGGATTATAGAGATTAAGTAAGAAAAATGATTGAAATAGATGAGAATAAGATATTTGAAGAGATACGTTCAAACAAACCAAGAAGTGTGTGTATAAGTGCCCCTGATGGTTTGATGATATATCTAGAAGACATATCATCAAGAATAAAGAAAGAGTTCAATATAGACGTTTTCATAATGGGAGATTCTTGTTACGGTAGCTGTGATAGTACAAATTTTGAAGCTAAAAGAATCGGAGCTGAATTAGCTTTCAATATTGGTCATACAATTTCGTTTGAGAAACTTGGAGATAGAACCATAATGATAGATGCGTTTGACAATATTGATTTCGAGCCTGCAGTAAAGAAATCAATCGATGCACTAAAGGAATTTAAGGTCATTGGAATGGTAACGTTTAGTCAGTATTTACATCAGATTGATTCAATAAAAAAGAAATTTGAGGAGAATGGAGTTCAGGTAATTATCGGAAAAGGAAGAGGACAACTGCAAGATGGTCAAGTATTTGGTTGTGAGTTTTATCCTGCATTTTACATTAAGGAAAGTGTGGATGCGTTTGTTGTATTAGGAAATAGTAATTTTCATGGAATAGGAGTTTCATTGTCGTCGGGAAAACCTACATTCATGATTGATCCTTATGCTGAAGAGATCATCGATGTAAAGGGAGTAGCAGAGGATCGGGAAAAGAAAGCAATTTTATCAATTTCAAAAGCTCGTTATGCAGAGAAATTCGGTCTCATATTAGGACTAAAGGAAGGTCAATTTGATACAAAGAAGTTACTATCTGTGAAAAGGAGATTAGAAGAAAGAGGAAAAGAAGTGCAATTGATTGCAATGAGAGAAGTTACAAATGAGAGAATGTCATATTTCAAGTCAATTGATGCATTTATTCAGACTTCGTGCCCTAGAGTTTCGATTGACGGATATACCTTCGATAAGCCAGTATTATCGTCTCCTCAGGCAGAAGCGTTATTAGACTTATTAGATGGAAAAGAAATTGATGACTATCTTGTTAAACCGCATTGGTTATAGTACGATGCTTAAATATTTTTAAAGTTAAAACAAAACATGGAAAATAGCAATAAACGTAAGGAAAGAGTCATTCCAGGAGATGAATTAGCTGTTATCGAAGAATATGAATCTGGAAAAGGCACGCATATAATTGATGGGCAGATTCGTGCTTCTGTTTTTGGAAAGACAAAATTTGATAATAAGAATAAATCAGTTGAAGTGGAAGGCCCAAGAAGCACATCAGAATTACCACANGNTAATGATCNGGTTGANGGTGTTCTTNAAAATGATAAAATGCTTAGAATTAAGAAGATTAATGGAAAGATTTCGTTTGGTTCTTTAGTTGGTTTAATGGCAAAAACAAAAATGCCAAATTGGGGAACAAATGACTANATTCGTGCTACAGTAGTTAGTTTGACTAATGGAATAATCCATATNGTTGTGAAAAATGATAACNATNATGATGGAGTAATACGATCTACTTGTAATNTGTGCGCNGATANAGTAGTCAAGGTTCNAAAAGGTGTNAAATGTGTNAGTTGTGGTTTCTTTAAATACAAAAAACTGGCAGCGGACTTTCAAGGATAGGGAATTTCAAAGTTTTTATAGAATTTTATATTTAACCGGGGGGAGAGATTTTTGGCAATAGAAGAAACTGAATATATGTGGATGGATGGAGAGTTTGTAAAATGGGAAGATGCGAAGGTNCCTATTTTAACTCATGCAATTCATTATGGAACAGCAGTGTTTGAAGGAATAAGGGCATATCCTTCTAAAGATAATTTAAGTGTTTTTAGATTAAAGGAACATATATCACGTTTATCTGAATCATGTAAAATATTACCGTTGGAACATAAATATTCTGAATCAGAATTAGAGCAAAATATTTTAGAATTACTCAGAAAGAATCAATTGAAACGGTCGAGCTATATTAGACCATTAGTTTACGTAGGATATGGTGGAATTGGATTAAATTTCACTGGATTTCCTGTAAATGTATCAATCGCAGCATTTCCATTTGGTAAATACTTTTCAAATCATGAGATTAAAGTTTGTATATCAAATTGGAAAAGAATTTCTGATGAATCGATGCCAGTTCAAGCGAAAGCAAGTGGAAATTATTTGAATTCGGTACTTGCAAAGTTAGATGCTTTAAGAGCAGGCTTTGATGATGCAATTTTATTAGGTAAAAATTCAATGGTTTCGGAAGGAACAGGAGAAAATATTTTTGTAGTCAAAGATGGAGAAATAGCTACACCTCCTATTACATCATCAATACTAGTAGGAATAACAAGAGATTCGGTTATTCAAATGGCTAGAGACATGGGTATGAAAATTAAAGAGAGGGAGATTTCAAGAATTGAACTTTATCAAGCAGATGAAGTATTCTTTACTGGAACGGCAGCAGAAGTAACTGCAATCGTTGAAATTGACAGTAGAAAAATTGGAACAGGTAAAATAGGTAAAATCACTGACAAAATAAGACAGGCTTATGCAGATATTGTTACAGGCAATAATGAGAAATATTTGAATTGGTTAACTGAGGTATATTAGATTATTTTGGAAAAAGATATTCCCACGGTTGGATTTCAAGGTGAGAGTGGTGCTTATAGTGAGAAAGCAGTTCAATTATATTTTTCAGAAGTAACTAGTAGGTCATACAGAAGTTTTTCAGATTTATTTTTAGCTATAGAAAATGATCAAATCGATTTAGNAATTCTGCCAATTGAGAATTCAATAGAAGGAAGTGTCATAGAATCTTACGAGTTACTATTAAGATCGGATCTGTCAGTAGTGGGCGAAATTAATGTAAAGGTGGATCATTGCTTAATTTCACATCATAACACAAAGAAAGAGGATATTGATGTGATATATTCTCATACTCAAGCTTTAGGTCAATGTAAAANTTATTTGAAAAAAATGGGATGTAATGCAATTGCTACTTATGATACGGCAGGTAGTGTAAAAATGATTAAAGAAAAAAATATGAAAAGATCAGCGGCAATTGCGAGTAAGGAAGCGGCAGAAATATACGAAATGAATGTAATTGATGAAAATATTCAGGATCATAAAGATAATTTTACAAGATTCTTTTGTTTGTCTAAAAATCGAACTAAATCCACTGGAAATGATAAAACGTCTATAGTATTTTCTGCAGGAGATGTTTCGGGGGCTTTGTACAAGGCTTTGAAAGAATTTGCTAATGGAGATATTAACTTAACAAAAATTGAATCTAGACTTACCAGGAAAAAGGCATGGGAATATAATTTTTATCTAGATTTTGAAGGACATATAGATGACAACAACTGTAAAAAAGCAGTGGAAGGATTAATAAATCTTGGAAGTACGGTTAAGGTACTAGGATCATATCCGAAGTTAAATAACAAGNTTTGAATAGTTGGAATGAGTAGGAAAAAATGAATAAAATGGAAATAAAAATAGATAAACAAGACAATCGAGCGACATTAGNAATAACAGATGAAGACTTAGCCATAGGTTATATTTTACGAAAAGAACTTTTNGAAAATAACGAAGTAGTGTTTGCGGGAGCAGTAAAACCTCATCCCCTAGTAAATAATTTTAAAGTTCAAGTTGAGACAAAGAAAAAAGATGCAATGGCACAGATAATTACAAGTAGCNATAATGCAGTACAAACAAGCAATGAAATATTTGAGAAGTTTAGTAAATCATTAAAAAAATAGTTTAAAAACTAGGTGAATATNATTGGAATTTTGTACAGCATGTGGTGGTAGAATTTTACCGAAGATAGATGCTGAAGGAAAAAGAATTTCTGCATGTGTTGAATGTGGTAAAGAAATGGATACTGATATTAAATCTGTACAACAACTCGATGAGAATAATAAAATTACAATTAAAGATGAAAAAAATGATATTCAATCATTACCAATTGAGAAAGAACCATGTTCAAAATGTGGTAATGAAGAAGCTTATTCATGGCAGAGACAAACCAGAAGTGGAGACGAACCTGCTACTAGATTCTACCGTTGTGTTAAATGTGAACACACATGGAGAGAATATTCTTAATAACTTATAGATACAAATATTAAGTGAATGCTATGAGTTTTGTTGCAAAAACCAAATCACCTGCCGAATGGAAATTGATAATGAATGTAGTTTCCACTATAGTTGAAGAACCTAGTTTTGAAGCAAATGCGGAAGGGATACAATTTAGAGGAATGGATCCATCACATGTTGCTATGATTGATTTAAATTGGCCAAATGCATCATTTGAAAAATACGAATGTGACAAAGAATTCAAGTTGACTTTGAGAATTGAGGAATTGTCTAAATTGATAAAGAGAGCAAAACAAAATAATAGTATATCTATATCTGCAGAAGATGACGAATATTTAATTGTTAAATTAGAGAATGGTCGTAAAAGAGAGTTTCAAATTCGTTTAATTGAGAGTTCTCAGAGCCCACAACAAGTACCAAAATTAGCATTAGATTCTAAGATTGTAATAGATAAAGGAGTTTTTGAAGATACATTAAATGACGTAGGAGCAGTAGCAGATCATATTACCATTGAAACTAATAATGACGAAATAAAGTTCATTGGAAATGGAGACGCAGGAAAGGCAGAAATTACATTAAATAAATCAGACGAGGGAGTATCCGAAATAAGTTCAAAAGTAGAAAGTAAGGCAACTTATAGCTTACAGTATTTGTTAAGTATTCTAAAAGCAATAGGAACCACAGCTGAAACAATTAGCATTGAATATTCTAATAAAATGCCATTTAAAATTGAATTTAGATTGGGTGAAGTAGGCGGATACATTAATTTTTATCTTGCACCAAGAATTGACGATAGATAATAGACTTTTATATCGGAAAAATTTTTATAAATTAAGCGGGTGAATGGGACATCTCGTCCGTTCCGCTATAGAAACCCCGGTAAGAGATGTAAAAATGGATTCAAAACAAATAGCATTAATATCAATATTTGCAGCATTGTATGCAATTGGAGTAGTTTTTTTAGCTCCTTTTAGTTATGGACTAGTTCAAGTAAGAATTGCCGATGCACTATTACCACTTTCCATTGTGTTTGGAATGCCAGCAGTAATTGGTTTGTCGTTAGGTACATTTATAGCAAATATATTAAATCCAACAGGAAATCTAGGACCTATTGATATTTTTGGAGGCACTGTCACGAATTTTATTGCAACATTTGTAGCATGGAAGATATGTGGAAGTAACAAAGTGCCGTTTATAGTCGGTATTGGTTGTCAGATTGTTATTGTTTCTGTGATTGTAGGAACATATCTTTCATATTTACTTGGATCTACTCTGATCGTGGGAATAGGTTATTTGTTTATAGGAACTTTTCTTGCAGTTGGAATACTTGGATCAGCATTAGTTGTAATAATAAAAAATCGTGTAGAGGCAATTGGAATTAAAAGCTAAATAATTTGAAGCGAAAAATTAATAGATTTACTTGAATGGGTAAGTGCACCCATCGATATAATATCTACGCCAGTTGATGCGTAATTTTGGAGATTAGACATAGTAATACCGCCAGAAGCTTCAGTGAGTGGGATTTTTTGTGAAATTGATTTTATTTTATTCATAAATTTTAGAATATCTTCAGGTTGCATATTATCAAGTAATATAATATCAATATCGAGATTAATTGCTTTCATAGCAGATTCCAAAGAGTCAACTTCAAGTTCAATTTTTTTACTTGAACCAATCTGATTTCGAACTGAGCTAATACTTTTTTGTAGATTATTAATTAATTTAGAATGATTATCTTTAATGAGAATCATTTCATTGAGATCGTATCTATGTGGAAGGCCTCCGCCAACTATAACAGAATATTTTTCGTATTTTCGAAGTCCAGGTAGTGTTTTTCTAGTAGCAGAAATATTTGTATGTGGGCTAATTTGTTTCGTAATTTTTACTGCATTATTAGTACTAGTGGCAATACCACTCATATGTCCAAGAAGATTTAATGAAACGCGTTCAGATAATAAAATTGATTTTGACAATCCATTTAATTTTACTATTTGAGAATTATCACTGAAGGAATTTCCGTCCTGAAATAACCAATTGGATTCAATATTAAAGTGATTAAATATTTGGGTTATTTCACTACGTCCAGAAAGAATTCCAGGTTCACGACTAAGAATTTCGGCGTTAGAGATTGATGTTGCATCTATGAATAAATCAGAGGTTATATCTCCATTAGATATATCTTCGTTGAGAAATCGTTCTATTTCTGAATCCAAGGTATCCTCTATTACAAAAGTACACACAAAATATAAAACAAGCGAATCATTGCTTCATATTGGTATAAATAAAAGGTGAATGATTATAACACAAATAAATACATCAGAAATTAATTTTCGAGAGGCAATTAATGAGTTAAGGGAAGAAAAGAATGCTCTGATTTTATCGCACAATTATCAGATACCAGAGATACAGGACTTGGCGGATGTAGTTGGAGATTCGCTTAATCTCTCATTACAAGCTTTAAAGTCGGACAAAGATTTGATTGTATTTTGTGGTGTGAATTTCATGGCTGAAACGGCTTCGATTTTAGCTCCTAACAAGAAAGTAGTAATTCCTGATTTAAAGGCAGGTTGCTCATTGGCAGACACAATTAATGTTCAACAATTACATGAATGGAAAGATAAACACCCAAACGCGGTAGTCGTTTCATACATAAATACTTCTGCGGCGATTAAAGCAGAAAGCGATTATTGTTGTACGTCATCAAATGCAGTGAAAGTGGTTAAAGAAATTCCTCAGAACAAAGAGATTTTATTTTTACCAGATTTATTTCTTGGTGCATATATTGAGAATATGACGGGAAGGAAAATGCATATTTGGCCAGGTGAATGTCATGTACATGCAAAACTGACAGCAAATGAGATTAATACAATGAAGAATGATCTTCCAGATGCCGATTTTCTTGTTCATCCAGAATGTGGTTGTGTTTCTAACATACTGTATGAATTATCTGAAGGAAACATAAAAAATGACAATACAAAAATATTATCAACAGATGGAATGATAAAATATGCAAATCAATCTAATGCGAAGGAATTTGTAGTAGCAACAGAAACAGGAATTTTGCATCAATTACAGAAACAAAATCCAGAGAAAAAATTTCATCCTGTTAAAGATGATGCAGTATGTGAATATATGAAGATGATTACACTGGAGAAATTATACAGATCTATAAATGAAGAAATTTATGAAGTAAAAGTTCCTGAAGAAATTGCAAAAAGAGCGATCAAACCAATAACTAGGATGATAAACACAATATAATCGTGTTAGTATTGGTGAGATAATTTGTCAAAAGTACGAAAAGACTATTTTTCTGAGAGTTTTGTTTTATTTACTAATGAGAAGCTTGATAAAATCAAGAAGTTAAAGAAAGTTGTAAAAAAGAAAGACTGTCCATATTGTCCTGGAAACGAACACATAACTGGCCCTGCAGATTTGATATTAATTTCAAAGGAAGGTGCATTAGCAAAATTAGCAGATGAGGATGAGAGTTTTGTAAAGGATTGGACGGTAAGGGTGTTTTTAAACAAAGACGCGATTGTTAGTCCTGATGAGGAGAGAATATTTAGTGATTATCCACAGTACAGTGAACCAGCAATAGGATATCATTATGTTGTAGTGTTGAGTCAGAAACATACAATTGATTTATCGGAAATAGATAGTGAACAATGGACAAATATTCTAACTACAGTACAGGACAAGTCACGTTGGTTGTATTCGAAAAAACATGTTTCATATGTAGCAGTGTATATGAACCATGGAGTGGAAGCAGGTGCAGAGATTGAACATCCGCATTTACAAATTGTAAGTTTACCTACTGTTCCGCCGGTAATTGAAGTTGAAGCAGAATTTATGAAGAAAGCACTAGGAGAGAAAGGCATTTGTCCTATGTGCGTGATAGTAAAAGAGGAAGAATCTAGTAAACGTATTATAGGGAAAACGGAGAATTTTGTTATGTTTGCGCCTTGGGCGTCTAAACACCCTTATGAATATTGGATATTTCCACGTCGGCATGATGTTAGTTTTGTAAAATTTACTCAGAAAGGAATATCGGATCTATCAGAAGTAATTCATAAAAGCATAGAATCGTTGACTAAAACTTTAGGAATAGTTGCATTTAATTTAGTTATACATTCTTCACCAGAAAAGAAAACATCGAAACAGATTCATTGGCATATTGAGATTTATCCGAGAATAGAAACAAAGACTGGGTTAGAAATATCTTCCAATATTCAAGTGAATAAAATTTTACCTGAAGAAGCTGCAAAAAAATTAGCAAAGAATTTTCAGAAATAGTTTATCAGTTTCCAATCATTTGAAAAACAATTTGTCTATCTCTGCCCTCAATATTGCATTCAAGAAATATAACATGTTGCCATTGGCCGAGAAGTAATTTTTGATCTTTGAACGGAACAGTAATACTAGAGCCTATCAATGAAGCTTTTACATGTGATCGTCCGTTTCCGTCATGCCAGGTATTTTCATGTTCATAGAAAATATCATCAGGGGCAATTCTTTTTAGCATTGCGGGAAAGTCTTTCTCTAAGCCGGGTTCATATTCAATTGTTGTAATAGCACCTGTAGAATGTCGAGTAAATATAGTCACTATACCTGTTTCAAGTCCAGAAGATTTAATTTCTGAGTTTATATTGTCAGATAAATCAATCATCTGATTCTCATGTTTTGTTTTAATTGTAATCTCTTTGGTGATTATATTCATTATTATTTAGATAATTTATCCTACTGTAATAACTTTGCTTTGAGTTAGGGAGAGCGGATTTTTATCTGCGAGATTATCAACTGCGACTACTTCAATTTTAAATTGTCCGGCATAGGTAGGAGTCCAGCTATTGCCAAGTGTTGCCGATTTTCCTGCGTCGACTTGTATATTAAATACAAAGATTTCAGTAATAAATTCGCCAGTATCGGCATCTGTGATAGTAGCAAGCCAAGAAGTGGTTATTCGTTCATCAGAAATATTTGTGATTTCTGTCTCAATAGTAATAGATTCGCCAATTGGAGTTGGATCAAGAATAGGAATTAATGAGGTACCGTATACTAATATTATTTCACCCAATGCGATTTTTTCATCTATTGCTGCTGCAGGTTCAGGATCTGGTGCAGGGTCTGCTGCTGCAGGTTCAGGATCCATTGGCATAGCAGGGTTAGCTGGTGGGCTTTCTACGGTTAATAATTCATTTATTCTTTCGTTTGCATTTGTAAGATCTGCTTGAATATCTATGAGTTCATTCTGTAAATCTTCAATGGTTTTTTCATAAGTATTAAATTTATTTGTACTTTTTAGAAGTTCTCTGTTAATTTCGTCGAGATTGTTCTGTGTTTTGGCAAGTAAATCTTTAGTTTCATCAAAACTAGTCAATCTGCCTTTAAGAATAAGAATTTCGGAATTTGCTTGATCGAGATTAGTTTGTAATTTACTTAATTTGTCATTATTTGATTTATCGATAGGAATTTCAATAGGAACAGGCTCTGAGTTATCTGTAAATAATTGTGCGGCGCCATATCCAAGTGCTATGCCGATCAGCAAACCAACAACGGCAAAAACAATCTTCGGAGATATTGTGCTAGACTCGTCGGTGTTCTGTGTACTATTTAAAGTGTTTTCTTCATTTTCAGGTGCTCTTTCGTAAGTAGAGGGATCATATCCCATTATTATCAATTATATCGCCGTATTACTTCTTTTATATTTTTGTATAGTTCTAAATTTAATTGAAAATATTTCGAATAAATTATATGATGGAAATACGAGAAAATAACAAGTGATAATTTGGAAAAAGCGGTTTTTGGAGCAGGTTGTTTTTGGCATATTCAAGACAGGTTTAACAAAGTAAAAGGTGTATTGTCGACCTCGGTAGGTTATTCTGGAGGAGATACTAATAGCCCGAGTTATGAACAAGTATGTACCGGTAACACAGGCCATGCAGAAGTAGTTGAAATAGATTATGATCAGAAGGTTGTAACATATTCAGAGTTATTGAGTGTGTTTTGGGCGTGTCACGATCCAACTACAAAAGATAGGCAAGGTCCTGATATCGGCCATCAATATCGTTCTGTTATATATTATTTTAATGACGAACAAGAAAATTTAGCAAGAGATTCAATGATTAAGATGGGTAAATCAGGAAAGTTTCATGATTCAATAGTAACTGAGGTGCAGCCCATAAAAGAATATTATAAAGCAGAAGACCATCATCAGAATTATTTTAAAAAAAAGGGATCCATATTTGGGTTAATATGAGCGTGTAGTAAACTGAAATTTGGATTATCCATTCCCGTTACAATTGGTAAGAATTGGAAGAATAAATTACTAGAGATATTACCTTTGATTGAAGAAGCAGGAATTTCTTCTTTATTGGTGTGGGATCATTATATGCTTCCAGAAAAGTATGGTATTGAGAGCAACAACACGATAGATGCATGGATATTGTTATCATTTATAGCTGCGAACACAACAAAAATAAAAATTGGAACATGTGTAACACCCATTCCTTTTCGGCCACCACAACAATTAGCAAAGGTTGTTTCATCCGTTGATAACATTTCAGACGGTAGAGTCATCCTAGGAGTAGGTGCAGGATGGCACAAACCAGAATTTGATGCATATAGTACATGGGATGATTCGAAAGTTCGTTATGAAAAAACTGTGGAAGGATTAGAAATTATGAAAAAACTTTGGACAGGAGAGATAGTAAATTTTAGTGGAAAATATTATAAGATTAAGAATGCGATTTTACAGCCAAAGCCCATTCAGAAACCATTTCCAGAATTATGGTTTGGTACAACTGGAAATAAAATGTTAAAATTAATGACCGAGTATGGATCGGCATGGATACCTGTAGGAATATCGTCCAAAGATTATTCAGAGCGTGTAAAATATATTAAAGAAATTTCAAAAAAAAATATTTGTTTAACTTATTATGATCATAGAGACATGGAATCTTACGATGTAAACAAAGTAGTCGATGAATTTGAATTAGTTGGTTGTGAATATTTTATCGGGTTGTTAAGATATGAATCAGAAGATATTAAACAAAAATTAAGAAAGTTTATGGATGTTATTTCATCTTATAATAAATAGTGGGCACGCCCGGATTTGAACCGGGGACCTTCGCCATGTCAAGGCGATATCCTAAACCATTCTAGGAGTTTGATCAACTCTGGCTAGACGACGCGCCCCTGATATGATGAAAGGAGAAAGTTATTTAATTGTTATAGTATTACAGTTATTTTTTTATCAGATTCTATAAATAGTATAAAAATACAAGATATCTATGCTTCTTCATAGTGAGGTTGAGGCTCAAGCAGTAATTCCTTTTCTACGTACAACCGTAGCAAAAATATTGATTGATAAATATGGATTAACGCAGCAACAATCTGCAAAGAAGATGGGTATTACACAGGCAACAATCAGTAATTATATGAACCGTAGTAGGGAAAATATTGAATTGTATTTGATCACAAATCGTATTCAAACATATTCAGAACAAATAGCTGATGCCATTATGAATGAAAGTAGTGAGATTATTGTGGGTGAGAAGTTTGAAGTTGCATTGAAGTTTATTCGTGAACAAGGAATAATATATGATTTACATCAAGAATTGGAGAATAATCATACCATAAAAGACTGTCCACTTTGTTCCAGTAGGCGTAAATAAAGATTTTTCAAGTTAGATTAAGAGATGAATAGTAATGTCAAATGATATAGTAAATAGTAAATATTTTTTCTATTTATTGCGGTTCCAGGTGTTCATATCCGGCGCATCTGTAATGGGCTTGGAATTACTTGGAAGTAGGTTAATATCTCCATATTTTGGGAACACATTGTTTGTATGGGGTAGTTTAATCGGCATTACATTAACTGGATTAAGTGCGGGATATGCTTATGGAGGAAAAAAATCTGATCAAAAAGCTTCGTATCAAATATTTTCTTTATTAATCTTTATCGCAGGAAGTTATACATTACTTTCTACGTTATTAGCAGCAGAAATTTTCAAGATTATTTTATTATTTAAAATAGGTGAAATATATGGGCCATTAATTTTTAGTATCGTGTTTTTATTAGTTCCTACTTTTTTGTTAGGTGCAGTAACTCCTTTTGCAATAAAATTAAGTACAAAATCGATGAAGACAATTGGACAAACAGCAGGAAATTTATATTCATTATCAACTGTAGGAAGCATTTTTGGGACATTTGTAACAACATTTATTCTTGTTCCAATAGTAGGTGTTGATATAATATTATATTCGATCAGTGTAATTTTAATAATATCTGCAATCATGGGAATTTCTAAGCAAATCAAAGTAATTGCAATAATTTTAATTTGTATATCAATGTATTCTGCAATATTTGTACAGGCACCGTTAGCAGGAATAGTATTTGAAAAAGACACGCAATATCATAGATTACTAGTACATGATGATTCGGTAACCAATATACGAACATTAATTTTGGATAATAATTTCCACAGTGCAATGGATCTAGACGATAGGCATAGAATAGTGTATGAATATACTAAATATTTTCATTTAGGGTTATTATTCACAAATGATGCACAAAACGTTTTGTTTATTGGAGGTGGGGGTTTTTCCGCGCCAAAGAAGTTTCATGCGGATTATCCGGAAATGAATATTGATGTCGTTGAGATTGATAAAGATGTTGTTAGTGCAGGAGAAGAGTTCTTTTTTGTTCTACAAGATGAACGTCTCGAAATAACTACAGATGATGGTCGAATTTTTCTTAGAAAAACAGATAAGAAATACGATATCATTGTACTGGATGCATATGATAAAACCTATGTTCCTTTTCATTTAATGACAAGAGAATTTCATCAACTAGTATCAGATCATTTGACAGATGATGGCGTATTGATTTCTAACATCATTACTTCAATAGATGGTGATTCAGCAACTTTGTTTTTATCTGAATTAAAAACGATGGATAGTGTTTATTCGAATATTCATATATATCCTGTTGTATCAGAACAAGAAAAAATAATACAGAATATAATTGTAGTTGCTCAAAATAAAGAAAGTAGAGTTACAAAATTTGAGTTGTTATCACGTCAAGAGAATATTGAAGTAGATTTATCAGAAGAAATAGAAAAAGAGTACAAAGGAACTTTAGAATTTAATTCTTACAAAATTTTGGAGGACAACTTTGCTCCTGTAGAGAATTATCTTAATCCATTAACTGGGAAACAATATGTCAAAAGAATTATTTTAGAAGATGGAATTGCTATTGAAATATTAGATAATAATGAGCAGAATTGGAATAGTGAATTGAGTGTAAATCAGTTTTTATTTGTACTAATATCAGCAATTGTATTGGCATATTCGATTTATTCATATAGTTATATTGATAAAAACTAGATGTGTGAGAATTGACTGAATTTCAAGTTGTTGTGATAGGGGCAGGTCCAGGAGGTTATCTAACTGCTATAAAATTATCACAGTTAGGTCAGAAAGTAGCATTAATTGAGAATGATAAACTTGGTGGAGAATGTTTGAATTATGGATGTATACCATCGAAAACTATGATCAATACGAGTGATATGTATCATAAAATGTCTGATTTATCCACACAGGGAATAGAATTCGAATCAGTAAAAGTAGATTTAGAGACATTTCAGACGTGGAAGAATTCTATTACAAAAAAATTAAGGGGGGGCATAGATCTATTATGTAAAAATTATGGAGTTGAAATTGTTTTTGGAACCGCTAAAATAAGAAACCCAAATTTAGTTGAGGTCATAAATGGAGAGAATAAGAAAGAAATTTCTACAGAATATATAATAATTGCAACGGGTTCGCGTGCAAAAGATTTAGAAGATTTAAGATTTGACGGTAATCAAATTATTTCGGCAAAGGATGTATTGGATTTAAATAAAGTTCCAAAATCAATGTTAATAGTTGGAGGTGGAGCCATAGGATTAGAATTAGGAACCGCATTGGCAAAATTTGGAACACAGGTAACAATTATAGAAATAACTGACAAACTTTTGCCTGATATTGAACAAGATTTAGTAAATGTTATTGAGAGATCAGCAGATGAAATTGGAATAAAGGTTTTGTTGAATTCAAGAATTACAGAGATCAGTAAAGAATCTGAAGTTGTTGTGAGTATAAAAAATAATGACAATGTATCGAATGAAAAGTTTGAGAAAGTATTAGTGGCAGTTGGTAGACGCGCGAATGTTGAGAAGTTAGGACTAGAAGAAATTGGTATAAAATTCAATAGTAATGGATTCATACAAGTAGATGATAAAATGCAGACAAATGTTTCAAATGTATTTGCAATTGGAGATGTAGTAGGGCCTCCATGGTTAGCTCATAAAGCATACATGCAGGGACGAAAACTTGCTTATCATATTGCAAAAATTCCAGCAAATATACAAATAAAGAATATTCCTTATGCAGTTTATACTGAACCTGAAATAGCGTCGGTGGGATTGACTGAAGAGAGTGCATTGGAACAGAAATATGATATTCGTGTGGGAAAATTTCAATTTGCAGCAAATGCCAGAGCATTGACATCAGATGATGGTAAAGGATTTGCGAAAGTAGTCGTGGATAACAGTACTCATAAGGTTTTAGGAGTTCATATAGTGGGGAAAAATGCGTCAGAATTGATCAGTGAAGGAGTATTGGGGTTAAATATTGGAATGAAAATTGAAGATATAGAAAGTTCAATTCATCCACATCCAACATTAACGGAAGCGTTATTTGAAGCCGCATTAGTAAGTTTAGATAAATCAGTTCATTCGTTCATAAAGAAGTCTAAGTCAGAATAATTAAAAAAAAATAAAAAAATTTAGAATCCTACCAAGAAACACGAAATTAATTTAATGTATAGATTAAACTAACGTTTGCGTTTAGCTGCTTTTCGTTTAGGAGCGTTGCGTTTAGCTGCTTTGCGTTTTGGTGCTGCTTTCTTCCGTTGGAGCTGCCTTACGCTTTGGAGCTGCTTTACGCTTTACTGCCTTACGCTTTGG
>JABUBF010000005.1 GCA_013306035.1 Nitrososphaerota archaeon
AGTTCAATTGAGCTAAGGGCCGCTTAACACCGGGAGTAACTCTGACTCTCTTAAGGTAGCCAAATGCCTTGTCGGGTAAGTTCCGACGTGCATGAATAGATCAACGAGGGCCCTACTGTCCCCGTCTGCAACTCGGCGAACCTACAGGGTGGACGAACAGTCCATCAACTTCCATCGGGAAGAGAAGTCCCTGTGGAGCTTTACTGCAGCTTGTTGTTGTGATGCGGTTCTAATTTCAGAGAGTAACCGGGAGCCGTTATGCACATACTTTTGGGTATGTGATAGGCAAAAGTGTAACACCGGTATCTTAGAGTTGCGTCTCTAACCTCATTTTGAGGGACATCGGCAGGTGGGCAGTTCGGCTGGGGCGGCACCCCTTTGAAAAGATATCGAAGGGGCTCTAAGGTTGGCTCAGGTGGGTCAGAAATCCACTTTTGAGGGCAAGGCCAAAAGCCAGCCTGACAGGATTCTGAACAACAAAGAATTCTGCTGCGAAAGCATGACCTAGCGATCCTTCAAGTCCCCACTGTTGGGGGCTGGAGGTGACAGAAAAGTTACCCCAGGGGTAACAGGCTCGTCGCGGGTGAGAGCTCCAATCGACCCCGCGGTTTGGTACCTCGATGTCGGCTCTTCCCATCCTGGTTCTGCAGCAGGAGCCAAGGGTGGGGCTGCTCGCCCATTAAAGGGGAACGTGAGCTGGGTTTAGACCGTCGTGAGACAGGTCGGTCTCTATCTGATGGAAGCGGTGGTTGTCTGAGGGGAAGTTGATCTTAGTACGAGAGGAACAGATCAACGCGGCCTCTGGTCTACCGGTTGTTCGACAGAGCAATGCCGGGCAGCTAAGCTGTTGTGGATAAGAGCTGAATGCATCTAAGCTCGAAGCCACTCCCGAGAAAAGACAGCCTGTTGTTTATGATTTCCTTCGGGAAATTATTGCAACGAAGAATCGTTATAGAAGATAACGTTGATGGTTTGGTAGTGTAAGCTAGAAGCCTTCGGGCGACTAGTTAAGCTAGCCTTTTCCAATCATTCAAAGCGTTTTCATGTTCATTTCTATACCACGTAAAAACTATACACGACGAATTATTGTCCTTATTTTTTATATTCAATTAGATTTATTATCCCTTAATGGATATTGACGTCGTTTTTGCTGATTATTCGATTAAAGATATTTCTAAATTATCTATCACTGCTGAGGAAATTGGTTTTAATTGCATATGGACTAGTGAAACCAAGCATAATCCCTTTCTTCCTCTTTCCATTGCATCTCAAAACACAAATAAAATTAAATTAGGTACTGCTATTTCTGTTGCATTAGCAAGAAGTCCTATGGTTCTTGCTTATACTTCTTGGGATTTATCACAGCTTTCTAACGGAAGATTCTTTTTGGGTCTTGGCACACAGGTAAGATCTCATGTAAAAAGAAGATTCGGCATGCCATGGGATTCTCCTGTTTCTCAACTCAAGGAAATAATTTCTTGCATTCGCCACATCTGGAACTGCTGGCAAACTCAGACTCCCTTGAATTTCAATGGGAAGTATTACAAGCTAAACCTTATGACTCCTTTCTTCAATCCTGGACCTATAGACCATCCTAACATCCCTATCTATATTGCTGGAGTGAATGAATTACTGTGTAAAACAGCTGGCGAAATATGCGATGGATTTCATGTTCATCCACTTCATACTACAGAATACATTAAAGATCTCATTATTCCTAATATTGAGGTTGGCTGTGAATCAACTGACCGAAATCTNAAAGANGTNTCAATAAGCGGATCTGCCTTCGTTATTACTGGCCCTGATTCTGATTCAATGATAAAAACCAGGGAATTTGTTCGATCACAGATTGCATTTTATTCATCCACTCCTACATATTCTAAGGTGCTTGAGACGCATGGTTGGGGCGATATTGCCAAGGAACTTAATCGATTGTCTTCTTCTGGTAATTTTAAGGACATGCCTGAACTAATTACTGATGAAATTCTTGAAACTGTTGCAATAATTGGAGCTCCTAACGAAATTGCTCCTCTTGCCGCAAAAAAATATTCTGGTCTGCTGGATCGTATTAATTTCTATCTTCCATTTGACTCTAACATGTCACCTGAGATGTCTTATTGGTGGAAAAACACAATTAAAGCAATTCAATCTTAATCTATTTTTTTTATTCTGTTCGATGCAATTTCACAATATTCTTTAGATATATCTATATGTATAAAGTTCCTGTTATTTTTTGCAGCAACTGAAGCTACAGTGCCTGTTCCTCCAAACATATCTAATATCGTATTATCTTCGTACGAATAATATTTTATTAATCTGTAGATCAATTCTTCTGGAAATGGTGCAGGATGCCCTTTTCTATTTTTTGTAACAGGTAGTATATTCCAATGACCATCGGAGAAATTGAGAAATTCATCTCTCGTAATATCTGATTTTGTTTTGTCTCCTTCTAGTTTCATGGAATTATTGCTAAAAATTAATACATATTCCCATGATGGAATTATATGCGGGTTACTTGGACTCTTCCAACTTCCCCATGCTGTTCTTTTCAACATTGTTTGTTTATACCATAAAATTTCTGCCCTGAATATCATTCCGATTTCTCTTAATCTGTTTGACAAGTCATGATGCAAAGGTCTGAAATCTCTTATTCCTGTAGGACCTACATTCAATGCAAATCTTCCTCCATCTATTAATACTCTCTTTGTCTCAATCCAAACTTTTGTTAACCAGTTCAAATATTCATCATATTCCATTAAATCATTGTGACTGTCATAGTCTTTTCCTACATTGTACGGCGGCGACGTTATTGCTAGATGTACAGAATTTGATTCTATATTCTTCATTAAATCTAGAGTATCTCCACAATTAATCTTGTTCATTAAATCTAATTTTACTTCCAATACGCACTTTATTTAGAAAAATTGCTTTAGTTACCCAAAAATGAATTATTTTTCTCATTATTGTGAAGCTTTATTGCTCTATTCTATGTTTAGAAGTCTATTGTTTAAGCTATTAACTTTTTTAATATTCTTATTATTTGTCGGTAATATCTCTACTGTAAGTTCGGAAAATGTTTTTGATTGGAAGTATTCTGCATTTGATAAGTACAATACAGGTTTTAGTCCACAAACCGTAATTTCAAAAGATAATGTTAAAAACTTNGAACTTAATTGGATTTATCAATTTGATAGTGTAGAACCTCTAGATGATGATATAGTTCCTCCTGAAGGAATTCAGACTACTCCATTGATTTACCAAGGAATTGTATATGTCGCAACTGGTTACAATGAAGTTTATGCAATTGATGCTATCGATGGTAGTCCGTTATGGTCTTTTAAACCTGATATTAATGATTTTAAGAATACTGATGTTTGGGCAAAACGACTTGCTATGAGATCACTTACAATACATGAAGATGCCGTGTATATTCAGACTAGCGAATGTTCTATCTACGGTCTCGATTTAATAACCGGTGACATAGTATTCGAATTACCCGAAACATGTTCTAATATCCCTGGAAATAACGGCCAATATTTCTCTCCATTTGCACCTNCTTTTTATAATAATCTTCTAATAACTAGGGCACAGGGAAATGCATTCGGCGGACGTGGATATGTATCTGCTTATGATTTAGAAACTAAAGAGTTAGTTTGGCAGTGGTTTTCTTCTCCACCTGCAGGCGGTGAATTAAATTGGGGATATGGTCAAGCAAAATTGGGTAATATTCTACCCTTTGAAAATGATTGGGGTTATACTAATTATATTGCTGGAGGTACATCTTGGGGATTAGTTGCAATTGACGAAGAATCTGAAACATTGTTTCTTTTGACAGGTGAACCTGCAAATCAATTTGATGCAGCTCTCCGTCCTGGCCCTAATCTATTCTCAAGCTCTATTGTTGCACTTGATATAAATTCTGGAACTCTAAAATGGTATTACCAGATAAGCACTCATGATATCAATAATAATGATCCCGGTTGGAAAGTTGTTTATACGACTATTTCTGTAAATGACGTAGACCGTAAAGCAATCATTGCTGCTTCAAAAAGTAATTATTTGTATGTAGTAGATGCTCTCACTGGAGATCTAATTCACAAGCCTATGCATTTTGGTCCAGAAAGTTATAATCTAACAAACGAAAACACTGAAAATCAATCCGATATGTATGCATCCCAAACCAAGTATGTCGGTGAAATATTTTGCCCTAGTCAATTAGGCGGTGTATTTGCTGGAATGTCTGTTGCTGATAACATAGCATATATCCCCTCTCAGAATGTTTGTGGAACTGTTCTTACAAGACAGTTAGAATACAAAGGAGAAGTTATTGATGGTTATGTCTATCGTCTTGATCTAGATCGACCAACAAATGGTTCTATATACGCTATTGATTTATCTACTTCTGAATTAAAATGGCAAATAACTATCCCTGATCGAATACAAAGCGCTTCTCTAATTGTAAGTGCCGATGTATTATATTCAATAGATCGTGGTGGAATATTTTATGCTATCGATATAGAAGATGGAACAATCCTTAATTCTATACCTTTCAATTCAATGGGTTCTGCTGGTCCTTCTATTGGCGCTGATGCAAAAGGCTCTATGATGATTGTTTTTCCAATGGGAGGTGGCACATTAACTGGTAATAATCCTGGTATCCTTGTCTCTATGTCAGTTGACGAATCTTCTGAATCATCTTATGATTATCTATTATTTGTAATCANTCTTGTATCTCTAATCTATGCTACAATAGTAATTAGACGTAGGATTAAAAATTGAGTAATAATAAACTAATTATTTATGGCACAATCGAAACCTGGGAATTCGATTCTTGGATAATTGGTTTCAATAAAGTTCATCCAAACATCAAAATTGAATATTCACGTAAATATGTATATGGAACGCCTCCTCCTATGTCTACACAAATTACACATGATTTATCAAACACCGGTTCGTCCGCAGATATAGTTCTGAGTGCAATTTCTCCCCATCTACAGATGCAAAATCAAGACTTATTTCAAGTTTATAATTCTCCCGAAAGATGTAATATTTCCGAGTCATTAAAAGATTCAGAAGGATTCTGGACATCCATTGTCCTCTTACCTACTATGCAAATCTACAATCGTGAACTTATTGATATTGATGAGGTTCCTACAAGCTCTAAAGATCTACTTGACAATCGATGGAAAAACCGTATATCTATACATGACATAACTCTTGGAACATTTGGAAGTAATTGGATNTCTTCACTTCGTAGTAATTTGATTGACATCGATTGGAGCAGCTTCATAAATCTACTTTCACATCAAAATTTACAACTCTGGCCATTATTCAGACACGTTCTTGGCAGTGTCAGTCTTGGAAAAAGTGATATCGGTCTTACAGTTATGTTTTATGAATATCTTCGTGCAAAAGATAAGAATCTCCCTATTGAGCGACTCATGCTTTCAGACATTCCTTTATACATCTCCGCTACTGTCGCCTCAATACTAAAGACTTCTAGTAATTTAGAATCTGCTAAATTATTTATTGATTATATACTATCTAAAGAAGGCCAGAATATGATTGGCAATAACTACATCAGAGTTCCAGCCTATATAGAATCCGATTCTAAATACTCGATTTCCAATATATTACCTGATGAAAAATACTCAATTTTCCCATCACTTGACGTAATAAACAATACTGATAAGGATAGACAATTATTCCAAAATTTATTTAAAAACCATGTTACAACCGACGAGGCATTTAATACCGACGTCGATAAAGTCTTAAAAAAATAATCTAATCCCACAAGTAACTTTTAATTTTTAGTAACTCTTTCTTGATCGAAAATAATGTTAAAAATATACCTGTAACAAAAGATACTCTGCTCATTGCTTTTGTATTGTCCATTCGATCGATCATTTCATCAAGTTCCTCAATGGATCTTCCTCCATATTCTACATCTNTAACTTCACATTGATTATCGATCATTACTACACAATACATTTGTTGAATNAAATTTCCGGCATCCAATTCTACTACGATAAACTCTTCAATCTCATTATTCTGGTTCAATGCTGATTGATATAAAAAAAAACTTAATGAAAGAAAGATTATACCTAAAATTAAATCTCTTCTTCTCATGTATTACTATATGCCCTCACAATTAATTAGTNTATTTTAATTTTACAGATAAAATCTAAACGAATCTGTTTTTTAATTTTATTAATTCTTCATATGTTGAATAAATAANCAGGAATGCGCCCAATCCGCCNAATCCTCTACTTACAAGCATCGAAGTATTTATTCGAGCGTTAATATTTTCCGTCTGCTGAATGTCCAATCCTATTCGTTCTATTCCNATCTTTGCATTNGCCCCTGCTTCTTCTACTGATCTTANCAACTCTTCAAACGCTCTAANTTCTTCCATTACTGACTGATATACTAATGCGCCAAGTATCACAAGCACCACTCCTAAAATAAAGTAAAATCTCTTCATTTGATNTTGATTCTGAATAGTACGTAAACCAATATATCGATTACGTATTGTTTTTATTAGATTCTACCTATATTTTTTCTATGTCAAACAAGAAACCATTACCTCGAAACAAGTTTCTTGCACTAATCAAAAGTGAAGCAAAAAAACGATATCCTGATAAGCATCCATTTAACACGCTCTTATACGAAGGAAAACTAAACAAAACTCAAATACATGGATGGATCACTAATTGGTTCTATTATCAAAATATGATTCCATTGAAAGACGGTGCGGTGATTTCTAACTGCCCTTTATCTGATGTTCGTAGGCTTTGGATTTCACGAATACTGGAATACGACGGTTATTCAGAATCTGAAGGTGCTATACAAGGATGGATTAAATTCGCCGAATCAACAGGTATGAATAAAAAATCGCTGTATTTAGACAATTATTTACCAGGTGTACGTATTGCATCTGATTCATTATTAAATTATGTTAAGACACATTCTTGGTTTGAGGGAATTGCAACTTCCCTTAATCAACTATTCTTGTCAGCTGCAATCGATAAACGTGTTTATGCTTTGTCTAAACATTATGGAGATTTTATTGATCCTAATGGACTGGGTTACTTTATGTCCTTATCTGCCCAAGCTCGGAAAGACAGCCAAATAGCTTTCAATATCATTATGAAATATGCTGATTCTTATGAAATGCAACTAAAAGCAGTAGATTCTGTATTATTTACCGAGGATGTACTTTGGTCCATGTTTGATTCAATTCATTCTGTTTATGTTTTAAAAGAATAAATCATCCAATATTTATTGCTTCTGCCCTTCCACGTTTTTTTGTTCTTCTCATAGGGAATANACATGATTCATACAACGTTCCATCTTTCTGCCTTTCTCCAATTTCATATCTGTCTCCGTAATTATATTCTAGAAAACCTTCAATCATCCCTTTTGTAAAATTACAAACAGGGCCTCCATTTTCTCTTGCTTGAAAACACCCTAAACACTGNAACTTGTATTGCGGATGATATTTTTCATCACTTAATATTGTTTTAATATTACCTATCTCATTTTCTTCAAAAAATTCCGATAATCCATGTAAATTATCTTTTAAATTGCTGTTGAATTTTTTAGCAATTACCTCTTTACCTACTCTCTTTCCATAATTTCTTAGTATGTCATGATGTCTTGTTTTTGTAACATTTCTCAATAACCTGAATACATGAAATAGGAATAGTTGTATGTCTTTACCTAGTTTATTATTTTTTTCTATCCCCCATTCTAGTTTATTACTCTCAAATATTCCTGATAATAAATCCAGATAATGAGAATCCGAAGATGAGATTGGGAGTGTACTGTCTAAATTATGTTTTAACACATAAAGTTTTGATCTAAATCCTCCTCTTCCACTCTTNGTTCCAGAAATTTCAATTATCTTATCTTTGATTAAATTAGTTAAATGATAACTTATGGTTGGTTTTGATACCTTTAGTATTCTAGAAAGGTCAGTCAATGAATATGGCTGCTGAGATAATTGGTTGATTATATTCTCTCTAACTCTTCCTTTTTTTACATGTGGATGTTTACTACTTGCAGTCTCTAATTTTATCACCTATTTACTGTTGTTATGATAATTCTAACAGGGTACAGATATAAATATTTACATTAATCTCAGGTATGTTAGCACAGAATCGTAATCTGTTAGTTGCGGTAGTTGCAATAGCAATTCTTGCAATAGCAGGTTTAACTTTTTTCAATAGCGGACCATCAGGTTCGGGCGGACCATCAGGTTCGGGCACAGTATTGGTTTATGGAAGTGTCGATGCAGAAGATATGCAAACAACTATCGACGCATTTCATGAAGCCTACCCAGATATAAAAATCGATTATGTTCGAGGCTCTCCTTCCGAGGTCTATACTCGAATCTCTACTGAGATTGACGCAGGAGCAAAAACAGCTGATGTAGTAATGCTCAGTTTTCCTGGTTCATTATCTTTGGTAGATAATGGCTTTGCACAATCATACAAGGCACCAAATGCAGCTAATTGGCCTGACGAACTAAAAGATCCCGATGGATNTTGGCAAGGAGTTCTTATTCTTGGTCAAGTAATTACCTATAATACAAATCTAGTTTCTGAAGATGAATTACCTAAAACATTAAACGATCTTACTGATCCAAAATGGAACGGTAAAATCACAATGCATGATTACACAAGAGGTACAACATCTACAAGAATCTGGGCTACTNTTGCCGAAGNAGNTNNTGGTAANGANGNAACNATTGATTTCTTAACACGATTAGAAGCAAACGTCCAACCAGTTCGACAACGNAGTACCGGTGCACAGAATGACGAAGTNTCACGTGGCGAATATCATATTGGTATTGTAGCTCAACTCCATGACGTANTAAAGTCACAAATGGATGGCGCACCTGTTGCAATACTTCAATTAGAAGATTTCCCATTGNTNTGGGGTCCAACTGCAGCCGTACTCCTTGAAGCATCTGAGAATCCAGACGCAGCAAAANTATGGATTAATTTCTTGGTTAGTGAAGANGCACAAATATTGATTGGTAATGTCGATGTAAGATTCGCAGCTTTGCCATCAGTTGAAGATAAAACAAAGCATACTCTTGGAGCTGCCACTCCTGAAGGTATGGATCTTCTTAGATATCCAAGTGCTGCAGCACGAGCCAACCACGATGATTGGCATGCTATATTCAAAGAAATAGCAGGAGTCTAATTCTCAATCTTTAATATCGCTATAAATCTCCCNTGTTTTATAGCGATATTATCATTTTCTCATATTTTTTAATATAATAACCAAACAAAATTTATCTGAAATATTTTTATTATTGTTCTAGTACTCATAGGTGATGTCTGAACAACTTACTTTACAAAACGAGACAACTATTGATGCAATAAACCGCGTTAATGCAAATTATTGGAAGGATAAAAATGTCCTTATTACAGGAATAACTGGTTTTGTAGGTTCTTGGCTTACTGAAATTCTTTCATCTTCTACAGTTGACGCCAATATATGCGGTTTACTTAGAAGACAATCAAACCCTAACCTTAGAAATATCCAACATCTTCTTGATAGAAAAAATATCAAATTAATTAAAGGTGATTTACAAGATATGGGTTCTATAGTTAATGCAATTANAGAATCCGAAGCAGACGTTATTTATCATTTAGCTGCTCAATCATTTGTACCACATAGTTTTGCGTCACCTATAGATACCTACTCTACAAATGTAACGGGAACGCTGAATGTGCTTGAAGCTTTGAGACTCACTCCTCGANATGTCGCTTTACATTATGCTGGTTCAAGTGAAGAATACGGATTAGTGATACAAAATACNGACCATTACAAAGCAATGTTGTCAAAATACAATATTATATTGCCAGTTCCAGATTTCGATGATAATGATGATGTAATTAATGAAGCTCCTGTAAAGGAAACAAATCCTTTACGCACAGTTGGAACTTCTCCTTATGGATCATCAAAACGACANGCCGAAGATGCTTGTAGAACCTATGTGTCTTGTTACGGACTTGATGTTCATATTACAAGAGCATTTAATCATACCGGTCCACGTCGTGGAAATGAGTTTGTAACCAGTGAAATTACAAGGCAAATCGCACAAGGAATCAAAGAGAATCATAAAAATATTACTCTTGGAAACCTTGATTCTATTCGTGACTTTACGGATGTTCGTGATATTGTCCTGGGATATTTGGCGGTCATTGAAAAAGGTACTAAGGGAGATGTATACAATTTGGCTAGTGGTAAGGGTATAACTATTGCCGAATTACTAGAAATATCTTTGAATATCGCACGTGAATATTATAAAATTGAAGATATGAGTTACCAACTTGATAAATCTAGATTACGACCTACTGATCTTCCGGTGCTTATTGGAGATGCTTCCAAAGCTCGAGAGAAACTTAATTGGGATAATTATATTCCTCTTAATCGCACTATACTAGAAATGATTCAATACCACCTTAGTTTAATGAGTTGATTATTTGTCTGTTTCTGTATGCCCAAATTGCTGGTCTGCGAATTTCGAATTAAACAAAAATAACGATACAAATACTTGTTTAAAATGCGGCAATAATTTCAAACGTGCTAAAAAAATCTAATTCTCTATCTTATCTTTGACGTATTCCATCAATCCGCCCTTCATTATCATATTATTGATAAATTCTGGAAATGGTTCTGCATTGAATGTTTTACCATCGCTGTTTACTGTACCCTTCTCAGTATCTATTTCTGCGATAGAGCTCTCTTTTGCAGCATCTACTGCTTCTGGACAAACTAAAATCTGNAATCCTATATTTATTGCATTTCTAAAAGATTGATACTATGGAAGAGTCATTTTCAAATTTTTCAATTTTTTCATCTTCTTTAAGAGTAAGATCAATATCATCTATACCTTCNAACAATCTAATCTTTCTATATGAATCAATCTCAAAATTTATGGATTCATCACTAAGAGTAATTTTTTGAGAATTTAGATCAAGTTCGACTTCATCTTCAAACTTTAATAATTTGTGAATTTTCTCAATATCAAGAATTATTGGTAAAACGCCATTTTTGAAGCAATTACTATAGAAAATATCAGCAAATGACGGGGAGATTATAACATTAAATCCAAAGTCCTTCAATGCCCAAACAGCATGTTCTCTTGATGAACCACATCCGAAATTTTCATTTGTAACCAAAATTTGAGAATTTTCATAGAGTGAGTTATTCAAAACAAAATCATTTTTTGGTTTCCCATCATGATCAAATCTCCAGTCATAAAAGAGAAATTTTCCAAATCCTGATTTTGTAATTAGTTTAAGGAATTGCTTTGGAATTATTTGATCTGTATCTACATTTGCTTTATCAAAGGGTGTGATTATACTAGTAACTTTAGAAAAAGGTTCCAATTTTAACTCCATTCCCTCACATCAACAAAATGACCAGCAATTGCAGACGCAGCTGCCATCACAGGACTAACAAGATGAGTTCTCCCACCAGAACCTTGCCGTCCCTCAAAGTTTCTATTAGATGTACTAGCACAACGTTCTCCAGGTTTTAAAATATCAGGATTCATTCCAAGGCACATACTACAACCAGATTCTCTCCATTCAAAATTTGCATCCTTGAAGATTTTATCTAATCCCAATTTTTCAGCTTCATGTTTTACCATTTGTGAACCTGGAACAACCATTGCGCTTACATCAGGATTAACTGTCTTACCTTTCACAATTTCTGCCGCATCTTTCAAATCTTCTAATCTAGCATTTGTACAAGATCCAATGAACACCCTGTCAATAGGAATTTCTACAATAGGAGTTTCAGGCTCTAAATTCATGTAGGCTAGTGCTTTTTTTGCACTTTCAATTTGTATTTCATTACTCTGACCGAATTCTTCAGGAGTAGGAATTGTTCCTGTTACATCAGATACCATNGCAGGATTTGTTCCCCAACTGACCTGAGGTTCAATTTTTTCTACATCAATTGTAAAACTTTTATCAAATTTTGCATTTGTATCTGACATTAGATTATCTTTCCAAGTATCAACTAACCGATCATAATTTTTTGGGGTATATTCTCTATTATTAATGTAATCAAATGTTTTTTCATCAGGAGCAATCAAACCAGCTCTAGAACCTGCTTCGANTGACATATTGCAGATAGTCATTCTTTGTTCCATTGATAAATCACTAATTGCATTACCACGATATTCCAATACATGACCGGTTCCACCATCAATTCCAATTTTTTTAATTATGCTAAGAATTATGTCCTTGGATGTTACAGCAAATGAATTTCTTCTTTTACCAGTAGCGAGAATTTCAAAGGTTTTTGGTTTTTCAAGCCATAATGTTTGAGTTGCAAGTGTATGCTCAACTTCACTTGTTCCAATACCAAAAGCAAAAGCACCAAAAGCACCTTGAGTAGAAGTATGACTATCACCGCATACAATCGTACTTCCAGGTAATGTAATTCCTAATTGAGGTCCTATGACATGCACAATTCCCTGATTAGGATCATTAATTCCAAATAGCTTTATTCCAAAATCTTTACAATTCTTTTCTAGTGTTTTAATTTGTGTGGAGGAAGTTTCATCAATCATTGGCAAGCTTCTATCAGTGGTCNGTACATTATGATCAATTGTAGCTATTGTAAGATCAGGACGTCTAACCTGTCTATTGTTAAGTCTTAGTCCATCAAATGCTTGCGGTGAGGTTACNTCATGAACAAGATGACGATCAATATAAATTAAAGAAGGTTCGTTTTCTCGTTCAACTACAATATGGGAATTCCATATTTTCTCAAATAATGTTTCGGTCATTATTTTCTAAACCTGCATGTGCTGCTATGATTTTCTCCGTCATTGTCATTGTCATTATGCATTAACTCCTTTTCCACTATGGATTTGCTAACTGTTCTTTTGGTGAAGAAANCTTCTTTTTAGTAAGAATCTTATTTATTCCATCAATCATTGCTTCAGTACTTGCAATTACTATGTCTCCATCTGACGATCTTGCCGTAGCAATATTTCCTTCATTGTCCTCTACTTTTATCACCACTTCTCCTAGTGCATCAGTTCCGCCTGATATTGCCTCTATCCTGAAGTCTTTTAATCTAATATGTGCGATTTTATCACTAATTTTCTGAATTGCTTTAATTGCAGAATCTACTGGACCTACTCCTGTTTCCGCTGCAACATGTATCTCACCATTCATTGAAATCTTTACAGATGCAGTTGGCGTTGATTTNATTCCTGTCATTACCGATATATCTATTAATTCTAATACTTTCTCTTCACTTTCTTGTCCTAGAATTGATCGCGCAATAGAGTCTAGATCCATATCTGTCAATCTCTTTCCTTTATCACCTAGATCCTTTACTCTTCCTAATATTTCCTTAACTTGTTGATCACTTGCTTCATAACCTAATTCTTCTAATTGTGCCTTTATACCATGTGTTCCTGCATGTTTACCTGCTTGTATCCATCTTTTTCTTCCTACTNTCTCTGGTTCCAATGGCTCGTATGTGATTGGCATATTAATAATTCCATGTACATGAATTCCCGATTCATGACCAAATGCATTATCTCCTATTATTGCTTTATTTGGTTGTGGATTGATTCCTGTAAGTCTAGAAACTAGGTTTGACGTTTCATAAATCAATCTTGTATTGATGTTTGTTTCTTTCTGATATAGATTTTGCAATGCCATTACTACTTCTTCCAGTGCTGCATTTCCAGCTCTTTCCCCTAGACCATTAATTGCAACATGTATTCTTTCTGCACCTGCCAACATTCCTGCAAGTGAATTTGCAGTAGCTAAACCAAAATCATTATGACAATGCATACTTATTGGTTCTTTTACTGCTTGTTTTACTTTTGTTACTAAATCAAACATTGTGGTTGGATTCATTATTCCCACTGTGTCTGCTANGTCTATTCTATCCACGCCTGCTTTACTTACTTCTTGAAATACCTTGATTAAGAAATCAGGATCTGATCTACACGCATCCTCTGCAGAGAATTCTACTGGCACTCCTCTTTCTTTTACTAATTTTACCATGTCTGTAGCCTTTTTTATTACTTCATCTCTTCCCATCTTTAGCTTGTACTCCATATGTATGTCTGAAGTTGCTATGAAAACATGCACCAAGTCCACATTACATTTTAATACAGTTTCTATATCCTTTGGTTCTGCTCTTGCTAATCCGCATATCTCACTCTTTAATCCTGCTTCTGCAATTGCTTTTACTGCATCTGCTTCTCCTCTTGACGTTATAGGAAATCCTGCTTCTATTGTATCTACTCCAAGTTTATCTAATTGTATCGCAATTTTTAATTTATCTTCTGGTGTAAGACTTACTCCTGGTGTTTGTTCACCGTCTCGTAATGTTGTATCAAATATCTTAATTAATTTATTTTTGTCTGCCATATTACTCTCCTCTTTCAATAGCTGTTAATCCTGTTCTAGATATATCTATTTTTCCATAATCTGACGCTAATTCAACAAAGTCTGTAATTTTCTCTGACGTTCCAGTAACCTCGATTATTATTGAATTTACCGATTCATCAATTATTGTTCCTATATTTGCTATATCCCTTATTTTTGGTATCATTTTCTGATCCTTTACATAAATCTTAATTAATGCTAATTCTTTCTTGATTAATCTCTTTGGATCGAGAACCTTTGCATCTACTACATCTATTTGTTTGTTCATCACTTTTACTAATTGATTTATAGCGTTTTCCTCAGCCTCAATTACAAATGTCATCTTTGACATTGAATTATCTCTCAATTCACCTACTGATATACTTCGTATGTTGTAACCCCTTTGCCTGAATACATTTGCAGTTCTGTATAGAACGCCAGGTTTATTCTCGACTACTGTTGATATCAAATATTCATTCTTCATTGTATATACTGTCCAGTTACTTTTTGTGATAATTTACAGATTTTATGAACTCGAGACGCCAACATATTCACCAAAATTTTACTCGTGATTGGTGAAATTTTAAAGTCTAAGTAGTAGACTTAGAAGTAGGTCTACANTTAAAGTTGACATTCTTTTGTTGTTGTTCACAAATTGGAAATGTGCCAAACAATTTAATAAAGTTTTGTGTAATATAGTAACAATACAATGGAAACTTCAACCCTAATCAATCTAAGTATCAATGATTATGCATTTTATTGGTCTTTACCTGAATTAATTGGTATAGAAAATGGATTCTATGAAGATGAGAATCTGAAGATTAAAGTAAATAATGTAACCCCTGTTGACAAAGTAAAAAGCAAAAGTCAAATGTACATAGACCTACAAAAGAAAAATTTGTCTGATTTTTATCATGCTGCTGAATATGTATCTTTATCCCGAGTGGCCGAAAGCGAAGATTCTAAAATTGTTTGCTATTCTCCATGGAATGAATCTGCTATCAATGGAAGTTTTGGCCTATACGTTGGACCTAATTTTTCTAATCCTAAACAACTTGCAAATAAGAAAATTGCAGTGGAGGCATCAACTGGTTCTTATTATACTACGATTGAAGATTTAGAAAAGTATTTTCCTGTTGATGATTCAAATTTCCTAAAACTTGGCGATCCTCATGAAAGGTTATTGTCAACCTTGAATGAGGAAACTTCTGCATCTAGTCTTCTGGGTATATATTGTGAATTTGCAGTGTCTCTTGGTTTAAATAAATTAATGGAATCGACAAGAAGAAAAGGAACCTTGATGATTTCTCGCAATGACCTTGAGACTGATCACATTAAATCATTTATTCGAGCCACAAACAAATCAATTCACTATATCAACGATCATCCTGACGATATACGAGATTTTTATATTAATAAAATTCAGTTTATCATAAATAAATTCTCATTAGAACAACAAAAAATAATTAATCAAAATATATCTGATATTTCTATACCTTCTTGGGAACCTTGGCAGGAATATCCTGAAGATGCATTTAATGAAATATATTCTTGGATGTCGCAAAGAAATCTAATTAACCCCTCCATTAATTATTCAGATATAGTTAATTCGTCTATTTTCTCTTAGACTCAAAGTATGGACACAAATCATTTAACAAACAATTATTACAATCTGGTTTACGNGCATTACAAATCTTCCTTCCATGTAATATTAATAATATTGAAAATCTATTCCAATTTTCCCTCTTTAAGTTCTTCATTAAATCAATTTCAATCTTTTCTGGGTTGGAATTCTCCGTAAGTCCTAATCTATTACTTAGTCTTTTTACGTGTGTATCTACTGCAATTCCTTGTGTCTTCTTGAATGCTACTGATAGTACGATATTTGCTGTTTTTCTACCAACACCTTCCAAGGTCAATAAATCTTCCATATTATCAGGAACTTCTGAATTGTATACATTTACAAGACGTTTAGAAGTCTTCTTTATCCTATTCGCTTTTAATGAATAATATCCTGTTGGACGAATTATCTTCTTAATCTTTTTGATATCTGCCCTTGCAAGTTGTTCTGGTTCTGAATATTCAATAAATAGATGTTTTGTTGTTCTATTAACAACTTCATCAGTACATTGTGCAGATAGAATTGTAGCTATTAATAATTGGAATGGTGTACCATATTCTAATGACGTATCGATAGGAGGATAAGAAGAATAAAGTCTTTGATATATTGTTTCTATCTTTTTCATTGATAATAGTGTAATTTATTAAATAATTAAAGCTAAGTGGATAATTAAATACTAATTTATTATAATTATAATTATGGTTAAACGTGCAAACTCACGTAGATCTATTCGACGTAAGACACCAAAGCGTAAAGCAGCACCAAAGCGTAAAGCAGCACCAAAGCGTAAAGCAGCACCAAAGCGTAAAGCAGCACCAAAGCGTAAAGCAGCACCAAAGCGTAAAGCAAACCGTNAAACTCCTAAGAAACCTCGTTACTCAATNCTCATTACTCAAAGTCAAAGAAATAGTCGTGACTTTANAGTAAAAGTATTGAAAAATGGCAAAGTTACAGGTGANCCAAAAAAGATTATCTCGTCAAAAATTTCTGCCACAACATCGAACATAATTAACTATGCCAGACGTAAAAAAATCAATTTAGCAAAAGCTTGGGATTCAGTCGCTTAGATCAATAATAATACTTGATATTCGAGTATGTAGGTCTTAGACTTTTCTATAATCTATCTACAAATTGCCCCTTCTGCTGCAGAAGAAACTAATTTTGCATATTTTGATAATACTCCTCTCGTATACTTTGATTCCCTAGGCTTCCATCTAGTAGTTCTCTCTTTAATCTCATTATCTGATATATCGAGTTCTAATTTTCTATTTATCACATCTATTGTAATCCGATCGCCATCTTCTATTGTCGCAATTGGACCTCCTACTGCTGCTTCTGGTGAAACATGACCGACCATTAGTCCATGAGTAGCCCCTGAAAATCTTCCATCTGTTAATAGTCCTACTTTTTCTCCTAATCCTTGTCCATACAATGCCGCAGTAACTCCTAACATTTCTCTCATGCCAGGTCCTCCTTTTGGACCTTCATATCTAATTACTATTACATCTCCTTCTACTATTTTGTTTTTCGAAACATCTATGAATGCCTCTTCTTCACTATCGTATACTTTTGCATTACCTGATATTTGTAAATTTTTTACTCCTGCTGTTTTAATTACTGCACCATCTGGCGCTAAATTTCCATGCAAGATTGTTAAAGTCCCTGTTTTACTTATTGGAGATTCTACTTCGTAAACAACATCATTCTTGATATTTATGTTAAATTCCTCAAGATTCTCTTTCATAGTTTTACCTGTTACCGTCATAACGTCTCCATTAATCAGTCCTGCTTTAAATAATTTTTTCATAACTACTGGNACTCCTCCTACTTTATCTAAATCCAACATTANATATTTTCCTCCAGGTCTCATGTCTGTTATATNAGGGACTTTTTTTCTAATCCTTTCAAATTCATCTATTGTCAAATTTACTTCTGCTTCTTTTGCCATTGCTAATAGATGTAATACTCCATTTGTAGACCCNCCCATTGCTTGTAGNATTACTATTGCATTTTCAAATGCTTCAAAAGTTAAAATATCTCTTGGACGAATATTGTTCTCTAATAATTTCATNAATGCTACTCCTGTTTCTTTACATACCTCATCTCTAGTTTCATGAATTGCTGGAGGTGATGCACTTCCAGGTAAAGCTATTCCTATTGCTTCACTTATTGACGACATAGTATTTGCTGTGTATAATCCACCACAAGATCCTGCTCCAGGACAAGCTTTATCTTCAATTTCCTTTAACTCTTCCAATGAAATCTTTCCTGCTGCTTGACTTCCTACGGCTTCAAATACATCCTGGATTGTTATATCTTTACCATTAATTTTTCCAGGCATGATTGTTCCTCCATATACAAATATTCCTGGTAAATTTAGACGTGCCAGTGCCATTATTGACCCTGGTAAACTTTTATCACAACCTGCAATAGTTACTACTCCATCATATCTATGCGCATGTACCATCAATTCAATTGAATCTGCGATTACTTCTCTACTTACTAATGAAGCACGCATGCCTTCATGACCCATGGCTATTCCATCACTTACTGAAANTGAAATAAATTCTCTTGGAGTTCCTCCTGAACTTGAAACTCCTTCTGATGCTTTATGTGCTAATCTGTCTAAGTGTAAATTACATGGAGTTGCTTCATTCCATGTACTTGCAACACCTATTAACGGCTTACCTAAATCCTCATCATTAAGACCCATTGCTTTCATCATAGCTCTAGCTGGTGCCCTTTGCGGACCTTTTGTAACATCATTACTTCGCCTCTTTAATTCATCGTTCATTACTAATTATGTGATTATGTTATATTTTTGCCTTTAGGAAAGTAATGACCTAAATATTACAATTGAGTTAAACATACTGTTGAAAAAAATTCGTTCCAGTAAATATGTAAAGGAAATTGAAGTCCAGGGACACCTTATTGACTCTATGATTCTTACTCGCATCTTCGATCATATTATGGACTTGCAAGGAGATTTCAAGGTTAAAGAATTTCGAATAGGACAAGGTAAAAATGATTATAGTTATGTTAAACTCGCAGTTTATGGAAAAAATAAATCTCATTTATCACAAATACTAAATGAAATATATTCTGCTGGTGGCGTCTCTGTTGAATTACAAAATATTCAATACACTAAGATTAAGAAAAATTNTGTTCTCCCTGAAAATTTCTATTCTACAACTAANAACCCTACTTTTGTTTATTTGAATAATAAATGGATTAAAGTCAAAAATCAAATGATGGACAAAGCAATTATTATTGATCCAATAAAAAATACTGCAGTTTGTAGTATGTTGCGCAATGTCAACAAAGGTGATTTTGTAGTTGTTGGAGAGGAAGGCATAAAAATTGTACCTCCAGAACGACCTCGTGAAGGTCTAGATTCATTTCAATTCATGAGCAGTCATACATCTACCGAGAAACCTATTCAGGCTATATCCTCAAAATTAGCACGTGATTTAGTCTCAATAAAGAAAAACAAAGGAAAAATCATTGTAGTTGGCGGCCCTGCAATAGTACATACAGGGGCTGTTGACGACCTTTCTCAATTAATACGATTGGGTTTTGTACATGGAATATTGGCAGGTAATGCATTATTAGTTCATGATGTAGAACATGCGTTATTGGGCACTTCTCTTGGAATAGACGTTAAACATGGTTCATCTACTCATATGGGTCATCGTAATCATATAGTTGCCGTAAATGAATTGTTTAAAGCTGGATCTGTAAAAAAACTGGTAAAGTCTGGAAAAATTAATTCTGGAATATTCTATGAATGCGAAAAAAATAATGTTCCATATGTATTGGCAGGATCAATTCGTGACGATGGACCTGCACCTGATGTCATTACTGATGTCGTTGAAGCACAGAAACAATACCAAAAAATTCTCTCTAATGCTGATTTGGTTATTATGCTTTCTACAATGTTGCATTCAATTGCCGTCGGTAACATGATTCCTTCTACTGTGAAAGTTGTTGCTATTGANATTAATCCCTCCTCGGTGACAAAACTCTTAGATCGAGGCACCGGTCAAGCAATTGGTGTTGTATCTGANGTTGGTTCATTTCTTCCTATCTTACTTAATGATATCAAGAAAATATCCAAAACTCGATAAGTTGATTATGCGAAAACTAATTATCTATTTGAAGAGTGATGAATAAACAAACTGTTGATAATCCATACTCTTGGCCTGTTATTGCGCTATCTCTTGCAATTGCAAATATGACATTTGGATTTGGTATATTCTTTCCTTATCTTCCATTATTTGCAGAAGCGCTGGGAGCTAATCTTAGTTTACAAATTGCTTTACTTACCACTGGCTTTATGGCCGCTCGTACTCTTACTGCTTTACCTTTTGGTTCTATTTCTGACCAAATTGGACGAAAAAATTCAATTGTTATCGGTTTATTTGTTTACGGTGTAATAACCATCCTGTTTTATTTCTCACAAGACTGGACACATGTTCTCTTATTNAGAACTATACAGGGAGTCACTGCAGGTCTAATTTGGCCCTCTTCTCGTGCCATGATTTATGATTTAGTTGGACCTGGTGCACGAGGAAGAGCTATATCGGTTCTTAACGTATCTGCCGGTGCCGGTATGGCCTTTGGGCCTCTTTTTGGCTTATTCATACTATCTTATTCTCAATCAATTTTGACTCTTGATCCAGTTGATAGTTTCAGAATTCCATTTATCTTTGCTGGAGCCTTTGGTCTTTTTTCATCTTTATTTGCATTTCTTACTTTATCTTCTAATTCTATTCCTTCTCAAAGAACTCGTTTCTTTAAGATGATTGATAATCTGGATTCTAACTACGTTAATACGTTTTACAGTTCTCTTTTGATGAATCTCTCACATGGTTTTGCATTTGGAATGTTCAGACCAGTTCTTGTACTATATATCTATCAAGTACTTGGTTACTCTCTTCTTGAAACTGCAAGTATTTCTGCTATATCTTTTTCATTAGGTGCATTTTCAAACTCTATAAGTCAAATTATTGGCGGACGACTTGCCGATAGTAGAAATAGAAAATATATAATTTCTATTGCCGTAATATTAAGTCAGATTGCTACATTCTCAATTCTATTTGTTAANNATATATTCCAATTGTATATTGTTATTATCATTCGATTTTCTACAATTGGTCTATTCATTCCTTCTTTGGCATCTTTAGAAGGAGATATTATTCCAGCTAATCAACGCGGCCAATTATCCGGTTTAATTGAAGGTTTTCGAGGTATTGGTTCAGCTATTGGCCCTTTGGTATGCTTATNGTTATACGATTACGTATGGNTTGGCTCTCCTTTTGTTGTATCTCCTGCAATTTTCATTATCTGTTTGATAATATATTATATACATTATCGAGAGCCATAAAAAAAGTAAAGGTTTAATCTAATGAATATGCATAATAGGAGAATTGACTAAAAAAAAATTCGAAGATTCTTTTGTTAAAGTCTCTGGACTTATCGGCGGCAATGATTATGTACGAGTCGCTAAATCATTATTGAGCCATGAAAATACCACTGATGAAGAAATCGCTGAATTTACTGAACTAAAAATCAATCTCGTTAGAAAATGCCTCTATGATTTATTTGGCCGTTCATTAATTACTGGAATTCGTGTTCGTGATACAAAAAGAGGCTGGTTTGTATATCGGTGGAAAGCACAGCGTGATCAAGTAGAACCTTTTGTAAAAACTCAGAAGAGTAAAGTTATNACTAGGCTTACTCNACGCCTTAATTATGAATCTGAAAATGAATTTTATCATTGTGGAAACCCATCTTGTATGAAATATGTTTTCAATAAAGCCATAGAGGTGAGTTTCAAATGCGAGGTTTGTGAACAACCTCTGAAATTGTTGGATAATTCAAAACTAAAANCGGCTTTAGAATTGAAAATTCATGATATCCAAAATGAAGAAGACGAATAATTNCACGACTAACTAATTATTTTTTAAATAGGTTAATAACCACCTTCATTTTATAATTATTTAGCGAGGTGGGGAAGCCAGGTTATCCCGGCGGGCTCATAACCCGCAGATCGGTGACTGTATNTGTTTACTCAATACAGCCGAATGTTCAAATCCACTCCTCGCTATCTTTTTATTATTTTCTTTATGTCTTCTCGATTTACATTTAATATTATATTTGCAGCTGCAATTAATGAAATTCCAACTACTTCTAATCCTTTTGGAACTTCATTTAATAAAATTATTGCATATATTATTGCACTCGCAGGTTCAATGTATGATATTGTAGAAGCCCTTTGTGTACTTACTCTTATGAGTCCGTCAATATACAGAAATTCTGCTACGGCTGTATGAACCAGACCTAGAACTAAAAGTAATGGCAGGTTGCTGATTAACTCTTGCTGTTCAACAAATAGTGCAGGAGATAAAATTATTACCGAAAAGAATAACTGCATTGTTACTATTGTAATGCTTGAATAGTCTTTGCTTAATTTCTTTGTAGAAATTATTACAAATGCAAATAATATTCCTGATATTGCTCCTAACATTAGACCTCTGTCGTTTAATTCATCACCTAATCCTTGATTGTACATCAGGAACATTCCTGCTATTGATAAAATCAAACAAATGTTTGTTTTCTTCTCTCTTACTTCTTTTAAGAGTANTGGGGATAAAATTGCTACATAAATNGGACCTGTGTATAATAATACTACTGTATTTGCAATTGTAGTTAATTTGAATGCAAAGAAATGCGCAGACCAAGCCATTGCAATTGCAACGCTTGATAGTATTAATAATTTGTAATTTTTATCTAATCTTTCTCTATTCTTTACAAATAATAACATCATTACTGGCAGAGCTATGAGTGATCTATATGCTACTATTGAGAAAGGATCCATGTCAATATTTCTAATCATTACGCCTAATGATCCCCAAATCAAAGTTGCAATAATTATCTCAATTATTCCAAATGTTTTGGCGTCTATATTTATCCCAAATCTATTATTTATACTCAAATATTTTAAACCAATTTCCTCTTAATTTNGTACTATCTTTATGTTTTTCATTCCCGTACCTCTCTATTGGTTTTATTAAATGCCTTTGAGCCGATGGCACAGGTAAGTATAGTCCATTTTGAACGTTTCGATTTCTTATTATTTTTCTAATTATATTTGATTCTGAACCACATTTTATACATTTGTATGCGTTATTTCTTCCTTTAGATTTCATTGATTTATTACATTTCTTGCACAGTGGATTTTTTCTAATAATTTTCTTCCATAATTTAATTATTTTTATATATTCTACATTTAATATCCTGCCATATTTTTTTGATTTCTTACTTATGCCTCCTCCTACTTCGATTATATCTCCTTTTTCTAGATTTCTTGCTATTTTTTTTAGTGTAATAGTTGGCGCATATACTGCGCAATTGATCTCCTCTTTCTGATTTTGTAATTTGATAAATACATGACCTCCCCTTATCACGATTGGTTTCATTACAATCTCTCCAATTATGTATCCAGAATCATATGTTTTCAAATTTGATGGATCTAGTATATTCTTCAAATGTTCATTTGTTCCCTGATTNGATCTAAATATGACAAATCGTTCTACATCTTCATATAATTTTAATTCTGACATTGCTTTATACAAATGTCTTGGACTATTTCCTCTCAATGCAAATAATATTGGATCTTTTCCATGAGGCGTAACTAATACTCTGTAATTATTATAATCTATATTACTAAACATTGAATATTCTTTTTTCTTATCGATTTCTATTAATGATTCTAGACTGACTCCTCTTTCTCCTGTTATCTTTCTTCTGTAACCAATTAATTCATACGTATGGTCTTTGTTCAGCGTATTACCTATGCCTGCTAATGCACCAATTAATCCTCTTTTTGTACCTTGACCAAAATATGATATATTCTCATTTATGACTAATTTCTTCATCTCATTCATTTTTATCTCTTCACTGAGACATTTCTGTGAGAATCTGACTATCTTCTCTGGTATTTTTCCCCCACATAGCATTACTAACCCCGAATTCCTACTTTTTGAATTCTTTATCATAATTTTCTTTGCGATCTTGAATATCTTCTCGGGATTATCTGTCTTTAATCTTAAACATAAAGACGCATTTCCTCTCGTTCTCCATGGAATGTTAGGATTTAATCTAATTAAATTTGGATAATCTAATANTTCTATATCTTCTTTCATTATTCTTTCTAAAATTAATGTTATTAGATATGTAGTACACATTCCTTCATCTGAATCTGTGTCGTCTAGTCCTAAGTGAATAGTTTTCAATGTAAATCCAGCAATTATTCTATTATTGGCATGGTTTCTGTTGTCATCACATTTTCATTTTGTCTGATATTTTTTAATGCATTATTTACTTTATTTATATTTGACGATTCTACTATTGCAATTATGTCGTAAAATCCATATAAAATATAAACCTCTTTAACATTGCCTAATTGTTTAACTTCATTATAACATAATTTCTCCTTTCCNATCTCTGCATTAATTAAGACATATGCCAATGACATTTTAATATAATATNTTAGTTGATTATTTTATAAAACGGTTTACTTCTGTTTCAATACATCCATATTTGCTTGTATTATAGCGATTATTCCATCAATCTTTTTCAATACATTCTTTCTGTATTCACCTAATTTATCTTCCATGTCATTAATGTTTATTCTATTCAATCTATACTGTTCATATAGCTGTATTATCTGGAAAATGTCTCTTTCTAGTAGTTGTTCCTNTTTGTTTAAACTGCTGAATAATTCTCTTTGAGATGGCCTTAAACTGATTATATCTTTACGTAATGTCACAAGTTCTGCTGAATTTCTTGTTCTTATTGTATTGACTTCNTTTTTAACGTTCTCGATTTGATTCTTCNTAATNTCTTCTTTGTCTATTCTTTCTATTCTTTCTAGTATGTTTCTCAATAATGACATTCTTTCTCCATAGAATGCTGCCAATTCTTGTATCTTTACATCAATTTCATCCTCTACTTCAATTCCTTCTTCCTTTTTCTTCTCTACTTGTGTCATCATTCCAAGCAGTGCTAAGACGAATATTATTGAACCTANCGGAAATGACTGATTACTTGCCCATGCTAATTTTGGAGTATAACTTAATGTGATATTCATGTTCTCTAATTGTTCATTAGGACTCAAGTTCAGTTCCATTGGCGATTCAGTTGATATCTGAAATGAATTAGACTCGANAATTACTATTNTGTATTCTTTTGCTATGGTATTCAGGGTACGTTCTGTTGGAATGTCTACTGAAATTGAATTTNCATTCACATTGATNAATTCTTCATTTAATCTATATTCGTAATTCAAAATCAATGTTGTATTCGTTGCAAATACATACCTTGTTAATTTTTTTAAATCTAATCTGTTTGCTGGAGTGTTTTCTAATATTATGATCTTTGTATCTATTAATACCGGTTCTCTGTCAGATACTGATGTNACGCTTCTTATTATCGGTACATTCAAATCATCTNTTTCAGGTCCTAACAAATCTAATCCAATCTGATGNAGTTCCATTCCATTTTCTGCATTTCTAATTTCTATTCTTTCCCTAATCATGACATCTCCTTGTTTAGAAATATAAATTTCTCTAAGGAAACTGTCTACCTTTATTATACTGAATGCCTTTATTCCTGGATTTGCTAATACCAATACATTCTCATTTCTATAATCATTACTTGTTACATTTAGAAATTCCNCTCTTGCTACTTCCCAATTCANTTGTTGACTTCTACTAAACGCATTGCCCTTTATCGTATAATCTGATATGTTGTAAAAAGGGGCTGAATNTGGAACTCTTATTTCCANAATCTCTTTATCTATATGAATGTTTGATGTTGTAATAATTGGAACCTCTGCAAAGTAAAGACCAGGTCTTTCTGTACTCTTTAATATGTCTGTTAATATTAGTTCAATATTAACATAAAATTCCTTGTTAGGCGAAATTTTAAATTCACCATTTGTTTTTACCGATAATAGTGTATTCTTCCAGTTACTTGATATTATTAATTCTGCATTTGTAGTTGACGAATTAATTCTATAACCGTCTATCTTGTTCTTAAATTCTAATGGCAGATGTAATACTATGTCATTATCTAATGACTCTTCTGTTTGTCCAGAATTACTTAGTTTTAAATTATAATTGATNACTACTACTCCTAATTCATTAATGACTATTCCGCTTGTCAATACTGACTCAATATGACTTGACGCATGGGCTTCAGGTATGTCCACAAAAACATTGGAAATCTGCAGTCCTGCAATGAATATTAATATAGATATGATTATGATTAGTGGTTTCAACTTACAAAAAACCATGATTCTCAATAGATTTATCTTTTTTCTTGATTCTATAAAATACGGTCAATTTTATTTCATAAATGGTAAAAATAATCAATTATTAACAAATATACGTCTTTTTTACCTATTATAATTTGATGAATTCCGGAAATACCAGTTCTATTTTTATTATTGGCATTGGAAATGCAGGTTGTCGAATACTATCTAATTTTGAGAAAAAATCTGATTTTAATTCTGTTTATATTAGCTCATCTTTAGAAGATATTCCCCAATCTTCTAAAGGCCTATCTCTTAAAGTCGACATGAAAGTTGGTGGCAGTATTTCTATTCCTATGATTCGTTCGTTATGCAAAACCCAAATCGACGAACTTTCTCAACATATTAATTCTGCAGATTGTGTTATTATGGCTTGCAATCCAGGAGAAAAGATTTGTGCCGCTTTAGCTCCTATTATTGCTAAAATATGTAATGATCATGAAATCAAGTGCATGCCAGTTCTTTCTATGCCATATGAATCAGAAAAACATCGACATTTTAATGCAGGTACTACTCTTACTAAACTCAAACAATATTCGAGTAATATAATACTGATTGATAACGATGAAATTTTAGAATCTCTTCCACGTATACCTATTTCCGAAGCTTTTGATTTGATCTATTCAAAAATTGCATTATCACTTTCCTCTTTACTATCTAATAATTCTAATGAACTCGAAAATATACTGGAAATTACCGACGACGATAAATATTCTATCTTGAGTTTCGGTGAATCTTCTCTTGCTGAAAATACCAATATTGCTGTAAAAAATGCATTACAAATGTTGTCGAATACCACAAACCCTTCTTCAATCTCGCGAGTTTTATTATTCTTAAATGGTAATCCAAAACTCTCAACCACTGATATTCTTTCTTCTGTTAATATGGTCAAAGGACAAGTTAATGAATCTCAAATCTCACATGGCTATGTAAACAATAATGATTCTGATACTATGGCTGTGCTTATCTCGTCTGGTTTAACTCAAACTAAGTTTGATGATTATGATCCACTTGCTACTATNTTCCGCGGAAATAATCTTGACGATGATATTGAATATCATATAGACGAAAATCTAGAAATCCCAATACTCTCTGAATAATTTATTCAGGTTTAATATCTTTAGTTGCTTCAGGCGTAGTTTCTGCTACAGTCTCTTTAGTTGCTTCAGGCGTAGTTTCTGCTACAGTCTCTTNAGTTGCTTCAGGNGTAGTTTCTGCTACAGTCTCTTCAGTTGCTTCAGGAAGTCCTTTAACATCCTTGACCTCAATTTCTGGTTTAACATCAATAANTTGTTCTTCTTTCTTCTCAACTTNTTTTACTTGATTCTTTGCCGAATCTAATGTATCGACAGTCACTAATCCGTCTTTATCTTTTATCAATCTGATTTTTATTTTTCGAGGAGGATTTCTAATTCCGTTTTCCCAAATCTGTTCACTGACCTTCTCTGATATCTTTANCTGATCTGATTTACCATGTCTTATTGCAAATTCCCTAAGAAGTTTTACTGCACGTTTACTTCGTCTTTGTTTTGGATATATCCAAGCTCTTCCTAACGGAACATTGTAAGTTCGATCAAATTCTTTAGCCATTATTTCACCTTCAATTTAGTTCTTCTCCAGTTTCTACGTTTTGGATTGGTTGTTACTCCCCTCTTTGTTTTAACTACTACCCATGTAGGAACTGCACTGTTCTGATTTCTTTTTTTCATCAACCTTTTCTTAATTCCAGATGTTAATTTCGACATTATGCCCACTTTATTTTGAAATCTTTCTGAGGTTTTTGAAATGATGATAAAAATTCTTTAATTTGATCGTCTGTAATCGTTTTCTGTATCTTTCCTGAAGATGCTAGTTGAATTATTTGATTTTCTATTNATCTTGCAATATCTGGTTTAACCATTCTAATGTTTGCTAATCTTTCTCTTGCCTCAGTCGTCAATAATACTTTGAGCATTTGTTCTCTNATTGCATCTTCTTTCTGCTGAGNATCGGCTGTAGAACGTTCATTATTACTGTTGTTTATCTCAGCCATCTTTAACACCTATATTCAAACCGATTATTTGTTATTAAGTTTTTATTCATTCTCTTCATCTGATGATAATTTTTCATCAATCTCTTCCGTCATTTTGTTCATTTTTTCAAGTGAATCTTTGTAAATATTCTCAAATTCAATAAATAGACTCTGTAGTTCCACTGCAATTGCGTTTAATCTGTCTTCATTATTCACTTTCTCCATAAAATTTAGAACGATTTTTAGCTATTTAAATAATGAACAAAGTTAGTTTTTTATTAGATAATTGTATATCAAATAATCCCTATGAAACTTGACATATCTTCCATTAAAGGCAATGAACTAGAGGGAAAAAAGATCCTACTATGCATAACTGGTAGTGTTTCATCTATGGAATCTCCGCGCATTGCCCGTGAATTAATTAAACATGGAGCTGACGTCATTCCTGTTCTTAGCCGTTCAGCTTCTAAGTTGATTGGCTCACAATTATTGCATTGGGCAACAGGAAATGAAGTAATCACATCTCTCACTGGTAAAATGGAACATGTCCAACTTGCAAATGGCGGTAATAATAGTGTTGATCTAATTCTAATTGCTCCTTGTACATCCAATACTATCGGTAAAATTGCACAGGGAATTTCTGATGATTCCATTTCTACAATATGCACTGTCGCTCTGGGTTCTGACGTTCCTATTATCATTGCATCTGGCATGCATGAACCAATGTATGATAATCCTATTCTTCAGAATAATATCTCTCTTTTACAAAAACACGGAGTGACATTTGTTTCTCCACTTATTGAAAACAATAAAGCCAAAATGGCTAGCTTTGACGATATATTTAACGAAATATTATCTAAATTATTCACACAGGACTTGGCTAACACTAACATCCTTATCACCACCGGACCTACAATTGAAAAGATTGATCCAGTACGTATAATTACTAACAATTCTTCTGGAAAAACTGGTTTAGCACTTGCAAACGAAGCTAAGAAACGCGGAGCTAATGTGACATTAATTTACGGAGACGGACGTGAAAGTCCTCCTACTTCTATACGAACGATTCGTGTCTCTACTTCCCAACAACTATTGGATATTACGATAGACGAACTATCAAACCACAATTATGACTTTTATATTGCATCTGCCGCTCCATCTGATTTTCGTATACTTGACCCTTCTCCAGAAAAAATTTCATCCCGAGAAAAAAATTCTCTTAACATTCAATTGGAAGCATATCCTAAAATAATTAATTCTGTTAAAAAAATTTCTCCAACTACTAAATTGATTGCATTTAAAGCACTATTTGATTCTGATCCTGCCCTTGTATCGAAATCCATATCGGAAATCTTCAATGATTCTCGTGCTGATTATGTTATTGTAAATGACGTATCTAGAAAAGATGCAGGTTTTGCTTCTGACTATAATGAACTGACTATGTTTACTAGCGATCATAATTCAGTTAACTTTCCTTATAACACGAAGAAAAAACTTTCTAAATCAATCTTTGACCATATTGTAAAAAATCTAAACTGATTTTGACAATAATGGTTTAATCGACCTTATTATCGGCGCTGCTACAACTGCCGAAATTACCGCAATTGCCACTCTTTCAATCGGATAAACATAGAAAATTGCTTTCCAAATCCCTGGAAATGCATCTGGATTGATCGATTCCATAAATATCCCAAGTGTAGTAACAAATACTATCCCTCCTACTATNTGTTGGAATAATGTACCAATCATTGCCAATATGAACACTCCAAATATTGCTTTGTTGGAGTTCTCTTCAATCCATCCTATTGAAATCTTTGTTATTGGCGTAATTAATGCCAATGCCGCAATTATATGAAACCAATTATACGGNATTGAAATCTGGCTATTTATTGGAATGAATGACTCGGTGTATGGCAACAAGTTGAAAACTAATATTCCAATCAGCAATAAACCTAAAGCAATAAACTTTTTTCCATGAATTATGAACCCGATAAACAATGCACCCATTGTCGCTGGCAGAAAATCCCATCCCAAAAATATTATCGGTTTTCCAAATACTATTCCCAAGAACGTTCCCAGAAAAATTGCCGCTGCTGCAATGTACGGTCCAAATACTATTGCATAAATTGGAACCAAAATATCTGACATAGAAAAACTTGCTCCTGGAGCTCCGATTACCGGAAATGACGGAACTATCCTCATTATTGCATAAATTACTGCAAAAGCTGAAATGATTGCTATTTGCTTACTTCTTTTATCCATATTCTCAATTGCCGACATTGCTTTATCCCATCTCAATTATTAATTTAAATTTTTCCATCATAGATTATACCTATCACTTTGTATGTTATATCTTCAAATTTTACCAAACAATTATCTGATAAATTATTGCCATCACCCTTTGTTTCAAACACAATTTCTCCATCCATTTCTTGAACCTCTATTATTCTGTGAATTATTCTCTCGCCCGTATATCTGTTGCACAATGGCGTTAACCTTTCCTTGAAAATTATTATATCTCTTTCATTTATGTGGTTAAATTCAGGTTCATATACAATCACTTTGTCTGAACAGTCAAATGTAGGTCGCATACTGTCCGTTCCGCAAATTATTTGCGCTATTGTTACAACGTTTGAATCATAATATACTGGCGCATCATTTTCAAATGCTGTTGTTATCCATACGCCTCTCCTTTCGGATATCAGATTAGACAATTCCCCCAATCTTAAATTCAATCTTATAAACTTGGTTCTCTCTGCCTCCCTCATACTCGTGATGTTTTCGTTTAACCATTTGATATTCTCATTTGCTAGGTTGAGTTCTTTTTCCAAATCAGATTCTCCAGAACTTAAACCTACTAAATCTGTCATTAAACCAGTAAATATCCCTAGAACAAAGATTATCGTTAATAGAATAGCCTGATTCTTTCTCATTTATTCTTCTACGTTATTTTCCCAATTAAGCATTGACCTTATTGTTAGTAACAAATAAATCTTGTAAATTCTATGTTCTCTTATGCATCCAAATATAGGTAAATCATCTAGAATCGATACTCTGTTTAATTCAAACGATAATGCATTTGTTGTTGCTTTTGATCACGGAATACTGATGGGCCCTATTGATGGAATTAAAGATATTGAAAGTTCCGTCTCTAAGGTTGTTCAAGGTAGACCAGATGCAATACAGGTAACTCCTCCTATTGCTAAAGTTGTATCGGAAAATTTTCTTGGTAGAAATTCTCCTTCTTTAATTGCTAGACTAGACACTTCAAATTTATGGAGATCATCTCCAGAACCTAATTCAGGGTATTACACTGACTTGTTTTCTGTAAAAGATGCAGTTCGACTTAATGCACAGGCAGTAGTCACGTATCTTTTGGTTGGATTTGAAAACGATCACGACGAGGCTTATAATCTAAAAATTCTTAGTAAAATAGCACACGAAGCACACGATTATGGAATGCCATTAATAATAGAACCGTTGGGCATAGCAAAAGGCTACCAAGCAGTCCGTGACAAGGACGTAATCTCATTGGCTGTACGAATGGCTACTGAAGTTGGCGCGGATCTTCTTAAAGTCGATTACACAGGGGATAAAAGTTCTTTTCGTGAAATCCTTGACTCTACTACTTGTCCTGTTATGATTCGCGGAGGCCCTAAAACAAAAACATTGGCCGACTCTCTTCAGATGGTGTCTGACTCCTTGGAGATGGGTGCAAATGGCATTGTCTTTGGACGTAATATCTGGCAATCTGACGATCCAACAAAGATTACTAAAGTATACTCTGATTTTGTTCATAATAATATTGACCTCGACGAAGCATTGAAGCAATTGGAGTGATTCTAATTGCCTAATTCAGAAATCAGTTCTTTGCCAGTCGACGAGAAATATTTTGACGATTCATCCTCTAATTATCGTGCCGTACATGACTCTTCCCTGAAAGATTCCGAGCAATTCTGGGCAAATATTGCCAAGGAATTGTCTTGGTCCCGTGAATGGGACGAAGTTCTTGAATGGAAACCCCCGTTTGCAAAATGGTTTACAGGTGGAAAAATTAACGCATCATTCAATTGCCTGGATCGCCACATGGACTCGGAACAAAAGGATAAAGATGCCTATATCTGGGAAGGTGAAAACGGAGACAAAAGAACGATAACTTATGCTCAACTATACGAAGAGGTCAATCATTTTGCCAGTGCATTACTCAATCTAGGTGTAAAGAAAGGCGATAAAATCGCATTCTATATGCCGATGGTTCCAGAATTTCCTGTTGCGATACTTGCGGCTACCCGAATAGGCGCCACGTTTACAGTAGTTTTCTCTGGATTTAGTGCCGTAGCACTTGCGGATAGAATCAATGACTCACAAGCCAAGTTGGTCATTACATCTGATGGAGGTTTCCGAAGAGGCAAAATACTCAAGCTTAAAGAAATTGTAGACGACGCACTTACGAAGACGTCCACCGTTACAAATGTAATTGTCCTCAAACGTGCTGGAATAGAAATCAATATGGAAGAAAATCGAGATATCTGGTGGGACGACGCAATAAAGGACACTGATGACTTTGTTGAACCTGAACAACTTGAATCCGACCATCCCTTGTATATTCTCTATACTTCTGGAACTACTGGAAAACCAAAAGGCGTGTTGCATGGAACTGGCGGATATCTGACTTATGTATACGCAACAACGAAATGGGTGTTTGATATTAAGAAAGACGATGTATATTGGTGTCCTGCAGACATTGGCTGGGTTACTGGACATAGTTATTTCATATTTGGACCTCTTCTTCATGGAGCCACATCAATAATGTACGAAGGAGCTCCAGACTATCCTAATCCAGAAAGACTGTGGGAAATGATTGACCGATATAATGTTACCATATTCTATTTCACACCGACAGGAATCCGTGCTTTGATGAAACATGGAAATGAATTGCCACAAAAACACGATCTTAGCAGCCTTAGATTACTTGGCACTGTTGGTGAACCGATTAATCCCGCAGCTTGGAGATGGTATTATGATGTAATAGGAAACAAGAAATGTCCTATTGTAGATACTTGGTGGCAGACTGAAACTGGCGGAATCATGCTTTCTGCATCTCCAAACCTTGGACTTGTTTCTCTAAAGCCAGGTTCTGCAACTTTCCCTCTTCCTGGAATTGAAGCCGATATAGTTGACGAGAAAGGCAATTCTGTTGGACTTGGAGAGAAAGGATTCATAGTTATCAAACGTCCTTGGCCTGGAATGTTCATGACTTTGTATAACGATTCCGAACGGTACAAGCAGGTGTATTGGGAAAAATTCCCAGGATGCTATTACCCTGGAGATTATGCGATTAGAGACCATGACGGATACTTCTGGCTCCTAGGCAGAGCAGACGAAGTTCTTAATGTAGCAGGCCACAGATTGGGGACTATTGAAATAGAAGATGCAATGGTCGAACACCCTGCAGTCGCTGAAGCTGCCGTAGCAGGAAAACCAGACGAGATAAAAGGAGAATCAATTGTTGTATTTGCGATACTTAAAAAAGGCTATGAACCATCAGAAGAACTTAGAACTGATTTGTTTAATCATGTAAGAAAAGTTCTTGGTCCAGTAGCCACTCCCGAAGAAATTCATTTTGTCAATATGGTGCCAAAGACTCGCAGTGGAAAGATTATGAGACGTGTCGTCAAGGCAGTTGCGTCTGGAACTGATATCGGAGATATTACTACATTGGAAGATGGCGCATCCGTCGACGAAATTAAGAAAACTATTGACGAATTCCGTCAATCAGTAAAGAGTTGATCATGATATGAGTAAACCGATGGACAATGCAGTGGAGATAATGCGAAAAGGCGGCACTCTGATTAGCGATAAGTGTCCTCGTTGTGGCGGCGTACAGGTGAAATACAAAGGAAGAGTTCTTTGTATCGCAGAAGACAATTTGTCTGAAAACCTTCAGGCCACAACTGTATCTAATGACGCAACACTTTCGAATCTTCGCAATGTAGTTATTGAAAAGATCGATATCATAAGCACCTCTTTGGGAAAGGAACACGATGTTTCCAAACAGGCGATGTTGGCTGATCTGCTTCAAAAGTATGTCACATTGCTGAAAGAATGCGAGGACGAAGATGCGTCCGATAAATCTTCTGACAAAAGTTAAAGCTCTGAACCTGAAATGAAATCGATCAACTTCACGGTATTGGGAGACCAATCAATCGCAAATTAAAACTCGATAAGCCAATGGTCGTCCTTCCGAACGATATTTGCGTATTATTAAAGCCTGAATCAAAATCCATCCGAATTATCGGCAGTGGAAAAACAAATTAATAACGCGATTCATTTCTTAATATTGCCTCGGCTCTGCCTCGGTTCATCTGCGAGATAGCTCAGCATGGCTAGAGCGTTTCCTTGGTATACGACAAAAAGGAAAAGGTCCCGGGTTCAAATCCCGGCCGAGGCTTTATTTCAATTATGAATCTCTTAAAATTGCCCTATCTTGATCAAAAATCTTAATTTTTCTA
>JABUBF010000006.1 GCA_013306035.1 Nitrososphaerota archaeon
CAGAACGACCGCCATATCCTCCAGAACGATTATTATCTCCTCCAGAACGACTGCCGTATCCTCCAGAACGACCGCCATATCCTCCAGAACGATTATTATCTCCTCCAGAACGACTGCCGTATCCTCCAGAACGACCGCCATATCCTCCAGAACGATTGCCTCCGTAACGTCTGCCTCCTGACGAACTTCTATTCGGACTTCCCCTACCGTATCTTGGAGAACCTCCTCTTCCATTTCTTCGTCCTGATTTAGCAAAACTTTCTTCGTCTAATGGAATCTCATATCTATAAATCTGCTTACCTTTGAAACTAGTGACATTAGTTTTAATCTCTCTTTTCAGTTCTACAAAATCTCTTGTTTCCCTGCCTGCAACTATTGTTATTGCCTTTCCAATAACTTCTGTTCCTATCCTTGCAGTTCTTCCAATCCTGTGAAAATATGAATCTCTATTTTTTGGCACATTATAATTTATAATATAATCTACATTTTCAACATGTATTCCTCTACTGAGCAAATCTGTTGCAACTATTATGCGTGTTCTTTTATCCTTGAAATTCCTCATAGATCTATCTCTTTGCGATTGACTCATGTCTCCATTTATTACTACTGCTTTAATTTCTAACCCTCTTAATACTTTATGTATTCTATTCGAGTCTGATTTTGTTCTACAGAATATTATTCCTTTTTCTGGTTTTATGTCTTCTATTAATTCAATTAATAAATCTTGTTTATTCCTTTCACTATTTACACATAGATAATATTGCTCTAATTTTTCTTCTGAAATCTTATTATCTTCATGTATCATAATTCTTTTGGCTTGTGTTTGATATTTTTTTGCTAATTGAACAATTGGTTGAGGAAATGTAGCTGAAAATAACGCTGTTTGATGTTTATTTTCTATCGATCTTATTATGAATTCTATATCTTCAATAAATCCCATTTCTAACATTGTATCTGCTTCATCTATTACCAAAAATTTAACCCAATCAAGATTTACTACTCCTCTTTCAATAAAATCAATTAATCTTCCAGGGGTGGCAACTATTAAACTTGGATTTCTTCTTATGGAAGCTTTTTGAATATTTGGTGATTCTCCACCACACACTTTTGTCATTCTTAAGCTCTTATATCTTGAAATACTCTTTATTTCCTTACTTACCTGCTCTGATAATTCTCGTGTTGGTACCAAGATTAATGCTTCTATATCCCTTGTTTCAGCCTTTATCATCTGGACTATTGGAATCCCAAATGCTAATGTTTTTCCTGTTCCAGTATTTGACTGGGCTATTACATCTTCTCCATCTAGAAGTAAGGGTATTGCTTTTTCCTGGATCTCCGTTGGCTCTTCTATTCCTTCTTTGCTTAATGTTGAAATTAATTCTTTATCAATTTCAATGTCATTGAAAACTAACTTTATACTCACTAATATTCACGAATATCAACCATGTGGTTGCTTATAAAATCCATGCCAAAAATTTATCAGATTACGACAATCTTAATATTTACCAAATTCGAGTTTTGAAGTAATGTCAACCGATTATGATGTGATTATAGTTGGCGCAGGGCCTGCAGGTTCAGCAGCTGCATATAGCCTAGCAAAAAATGGGCATCATGTCTTAATGCTAGAACGCGGAAAGGAACCAGGCTCTAAAAATGTATATGGCGGCAGAATATACCCTTATTCTCTTTCCCAATTAATTCCTAATTTTGCAGAAGATGCTCCCATTGAACGAAACGTTACAAAAGAAAGTATTATGTTTATGACAGAGAAATCTAGTTTCCAAACTAATTTCTCTTCTGGCGAATCAGTTAATCATGGTTTTACTGCTTTTCGTTCTAAATTTGATAGTTGGTTTGCAAATAAAGCAGTCGACGCCGGTGCAGAATTATTTCCTGAAATAAAAGTTGACGATGTTATTGTCGACGAAAATAAATCAATTATAGGAATAAAGAGTGGATCTGATGAAATCACTTCAAAATTAGTTATTGCTGCCGATGGTGCTACATCTATTATTGCTAAAAAAGCAGGACTTAGAAATCAATTCCAATCGGAACATTTTTCTGTTGGAGTTAAGGAAGTTATAGAACTACCTGAAGATGTAATTAATGATCGATTCTGCATTAACGATGATAAAGGCGCTGCATTAGTTTGTGTAGGTTTTCCAACTAACTATCTACGTGGCGGCGCATTCATTTATACAAATAAATCTTCTATTTCAATTGGTCTAGTTGTTAAAGGCATTGATCTTGTTGACAATAAAACTAAAGTCTCATCGCTCATTAATAATTTCAAAAATCATCCTGATATTTCTTGTATAGTAAAAGATGGTAAAGTAGCAGAATATAGCGCGCATTTAGTTCCGGAAGCAGGTTATAATATGTTGCCTAAATTATATGGAGATGGAATATTGGTGTGCGGAGATGCTGCAGGTATGTTGCTCAATAACGGGTATACATTTCGCGGTGTTGATCTTGCCATATCCTCTGGAATAGCTGCTGCAGAAACCTTTATGACATCTCAAAAAATCAATGATTTCTCAAATTCATCCTTATCTAATTATGAAAAATTACTTTACAAATATAACGTACTTACTGATATCAAAAAATTCAAAAAAGGACCCAAGTATATGGAAAATAAACGACTTTATTCTGATTATCCTAGGTTGATTTGTAATATTTTTGAAAATCTCTATAATATTGACGGAAACTCTCAAAAACTTATGCGTGAAATTATTCGCAGCTCTATGAAGAATAATAAAGTTTCATCAATTAATTTGATATTGGATTCTCTTAAGGGATCTAATGCTCTTTAATTTATTTATTTTTTAATTTAGTAATTAATTCTGGAATTATCTCGAACAAGTCACCTACTATTCCATAGTCGGCAAATTTGAAAATTGGCGCATTTTTGTCTTTATTCACGGCTACTATACATTTTGAATTTATCATCCCAACTTGATGTTGTATAGCTCCTGATATTCCGAATGCAATGTATAAATTCGGCGAAACAATTTTGCCTGTTTGCCCTACTTGTTCTGAATGTGGTCTCCAACCTGCATCAACTACTGCTCTTGATGCACCAACTGCTGCATTAAGAATTTCTGCTAATTCTTCAATTAATTTAAAATTCTCTGGTTCCTTCATTCCTCTTCCTCCAGATACTATTGTTGAAGCTTCTGATACATCCAATACCTCTTTTTGTGGCTGTATTATTTCTCTTAATATTGGTAATTTCTTATCTTTTGATATATTAACATCAATTTGTTTTATCGAAATCTCATTTGCTTCAATTTTCTCAATTGCAAATGAATTTGACTTCAATGAAACTACTATCGGGGTTTTACTGAATCTTAATGTCTGAATAATCTTTCCAGCAAAAATTGGACGTTTTATCTCATATCCATCTTCTACTATTGAAATATCTATACATTCAGTTACTAAATTATAACCTATATTGGCTGCTATTCTTGGCGCTAAATCTTTTCCAATTGAACTACCTGAAAATAATATTATTTCTGGTTTCAATTCATTTATTGTATGCAGTAATGAATCTCTGTATAATTCAGGTGAATATTTACTTATTTTGTCTGTAGATCCAATTAACAATGAATTTATCCCAAATTCATTAATCTGCGTAGAATTATTCTTCTCATATTCTCCTATAATAATTACCTTATTGTCTAGATTCTTCTTTGATGATATCTTTCTAGCCTCTGAAAGTAATTCTAATGCCGAATTCTTAATTTCTTTATTCTTAGATTCAATTACAGTTAGTATACATGACATAAATATCACCTAGATTAATTTTCTCTCTTCTCTAAGTATTCTTATTAACTCAGGAACTGCTGATTTATCTTCTCCAATGATTATCCCTTCTTCTCTCTTCTTTGGATATTCTAATCTAATTAACTCTGAATTATTATTGTCATTAACATCAACATCTATTGTATTGATTGATTTCTTCTTGGCTGCCATCAAATCTTTTAATGAAGGATATCGTAATTCGTTTTTACCTTTTTCATGTGTTATAATTACTGGAAATTCTCCTTCAAATACCTCTACCGAACCTTCTACTTCTCTATTTGCTACAATCTTATTATCTTCTATAACAAATTCTGAACAATTTGAAATACATGGTATGCCATTAATTTCTCCAATTATCATTCCTACTTGATTATTATCTTGATCAACTGATTTCTTCCCGAATAATATCAGATCATATTGTTTCTTCTTTATCTCATTTGTGATTATGTTAGCTATTGCCATACAATCATTAATTGAATTATCTGTTTGAAGATGTATTGCTTCATCGGCTCCCATTGCTAATGCCTTCGTTAAAGATTGTTTCACACGTTCTGGCCCAAGTGAAATTACCGTAATATTTATAGTATTGTCTTTATCCTTCAATCTCAGAGCTTCTTCTAGTGCATATTCATCAAATGGATTGATTCCATATTTTATTCCATTATCCTCGATTGTTTTATTATCTTCTGAAATTTTTAGTTGTGACGCTGTATCTGGTACTTGTTTTATACACACTGCAATGTTCATATCAAGATTTCCATAAGTTCTTTTTACATTTTACCTTTGCGATATCGTTTTATTTCTTATTTACTATTTTTAATGATATAATTGACTAATAAGAAACTTTTTGGAACAAATGGCATTAGATTCATTCCTGGTAAGGACTACGGCCTTGATTTTATTGTAAATATGGGTCTGAGTATTGGTTCCTTTTTTGAAGGCAATAATATAATAGTTGGATATGATGGCCGTCATTCTAGCCCTTCTATTTCTCGTGCTATCTCTGCAGGATTAATGGAATCTGGAAAGAACGTTGTTTTTGCTAATATGGTCCCAACTCCTAGCATTCAATTAATTACAAAGAATTCTTTTGACGGCGGCGTAATGATTACTGCATCTCATAATCCTGCTGAATATAACGGAATCAAAGTAATTTCTTCTACTGGAATTGAAGTTTCAAGATCCGACGAAAACATAATTGAGGATATCTATTTCCAGAAAAAATATTCAAGAAAAGATTGGCAAGGAGTAGGAAATATGACATTTAATAGTTCTGTAATAACTGATTATATCAATTCTGTAATAAAAAATGTTGATTCTTCGTCTATCAAAAAGCGTAAACTAAAAATTGTTATCGATTCTGGAAATGGCACTCAGGCCTTAAGTGCCCCATTTATTGCTGAAGATCTTGGATGCGAAGTAATCACTCTAAATAATCATATCGATGGGAATTTCTCTGGACGTGGAGGTGAGCCTACTCCTAAAACATTAGATTTTCTATCTAAATCTGTTATTGAAAACAATGCAGATATTGGCGTTGGATATGACGGAGATGGTGATAGAAGTATATTCTGCGATGAAACTGGTACTGTTTTTTGGGGTGATAAATCAGGAACTCTTGTAGGAGAACATCTTATTCAAAAAGGTATTAAATCTCCTATTGTTACCACTATTGCTACTTCACAAATAATTGAAAAAATTGCATCAAAATATGACGTTGAAGTGTATCGTACTAAAGTAGGTAGTGTAGACGTTTCACATAAAATGATAGAATTAGATTCTAAATTCGGTTTTGAAGAAAATGGCGGATGCCTTTATTCTCCTCATGTTGCCGTAAGAGACGGAGCAATGGGTACTGCACTTATGCTTGAATTGTTGTCTTTTTCAGATAAAAAACTCTCTCAACATCTTTCTATTTTACCACAATTTTATCAGCACAAGACTAAATTCTCCTGTCCAATTAATTCTCGTGACTCGATTATTTCTAACATTGCATCTTCTTTATCTGAAACAATTAATCAAACTGACGGTCTTAAAATTCTCTGGAATGATAACAGTTGGTCTTTAATTCGTCCAAGTGGAACTGAACCTATTATAAGATTATTTAGTGAATCTGATAGCCAAACTCATTTAGACACAATAACTGAGAACTGTTCAAAATTGATTAACGATTTAATTAATGACTTGTAGAGTCACTGAGTAAATTCTTTATCTGATTCTCATATTCATCAATTAAATCCCGTGCATCTTTCTCATTATTTGCCTCAACTGACAATCTTATGCATTTCTCTGTATTTGATGGCCTAATTAATACCCATTTATCATCATTAGGCGTGATCTTTATTCCATCAATGAATGTTACATTATCTAATTTCAAAAAATGTTCTTTTATTACATCGAAATTTTCTGGATTCGTCTTTATCTTTATCCTTTTTTGTTTAAATTTCTCAATGTCCGAGAATATACTATCTAAATTTCCATAATTCTCCACTAACCTCGAAACCATTAAAGCTAATAGAATTCCATCTCTACATAAATTAAATTCCGGATAAATAAATCCTCCACTACTGCCTTCTCCTCCTACCTGACATTTCTCACTTTGAATCTTTTCTAATACACTAATTTCTCCTACTGGTGTTGTATGTATCTCACAATTGATTTTTTTTAGATAATTGATTATGGATAAGGAACTGTCTATACTAATTGCCGCTTTTTCCAATTTAAATCTCTGTTCAATATATTTTATACCTGCTAATAGAGAAAAATCAGGAGGGATCTTATCACCTCTTTCATTTAGTATTACTAATCTGTCAACATCTGCATCAAATGCAAATCCTACATTGCACTCATTTTCTACTATTAATTTTGAAAGTGATTTCAATGGATCCTCAGTCGGATCAATTATTCGATTAAATGTTCCTGACGAGTCATTTACTGTATAAACCCGACATCCTAGTTTTATAAAAATATCTTTCACAAATATACACGCTGCCCCTCCTCCTAAATCCATACCTATTTTTAACCCATGAAATCTCTCGTCTTTAAAGAATTCGAGTAAATCATCGTAATAACATGTTTCTAGTTCTTTCTTTGTACCCGTGAATGAATAATTCTTTATGTTTTTGTTATTCAATTCATCTGGTTTAATTATTCTTCCTGGCCTAATGATTAATTTTAAACCGTTCCATTCTTTTGGATTGTGTGAAGATGTTATACATACTCCTCCGTCTAAATTATTCTTTTTAACATGACGAAATACTGATGGTGTTGACGTTACTCCTAAATCCTCTACATTGCACCCTTCTGCTAATAGACATGAAAGAACTACTTGATGAAGCATTTCTGACGTTGATCTCGTATCCCTCCCAATTGCACAAGTTTTTATCTCCTTTGAACTGACAAAATTATAAATCGTGTCTAATATGTCATTACCGAACAAATCTTCTCCCATTATGCCTCTTAACCCGGATATCGTTAAAACAGCCACATTCATATTATATTGGACCTGATGTTAACTTTTGCCATGAATTAGCAACATTTTTGACCAACAGTTCTATTGAGTATAATTAATGATTAGATTTCCTTTCAAAGCTAATTCCAAATATTTCTATGCATTTCTTTCAATAATTGCAGTTAGCCTGATACTTCTAGTAATCACTCGAGCAGTACGTGGTTTGTCTGCAATTGTACTGAGTATATTAACTATATTGATCTTTCTTTATTGGTCTAATGAGATAAGACTAATTCTAAAAAAACAACCTGGATTGGGAATAATTCGTTCATCAAACAAATTCACTTACGAGTCTATAGACACTAATAACGGGTTGAATATAATTGCACAAATTACTGGACAACATTCTGAACTGAAAGTCGTATTCATCCCTGGAAAAATTATTATAACTAGCAATAATGGTCTATCTGAAAAAATTAAAATACCAAAAAATCTTCTACTTAAGAAACACGATTTCAAAAATGGTACTTTGATTATTAATTTATTATATGATATCTAAATAAATAAAATTTCAATTAAAGCTCCTATTCCAAGTAAGACGAAATTAATTATTATTATTGCCAAGACTCTTGTAAATTCTATCTTGAATTTTCTTTTAACTAATCCGCGTATTATGTATATACTCTCTGTCATACTCGCTGCATACGCTATGAATTCTAACCAGAAAAATGGGGTTAATGCCGTTAATCCATATAGTAATATTCCAGAAAACCCTACACTCGCACCTGCCGCTCCAAATACCATTCCTGTCTGAAAAATTACTAACAACCCGAATACGAATCCCAATATCGGTAATAACATTATTAATGAAATTCGATAATTATTCAAGAAAATTTTCTTTACATCAATGTCGTCTGGAATTAATTCTTTAGCTTCTTCTAATATTTCTGATACTTGTTCTACATTCAACGGGAATGCAGATCCAATTGCTCCAATTAGTACTGTGAATATAAGAACGAAAATAAATGAATTAATCCAATATTTTGGGAAAATATATTTGATTCTATTTCGCATAATTGAATCTATAAGTTTAATATGATAAATAATATGCCCAATGCTGTTGTCATAGTGGCTAATGTAACAACTACTGCTAATCCTGCACCTCTTGGTCTTGGCGTACCACCTTTGAATAATCCTCCAGGAATTAACATTAGACCTAATGCTAATACAAACATCGATGTTGCATGCAAGCCTTGAATGAATGTATCAGCCGGAAACAAAAAATTTGTATCATACGACGCCCAAATACCAAATGCACCAGCAATTGTAAATGCCAATGCTGGAAACAGTATTTCCCAATCCATGAAAAAATCATGTATTTATAAAAATAAAAACCTTGCTTTCTCGTTAAAATTCATTAATTATTCAAGTCTTTTCGATAATACATCCTTTTTCAAATAATTCTCTTATATTTGTGACTAAAATCAATGGTGATATTGTTAAAATCACTAATGTGATTAGTAGAAAAATCTGTTGATAAAATACATTTGATAATGATAATAATAAGGGAGTTCCAGTAATTATTGAAATCCCAACTGAACCAGGTAATATACTTGTCAATAATAAACCAGCACATGTTGGGCATGCTGTAAATAGACCTGTCAAAGCCCCTATACTCAATAACCATTTTTCATTATTCTTTGGCCTATTACTAAACGCAAATGCCATAAGCATTACATTCCAGGATACTAATGCTGAAATTAGGATTAATAATAATAAGCTCACAGGAATTAAAATTGCTCCTATGTGTTCTGTTATATAGATTGCAACATTAGGATATTGACCTGGCGATCCACAACAATAGACTATTTTGATTGAAGGTATTGATACATTAAAAGCGTCGGAAAAAACTATCTCTGGCTGATAAACGATTATTCCTGAAATTATCGAAAAAAATATTACATATAATCCTGAAGAAATAATAAATATTCTTCTGTATTTCATTTTTGCAAATAGATCATATGTGAGGGATTTTAAGTCTATTGAGGTTAAATTATTAGATAGCTTCAAATTTTTTTGTGTAATTAATATCTTCTCAATTTGTATTACAATCATTAGCATTCCGATTAATATGCTAATTATGTATAATGAAGCCACATATTGTACTAAATTGGTAAGATTCTGAAAATAATTATTAATTATCTCTGCATATGTGATAGAACTACTGATTATTATCACGAGTCCAAGAATTACCCACCCGTAATTATATTTCAATATTGATATTCTGCTTTAATGATTTAAAAAGTAAAGCCTAATTAATATCAATCTGATAAAAACAATGTTGGCTCGTAACTGGTTAGAACCATTTAACTTTACTTTTGCATTATCTTTCCTACTTACAGGCCTTATCTTTCCGTTTCCAGCATTAGATAAATCTAGTTTACTTGTTCAAGGTCTTAGATTTGGCATGATATTCTTGGGCCTCTATCTTGTTTTTGGTATAATGAAAAAACGCCGTAATAAAAATTAACTTATTTGAAAATCTTTAGTTGTTTTGCCAATAGATAAAATACATATCCTACAGATACTATTCCTAACTGAGTAATTAGCGTTAGTAACATTACCGGCAACATATTGAATCCTGTTACTGAAATTCCTACATATGACAGCCACAGTGATATTAATAATACGAATATCAGTGGTCCTATTATATTTCCTGGACTCTTATATTGCCTAATAAAGAACAATCCTAAAAACGTGAATAATGGAGATAAAAGATCAATGGCACCTACTTTTGAAGTTGTGGCAATTACTAAATGACCTAGTGTTATCCCAAATATTGCAGCCATACCAAAGAATGCAATGAATGGCGCTAACATGAATCCAGGAATTATTGTTAATAATACATGTAACTTTTCTGACGCAATTACTTCCCCTGAAGGATCTATTGCAGTTAACAAACTACTCGGCAATAAAGTAAAAATTGATGTTTCAGGTAATCCTAGACTTCCTGCTGCAGTAATTCCAGCTGTAATTACAAATAAACCGAAACGACTTGTATTGAATATTCCCTTTAATGGATTATTTTGTTTCGACAATTTATGCTACCGCCTGAAAATATGATAAACCATCTTGCCACAAAAATGCAAATAAGAATAACCAAACAATATGTACAAAGTGCCAATAGGTTCCCGCAGCTTCTAAAAATCCGTGATTCTTCTCATCAAATTGATTTCTAAATGCTTTGATCGTTACTACGGAATTTGCAATCACTCCTGCAATAACATGTACTCCATGAATTCCTGTTAACAAAAAGAAAGACGCTCCAAACAAACCATCTCTGGGAGTTAATTCACCTGTTGTTAATAGATTTGGCCATTCATATCCCATTTGTATTACTACAAATCCTAATCCTAAAATTACTGCCCCTAGAAAACCAAATTTTACTGCTGTTTGATTTCCTTTCTTTACACCCGCAGTCGACCATTCAATCATAATGCTACTGACAATTAATAATCCAGTTTGAATACTTGGAATTACAACATCAAGATGATGTAGTCCTTCTGGAGGCCATACTGCATAAGCTGACCTTAGATAGAAATACGCTACAAACGCTCCTCCGAAGAATGCTATCTCCGACAAAAGAAACAAAGCAGTTGGAAAACCAACATCTCCTATTTCATGAAACTCGCCAGGAGTACCTCCTGCCTTTACCATGTGTTCGGCTTCCTTTGTAATCTTTGGCCACCTTGGTATTTCTCCTCTAAGGAAGATGAATATCAATAAAACAAATAACCCAACTAATCCTGCTCCTAATTGTAAGGAGAACCCTTTTAGCATGAAGATTACTCCAGCTGCAACAAACGCTCCAGCTCCTAAACCTATCAAAGCAGGCATATAAGAATGAATTTCACTCGTATCTACATGATGTTCAAATTCTACCTTTTCTTCATTATTAGTCATCCTAAGTCAAAAATTTTATATCAATAACCACATTTAACTTTTTTTTCCTAATAACATTTAATTAAATTATATACTTTGTTAATATTATTGAATAAATTATCATATCTTGCTGAATTGGAAGAATTGAGAAGACAACAAATCTCTGATAAAGTCTCTAAATACAGAAAATTCTCTATCTTTCTTGCCATAATAATTCATGTTATTGCATTTGTTACCGGAATAGTAATGCTAGTCATACTATCTTATTCCTTTACTACTTTCCTTGTTTTTCACGCTACTATGCAGATTCTTGCATATCTGAATATATACTACGGACCGAAATTGTATGAAAAACAACTTAGAAAAAAAGCAATTAAACCCGACCCTCTGATGTTAAATAAATTTAAATAAATTTTACCAAATCTGGAAGGAGTAGAAATCCTAATATATTAAATCGATGCACTAAAATTTGGCTAAACATTGGGAATACTTTCAACTTTTGATAGAATTGTTTGGGGATTGACTATTGTTGTAACATTTATTGTATTATTTATTATAGGCGGAGGTTTTATGTTGTCTTGGTATCCTGATCCAATCGACGCACGTGCTGCTATGATTAAACAATATTATGATCTCGTTTATGTTGCTGGAATGTTCGTTTCTGCTTTGTTTGTAGGGACATTCTTTTATTTGATATTTAAATTCTGGGATCGTTCACAGCCTGCAGGTCTCGAATAATTATGAATACATTAGAAAAATTAGAATGGGCAACAATTATCGGAGCTACTATTCTGTTATTTGGATTGGCTGCATTAGCTCTTCCTGTTTTAGACGCATTAGATAATCCTGATTATTATGGAGAGCCTGATTATATTGTTAATGTTGTAGCAAGTCAGTGGTCTTGGAACTTCATTTATCCTGATGGATCAGAATCTGGCGAACTAAAAATTAAACAAGGCGATATAGTTAGACTGGAACTAGAAAGCAAAGATGTTATTCACAGTTTCTACGTTCGAGAAATGGGATTTAAAGTTGATATAATACCTGGTAGAACTAGAATTCATATAATTCTTGCTGAAACTCCTGGCGAGTACTGGATTCAATGCGCAGAATTCTGCGGTGCTTATCATGGCGGTATGAGAACTAAGGTAATTATTGAGGAATGATAAAAGATGGAAATTAAAGAAGTTAAGAAAGAGGCAACTGCACAAAAAGAACATAAGAATTTCTATTCTAGTTGGAAGACTATCCTAACTACTACTCATCACACCGACATTGGTGTAATGTATTTGGTATTCTCTCTATTTTTCTTCTTTATGGGAGGTTTTGCTTCATTACTTGTTAGATATGGACTAACTCGCGGAGGTTCAATAGCTCCTGAGGCATATTCGAGTTTATTTACAATTCATGGCGTTAGTATGATATTTCTGTTTGTAATCCCTGCTTGGGCAGGTTTCGGAAACTATCTCGTTCCAAAATATATTGGAGCTAAAGATATGTATTTCCCAAAACTTAACGCATTAGGTTTCTGGTTATTACCTCCTGCAGGTTTTCTTATTTGGGCCGGTATGCCTAATGTAGGATGGACTGCTTATGCACCATTGTCTGTTTATGCAGCTGGTTGGGGTATGGATATGACTATCCTTGGCCTTCACTTGTTAGGAACATCGTCGATTATCGGCGGTCTTAATTTTATAGTTACAATCATGAAGATGAGGGCTCCTGGTGTTACCTATAGAAACATGCCTTTGATGGTCTGGACACAACTGACTACTTCTTTCTTACAAGTTCTTGCTACACCAGTTCTCGCCATGGTTTTGACCTTATTGTTATTAGACAGAAATCTTGGAACAGGATTCTTTAACCCTGCTCTTGGCGGAGATCCTATAATGTGGCAACATCTATTCTGGTTCTATTCACATCCTGCAGTATATATCATGGTTTTGCCAGGAATGGGTCTAATATCACAAATCTTACCAAGTATGTCAAGACAAAGAATATTTGGCTATAGCTCTATTGCAGTCTCTACTGCATTGATTGGATTCTTAGGTTTTGGTGTATGGGCACATCATATGTGGACTACTGGATTATCTATTACTGCACGTGTACCGTTTATGTTTGTGACTATGGCTATTGCTATACCGTCAGGTGTAAAAGTCTTTAACTGGGTTGCTACATTGTATGGCGGCAAGATTAAGCTCAGCACTCCTATGCTTTTCAGTCTAAGCTTTATTCTTAGTTTTATTATTCAAGGAGTTGAAGGTGTTTTCCTTGCTGCTATTCCATTAGACTATCAACTTCAAGATACATATTATGTAGTAAGTCATCTGCATTATGTTCTGTTTGGAGTCTCAGCTCAAGCTGTTTTTGCAGGAATTTATTATTACTTCCCATATATGACTGGTCGAAAATACAATGAAACACTAGGACAACTTCATTTTGCTTTGACTACTGTAGGAATGTATACGCTATTCACTGCCATGTTATTCTTGGGACTTGCTGGAGCACCTAGAAGATATTACCAATATCTTCCAGAATTCTTCAATCTTAATGTAGCTGCATCATTTGGCGCTATTTTAATTGCATTTGGCGCACTTGTATTCTTGTATAATATCCTGTCTAGTTGGTATCGAGGTCCTCTTGTTGAAAATCAAGAAGATCCATGGAAACTCGCTGACTACGGTTTGAAAGAATGGCCTGATTAGTAGTCGATGAATCGCTTAAAGATTCTTTCAATATCTTCTACTATAGGCGTCTATATGTTAATTGTTCTTGGCGGAATTACTACTCAGAGTGGTTCAGGTATGGCTTGTCCTGATTGGCCTTTATGTTTTGGCGAACTTCTCCCTAATCTCACTACGACTGTCTTGATTGAAATGTCTCATCGTTATCTGGCCATGATTGTGGGTTTTCTTATACTTGGTACATTTATTGTTTCTTATCGTTCCTATAGGAGTGAAAAATCTCTTCTTACCTCGTCTGGCATTGCACTTGTATTGGTTACCATGCAAGCATATATTGGCATGCTTACTGTAACATCAATTCTAGACCCTGCAATCGTCACTATTCATCTAGCTGTATCTACAGCCTTGTTTGGTTTCTCTGTTGTTACTGCTTTATTATCATTGCGAACATGATTGATAATGAAATATGCAATATCTTAAAAACCGAAATAATCCAAAAAATCTATTTCAAGATGGTCTGTTGCAAATCATTCTTGGAAATGCATTCATCTTATTATTGACCTCTTCTACATTAGAACGTTACGAAGTACAGAATCTATTTTTTCATATCATGATTGAACATATATTATATATTTCAATTGGTTTTCTTTTTGCATCAGGTACTGATTCTGTAATTAAATCATTCAAATATAATTCATCAAATTACCAAAGACAAATCTTACAATATTACTCTAGGTATCTTATACTTAATAATCGATTTAATCCATTTGGTATGATTACGGGATTACTATTTCTCATATCATTATTTTACTGGCATATTCCCTCTAATTTTGATACTGCAGTTGTTGATCTCAATTCACATATAACAATGCACTTTAGTATAATTCTCTCTGGAATGTTTCTTTATTCTAGCTTTAAGATGATTTCACGCATACAGTCACTCATCTTCATATTATCTATTGATAAAACAATGGGGGTTTTAGGTTTCTTTCTAGCCAGTGGAAATTCTCAGATTTATCAAACATATCCTCTCTCCGTACAAATGACATCTGGATTTTGGATGATAATTATGATGGTCGGAATTGATTTAATATGTATACTTCTAATTCTAAAAACTTTCTTCATTTCTACACCTAAATAATCAAAGGATTTAATAATTGGAAAATAGGTAAAAATCATATGTTTGACATAATCAATCTTGTTTTTAACATATTTGTAATGTTGTCAGGTTCTGAACAGCATAATGACCAAGAAACTAAAAAATTAATTGTTATATTAGCTGTTATTTTCCTAGTTCTTGGAATTGCTTATCTTCTATGGCAATCATTTTATGTAATTCCATCAGAGTGAAATACCCCGAATGCCATCTAATTCAATTCCGATAAATTATAGAAATCTAGCATCTCATCTTATAGAAGTCTCTAAACCTTCAATAATATACCTTCTTGATTTTGTGGCTATTTCTGCATTATTAATTGCATATCTTGGTGAATACACTACTAATCCTATTAGTTTCAATATAGTTGCTGGACTTCTTATTGCAGGTACTCTTTCTTCTGCAGGCTCTGCTGCATTGAATTGTTATCTAGATCGTGACATTGACATTAAGATGGAAAGAACTAAAAATCGCGCTAGTGCAACTGGCCAGCTTTCACCCAATATTACTCTGATTTATGGAATTATTATGATCACAATCGCGGCAATTGTTTCTACTGTCTTTCTTAATTTATTGACTACAGGAATGATCCTGTTAGGCTCCTTCTTTTATGTTTTTATTTACACGATATGGCTAAAACGAAGGACTACTTGGAATATTGTAATTGGAGGCTTTGCAGGTAGTGCCGCTGCATTTGCAGGGTGGACTGCTATTACTGGACAACTTAACCTCATTGCTATTCTTATGGGAACTTTAGTTTTTATCTGGACTCCTTCACATTTCTGGGCATTGGCATTATTGAAAGACGACGATTATACCGAAGCAGGTATTCCTATGCTACCTGTTGTTGTAGGTAAAGTAAAAGCTGCACGTTACACTATAATCAATACTCTTTTGTTAATTCCATTTTCATTGGTCTTTGTCTTATTGGGATTTGGTTATGTCTATCTTGTAATTTCTGTTATATTTGGAATCTTATTATTATATAGTAATGTAAAATTACTTAAGAACCCTGCCGACAAAAAAATCGCTCTTACTGCATTCAAATTTTCTAGTCCATATCTTGCGATAATATTTATTGCATTGATTTTGGATATTTTATATAGGATTCCTATTTTTTAGTTTTTTGATTCTACTGTTATTTCTTCTTTAACAATTTCTTTGTGTTTTTCTTCTACTGATTTTTTTACTTCTTGTAAACTTGAATCCATTCCGTTAATAACTTGCTTTCTTACATGTAGTCTATCGATAATTATTCCAATTATGAAATTTGGAAGGATATAATCTGCTTCAAATGTTACCTTAGTTGTATCATTTATTTCCTCAAAGTTTACTGTAATTACATTCTTTTTGAATGGTCCATTTAATGCTTTTGACACAATTTTCTTATTCTTAGTTACTTGACATGTTATACTATCCCATTGCATAGTTCTACCTCCAAATTCACCTACGATTCGCATTACCGTTCCAACTCCCCATCCTTCTGTAATCTTGATAGGAATAATTTTCATTTTTGCTTCTTCTGGAAAATGACCTGCTACATGCTCTGGTCTTGCATAATACATGAAAACATCTTCTACAGGTGCTTCCATTATTATAGTTCTAGATACTTTACCCATTTTGAACAATATAATAGAATAATTATGAATACTTATATCTTTTGGATATTACCATTTTAGAAATTAATCATCTATCATTTGCATATTTGAAATATCTCCGGATACTTCATCAATCTCTAATGTATATGAAAATATGTCACTTGTATCATTTTGTTTTGCAGAAAAACTTACTATCCATGTCGATGAATCATTATCAAAATTAATTGTTTTTAGTTCATTCCATTGTATATATCCAAAAAGATTTACATATTCTGTCGCTTTTTTTATTATTTCGTCTTTATTCATTTTTAATCTAGAAAAATTTTCTCAAAATCGTCCATAATCTTTGCTAATTTAAAATCAAAATTACTTATTCCTCCAACATCATGAGTTGTAAGTTCTACATTGATCTTATTATATACATTAAACCACTCTGGATGATGATTCATTCTTTCTATCTCAATTGCCATTCTGGTCATAAATGCGAATGCATCTCCAAAGTTCTTAAATTCGAATGTCTTTTTAATACGATCCTTATCTAGTGTCCAGTTACTTATCTTTGATAATCCTAATTCTATCTCATTAGAATCTAATTTTCTATAGATTTCATCCATAATTATGTAGCGTTGCGGTACTTTTTTATTCTTTTCTGTACTTTATTATTTCGGTCTCGCGACCCGCGGTATTATCTTATGATTTTCCGCAGGCCCGCGGTAGCTCAGCTTGGTAGAAATATTGCCAAAAGCTTCCGGCTGTAGGGTTAAGCCTTGGCTTATCCGAACAGTTTGCCAAGCACACAGGAACCGGACTGTCGTCGGAGGGCTTATGCTCGACGAATTCAAATTGGATAAAAATCCATGAATGTCCGACCCGCGGGACCATTTTTATTAACTATAATTTGATTTTGAAAAAATTATTCACTTTCTATAAATCTATTCGAATTAGAAAATATATATATATAAAAGATATCACTGAATTATTAGGTATTAATATTGGCAGAAAAACCCCATCTTAATTTAATTGTAGCAGGTCATGTAGACCAAGGTAAATCTACTATAATTGGTCACCTTCTTGTTGACCTCAAAGTCATTGACGAACGAACTATTGACAAATATGCAGAAGAATCTGAAAAAACAGGTAAAGGTGATACATTCAAGTACGCATGGGTTATGGATAATCTGAAAGACGAAAGAGAACGTGGTGTTACTATTGACTTGGCTTTTAAGAAATTTGAAACTCCAAAATTTGATTTTACACTTATTGATGCACCTGGACACAGAGATTTTATTAAAAATATGATTACTGGTGCTTCTGAAGCAGATGCCGCTGTTCTTTGTGTTTCTGGTAAACCTGGAGAAACAGAAATTGCTATTGGTGTAGGCGGACAATCTAGAGAACACTGCTTCTTACTCAAAACTTTAGGTGTAAAACAAATGATTGTTGCCATTAATAAAATGGATGCCACTGAAGTCGGTTATAAAAAAGAAAGATATGAAGAAGTAAAAGTTAAAGTTGAAGAAATGATAAAAAGTGTTGGTTGGGATGTCTCAAAGACTCCTATTATCCCTGTTTCAGGATGGAAGGGTGATAACCTCATCCATAAGGGAGATAATCTTGCATGGTATGACGGTAAAACTATTTACCAAGCATTTGATGATTTCGAAGTAATCGCACCCCCTGTTGATAAACCATTGAGACTTCCACTTCAGGATGTCTACTCTATTACTGGTGTTGGAACTGTTCCAGTCGGAAGAGTCGAAACTGGTACATTCAAAGTAGGAGACAAAGTTATTATCATGCCTAGTGGCGCAATTGCTGAAGTAAAATCTATTGAATCTCATCATGTTGATATGAAACAAGCATCTGCAGGCGATAATATTGGATTTAACCTTCGTGGCGTTGATAAAAAGGACATTCGTCGTGGTGATGTAATTGGCCCGGTCGATAACCCACCTAAAGTTGCTAAAGAATTTACCGCACAGATCATTGTTGTACATCATCCTACTGCTATAGCCCCTGGCTATACTCCTGTTATACATGCACATACTTCACAAGCTGCTGCAACTATAACAGAATTAGTTTCTAAACTTGATGCACGAACTGGAGGTGTTTTAGAAGAAAAACCTAAAGCACTAAAAACTGGAGATGCTGCAATTGTAAAGATTCAACCATTAAGACCATTATGCCTTGAAACATTTACTGAATTTCCACAACTGGGAAGATTTGCACTAAGAGATATGGGTACAACCATAGCTGCTGGTGTAGTTAAAGAAATCAATGCAGAATGGGACCTAAAATAAACTCTATTAATTCTTGATGTTAATATCAATTCATTATATTAACATCATTAATTTTATATATGATTTATTATAAATACCTAATTTTTTATTAAATAATAATATCTGTAGCCAATACTTTAATATATTCTTGAATGTATAACCTAGTGATTAATTTGACGTCGGTAAGTTTAAAGAATATTTCTAAACGTTTTAAAAATGCAGAATCTGACGCTGTTTCAAATGTTGATCTAACAATTGAAAATAAAGAATTTTTAGTTATCTTAGGACCTTCTGGAAGTGGTAAATCTTCATTATTACGTCTAATTGCCGGTCTAGAAGAATCAACTTCTGGCGAAATATACTTTGGAAACGAATTAATGAATGATGTATCTCCTCGTGAACGTGATGTGTCTATGGTCTTCCAAAACTTTGCTTTATTCCCAAATATGACTGTTTTTGAAAATATTGCTTTTCCTATACGTGCTTCAGGAAAGGATACTACAAATCTTGGCGATGAAGTTAAACGAATTGCTAGTTTGTTACAGATAGAAAACCTCTTAAAAAGAAAACCTGGTGCATTGAGTGGCGGTGAACAACAACGTGTTTCCCTTGGTCGTGCTATAATTAAAAAACCAAAGATATTTCTTATGGACGAACCTTTGTCCAACCTTGACGCATCTCTCCGTGCTGAATTGCGCGCAGAAATTAAAAAACTTCATAAAAAATTAGGTATAACTTTCATTTATGTTACACATGATCAGACTGAAGCTATGACTATGGCAGACCGTATTGCATTAATTAAAGATGGAAAAATACTCCAAGTTGATAAACCTGAAAAAATCTATAATTCACCAAATCAATCTTGGATTGGATCATTCCTTGGTTCGCCTCCAATGAACCTTATTCATTCTGTTAATTCAGGTAACTCTTTAATTATTGCGTCACAAAAAATCAATTTCAAGTCTTCTGTAAAAAGTAATAAAGTTGTGGTAGGAATCAGACCTGAAAAGATATATATAACTTCTGAAAAAGGCAGACTTACTGGTTCAGTTTTATCTACTGAATATCTAGGCGATAGTAAAATCATTAACGTGAAATTAGACGATTACATCATAAAAGTTAAAGTCCCAAATGATTCAGTGTTCTCCAACGACCACGTTATTAATCTGGATTTCTCAGATAACGATATAAGATTATTTGATATAGATGGCAAACATTTAGGGTGACTAACTTGAAAGTTCCATATATCTTTCTTATTCCATGTCTTGTTATAATCTTCCTCACACTTGTAGGTCCCGTATTACAGTCATTTCTTTTGAGCTTATCGGAGTTTTCATTAGTCAATCCTTCACAAGCTCCTGTCGGATTTCAAAATTATATTGCACTTTTATCTGATTCGATATTCTGGAAATCAATTCAAGTTACTTTGTTTTTAGTTTTTGGTTCAGTAGTTATTGAATTCGTAGTTGGCATATTCCTTGCATTATTAATCACAAGTTCAGGACCAAGAGCTAGAAGTATATTTTCATCAATTTTTATAATTCCTATTGCAATTGCTCCAATAGTTGTAGGTATTTTATGGTCTCCAAACTCTGTTTTTGACGATCTTAATACTTTGCTGTATTATGGCCTTTCACTTGGAGTATATATTGATACTACTCGACCGTTTATCTATTATTCGCTAATTATGATTTCTGACGCTTATATTTGGGCTCCACTCCTAATGTTAGTTACAGTTGCAATCATTCGTTCAATCCCAAGAGAGCAATATGAAGCTGCTGAGGTTATGGGAGCTTCTTCTTGGACTAAATTTAACAAAATAACTTTTCCTGCAATCATCTCGTCTCCAGCAATAATTGTAACTTTACTTCTAAGAATGGCTGATGCATTTAGAATGTTCGAAATTCCTTATGCGTGGAATTTCTGGCTTGGACAAGATTCTGAACTGGGCGCGTCTGTAGACACTGTTAGTGTTTTAATGTGGAAAATGTTCTCATCTACTATGTATGATTTTCCTATCGCACAAATTACTACAATTGCAATTGTTCTATTAATTATGACATTATCTATTTGCGCACTTGTCTTAAAAAGGTCTTCTACTTTACTGGATTGATGAATGATGAGTCAAACTAATAAAAATAATTCTCGATATATCAGATACATATTATTAATATTTGCATCTCTTTGGGTTCTATGGCCTATCTCAATTATGATTGAGGAAGGATTTCGTGTAGATATAGGTCCAGCGTTTTCTGGACGTGGAGCTAGTTTTGTTGGGGAATTCTTCCAAGGACAAGGAGGAATTAGATTCACGACTATTGAATACGTTAAAGCACTTAAAGTAGAAGCCTATCCTAGACTACTTGTTAATAGTAGTATAATAGCTGTCAGCAGTGTAGTTGTTGCTATCCTTGCAGGGCTTCCTGCTGGTTTCACCATGGCCATGTATAAGTTTCGTGGTAAGACATTCATTACTTATGCGTTACTTGCAATGAGAACAATCTCTCCATTTGCAGTATTATTGCCATTCTTCTTGATATATGGAAGACTGGGATTGTTTGATACATATCAGGGTATGGCCTTCGTTTATCTGATCATTAATTTACCAATAATCACTATGATGATGAGAGGATTCTTTAAAGATATTCCAAAAGAAATATTTGAAGCTGCATTTATGTCTGGCGCATCTGACTCGTATATCTTAAGAAAAGTAGCATTACCTTTGGCCTTACCTGGTCTTGCAGCAGCAGCTGTATTTGCTTTTGTTGGTACTTGGAATGAATTCTTTTATGCATTATTCTTAACTGGCACAGTAACCAAAACCGTTTCACGTGGTGTATGGTCTGGTTTCTCTGAATCAATTGAATCTTTCAAAATCCTCGAATTTGACGAACTAAATGCAGGTGGCACTCTTGCTATTATTCCCGCAGTTATACTTTCACTTGCAGTTCAAAGATATCTTGCTCGGGGAGTTACTCTTGGTGCTGCAGAATGATGGAATCACGAAATAATCAAATTGCCATAGCAGTAGCATTAATTCTGCTTCTCGGAACTGTTGTTGTTTATTTTTCACTAGGACCATCTGTTACTGTTGACGTTCTTCCATCTGGAGAAAACGAATTAATTTCGTTAGCTCAAGAATCAGGTCGATTGAATATATTTGTAGACGATGAAATTTATGACGAATCATTTTTCAATTACATAGATAATGAATTTTCTACTAAATATGGTATTGATGTAGAAATCACAACTGGACATTGGTCTGGTATACAGACATCATTGATTAATGAAAAAGTTTCTGGACGTAATTCTGGTTCCTTTGATTTAGTTATACTTAATGACGAAGCAACTGCACGTTTAATCGAGAAAAAATTAACATTTTCACAAACGGGCAGTATTATTTCTGATATTTCGACTAGTCCTGTTACTGACGAAGTACTAAAGTCAAAGATCGCTGGTGTTGATAACGATGGTTCAGGTATAACTTTGTGGTTTGATGTATATTCTTACATGTATAATTCAGAAGAATTTTATAAATTTGAAAATGTATATTGTTACTTAGGATTAGTTGGCGAAGATGACGACGACGACGATGACGACGGTTCAGGAAGTGGAGATGATGACGACGACGAAGACCGATGTCCTACTGCCGAAGATCATGATGACGATGATGACAATAACGGTTCAGGAAGCGGAAACGATGACGATGATGATGACGAAGTAGAAGGCGTCTTTTTCCCTAGTCCAGTTGACGATAAAGCAGGCGCGGCATTAGTTGTAAATACAGTCCTTCACTATGGAAGCTCTGGATATTATGAATCATTCTATGACTCTTCATTAGAATCTGAATGGCCAGAATTATTGAACTTTGAAATTGAGGACGAACCTGAAATGGAAGGAATGGATGAGTTATTTGGCGAAATTGAACCAGAACTTGATATGAGTTCCATTCTTGAAGTCTTTGACGACGAAGAGGTTCTAGTCGGATACTTTAGATACGGCTCCATTTTACTTGAATCAATTCAAGGAGAAATTAGCGATGAGATTGAAGTATATTTCGGCATTGAAGGCAGTGTAAAAACCAGTGTTCATGCAACCATTCCATTTAATTCTCCAAATAAAGCTGCTGCGACTTTGATGATTAATGAAATCCTTGGCGAAAATTCACAACGACAGATTGCGACGATTTACGGAAGTTATCCGTCTGCTAATGCTGAAATGATCGATGATGTATTTGGCAACGCTCAATTCTTTATTCCATTTGATGATTTTTCTGATTCATTATCTGAATGGCCTTATTATTCTTATCCAATCAACATTCTTGACATGTGGCGTGTATTATTTGAAGGATAAATTATGATTGATTCTATTCTTCATAAAGGAAATAATATTCTAAATAAATTAAACAAAAAGAATGTCACTGCTATAGTTCTTGTTTTTCTTTTACTATTCGTCTTCTCATTAAGATACAATGCAATAAATCTGAGTAATCAATATACTTCTGATTTAGAATTCGAAATTCGTAATATCCCAAAAGATCAACTTTATAATGCGTCTTTCATTCACAAAGTTCCAGTATCGATACTTACTGTAGAAGGAAATGGAAAATCTATTGAAATCAAATATGTAACTCTTGTTAATCTGATATCCGGAAAACATTATATTGATCTTAGCGATTATGACAATTTTGATTCCATTAAAACTAAAAACTACTATTTACCGGGAAAATATACTGTATACGTTACGATTGAAGATAATGTCTTACAGCTCGAATATGAAAGGTATATAGGACGACTTGCCTAAGTTTAATATCTTAATTCCTTTAAAATTTCTTAGTAACTTTCTTTATGTGATTTATTATCGTATCCATTGATGTTCCAGGACCAAAATTACCTGTAATACCATTTTTCTCTAATTCTTCTTTATCTTCTTCAGGTATTATCCCTCCACCAATTATTGCTATGTCATTTACTCCTTTATTCTCGAGATATTTCTTTACTTCTGGAAAAGCTGTTAAATGAGCTCCATTGTGCAGACTTAATGCTATTGCGTCTACATCTTCATCAATCGCTATACTTGCAACCTGTTCAGGCGTTGGTAATAATCCGCTATAAATAACTTCCATCCCCGCATCTCTAAATGCCCTGCATAAAACCAAAACTCCTCTGTCATGAGCATCTAACCCTGGTTTTGCAACTAATATTCTGATCTTTTGTGCCATTGACAATCTATCCTTCTAAAATATCTGTGGCTCTTTCCATTCTCCAAAGACCTGCCTTCCTACGTCAACTATTTCTTGTAGTGTTGCATACGCTTGTACTGCCTTTATTGTATCATACATACAATTTTTATCATTATTCTCATATGTCTTTCTTAAATTCTCTAATGCCTCGTTTACTTTTTTACTGTCTCTATTTCTCTTAAGCTCATTTAATCTGTTTATCTGAATCTTTTGCGCTTCATTATCTACTTTTAGTATCTCAATCTTGTCTTCTTCTATTTCTGCATATTTATTCACACCGACAATTACTTCTTTCTCTTTTTCTATATCTAATTGACTACGATAAGCTGTTTCCGCAATTTCTTTTTGCAGATATCCTTTTTCTATTGCGCTGATTACTCCTCCTATCTCATCAATCTTTTCAAAATATCTATAGGCTTTTTCTTCTAATTCGTTTGTCAGATGTTCTAAATAATATGATCCCCCCAAAGGATCTACAGATTGTGCTACCCCTGTTTCTTCTGCGATTATTTGTTGAGTTCTTAATGCAACTTTAACCGCTTGTTCAGTTGGCAATGCCCATGCCTCATCATAAGAATTTGTATGTAAAGACTGTGTACCCCCTAATACTCCTGCAAGTGCCTCAATTGCCGTTCTAACAATATTGTTCATTGGTTGTTGCCAAGTTAATGAAGCGCCAGACGTTTGTGTATGAAATCTTAATGCTAAAGACGATCCTTTTTTTACTCCATATTTTTCTTTCAATACAGTTGCCCATATTCTTCTCGCCGCTCTGAATTTTGCTATTTCTTCAAAGAAATTCATCGTACAATTGAAAAAGAATGATAATCTGGGCGCAAATTCTTCTACTTTTAAGCCTGCTTTTTGACCCAATTCTAAATATGTAAATCCGTTTGCTAATGTAAAAGCCAATTCTTGTGCTGCATTTGATCCTGCTTCTCTTATGTGATATCCACTAATACTTACATAATTCCATTTTGGCATTTCTTTCGTACAATATTTCATCATATCACGAATTATTCTCATATGATCTTTTGGTGGATACGCCCATTCTTTTTGTGCAATGTATTCTTTTAGAATGTCAGTTTGAACCGTTCCTCGTAATTCATTTAATGAAATATTATTCTTTAATGCTACAGATGCATACATTGCAGTCAATATAGACGCAGGTGCATTAATTGTCATTGAAGTACTTACTTTATTCAATGGAATTTCTTTAAATAAAACTTCCATATCTTCAAGAGAAGATATATTGCATCCACATTTTCCTACTTCGCCTTTTGATCTATCGTTGTCTGCATCATACCCATATAATGTTGGCATATCGAATGCAATACTTAAGCCAGTCTGTCCATTCTTTATCAAATACTTCAATCTATTATTTGTGTCCTCGGGTGTTCCAAATCCAGAAAACATTCTCATAGTCCATTTTTTTCCTCTATACATATTTGGATATGGTCCTCTAGTATATGGAAATTCACCGGGCATTGAATAATCTTGATTTCCCTGTAAATCCGAATGTGAATATGATGTCTTTACGTCTATTTCTGACGTAGTAGAAAAATCATTGTTATTATTTGCGTTTTTTTTATTCCAAGGGTCTAAAACCTCATTTTCCCATCTCTTTATATTTTCATTTGATTTACTGTTTTCCTCTTTAATTTTAGTTAATTGATTTATCTTATTCTTCCAGTAATTTTCCGTCTCAAGCAATATTATTAATCCCTATGTAAAAACTAAAAATACTACTTTAATTCATTTCGGTATTATCAAATAAAAATTCGTCAAATGGCAAAGTTATCAAATTATATATTTACCATAATACAAAATATTAGCCTATGACTAATGATTTTATTAGTTCTATATTGTCAGGTGACAGGCGAGCTATTGCAAAAGCAATTTCTATGATTGAAAACGAAGATTCAAAAATTAGTAATATAATCTCTGAAATATATCCAAAAACTGGAAATGCCTTTGTTATAGGTATTACTGGACCGCCAGGTACTGGAAAAAGCACATTGATTAATCGATTAATTGAAAATTACCGTAAACTTGATAAAAAAATCGGTGTTATTGCAATAGACCCTTCTAGTCCTATCACCGGCGGTTCATTATTAGGTGATCGATTACGTATGAGTAATCATAATCTAGACCCTAATGTATACATTCGAAGTATGTCTTCTGGAGATAAATCTGGAGGTTTATCTCGTTATACTAGACGAAGTTTATCTATTCTTGATGCTTCAGGACTTGATATAATAATTGTAGAAAGTGTCGGCGCTGGACAATCTGAAGTTGATATATTAAAAATTACGGATGTCGTAGTAATTGTCTTGATGCCTGAATTGGGGGACGATATTCAAATTTACAAAGCAGGTCTTATGGAAGTTGGAGATATATTTGTAGTAAATAAATCAGACCTTGACAGTTCCGACCAAATGTATACAAAATTACTTAATGCATCAAAAATAAAAAATGACAAATGGATGACACAAGTGATTAAAACTAATTCTATAACCGGTTCTGGCATTGATCGTCTTATTACTTCAATATCTGAAAGGAAAAAATTTATTACAGAATTATCCGTACATACCTCGATTAATGAAAATAGAATAAAAAATGAAATTCTTGATGTTATGTTGGATGATTTTTCTAAATCATTAAGTAAGAAAATACTAAATCACTCTGATTTTCAGAATATTGTAGATCAAGTATTAATGAAAAAAATGGATCCTGAACAGGCTGCGACGATACTGAAAAAACGACTTAATTATGAGTAATTTCTCTATTCTCCTCTATCAATTATTCTTGAAATTGAAGCAATAACTTCTACTATTCCTTCATTATTTACAGTCGATGTCGGTATCAACTCATCTATGATATTGGATTCTACAACACTCTCTGCCATTCTACTCGTCAGATCATATATTTCTCCCCCTTCCTTGAGATCATCTAATAATTCTGAAAAATCATCCGCCCATTTCAATATTCTGGCTTGTTCATCTTTTATTAAATCCTTTTTTGTTAATATTGATACCTGTGGTATTCCTAACCTCAACTTTATTGAACTTGCTAAAAGAGCAATCGATAGAAAAGTTGATGGATCAGAGACTAATGTAGAATCAAATAAAAATAAATTCACATTTGCCTCATTTCTTATATTCTTAACAAAATATGGTCCACTATTTCTATATGCAAATAATTCAATCTGCCCCGGAGTATCTATGAATACATAATCTGGATTATATTCATCTATTTCTTCTTCGATTTGTTCTAATTTAGTTGCAATTAAATCAGAAGCTAAAACCAAAGATCCATTTGGCCCTAGATTATATTTGTCCATAATCTCTTTCAAATTTATATAATCTCTAATATCTACATCAATTCCATATGGTACGTTGCTTACTCCCGGATCCAGATTGACAGTAATTACATTTTTACTTTCTTGTTGATACCAGTTAGATAAAATTCCAGTTAAGTTACTTTTTCCTGAACCTGCGGTTCCTGTTAAAAATATATTCTTCATCTGTAACAATTATTTTTGTGCTATTTAGTTTTTTATAAAGAGTTAAGCGTAATAATATATATTTTTATGTTTATGAAGTTTGAAATTATCTCAATAGGTAATGAACTTCTTTCTGGCAGAACATTAAATTCCAATCTACAAACCATTTGTCAGAAACTTACAGACATTGGTTGTAATGTTTCACGTTCTTATGTTATTCGAGATGATCCTACTGAAATTTCTCATGTTTTGAATTTATGTATTTCCAGTGATTCTGACTGGATTATTATCTCTGGCGGTCTTGGACCAACTTTCGACGATATGACTCTATCATGCATCTCTTCTACCCTCAATTTACCTCTAGAAATCAACGATATTGCACTGGAAATGATAATCACAAGGTATACTGATTTGGTCAAAAAGAATATTATTGAATTTTTCTCTCTTACTGACAGCAGGAAAAAAATGGCTATGCTCCCAAAAAATTCAATTCCCTTGAAGAATAACGTTGGTACTGCTCCTGGGGTATTGATTAAATATGAAAATAAAAATATTGTTTGCCTCCCTGGGGTTCCTAAAGAAATGGAAAGTATTCTGATTAACGAGGTATTGCCAACTATTGATACTAATAAAATCAATAAAATAAAATCAAAAGTACTATTTATTACTGGAATTACTGAATCGGAACTTGCTCCAATTATTAATGATTTTATATTAAATCGAAATAACTTGTATATAAAATCTCATCCAAAAGGAATTTCTAACGGTGTTTATCACATTGAACTTGTTATATCGTTCCAATCAAATGATTTCTCTGACTCTTTGATTAATTCAATCATTAAAGACTTGATTACTTCTATAAAAATAAAAACAAATATTACTGTTGATGAATAGCACTATTTCTTTTTCTTATCGGACAGCCACCATTGAAGATAATCATTTCCTCTTTGTGAATTGTCATCATCGTCATATTGTTTGTCTCTTATCTTGTCTCTCAGATTTACTAATTCATCTCTACTTAAAAATAACCCACAACTTTTACATGCCATTTTTCTTGTCGAATAATCAAAATTCATAGATCTATCACATTCGGGACATTTCGTTATAGCCATTAATAAATTCGCTTTATCCTTATATTTAAAACTGTTCAAATAAATCATGCATAAATTTACTACTGATGTTGTTATGTGTGATTTCACAAAATACTAGTTTATTATATGAATATTGGTTATATGTATAGTAAAATCAATAATAATTGAACAAACGTAAGGTTAATATAGCCATGATTGAATAAATATAATTCATGGTTGCTGGAGATATAGCTTGGCTTTTAACAGCCTCGGCACTAGTATTGCTCATGACACCTGGACTCGCTTTTTTTTATGGCGGTTTGGTAAGAGCAAAAAACGTTCTAAATTTAATGACTCAATGTTTCATGATTATGGGACTTGTTAGCATTATCTGGGTTCTTTGGGGTTATTCATTAGCGTTCGGTCCTTCGATCGGCGGTTTTGTAGGAAATCCATTAACCCATCTTGGATTGGCAGGAATCAGTGGAGCTGAAGCTCAAAGCTTTGCAATGTTCCAAATGATGTTTGCTATCATTACACCTGCACTAATTGTTGGTGCAATAGCTGATAGATTCAAATTTACAACACTTATTGTGTTTGTTGCTTTATGGTCGACATTAGTATATTCACCTATTGCTCACTGGGTGTGGGGAGAAGGAGGATGGTTATTCACAATGGGAGCACTTGACTTTGCTGGCGGAACTGTAGTTCACATATCCTCAGGTTTCTCTGCACTGGTAGCTGCTATTGTAGTAGGAAAGCGCAGTGGAAAGCTTGACAAATTCAAACCACATAATATTCCATATGTCTTACTAGGAACTGGTTTACTCTGGTTCGGTTGGTTTGGTTTTAATGCAGGAAGTGCACTTGCAGCAAATGATGTTGCTGTTAATGCATTTCTTGTAACTAATACTTCTGCTGCTGCAGGAGCACTTATGATGATGTTCCTAAGCATGCGTTCAACAGGAAAACCAAGTGCAGTAATGTTTGCCTGTGGAGCAGTAGCTGGACTAGTTGCTATCACACCTGCATCAGGATTTGTCGGCCCTGTAGCTGCAATTCTTATTGGTGCTGGAGTTGGGCTTGTCTCATGGTTTGCAATTCAGTTCAAAAATAAACGTGGATGGGATGATTCTCTAGACGTATGGGCTGTTCATGGAATGGGCGGTGTCTGGGGAGCATTAGCAACAGGTTTGTTTGCCTCATCTGCTTATGGCCTTGGCGTTGATGGAATCTTTAGCGGTGGTGATATCTCAGTATTTACAACTCAGATTATTGCAGTTGTTGCAACTATTGCCTATGCTGGAACCGTAACTTTCATACTATTGAAAGTTCTCGATAAGACCATTGGTTTACGTGTAGATGCCAAAGACGAAGAAGCTGGAATGGATATCTCTGTTCATGCTGAAGAAGCATACAACTAATCATAAATTGAATCAATCGAATTTAATATTCGATTGATTCTTTATTTATTTATACATAAGGTAATATTATTAACAATACTCTCTCAATCAATTGTGATTATATTGTCTGAATGGATTGTTATGTCCGGACCATCATCTATAGAACTCTCTACTTCTATTTCTGACTCACTTGGAATTGAATTATTTGAAGTTGAGAATAAATCATTTCCAGACGGTGAACATAAAGTTCGTATACATAGTGAAGTTCAAAATAAAAATATAATTCTTGTACAATCTCTATATCCATTAGTAGATCATCATTTTATGCAGTTTCTATTCACTACCTACAAATTGAGCCAGATGGGTTCAAAAGTTTATGCTTGTGTTCCATATCTTGCTTATGCACGTCAAGATTTAGAATTTCAACGTGGGGAAGTTGCCAGTCTTGCCGTTGTATCTAGATTATTTCGATCAATCGGCGTGAATTCATTATTAACTGTTGATATTCACAGTACCCATGGCTTAGGATACTTTTCCTTTCCAACTTACAGCGTTTCTGCAATGCCTTTATTGGCTAAATATGTAGAAAATAATCTTGATTTGAATTCTCCACTTGCAGTATCTCCTGATTTTGGAGGTTCTTCTCGCGTAGAAGCTTTCTCTAAATTACTTGACATAGAGTTTATTTCTCTAAAAAAGACTCGTAGCCGAACCACTGGGGAAGTTATCATGGAAGAAAGCAATGTGGAAGTTAAAGGACGTGATGTATTATTGGTGGATGATATGATTAGTACAGGCACAAGTATTGTTCGTGCAGCTAATTACTTGAAAAAACTTGGCTCAAAACGTATTATAACTCTTTGCACTCATGCCTTACTGGTAAATGACGCTGTTGATGCTATCAAAGCTGCGGGAGTTGATGAAATTATCTCTACTAATACAATTCCTAATGACGTGAGTAAAATAGATGTTACTGAAATCATCGTCGACCACTACAAATCCTTACGATAATTCCTTTATCAGTATTTTTGTCTTATCTGGGGATTTTCCACAACTTGGAAGGAGCGAACTAATCTCTATCCTTGAATCCAATGATATTCATTATGACATTGTGGATGAGAATTCTAGAATAATTATTCTTTCATTTGTAAATTATAAAAATTATTATGAAGATTTGTTCAAAAGAATTGCTTATTGTAACTATTTCGGAACTCTTTTATTTACTTACGATATTAATTCTAGCAATCTACATCCTCACGCAAATAGTATCACATACCTTAAAAATTATCAAACATTTTCAGTTAGAAAAATAAATGTCTCAACTAAACTTGATAATACATATGAAAGCATTATTGGAGGATTGATTAAAAATCTAACTCCACATCTGAACGTAGATTTAACTTCTCCTGATGTTAGTTTGATCGCTTGTAAATTCAATAATTTACTACTGATCTTCTCAAATCATTTAATTTCTAGTGAACCTCGTTGGATTAATCGTCGACCTCGGGCTCGCCCATTTTTTCTTCCATTTGCCATACATCCAAAATTATCTCGAGCTCTGGTTAATCTGTGCAGATTAAATCCTGGACAAATACTTTTAGATCCATTTTGCGGAACGGGTAGTATAGGTATTGAATCATGTTTACTTAATGTCCATTTTATTGGCATTGATATCTCAAAAAAGATTTGTTTTGGAGCACAGCGAAATTTCACTCATTTTAATTTAGAAAATTCTAATATTATTCATGCAGATTCATTAAATATTCCTCTTTCTTCTATTGATGGGATTGTTACTGATTTTCCTTATGGTAGAAGCACCATCAAAAAATTCTCTGATAATGTGAAATTTATGGATAAATTTTTTGATATTTCGTCTAGATTACTGAATTCAGGCTCATATATTGTTTTTATGTCGCCTAAAGACTGGCCTGAATATAACTTTTCTGGCTATTGTCTTATTGATAAACATGAGATCTATATCCATAGTAATCTTACCCGAGTGATTAGAGTAATTCGTAAACTCTGAATGTTTATTATTTATTCTAATTTATATAGAATAATTAGAATGACCGATCTAAAAATAACTCTGCTTGGCACCTCTGGCGCTATTCCTACAAGTCAAAGAAATCTAATTTCTAATGTCATAATTCGAGATAATGAACTATTCATATTTGATACAGGCGAATCAATTCAGCAATCTATGATGAAAAATAAAGTTGGTATGAATCGCCCTACTCATATTTTTATCTCTCACATGCACGGAGATCATATCTTAGGTTTATTGGGATTAATTCAAACTATGTCATTATTGTTGCGTGATAAACCTTTGTTTGTTTATGGCCCATCTGGAATCTCACGTTTTCTAAAATCTAATATAAGTATCTTCAATATTAAATTAAATTTCAAATTAATTATTAAAGAAATTAACTCTGGATTAATTGTTAAAACTCAAGATTATAAAATCTATGCAAAGAAAGCTAATCATTCTATCTTAAATTATTCATATGTTTTTATTGAATCCGATCGCCCAGGAAAATTTTATGTTTCTAAAGCAAAAAAACTTGGAATTCCAGAAGGTTCACTTTGGTCTAAACTTCAGAGTGGACATTCTATTCGTTATAATGGTAAATCTATCCGACCTACTGATGTTATGGGAAAGTCTCGACCTGGTAGAAAGATTGGTATTTCCGGTGATACAAGACCTTCCAAATCGTTAACTCATTTTTTTTCATCATGTGATATATTAATCCATGAATCTACTTTCTCAAATGATCAACAAGATTTGGCCATTGAAAGATTTCATAGCACTTCTACCGAAGCTGCAAATGTTGCTAAAGAATCTTCTTCAACTATACTTATTCTTACTCATTTTAGTTCACGGTATAATGATGTTAAATTACTTGAAAAACAGGCATGTAAAGTCCATCGTAATACTATTGCAGGTAGAGATTTTATGACTTTTACTGTTCCTTACCGTGATGAAAAGCGATTGACTAAGTCTTATATCTTGGAACAAACCAGTCAATAAATTCTAAAATATTTTCTGTCTTAATCTTCATGAATATCGGCCCTAAAGGTGACTCTTTGGAGTTTTCACAGATTACAATTGAATCTATTGCTGCAGCTTGTTTATTGAATAAAATATAAGTCATATCTTTTTCTGAATTTCTCATTAGCACCTTTCTAGCAATATGCGTTGTTTGTTTATTTCTCAATCTATCGTATAAATTCATTAATTTTTTATAATCGGTAGATTTTCCAATTATTTCCTTATCTTTCACATCATAATCTATATCGACGATGTTTGTCATTGCATATATTAAATCGTTTTTATCTTCTGTCTTATTCAATTCTGTTTTTATTGTTATCTTGATATTATCTTGTAACTCTTCCATCTTATTCACATCAAATTATGCAGAATTGATTCAGTTTTTCTCGCATATTCCTCTTTTATTAATCCGACGTTTTCGATAATTATGTCTGCCCTTTCCATAACTTGACCTAGTCCTATCTCTAATTCTTTGCTATCTCGTCGATTAAACTCTTCTTTATCAATTGGCGCATCACTACGTTTTCTTTCTAGTAAAAATTTCATCCTTTGTTCAGAAGTATTACTGATTAATACTATTTTGACATCTCCTATCTTCGTAAATAATTCAATTTCCTCAATATTTCTAATTCCATCAATTATTATATTCTCATTAGTTATCTCATTTATCTTATCTATACACATGTTTGCAACTGCATTATTCCCTCTTTCTTTTCTCAATTCTCGCATTAATCTAGATAAAGATTCTGAATCATTATCTACTCCCCTATTTTCTGCTTCTTTTCTAACTTGATTTCCCATTATAATTAATTCATATCCTAATCTTTTTCCTATTTCACAAAATAGTGACTTTCCTGCACCTGGTAAACCAGTAACACAAATCAACTTCTTTCTTTTTACCATAACGAACACAATTAATAAGTAGTTTTTGTTAATATGTTTGAGTGATTAATTGGACATTAACTCGATTAAAAAATTAGTGTTAAAAAAGCATAAACCAGAATCATCATATAATAAACAATTATCTAAATTTGCTAATAATCTCATAGACAAACTTTGGCGTAATAATTATCAAGATCAACAAAAATCACCTATTTTTCCAATATCTGATATTGTATTAGGAGGTTCAGTCGCCAAAGGAACTTGGTTAAAAGACTCTGCCGACATAGATATTTTTATCAAACTTGACGCAGATTCAAATAGGACTGATTTGGAACATTCACTTGAAATAGGAAAAAATACCCTCGATTCATTAAAAGGATATTCTTGGTCCTTGCGTTATTCTGAACATCCATATATCGAAGCTGAAACTAAATTTCTAGGTAAAATAATAAAAATTAATATTGTTTCATGTTTTGATGTAAATCCAAAAGACTGGAAAAGCGCAGCAGATAGGTCTCCACATCATACTGATTATATTCTCGATAAATTCACTCCTAAAATGAAGGATGAAGTTAGAATATTGAAACAATTCCTGATTTCGAATAAAATCTATGGCGCTGAAATTAAAATTCAAGGATTTAGTGGCTATGTATGTGAATTGCTTATTCTCAAGTACAAAAATTTTAACAATTTACTAAAACACATGGGCAATTTTAGTCCAGAAACTAGCATTTATTTTGATGAATCTCATTCTAAATTCACTAAATTACATAACTCTCCGATGATAATGCTTGATCCCGTAGACCCTAAAAGAAATCTTGGAACTGCCATCTCCTCTCAAAATCTTAATAAATTTATTTATCTCTCTACCAAATTTTTGAATAATCCTTCTAATAAATTCTTTATTTCAAATAAAACCAAATTTAATGAATCCCTATCAGATAATCTAATACTAGTTTATTTTAAACACGATAAAAAAACTATAGATACCTTGTGGGGACAATTACGTAGATCCTTTAACCATACTTCTAAATATCTCTCAAAAAATAATTTCAATATCATTCGTTCTACTATTTCCAGTAATGACGAAGACCAAAGTGCCTTTATCTTTCTGCTTGAAAATCTATCTATCTCAAATACTCGCCTTCATATTGGTCCTTCTTCTCATATGAAAAATGAATCAATTGCCTTTATTCAAAAGAATAAACGACAATCTCTATCTTTCTGGATCGATTCAGATGGGATACTTAATTCACTACAACCTAGACAATATTCACGAATTAAAGATCTAATTACTTCTTCTATTAATTCTAATAATGTACTTGGTATAGCTCCTGGAATTAAGGATTCGTTTGATAAAACCTCTAAGATTTATATTGGCCAATCTGTAATTTCTTTTTCAACTAATAAATCTTGGCTATATGACTCTTTAGGTGATGTTATTGGAACTGAATCGTACTTATCTTGATATCAATAAACGTACAAATAATGAAATTTTACAATATCTTCTTTGCTATCCTAAATATGATAATAATTTATTCAAATTGCGATTGCAAGAATTAAAACAACTTGGTATACAACGTCTTGAATTGGTCGGCCCTACAATAATAAATGGTAATGCAATTCTTGGCAAGGGCACTAGAGGAATAGTAATAAAAGCTCATTCTAAAAATTTTTATTGTGCATTAAAAATTAGAAGATTAGATTCCCCTCGAATTAATTTATTAAATGAAGTAAAAATTCAATCATACGTAAATTCATTTGGTGTTGGACCTAAAATAATTAACTACTCTGATAATTTTATTATGATGGAATTAATTAATGGTAAAGTATTATCTGATTTTTATCTTATGCCTTCTATTAATACTGAGATAATCCGCCGTATGATTAAATCATTATTGAATCAGTGTTATAAACTCGATCTCTATGGAATTGATCATGGTGAATTGAGCGATTTACGTAAACACGTGATAATTAATCAACGTGTTAATATTATTGATTTTGACTCTTCTAGCACTAATCGAAAAACATCTAATCTTACCTCTTGTATTCAATATCTATTTATTGGTGGTCCTCAATCCAAAACATTTCAAACTCTGTTTGATATTGATATTGATAATATGATTCTTTTACTCCGTCAGTATAAATTAAATAAAAATTATTTAAACTTCTCTCATTTACTCAATCTCTTGAACATGAATTAAATACGTTAGTGAGTTTAATTTTTACATGGGGCCGTTGTCTAGTTATTTAGATTATTATTCTATTTAGGAAAACTTGGTCTAAGATGCCAGAATAATTAATGGCAAACCTGGGGACTTTGTTTGAATGCTGGTGATCGCGTGTTCAAATCACGCCGGCCCCATCTCTAATAACCAAAGAAAATTATACTGATGAACGATATTGATGTGATAAACATCACGATTAAATCTTGTTTAATTAATTGAAGAGAATATAGCGATGTCGGATTCTTACTGATTCCATAACCTCTTGATTCCATAGCTTCTGCAAGCTCTCCACTTCTTATTACTTCGTTTATTATTAATGGCACTAATATTGGAATAAATTTCTTGATTCTTATAATTGGATTTCCTTTTTCTAATTCAAGCCCTCTTGATTTTTGAGCATCAATTATTTGCAATGTATCCATTAATATCACTGGAACAAATCTTACTGATGTTACGAATGCAAATACCAAATCTCTTGGTAATCTGAACCATCTTAATACATATTCTAATTCATCTGGAGACGTTACGAGGAAAAATAATGACGTAGAACAAACTATTGCAATAAATCTTAACGCAATTTGTATTGAATATACCAAACTATACCCCGCAAAATAATTTATTATCAAAATTAATGCTGAAAATCCTGTAGCAAAAATCATCGTTCTTAACAACCTTTTTGTTATTTTGCCTAATAGCGAGAATATCGATATCGCTATGAATATTATAGCTAGATTGTATAAATTTGATACTAATAGTGCAAGTGTAAATAATTGTATTGAGATTAGTAACTTAACTCTTGGATCTAGTTTATGTATGATTGAATTACTTTTCCTATAAATAAATCCGTTAGCTATGAAATACATTCATTCCTCCATTAAACCCTGAATTCTTTTACATGCATCCTCTAGATTAATTGGAATATCCTTTTCAATCCCTAGACCATTAAATATTTTAATTATTTGTGGTGGAATTAGTCCTACTTTATTCATTAATTCTTTATCTGTAAAAATCTTTTCTGGATGATTAATCTCTATTATTCTTCCATCTGACATTGTTATTATATTTGGTTGCAATCTCCATAAAAATTCAATGTCATGTGAAATGATGATTATTGTTTTATTATTACTATGTAGTGTATTTATGAATTCAAATAAAATATTCTTTTGTAACTCATCTTGTCCTACAGTTGGTTCATCTAGAATCAATATCTCTGGATTCCATGCCAATACTGATGCTAAACATACTTTCTTTTTTTCTCCTCCGCTAAGTTTTAATGGAGATATTTCCTCATATTTCCTCAAATTAAATAAATCTGTCATTAATTCGTATCTCTCATCTATGTAATCCTGATCAAATCCAAAATTCTTTAATCCAAATAATATTTCATTCTTTACTGTATCTGCAAATAATTGATGATTTGCATTCTGAAATACCATTCCTACATTTCTTGATAATTCTGCTACTGATGACTTCTTTGTACTATTGTTCTCTATTGTTACTTCGCCCTCTGACGGTTTTAATAATCCATTTATGTGTTTTACTAAAGTTGTTTTTCCTGCTCCATTATTCCCTACAATTGCTGTAATTGAATTCTTTTTAATTTTTAGATTGATATTATCTAACGCATTTGTTCCACCTGGATGATTATAACTTACTTGTTTAAATTCTATCAACTTTTCTTCCTTACCTCATTTATCATGTCGTCTGCACAAGTTACTGGTTTAGAAAATTCTACATGTGCTTTTGCAAGTTCTCTATATATCTTTGTAGAAAAAGGAATACCTAATTCAGGTATGATAAGTTTTTTATAATTAAATACATTTTCTGGTTTATCATTAGAAACTATCTTTCCATTAGATAAGATAATTAATCTATCTGCATATTTCAGAACTAAGTCTAATCGGTGTTCTACAATAATTATTGATATTCCATTTTCTCTACATAATTTATTCATTAATTCCATAAATTCTGACGCTGTTTTTGGATCTAATAGAGAAGTTGGCTCATCTAAAATTAAAATTTTTGGCTCCATTGCCAAAACTCCTGCCAATGCAGTTCTTTGTTTCTGTCCATCTGATAGTTCATGTGGTGCTTTTTCTGCCAAGTGTGTTATGTTTAGTGTCTCCATTATTTTTTTAATTCTTTCTTTTATTATTTCTTGTTCAATACCTAAATTTTCTAATCCAAAAGCAATGTCTCTCTCTACTGAAAACATAAAAATTTGATTTTCTGGGTTTTGAAATACGAATCCTACTCGTTCAGCTATTTCTTTTATTTCTGCATCTTTAATTCTTATTCCATCTACTATTACTTCTCCTGAATATTCTCCATCATACATATTTGGTATTAACCCTACAATGGATCTCAGTAAAGTAGATTTTCCACACCCTGTTGGTCCTGCTAAAACTGTTATTTCATTTGATTCAATACTCAGATTAATATTTTCTAATATGTTGGTCTTTGACGAACTATACTTGAATGAAAAATCATTGAATTTTATTATCTCTTCTTTAGACATTATTTCTGATAAATTCTAATTACATAATAGTATTATTGAGTATTAGCACCTGTTGTACTTCTTTTCATTGCCTCATCAAGCTTTTCTTGCACTTCTTTAAGACTCTCTTTCAATCTTTCTTCTTGTTTGTTTAATACTGTTATTTTTGTATTTGAAAGATCCTTTGATTCTGTTAAATTTTTTACTACATCTGCTTTGTTACTCGATACCATTACTGTACCTGCAGATTTGTATACTTTCACATCATCTGCCGATTTATTTAATTCTTCTAACGCTTTATCGATCTCTATACTTTCCAAATCAATTTGTTGTTTCTGTACTAAAATTGATTGTAGATTCTGTTGTAATTGTTCATATCTTTCTAATTGTTCTTTTAACCATGGTGGCACCTCTTGATTACTCATACTGTAATCGATTTGCTTTTTACTATAAATAAAGCTTTATTCTGTTAGAATATCGTAAGACACTTTTGCTGCACGAATATGAGATGATATTTTTGCACGTAGTTCTGATATTTCTTTTGCTTTAATCTCCATAACTAGTTTATCATTTCTAGCTTGAATAGAATCAGTCTCCTTAATATCTTGTTTTATTGATTCTTTTACTAATTCTGATGATTTTTTATTAGTTTTTATTCTAATCGTTGCTGATATTTTATACTGTTGTTGTTTCATATGCTGAATCCGCTACTTTAAATTTACATTTATTACATGTCCAAATTCCTATTGCAACTCTTTTGAATTTAATTGAATTACATTCAGGACAATTTCTTTTTTGTCGAAGACTTGTGGTTACTTTTGTATGTTTTTTTCTAACGGAAGCACCGAATTTAGCTCCAAATTCAGTCGTTGTCTTTGTTTTACGAGCCATTCTTTACTGCCTCTCTTATTTTTACTCTTATTTCATCACCTTTTTCTTTTGAAATAACAGAAATTTCTTTTAATTCATCAAAAGTAAAACCTCCAGGTTTACCCTTTTGTCCAGACACATATTTTCCATTTTCATCTGTTACTAATGTTACTCTGGCGGTTGCCATTTCTTGCTCATCTGCATTTGGATCTATTATTATTTTGTCTTCTATTTTTGCAAATGTTGTTGATACAGGTACTGATTTTATTGGTAATGGCTGTTTTTCGTCTAACATTTTTACTTCATCATTTTCGATTGTAAATTTATTCATATCTGCCATTAATAGCGCAGTTGTTGCTGCATAGGAAACTGCATCGAATAAATTACCATCTTCATTAATTACTGCAACGTCGATATACACTGAATATACTCGTTCGCCTTCTTTAATACACAATTCTTTTATGTCAATCATTCCAGATTCTCTAATTCCTCTATCTGAAACTCTTGATAGTTCTATTGTATTTTCATCTGGTGGTCCAGGTTCAATATATTGTGAACAAATAGGTAACATCTCTGCATTACAAGTCATTACTCCTTCTGCAGGCGTATCTGGAAATGGGTTTGCAGTTTCAACCTTTATTCCTGCCCAAACTTCTGATTCTCCTAGCTTGACTCTTGCAGAACCGTTTGTCTTGTCTTTTAGTATATTTGTTTCTATCTCTAAATTTCTATAATCAAGTAATCCTCTTTCATCTAATCTAGTAGAATTTGCAAGATTTGAAATTATACTTTCTCTAGTAATTGAATCTACGATTCTATGTTTTTTCACTGCAGGCATCTCTTATTCCTCCTTGTTCCCATTCTTACCATCGAAATATTTCTCTGATAATGCATCACGTTGTAATTTGTATAGTTTGTCACAACCTGTTTTTGCTAATTCTAATGCTTTATCAAATTCTTCTTTTGATAAGTTTCCATCTAGTTGAAACAGGGTGATTAAACCTGTATTTGGTAATAATGCTATTGGCATATCCGCTTCTCCTGTTTTGTCTTCAGTATCGTCCACGTCCAATACAACTTGTCCATCAACTTTACCTGCTGCACATGCAGTTACAAGATCTCTCATGTTAATTCCTGCATCTGCTAATGCAGTGGATGCTGCATTTATCGCAGCGCATCTTGAACCTCCATCTGATTGAAGAACCTCAATATATATCTCGATTGCAGTTCTAGGATAATCTTCCATTATAATTGCTGGCTGTAATGCTTCTCTTATTACTTTTGATATTTCTATCTCTCTTCTTGATATATTTGGTCTTTTTCTTGTATCTGTAGAAAATGGCATCATGTGATATCTACACTTTATAATTGCTCTATCTGAAATCATCATATGTTTTGGATGTACTTCCTTTGGTCCAAATACTGCAGCCATGATTTTGTTTTTTCCAAATTCAATTAATGCAGATCCGTCTGCATTTTTTATTACTCCTGCTTTGATCGAAACATTCCGAAGCTCATCAGGAGCTCTTCCACTAATTCTCTCTATATTATTTTTTGACAATATTAAATCACTTTGAAATTAAACTTATAACCTTATCGTTAAGATCAGATGTATGCGCTTGATTTCCAATCAATTTTATTGCATTTCTTGCTTTTGTTCTTGCTTCATCTGTTCCTTTCAATAATATTGCGCCATTTTGACCTATTGTCATACGACAACCTGTATTTTCTTCAATCAATTTGATCATTGCCCCTTTTTTACCAATTACTCTTGGTATCTTTGAGGATGTGATGTATGCTATTTCTCCTTCCTTTATTTTACCTAATCCGGGACCACTAACTGAAATTAATGGGTCTCTAGTTCTGTCAAATGAAAGTATCTTTGCTATCAGACATTCTCCTTTATCGAATTGTGATTTCATTGAATCTCTCGAAGAAGAAAACTGTCTTCCGAACACTGCTGATCCAGTTAATATTCCAAAGAACCATGAATTTATATCTACTTCCCATGCAAAGCCGTTCATATCTGCAACTTTTCCTATAACTACGTCATCCATTCTTGGTATATACGTTCCGTTTAATGGTATTACTCTAACTCCATTATATGCAATTTCTGCCATTCCTATTTTAGTACTAATAATTTTATTCCCACTTTTTATTACATTTGCAATCGGATTATGATCTCCTTCAATCACTACGTCACCAGGCATGACATATTTTCTTTCTACTGAATTTGTTTTCATTGTTATTCTATCGAATTTGCTATTATATTACCTTTAGTTAATGAATTCAATTTATCAATTAACATAATTTTTGAACCTGGCGATACTAAAATTACACTACTTAGTGAACCATCATTATTCCATTCTTCAGATTCCACAGTTCCAAATTTCTTTAATATCCCTATGGATTGTGGTGCATATTGCGCTGGAATTGTAATCTTCAATTTACTTATCTCTGATTTCATTGGAATTACCTTCCTCAATTCTTCAATTATGCCCTTGATCTGTTCATCGGTATTTTTAATTGGATCGATACTCACTCTTGCTTCTATCAGCGCCTGTTCTATTCTCTGCGCCGGATGTGGAATTTTTGTCTTCGGATCAACATAATTGCCTGAGATTATTGTTATTATTTGCTTTCGTTTTTCCTCAATTTTCTGTTTTCTTTGTTGAGTATTGAGTAATAATTCACCTTTTTCTAAAATTATTCTCAGAGCTTCTTGATTATTGTTAGTTTTCAGATGTTTCTTTAACTTCTCATTAGATATTCTTACTCCCTTCTTCGCATCTGCATATATCTCATCAAAAGCAATTGCCTTTTCATATTCATGGGTTTCACCTCTCTTAAATCTTAATGCATGATCTGGATCTACAAAAATCTCAAATTTTTCTCCAGAAATTGATAATCTTACTACTGTAAATTTTGAATTAACATTTTTCTTTTGGAAATCCTTCATTTATACAATCTTCAGCAATTAACTTCACATATAAATCAGTTGATAAATGCGGGTCCTAGGGGATTTCCATCGGAAGTCGGACCCCTGGCCACCGGATTTCTTTCCTGATGTTAAAAGTCCGGTGCTCTAGGAATTTATACTACCTGGCTGAGCTAAGGACCCACAAAAAATAATTAATATTCACCTATTAGTGTGTTTACTTGTATGTTTATTTCTTATTCAAATATGATAAGCGCCCCGGGCGGGAAATTCCGAAATTATTTCAATTTCTTTTGAACCCGCGTCTAAAGCGTGACAGGCTCCAATGCTAGGCCGAGATGTGCGATTATTGATCTCTACACCACCGGGGCTTAATATTTCAAAACATTCTCAAACTATAACTCTTTCGAATTTATCATACTTAAAAATCTCAAGATTTAATTATTCGTAGATTGAGTAATCGTGTAAATCTTAGTTACGTTCAATTTAATCCCGAATTTGGAAATATTGATAAAAATCTAAAAACTGTTTCCAAGTTATTATATAAGGCAAAACCTGGTATTGTAGTTCTTCCTGAATTAATGAATACCGGATATAATTTTATCTCTAAAAATGAAGTTCGTGGTTTGTCTGAATTATCAAAAACTGGAAAAACATCTACGTTGATGTCTCAAATTTCATCAGATATTAAATCCACCATTGTTGCGGGTTTTGTTGAAAAATCAAAAAATCATTACTATAACAGTGCAATGGTTGTATCAAAGGGTAAATTTATTGGCGTATACAGAAAAACACACTTATTTTATAATGAAAAACAGTTATTCTCCAAAGGAAATACTGGATTTCGAATATTCAATATTGATAATTTTAAATTAGGAGTAATGATTTGTTCGGATTGGATCTGGCCTGAATCCGCACGAACTCTTGCATTAAAAGGCGCAGATATAATCGCCCATCCTGCAAATCTTATTCTTAAAGGACTTTGCCAACAAACTATGCCAATTCGTTGTTTTGAAAATAGTGTTTTTGCTATTACTGCAAATCGAACTGGTATTGAAAAACGTGGTAAAGATTCTTTCCACTATACCGGTCAGAGTCAAATTGTAGGACCTAATATGAAAATACTATCTCGTGCTAGATCAAATTGTAATTCTGTAAATTCTGTAAATGTTAATCTATTAAACGCAAGAAATAAAACATTATTTAAGAACAACGATCTGATTAAAGATCGAAGAACTAAATTCTATAAATAGCTTGACGAATTCCTATTTGGAATCTTTCTTATTGAGTTTAATATATTTGTTATCATTTAAATTATAGAATTCCCATTTTCCTCTTTTTGGGTTTGATTTTCTCCTTTTTTCAAATGTCCATGCAAGAATTGGTTCAGCTCCTACTTTCTTTGCCCATATTTTCAGATATTTTCTTTCCACCTCGTCAATATCACTCAAATATTTAGAAACTTGTATAAACCAAACAATGGTTTTCTTTTTATCTTTTTTTACTGAAACAATGTCTATTGGATAATATTTTTTTCCATCTACTACTACCATTCCTGCTTTTGAACCAGATCCTCTTATAGCAAACCATCCATTGATTCTTAGTTTACTTAATAGATTGTGCTCTCTTGCTCTACCTAAAATATACGAATTCGCCATAACTTTGAATATATATTTGTGGAATGTGTTAATAACTATTAGATATGAGAAATTAATTATGAAGTCTTCCTATTTTACTACCCTTATTCAACTTCTTCTTCTTGGAGCAAAAAACCCCATCAAATTATCTACATCTGATCTTGCCATTTCTATAGATAAAACTCAACAAACTGCATCAATGCATCTTTTATTTCTTGAAAAGAATAATATGATTGCCAGATATAAAATTGATGGAGATGATGTGATTCAAATATCTGCATCTGGTTTAAAGTACCTATTGTCTGTAAATCAAAAAATTCAGTCTGCTTTTGATGATAATAGTTCGACTCTTGTTACTGGAAAAGTATTTTCTGGACTTGGAGAAGGCGCATATTACATATCACTATCTGGGTATAAAAAACAATTTATCTCAAAACTAGGCTATGAACCATATCCTGGAACTCTTAATCTCAAACTATCCTCTAATCTACATAAACAATTCATAGAGAACTTGTCTAATGTGGATGGGATTATAATTGAAGGATTTACAGATAAAAAACGCACATACGGTAATGTTATCTGTTATCCATCAATTATTGATTCAAATATTCAAGGCAGTGTAATTCTTATTGAACGCACGCACCATGATAGTTCTGTTGTCGAATTGATTTCTCCTACTTTTCTTCGTAAAAAATTAAAACTTAAAGATGGAGACGAAGTTAAAGTAAATATCTCTGTTTAGGCTAGTTACTTTTACTTTTATATTCTTTTCTTAAATGCGAGCTCTTAATATGCGGTATTGGAGAATCTAATTTCTTTATTTTTATTCTTAAATTGTTCGATTTTACAAGTTCTCTTAATTTACTTAACTGATGTTTCTGATCATATCCTATAGTAATTACATCAGGTTTTATTTTTTTTACTATTCTAAAAATATCTCCTTTATTTCCTATTAACGTGTAATCTACATATCTAATCGCAGATACTAAGATTGATCTTCTATTTTCATTATTTATTGGCTTTCTTCCTTTAATTTTCTTTACTCTATCATCTCTTGCAATAGAAACAATCAATACATCTCCTTCATCTTTTGATTTTTTCAATGTATGTATGTGTCCTGGATGTATTATGTCATACACTCCACCTGTAAATACAATTATTATATTCTTTCTACCTTTATCTGTTAATATATAATTTTTTTTAACTTGTTTAATTAAATTCATAGTTTTCATTTTTGCAATATTTCTATCCAGTTCTTTTTTCTCTATATCTAAATATCTTTGAATATTACTTACTGATTTTTTTCCTTGTAAATTATTTATATAAATAATCTTCAATATCTTTCTTTCAATTTTATTTATCTTTATTTTTACCACTCTAATTCCACTTCTCCTAAGAAAATTAATGAATCTATTAATCCTTCTGCATATCCAATACTAAGTATTGCCAATTCAAATCGTTCTTCATCTTTAAATCTCTCTGCATCATCAATGTATGCATCTATGTTCTTGAATAAATCAGTATATCTCTTTTCATTATTTGTCATCTCTCTTATTTTATTTAGTGTATTTCTTGCTTTTGGAATATATTTATCTAACATATCTATAGAGATTGATTTAATATTAATTGAATTATTTGTAATCTCTTCTTCTTTTATTCCAAATAATTGAACTAATGCTTCTACCTCTGTAAAATGAAGTTTACTTGGTATAATTATTGTATAAGGCGGTTTATCATATTGTTTTTTTAATAATTCATTTATTGTTCCACAATATATTTTTTGTTTACCCATCCCGATTCTTGAAGCAATAATTATCATACTTGATTTATTAATTACTTGTTTCTTTTGTTCTTTTTCAATACCTAATAATTGCTTTATTGCCTCGATTGGATCCAAATATTCATCTTCATCAAGATTGTATTCTAATAAAACTGTTGAATGTAATTCTGATAATAAATTTTTTAAAATTACATCATATACTGATAACGGTGCAACTTTCGATTTGGTCATTAATGTTGTTATTCTTCCAAATTTGTATGAATGTAATCCTGTTTCTCCAGGCAGAACTGTTGTAATTGAACTATTATGTAATATTTGTGTATGTATTCCTGCTTTTTCTGCGCGCATTCTTAAATCCATGTGTGTAGTTGCAATCATTGGATTCCCATAAGTCAATAACACTACTGTATTATTTTTTGATTCTTCAATAATCTTATTTCCATTCTCTATAAATTCTCTTCCTACTTGTTCATATTGGAAGTCGAATTTATATTCATTATAAGGCATTGGAGGGCTCGTATATCTCTCAAAATAGATTTTATCTGCATTTTTTATTGTTTCTATAATCTCTCGAGTTATTGTATTCTCATTTAGTCCAAGTCCTGCAAAAATTATCATATTCTTTCTAATTATATCGAAGGAAAATGTTCAATAAAAAGTACATTGCAAGAATAACATTGGGTCTGTGGCTCAGCCAGGCAGTATTTATGCCTAAAGCGGCTGGCTCTTAACCAGATATGTCTTTGACATAGGTGAATAAGTCGTGGGTTCAAATCCCACCAGACCCGCTAATAACTTCCTTCTGCTAACGGCCTTAGGTGTCTTTTCCAAGATGTCGTATTACATTTATTACAATTATACAAAGACTTTCCTTTTCTCATCATTACATCTTTCTGTTTAATTATTGTATGTGTTGTTTTTGTCATACAATTACTACAATGTCTTTTTTCATTTATCAATTTGATTCATTTTTTTCTTAAATTAGAAATCTCTGCTAATAGAGCTGTTAACTGAATATCTGGATTCGAACCTGTTATTATTCTGTAATCATATTTCGCTAATATTTCAATTAATTCCTTAATCTCTTTATACTTATTTTTGTTTATTGCTTCATTCATATATTTCAGGAAATCCTTTTCCGATAATCCATATATATTTGTTAATGCAGACATCTTTTCTCTTGCCACATTGAAATCATTATCTAGCGCTAATTCTAATATTTCTTCAATCTTAATTTTGAATGAATGACCTGTAGCTTTATCAATATTCTTCATATTGATATTTCCTAAAGAAGAACATGATTGCAATAAATTAATTGCAGATCTAAGATCTCCATTTGTTATGTTGAATATCTCTAGTAATGCTTGTTTCTCAAATATTATTTTCTCTTTTTCACAAATTAATTCTAAATGTTTAACTAATTCATTTTCTTCTATTCTTGTAAAACTAAATAATGCACATCTACTTTGTATTGGTTCAATTATGTTTGAAATATAGTTTCCAATTAATATAAATCTACAAGCCTTTGACGTTTCTTCCATTATTCTTCTTAATGCTGTTTGTGCATCATTAGTCATTTCATCTGCTTCATCAAGTATGATCATCTTAAATGGAATCTTCTCTCGATTATCTGCATATCTTGCAAATGTTTTCACTCGATTTCTTATTGTATTTATCCCTCTTTCATCTGATGCATTTAATAATATAGAATAATCTTGCCAATTATTACCTAGAATGGATTTTGCAATGATTATGCCTAGTGTTGTTTTTCCTGTTCCTGGAGGACCTGTAAACAATAAATGCGGCATTGACGAAGAATTTTTTATAATTGGTTTTAGCCTTTTTATCGTTGATTCTTGATTAATAAATTCAGTCATCTTCGATGGCCTATATTTTTCAACCCACATTAAATCGTTTATTTCATTCATCTTGTTTAATCAGCCTTAATTTTTCATAATATTCAATATTACTTATCCTTGTCTACTCTATTTGAGTTGATGTACAATCTCAGCTGTCATAAATCCCTAAGTACGTTGTATCAGTATATAGAATATGTCATTTGGCACAGAAAATTCAATTGCTAGTATGATGAATGACTTACAAGTTGAATCAGAATTATCTCTTGTAAAGGTAATTGCTATTGATGATATTGACGAAATCGAAATAGGAGGTTTTAAAATAGAATATAAAGAAACTGATTCTAAATTTGATGTACCTAGATGGGTTGCATGTATATTAGTAGAAAAAAATTTAGTTAAACTTGCAGACGTTGGAATTGAAATTGAAGTAATTAATGCTATATCTAAAGAAAAAATGCTCGGCGTACATAAATTATCTGAATTAAAACCTAATTTATATAAAAAAATAAACTTTTTATTGAAAAATCTTCGTTCTAAACTGGATAATGATCGAGAATTATCTTTGGAATATGATAAAATATCTACTTCTGTTTACGACTTAATTAACATAAGAATTAATAAAATTATTTCTCTTGCTTCATTACCTTTTCCTCCTGACGACATTCAAAAATTAATTACTCCTGAAGAATATTTGTTGTTTGACACTGTTCGCTCAAATATTCATGAGTGGCGTAAATTAATGATTGGAGATGAGTTCTGATGGAACAATCTATTGGAACACATGCTAGTTGGAATGATACATTTGTAAGATTTATAAAAAACTTTAAAGATAAATCACAAGTATTAAAATACCAAAAATCTTTATCTAAAATGGTTTATGATAATTCTAAATCATTAATTGTTGATTTTGAAGACCTTCTCTTGTTTGATCATGAAATTTCAACCATTTTAATCGAAAGGCCCGACGAAGTTCTTTTTCAATTCAATTTAGCTGTAAAAGAATCATTATATTCAGTTAATTCTGAATACACTGAATCTATTAAAAATGATATTCAAGTTAGAATTAGATCACTTCCTGATCAAGTTCCCTTACGTGATGTATCCAGTAAAAATTTACACCGTTTAATATCTGTCGAAGGCTTGGTTGTAAGGACTTCAGAATTAAAACCATTAGCTACTAAAGCAGCTTTTTCGTGTTTTAAATGCGGTGAAACTAATATTGTTCCTCAAATTACGCCCATATTGGTTAAACCTTCGACATGTATCACTCCTGATTGCACGGAAACGAAAAATTTTGTATTTAATGAAAAAGAATCTAGCTATCAGGATTATCAATTAATTCGTATTCAGGAATTACCTGAAGAATTACCTCCTGGACAATTACCCCAATCTTCTGATGTACATCTTACTAGTGAAATGGTAAATATTGCTCGTCCAGGCGATCGTTTAAACTTGACCGGTGTTGTAAGAATTGATCAGCCAGAATCACGAGGTAATGAAGTATCATCAATTTTTAGATCCAAGATTGAAGGAAATTATATTGACGTTGAATCTAAAGGTCCTGAAGATATTGAATTAACTAAAGACGAAGAGGAAATTATAACTGACTTTTCTAAAGATCCTGATGCATATGAAAAATTAATTCAATCTGTTGCTCCAAACATTCAGGGATTGGATCTACAAAAGGAAGCTGTTTTACTTATGTTGATTGGCTCTCCAAGTAAAACTACTGAAGATGGTAGCTCAACTCGTGGCGACATAAATATTCTATTCATTGGAGATCCAGGAACTGCAAAAAGTGAATTACTGAAATATGCTTCTAGACTTGCACCTCGTGGTTTATACGCATCTGGTAAAGGTTCTACTGCTGCAGGTTTAACTGCCGCTGTAGTAAGAGAAAGAACTGGTATGATGATGCTCGAAGCAGGAACAGTAGTGCTTGCCGATAAGGGCATTGCCTGTATTGATGAATTCGATAAAATGAGAAATGAAGATCGTACTGCACTACATGAGGCTATGGAACAACAAACTGTCAGTATTGCAAAAGGTGGAATTAATGCTACTCTTAATGCCCGTACTGCAATTCTTGCAGCCGCTAATCCTGAATTTGGTAGTTATGATAAATATAAAACTTTTAAAGATCAAACTAATATAGACACGCCTTTATTGACTCGTTTTGATTTAATATTTGTAATAAGAGATACTCCTAATATTCCTCGTGATGAAAAACTTGCTAAACATATTTTGGATATATATGAGACTGGAAAAATAAAAGATGATGTCCCGCTTGGATTTGATTTACTTAAGAAATACATTAGTTATGCAAAAAACATTACTCCTAAAATATCTCCTGAGGCAAAAAAATTAATTCAGGATTATTATGTCAAAACTCGACAATCTCCTGCAAAAGACGACGAGGGAAATCCAGGCATTCCTATCACTCCTCGTGCTTTGGAAGGTATGGTTCGTCTTGCGTCTGCTCGAGCACGTGCATTATTTAGGGACATAGTTACTGAAGAGGATGCCGAATTTGCTAGAAATCTAGTTAGAGCTATGTACGAATCTGTTGGAACAGATCCAGAGACTGGCGAAGTTGATTTTGGAATAATGTATGGTAAACCTGTTAGCGAAAGAAGTAAACTCGAAACGTCTCTAAGTATGTTTGAAGAACTTGAAAAAGAATCTACTAAAAATCTAGTTGATAAAGATGAATTTATCCAAAAATTAATTGATACAGGTAAATTTACTTCTACTGAAGCAAGAAAATACTTTAAAAATATGAGTGATAGTGGGCAAATCTATAATGTACAAGATAATTTATATCGTAAGGTAAATTAGATATCTTGTTTGAACATATCTTCACTTGATTTATCTGAAACCTCAATCCAATTTTTACATAATCAGGGTTTTAAAACTCTTTATCCACCACAAGCAGACTGTATAAAAACTGGATTACTTGAAAATAATAATCTTATAGTCTCCACTCCTACTGCAAGCGGAAAAACTTTAGTAGCAATTATCTCTGCACTTCAACATATCGAAAATGAAGGAAAAATTATTTATCTGTCTCCTTTACGAGCACTTGCAAGCGAAAAATATAATGATTTTAAAAAATTAGAAAGTCTTTCAAAACCTAACGGCTCATCAATAAAAGTTAGCATTTCTACTGGTGATTTCGAATCAAATAGCGAATACCTTAAAAATTCTGATATAATTATTCTTACAAATGAAAAATTTGATTCACTTCAACGGCATGGAATTAAATGGCTCTCTCAAGTTAGTCTAATTGTTATTGACGAAATTCATCTTATAGGTGATTCTTATCGTGGTCCAACATTGGAAATGATAATTGCTAAAATGCTTATTTCTGAGCATTCTCCACAAATTCTTGGATTGAGCGCTACAATAAACAATGTAGAAGAGATCTCTGATTGGATTGGTGCTAAACCTGTTGTATCAAATTGGAGGCCTGTCGCTTTATCTGAGGGAGTGTTCTGTTTCGGCCAGATTGATTTCAAAGATGGTAATCCGCCAATCGATATTGAGAATTCTGGTGAAGGCACTGCCATTGATATTGCAATTGACATGGTTAAACAAAATGGTCAAAGTATAATATTCACTGAAACACGAAAACGTGCTTCCAGTCTTGCAAAAAAAATTGAAAAGATGATGCCATTGCTTTTGACCCAAGAACAATCAAAAGAATTATCTGAACTTTCTCAATTATTAGACAAAAAAGACGATAAAAATACTGATATGAAGAAATTACTTGTTGAGTTGATTAAACATGGAGTGGCATTTCACCACGCTGGAGTAGGCAATGTACCACGACAAATCATTGAATCTGGTTTTCGTGACAGAAAAATTAAGATCATTTGCGCAACTCCCACCCTTGCAGCAGGCGTTAATCTTCCCGCAAGACGTGTAGTTCTGAGTAGCTATCTTAGATACGATATGCAATACGGAGGAATGTCTCCTATTTCTGTTCTGGATTATAAACAAATGTGTGGTCGTGCTGGTAGGCCTCAATATGACGATAAAGGAGAAACGATCCTGATTGCTAATAATGAATCAGAAAAGGATTCATTATTTGATCATTATATTAATGGCGATATTGAAGATATTGAATCTGCATTAAGTAACGAAGATTCATTACGAACCCATCTTCTTGCTACTATATCGTCTAGTCCATTTGGAATATCCAAACCTAATGTATTGAAATTATTTAATAACACTCTTTACACACTTCAAAATGGAAATGACGAACTTGAATTCAAAGTTGAGGACTCTCTTGAATTCTTGTTAGATGAGAATTTCATTGAAAAACGCAATAATAAATTTCTCTCAACTAGATTTGGTAAACAAACCTCTTTACTCTATATTAATCCATTGACGGCACGTGATTTTCGTGATGCGATAAAGTCTTCTCAAAAAGATACTGACTATGCCATGGGTATTCTTCAAGTAATCGCATCTAGTACTGATTTTGGCAGATTATTCTCGTTTAGGAAATCTGATGAATCTCCTTATTATTCATTTATCCACAAGTATCAATCTCAATTTTTTGATATCGGCCACTCTGATTCTGAATATCGCTCCACTTTTCGTATTCTTGCTGCTCTGAATGCCTGGATTAATGAAAAAAAGGAAAATGATATTCTTAATCTTGTGGATATCGATCCTGGTGACCTGTATTTCGCTACTGAAAATACAAAATGGCTCTTAAATGCATTCTATAAACTAACTGCTCTGTTCCAAACAAGACATCTACTTGATCCTATTTTACTTCTTCAGCTTCGTATAGAAAAAGGAATTAAATCTGAATTGAAAGAAATTATAAGTTTAGATAGAGTAGGACGTGTTTTGGGTAGAGCGTTATTTGATTCAGGATTCAAAACACGCGAGTCATTATATCTATCTTCTATTGACGATATCTCAAAAACCCCTCATCCTCTTATTACTCCTTCTTTTGCTAAAAAAATTAAAGAACAACTAAAGGATTTTGAAAGTGATGACCCCAACATACGTTAGAGGATTACTGTGCACTGTCAATAATGGAATAACTAGTTCTAATCTTGATTTTATGGTTCATCGTGCATGGGACGGATATTTATGTTACAACAAACAATCAGATTATTCTATTATTAACAAATTAAATAATTTTTCTTATGAAATAATTGGTTGTCTGAGTGATTCTACTGTTCATGATGAAGAAATCTTAATTCACGGAGAAATATATGGAAATTTTCTTCCTGTTATTGATAAAATCCTTTCTTCCAATACTGTGAATGAATTAAAATCAAATATTCAAGAACTATATCGACTTGATGGTTCTTATTGCATGGTGGTCAAAGGCAAGCTGGGTACTATTTGTTGTCGTGATCCGCTTGGTTGCAAACCTCTCTATATTGGCAAAAAAGATAATTCTATTTCCATATCTACACAAAAATCTATTTTACTTGATTCTAATTTCCAGGTTGAAGATTTTATCCCAGGAACTGCTATGATACTGGAAAATGACACTTTAATAAATTCTCGAAATCTCTCCGATCCGAAGAATTACTCTAATTATGACGCAGATATTCTATTGAATCTTTTGAGAACATCGATATCTTCTCGAATAGGTAATAAGAAAAATATCGGCGTCTCATTTTCTGGTGGAATTGATAGTTCAATTCTGATTTCTATCGCAAATGAATTCACTGAAATTAAGGCTTTTAACGTAAGAATGAAAGATTCACATGACTTTGAAAATGCAAAAAAACTTGCTAATCTGCTCGGAATTGATCTTATTGAAATTGAACCAAATAAAGATAATATTTCTGACGATATTCCCAATATTATCTCTCTTGCTGAAATTACTCGACCTATGGATGTGAGCATTGCATTGGGTTTTTACTATGTAGCAAAAACGGCTAAAGAACATAATACATCCACTCTTTTTGTTGGTCAACTTGCCGATGAATTATTTGGCGGCTATGCTAGATATATTCGAACTCTTTCAGAAGAAAGTCCAAAATTTGTAGCAGATATGATGAATTCTGATGTACATAATGCATATACAAAAAACTTTGAACGAGATGAGAAAATTACATCGCCTTTTGTTGATTTATTTGTTCCTTATGCTTCTTTACCTATAGTTAATTTTGCATTAAACTGTCCAATAGAATATAAAATCGATGTTGCAAATGATGTAAGAAAACTGATACTTCGTTCTGTTGCTAAAAAATTAAAACTTCCTGAAGAGATAATTTATCAAACTAAGAAAGCAATTCATTTCAGTTCTGGTATTGATAAGGTTGTTAAGAAAGCATTAAAAAATAATTAAATATCTAGTATCATTGTGGCTTTCCATCTACTATCTTCTTTTGTTAAACTAAATTTGTGTAGTGTTACCGCTTTTACATCTGCACATAGCTCGTGTTTTTTATAATCAATATGTTCTCCTTTTGCTACTGCATATAACTCATATTTCCCATCTAATTCTTTAATATTAATCTTAAATTCACTAAATATTAGTTGATTTGCATCTTTTTCTATCACTAATTGTTCTAAAAATTCAAATAATAACATATCTATTTCTTTTGATTCAACTTTGAATTCTACTTCTTTCTTAATGTCTACACTTTCTAAATTATCAACCATTGTATTTGTTAACGCTTTTCCTGAATCAATAAAAATTCCTTCTAATGAATCTGAATAAACCTCTATTGCGGCATCGGCTATTGATATATCGTCTTTATATATATAAGGCAATATTATCCCTTGACATTGCCTATAGGGATAAATCTTACTACACGTTTTGAGATTTTTGCATTTACTGTTGCATCTACTACATCATCAATATTTTTATACGCATCTCCAGCTTCTTCCGCAAGTCCTGTATATGAAACTGATTTAACATAAATCCCTTTTTTTAACATATTTTTATACAATGTCTCTCCTCTAAACATTCTCCTTGCTTTAGTTCTACTCATAATTCTTCCACTTCCATGTGCAGTACTAGCAAATGTTTCTTTATGCGCTTCTTTTGTCCCCATTAAAAGATATGATCCTGTTTCCATACTTCCTCCAATAATTACAGGTTGACCTATGTTCCTGTATTTTAATGGAATCTCTGATCTTCCAGGACCAAATGCACGTGTTGCTCCTTTTCTATGAATTATCATCTTTCTATTCTTTCCATCAACTTCATGCTCCTCAACTTTTGCTGTGTTGTGAGCTACATCATAAACCATTGATAGACCTAATTTCTCTGGTTCAGTTTTGAATACTGTTGAAAACACCTCTCTAATTCTGTGTAAAATAGTTTGTCTATTTACAAATGACATATTTATTGCACATTGCATGGCGGAAAAATAGTCCTGACCTTCTTGTGATTGAAATGGAGCACATGCAAGTTCTCTATCTAGAATTTTTATATTATATTTACTTTCCATTACCCCGAGAAATTTTTTTAGATAATCTGTCGCAACTTGATGACCAAATCCTCTACTTCCACAATGGAACATAATTACTACTTGATTTGGAAATATTCCTACTGTCTTTGCGACTTTTTCATCAAATATGTATTCTGGTTTTACTACTTGTATCTCAAGATAATGATTTCCTGATCCTAGTGTTCCTATTTGTTTTAATCCTCTTTTTATTGCTACATCACTGACCTTTTCTGCACTAGCACCTTTCATTATGCCACTTTCTTCTGTATTTTCTAGATCTTCTTCCCAACCATATCCATTTTCCACACACCATGTAGATCCCATCTCTGTTATGTCTCTGAATTCTGATTTGTTAATTTTTACAAATCCTGCTCCTCCTACTCCTGCAGGAACTTTGTTATATAATTGATCAACAAGTTCTCTAAGTTTTGGCTTGACATCGTTATGTGTTAAATTTGTTAAAACTAATCTCATTCCACAATTAATATCAAATCCTATTCCACCGGGAGAAATTACACCTTCTTTCAAATCCATTGCTGCCACTCCTCCTATAGGAAAACCGTATCCACTATGCGCATCAGGCATTGTGTATGCATAATTAATTATTCCCGGTAAAGTTGCTACATTAGTGATTTGATCAATAACTTGGTAGTCCATTAATTTTAATAATTGTTTTGTTGCATAAATTCGAACAGGGACGTTCATACCTTGTTTATAATCAACCGGTATCTCCCAAATCGTATCTGATTTCTTTTTCACTATATTAATAATATCATTCATGTTCTTTCTATCTTAATTTATTAAAATGCTATTTAATTATATCATAATGGACAGTAATCATCTTATTATTCATATAAATGTAAAAACCGGTCTTCAAGATAATTATCTAAAATTCGAAGACGGACAAATTATTCTTGGTATAAAATCTCTTCCACTAAAGAATAAAGCAAATCTTGAAGTAATAAAAATACTTTCTAAACTTTTTCGTGTAGATGATGTTGATGTTATAATCATTAAGGGTATGTCAAATAATATAAAAACTATAAAAATTATTGATCCTAAATTTATTCCTAATGAAATACTGTAGTTATTAATTAATATATTGAGAACTATTATCTCTATTGGAATATTCTATTCCTTCTGTTTTTGATTTCATGCCTTCTACTTGATTCATTAATTCATTTGATTCATTTATTTTATCTGTTAATTTTTCTAGATTTATCTCCATTTTTAATATTTTATTTAATGATTCTAAAACAGCTCTTGCTGAATTTGGGTCAATCATATATCCTGATGTCTCACCTAATAATGAATATCCTTCTATGTCTCTGATTTTTGCAGTTCCAATTAATATTCCATTCATTCCAGTTATCATTCCTTGATTCATGATGTTGATTCCATACTTCTTTAATGTTTTAACATGTTTCTTTTTTGTCGCTGCTCCAAAAACCCTTGGTTCCTTCACAAATTCTCCTGTTATATATGCTGCCAGAGTAAATATCTTTTTTATACCTAAATTTTGCGCATATTCTAGAATTTTTTCGGTAACAATATAATTTCCACGTTCAGTAATTGGCTGTGTATCACCTGTTAAAATTAATATGTCATTTTTTGGTTTTTTTGTTTCTATATGATAAATCGTATTTGACATATTTTTTATTATTCCATTGTTTGTAGATATTTGTGGTGGAAATAAATCACTTTGTATTTCACATATTGTAGTCGCTTCATACTCATTTAACAGATGATCTACTGCCAATTTTCCTACATATCCACTACCTGGTATTCCACAAATTAATATTGGATTGACGAATTTTCTCTTTTTCAATGTTTTTATTCTAATATCCATCTAACGATTATTTCTTTGGTCTGATTTATTAAGAACTTTTCTGACATTATTATTGTGTCAACTAAATCTGTTCAAGAAGTATCTACATTCGTTCGTATGCCTAAACCTAAGCAGAAAGAGTTTTGGGACAACCGACGTATAGAACATCTCCGTGAATTAGCTACTACCGGAAAAGCCGCATATTTGTGGGAAAACCATTCAGATAGTTCTCGAATATTGGACCGTCTTGCTTTTTCTGCTATAGATCCACAGAAATCTAATGATGAATTTAAGGAAATCCATAATGATTCGTCTTTGATCAAAAATATCGATACTACTACAAAATTGGCATATGGAAGAATTAGTTTGTCTGCTCCGTTATATTTAGGAGATATGTCGTTTGGTGCATTGAGTGGAATTCCTAATATTGCATTAGCACGTGCTTCTGATGCAACTGGCGTTATTAATGGAACTGGAGAAGGTGGATTACATCCTGATGTCGCGACTTGTAAAAATATAACTGTTCAATGGGCTTCAGGAAGATTTGGTGTAGATATTGACGTATTAAAAACTGGACAAGGAATTGTAATTAAAATTGGACAAGGTGCAAAACCTGGTATTGGTGGACACTTACCTGGCTCCAAAGTTACAGGTCCAATTTCTCGTGCTCGTAGAATTCCTATTGGAAAAGACGCAGTATCTCCAGCTCCACATCATGATATTTATTCTATAGAAGATTTAGGTCAAAGAATTTGGGCTTTGAAAGAAGCTACTGGTAAACCTGTTTTTGTTAAGATTGGTTGTACAAATTATGTTCCATATATTGCATCTGGTGTTGCAAGTATGGGTGCTGACGGAATTATAATTGATGGTTCTGGCGCAGGTACTGGTGCTGCCCCATCTGTGATTCGTGATAATGTTGGACTTCCTATTGATTTAGTTGTTTCATGGGTTGATCGTATCTTGACAAAACAAAATCTCCGTAATGGATTTTCTGTTATTGCCGCAGGTGGAGTAAGTAACGCAGAAGATACCGCTAAATTATTAGCTTTAGGAGCAGATTGTGTTAGTACAGGAACTGCCACATTAGTTGGTTTAGGTTGTTTAATGGTACATAAATGTCATATTGGTTTTTGTCCTGCACTTCTTACAAATAAACTCGTCGACGATCCTACAAAAGTTCTTTCACTTGACAAATCAGTAGAATGGACCTCTAAAATGATCTTTGGTTGGATTGAGGAATTCAAATGGATTTTACGAGAATTGAATCTTAACTCTGTATCTGAATTAGTTGGAAGACGAGATTTACTTCGTGGTTACAACATGCACGAAGAAACCGCAGATATTTTAGGTGTAGAACTTGATCATTCCTCTAAATCATTAGTTGGCCCTCAACCTATACAAAAACAAATACCTGAAGATGAATATTGGACTCCTATTTTACAAGGAGAACTTCGTGAATTATCTGGCAGTGCCGGTCGTAATCCTGGAGAAGCAGTAATTACAAGTATGGGAACTATCACTGCTCCTTTTGTAGCTCAACCTCGTTCTGTATGTGATTGGATTCGTTCCGATGGCGCTCAAGTTACTCGTCCAAGTATTGATCCTTATAGAGAAGAAATCGAAACATCTACTTATTTAGCTAATGGAGATATTAGATTGTCTAATCCGATTTATCTTGGTCGACTTAATGAAGAAGGTTCAATACAAAATATCTTCTCTGAAGTATCTTCTTCTATGGGTCTATTGTATAATTCTCAGAAATTAATCGATGCATCCAAAACATCATTGAATTCATCTTTATTGATCCCCTATTCTGAATTTTTAAATAATGATAAATCTGGAGTAAAATGTATAACTGTCGATTACAACGAAATCGATAAAATCGAAAAATTATCTGAGTATGATGTACATATTATGGTTAGATTTCCATCAAATGAACAAACAATTAAGTCGATTTCATCTATAATTGACAAAAATATATCTGGAATAATTATTGATTGGGATCTAGATAAAAATAATGATACACTTGATCTTGCTATTTGTACTTCTGAAGTTGATAATATCCTGAGAAATACTCCATTTAAAACAAGTATTGCTAGAAATAAAATTAATCTATTAGTTGAGGGAAGTCGTATTCGTGGAGCTGCCGATATATTCAAATTAATTGGATTAGGTGCAGATGCCGCTGGAATAAGTAAAGCTGCATTATTATCTATAAATTATGATCCAAAGAAGTTTCGTAATGATAGTAATGAATCTAATTTTGACCAAGATAAAACAAGAGAAAAATTAGAATATACCATTTTGGCATTACAAAAAGAAATAAAATTATTAGCAGGTGCAGCAGGAATTAGTTCTATTCAAAATTCATTATTAGGTAATCGAGAATTATTCCGTTCAGTTGATTTGGATCCACTGATAAGAAAAAGACTTGGAATAAAAGCAGGTGGGGCTCTTTGAACGATTCAAAATTAGTAAGCAAAGATGATTGCGGTGTATTTGCAATACTCAAGAAAAAACACGCTAAAAAAATTTCTAATCAAGTTGCAGTTGATGGTATTGAATGTGTTAGATTTAGAGGTAGTAAATTTGGCGCTGGTTTCGCATCTTTTAATCTTGAAAATTCTAATCAAGAGTTTTTATTGAGTATATTTGTAGAAAATGAAAACACATTTGATGAAATTAAAGATATTCTTAATGGTTACAATTTCTCAATTCATGATATTAAATCTAAAAAAATTACTGCTTCTGAATTATCGCTTGATATATCATTAATTGTAAAAACTTCTGATTCTGTTAAATTATCTAATGTTGTTAATCAAATTAATTATAAATTTTCAATTCCTAACTATCGAGCCAGGATCTATTCATCAGGCAATTATGTTAATGTGTATAAAGACATTGGATATCCATCTGACGTAGCACGTTCTACTGGTCTTATTGATTCTAACTCAAGTGCTGATTTATGGATTGCTCATACTCGCCAACCTACTAATTCTCCTGGTTCTTCTGCAATTTGGTGCCACCCATTTTCTAATTCAAATACTGCAATTGTTCATAATGGTGATATTAGTTCTTTTGGATCTAACATGAATTTTCTTCAATATCGCGGTGTTACAAATTTAGTTGGAACTGATAGTGAAGTAATTGCATTTATCGTTGATTACCTTGCTCGTATTGAGAATTTATCTATGGAAGACATTGGTTTAATTTTATCTAATCCTTATGATCGTTTTCTCTATCGATTAGGAGATGAAAAAACAAATTACATTCGTAATTTATTGTATCATTATCGAGGTGCTGAATTAGATGGTCCATTTACAATATTTATTGGTTATTCTGATGGTGATGATGTATACCTCTTAGCAGTTATTGACCGATCAAAATTTCGACCTGTAGTCATCGGCGAAGATGAAGATAATATCTATATGGCTAGTGAAGAATGTCAGATACGAATGTTATCTCCAAAAGCTAATATTTGGACTCCACAACCTGGACGATTTGTCTTTGCTTCAATGAATAAAGGAATAATTGAATCAGGTCGTGATTCTAACATAATTGATTCTGTCAAGAGTTCTGATTTAATAGAGATTGATTCTTCACATAATAGCTCTGCGAATATTATTGATTCAAACAAACTTTCTTCTTATGAATTGAACACCCATATTAAATCCATTCTTAGTAGTGGTCCAAAATCAATTAATTTGATGAACGTCAGTGGCCAAAGATACCTCGGCGTAAATCTTCCAAAGAATTCTGAATTGAATATTTATGGAACTCCTGGAAATTGTCTTGCAAATTTTAACAAAGGCACAAATATCAATGTTTATGGAAGTGCCGAAGATAACGTTGCCGATACCATGTACGAAGGAAAAATCAAAATTCACGGTAATACACGTGATGTGATAGGATATGCATTACAAGGAGGCCAAATATTTGTTCGCGGTAATGTTGGAAATCGAGCATTCATCTTAATGAGAGAATATGAAGAGAGTCGTCCTGTGGTTATTGTTGGTAATCGTGCCGACGACTATTTCTGTGAATATATGTCTGGCGGTCTTGCACTTGTTCTTGGAATTGATTCTCTTGATTCATCAAAATCAGAACAATTAGTCGGTAATTTTCTTGCAACTGGCATGTTACGTGGATTAATATACGTTCGTGGAAAAGTTGATTCTGATTCTATTGGTTTAAACCCACCTAGAGAAGATATAATAAATTATTTGTCTTATATGAATTATAAAGGAATTATTGATGATCAATTATTTGAAAAACTTTCTATTGCATCTGACATAAATCTTAATATATTAAAATTAGAACTCTCAGAACAGGCATTTGAATCAATTAATAAATTATTCTCAAGTAAATATAGTGTTAATCTTGATATCGAATATCGTAAACTTGATGACTCTGATCTTGAATTACTAAACCCATATCTGAAAGAATTTACTTCTGATTTTAATATTTCAAATGATATATTAAATAAACTTGTTAATTCTGATTATACAATTATAAAATCTATTGATAAATTTAATGATTCAAAAGTTCCTAAAGTAACCGTTGTAGAAGAATAACTATTCTCTTTTACTTAGTTTATCTGATAATGAAGTCATTTTCCCATCTTTTGATACTGAAATTGACGTAGGTACTGTAATTCTTAATCCTGCATTTCGAAATACTGATAATAACTCGCCTCCAGAAATAGAACTCTGAATTTTACCATTCTTTATTAACTCAATTAATTGATTAACGATGATTTCTGTTTCTTTTGGATAATAAGTTTCAGCAATTTTTAGCACTTCATCTCCCCTATCGACTAGTCTAGACAAAAGAATTTCTTTTGGGTCATCTTGTTTATTCTGATTTTCAATTCTCTTCATTAATTCTTTAATCTTCTTTTGCTTCAATATTTCTAGTTCTTTATCGTCGTTCATTCTCGGTATATTATATTATTACGTTGATATATATTAATTGAAAATAAGATTTAAATGCGGTAATTAGATAGTAACTTTTACTTAATTGAATTCTGATAAAAAAATTCTTATTTGTGATAAAATAGAGCCTGAAGGTGTTGATTTATTAAAAGAATCTGGTTTTACTATTCTTGAAAATCCTACTATCACGTCTGAGGAATTACTTGAAGTAATCTCCGAAGTACATGTTATTGTTGTTCGTAGTAGGACAAAAATAACTGAATCTGTTATTAATTCTGGAAAAATTCTTGAATTAATTTGTAGACCTGGTACTGGAATTGATAACATTGATTCTTCTACTGCCGAAAAGAATAATATTCCTGTTTTTACGTCTGTAGAAGCTTCTACCAATGCCGTTGCTGAATTGACTATCTCTCTTGCCGTTAGTCTTGCACGTTCTATTCCATTAGCTGACCGATCTCTAAAAGATAACCAATGGATTAAAAATTCTATCCTTGGTAGTGAATTAAGAGGTAAAACATTTGGAATTATTGGTCTAGGCCGTATTGGAAGAAGAACTGGAATTTTAGCATCTGCTCTTGAAATGAAAGTTATTGGATTTGAAAAACAAATTGTTGACAAAGATTATTTAAGTAAATATAATGTAACTCAGGTCGAACTTAATGAATTATTATCAAAGTCTGATTTCATTAGTTTACACCTTCCTGCAACACCTGAAACAATTCATATGATTGGCAAAGAACAATTTGAATTAATGAAAAATACATCCTTTCTTATTAATACAGCTCGTGGTCAACTAATTGTTGAATCCGATTTATTTGATGCATTATCTAATAATAAAATCGCCGGTGCCGCTCTTGATGTTTTTGAGACAGAACCCCCTACTAATACTGATCTAATTAAATTAAAGAACCTAATAGCCACTCCTCATATTGGAGCACAAATTATCGAAGCTCAAAAAGAAGCTTCAATTGTTATCGCACAAAAAATAATTAATTTCTATTTAGAAAATAAAACCACGGAATAATGAATTAAATTGAGAGAATTAGCAATTGCTATTCCATCAAATATTCTTGAAGACTGTCAATCCCTTTCTGAAAAAACACATAAATTAGGAATAATTGCACGTGCCGCCTCAATTTTTAAAGTTACTAAAATTCACGTTTATAAGAATCAAGGAAGTCATGACAAGGATCTCATTTTGTTATTACTTAGATATCTTGTAACTCCTCAATATCTCCGAAAAAATCTTTTTCCTATTAAACAAGAATTAAAACTTGCTGGAACCCTTCCTCCTCTTCGTATTCCATCACATATGGTAAATCGAAATTATAATCCTGATGTCATTAATATTCGTGATGGTGTATGTATTAAATTTGATAATAAAATCAATATGTCTATAATTGATATTGGTATGCATAATTATGGTATTCTTGAAGGCAATATCACTGTGGGGGAAATAATTACTGTAAAAATCGTTTCACAATCTTATAAAGGAAAATACTTCTTATTACAAAAGATTCAACCTTCAGACTATTGGGGATACGATCTTACATACAATAATTCATTAAAAGATATTCTGTCTACAAATAATTACAACGTTACAGTTATTACTTCTAAATTTGGTTCTGATTTTCATTCTAATGCAAAATTAATTTCTGAAGAAATCAAAAATAATACTGATTCTAGTATTTTAATTGCTTTTGGTTCTCCTAAAACTGGTCTTATGTCTGTGATTTCTCGTGAAAAAATCGATAAATCTAATTTATTTCTCATAAATCTATTTCCAAATCAGGGTGTAGAAACAATAAGAAGTGAAGAGGCTATTATGGCCGGACTTTCATTATTTAATTCACTCTACTCGAGTTAATCTCATAAAGTCTCATCGAACAATTCTGTTCTTTTTCTATTTAAAATCAATCCAATTATTGAGAATATCACTGCAAAAATAATCAATCTTACATTCATGAATATCTGAAAATCTGATTCTATTACTATGAATATCATTCCTGATATTAATATGAAAGAAATTACTGAAGANATTCTGTCTATATATTTAATTTTTTGTTTAACATTCAATTTTATTCTTTTCACCTTAATACTTCGAGAATAAAAATTTCTCCAGGTTTAATATTCTCCAATATTTTTATTTCCCCAGTCAAATTACCTATATGCGTCATCTTATTTGTAACAATTTGATCCTTCTTAAATAAAACAATCGCTCCGCTTGACGCTAAAAATCCAATATCTCCTTTATTNAATGATTTTTTAGGTTTATGCATTCCTGCAANTATTCCTAATGGACTATATATTAACAAATCTTTAATTTTGACTATTGGACCACTTAATCTCTTCTTTTCAATTATCTGATTAACAATAATTGGCGCCAAATGTTTTGAAATTTCTCCTTCAATTACTCTCTCTCCAATGGTAATTTGTATGTCTGTTTTAGAAATTGAACTCATTCTAGGTAATAGAAAAATTTATCTAGTTATAAATTGTAACNTCATATTGAATAACGGTTAGATAATGACAAAACAAGATTTTAAAGTTGAGATTGGTCCTGCTCATTTGACTCGATTTGAAAGGGCAAAAATTATTGGATCCAGAGCATTACAATTATCTCTTGGCGCACCTTCATTTGTAAAAGTATCAAAATCCATTCATGATCCTATCTTACTTGCTACTTTAGAATTGGATAAAACCGTAATGCCTCTTATTATTAGGCGTACATATCCTGACGGCACTTCTCAAAATATACCCCTTTCTAGTTTAATGTAGGTTCTTCTCTAAACTCCAATNAGGGTTATTGTGGATTTCACGCTTCTAATTCGCCTAATTTTGTTTGTTATTATGTTTTTGACTTTTTCCATCGTATCTGACTCAATAATAACTACGAAATCATATCTGCCATATACTGAAGCAACTTCTATCACTCCTTCCATTTGCTTAACTTCTTGTATGAATTCTTCTTCTACATCTGATTCTGTATTTATTAGTACGTATGCCTTGGGCAATTATATCACATTCCCGATACTATTGTATTGTATATAAACTCAATTTGNTCAATATTTAGTAATATTATGCATTAAATCTATNNTTAGCGCCACATTTAAATAAGAATTTTATGTTAAAAAAAATACAAAAATGTCTGAATCTAATTCAAATGAAAATTCCATAAATGATACGGCTGTTTCTAATAACGCCTCCCATTCTGATACTTCTGTACCAGAAACAAAATCTAATCAAAATACTACAAATAATATATTTGTTGGTAAAAAACCAGTTATGAGCTATGCTATGTCTGGTCTTATACAACTTGGACAAACTGGAGAGATTGTTATTAAAGGANGAGGTATGGTGATNTCCCGTGCAGTTGACGTTGCACAGATCATTACTGAAAGATTAGGAAAAGGAAAATATTCCACTAAAAGCATTACANTTGACACTGATATCCTTGGCGAAGATGATGATAAACGAAATGTCTCTACAATTGAGATTATAATAGGNACTTCATAGTAAAAATTGTNAAAACCATCTCTCCAAAATATTCGATTTAGTAATAAATCTTCTNCTATTTCTGATACTGAAATCAAAGAAATTACATCCAAATTTAATACGCCCGTATATGTTGTCGACGAACAAACTATTCTTGATAATCTCTCATCATTAGAGAATTCATTTAATAATTATAATGGAAAAACTTCTATTGCATATTCAATAAAATCAAATTTCAATCCATCTATCATTAAAATTCTAAATAAAGAAGGAATTTTATTTGATCTAACATCATTAGGCGAAATATATTTTTTCAAACAAACCAACGGTAATTTCAATCATATTCTTTATACTAGTGTAACCGAAGAAGAAAATGAATTCCTAGTGGCTATGAAATCTGGCATCTCTAAATTTGTAATTGGTTCATATAATGGATTACTTAATTTAATTTCAGCGTCAAAGTTATCTCAATGCCGNCCTAAAGTTCTAGTCAGAATTAACCCTGAAATTNACGTAGTTGCTGATATTAGTGCGTCATCTAGTATGGGTAAATTTGGCGTACCTGTTAATAATTTATCAAACGATGATGCTTTTTACATTATAAATAAAATATATGATTCAGATATCCTTGAATTCTACGGTATTCATTTTCATTTAGGTTCACAGATTAGTGATCCATCTTGTTTTGTTAAAACAATTGATATACTTGCATCTTTAATCACTAAATTACAATCCAATATTGATAATTTTTCGCTTCCTATTCTTGATATNGGCGGAGGAACTCCCGTAAAATATATTCAACCTGTTCCATCTCCTGATGATATTGGAAAATTAATAACTGATAAATTAAATATATTTATAAAATCATTTAATCTTTCTCCAACTCTAATTGTTGAAAGTGGTCGTTATCTTTCTGCTGAATCAGCTATTCTTATTTCAAAAATTGTCAACTCTAAAACATACCCTGAAGGAAAATTCCACATAGTTGATGCAGGCTACAATTTACTTCTTGATTCTGCATTGATGAAACAAGAATATCCTATTGATATAATTACAAAGTCTGAAATACTTAGTTATGAAAATATTCAAATTGGCGGACGACTNTGTGATACTCTTGATACTTTTCAAATCCCTTCTGATAAAAAATATCCTTCTGCTGAAATTGGCGATTTGGTAATATTCAGAAATGTTGGCGCATATTCTATTGTATTTAATATGCCATTTCATTGTCAGACTAAACCTTCTATTCTTTTAAGAAAACGCGATCAAAGTATTCATATAATTAGAGAAGAAGAAAATATTGAAGATTTATTTAATTCTGAAGGCGGAAATCTTATCTCTCAACAATGAATATCTCTCCAGTTTGCAATTCAAATTCATGAATATTCTCTTTTGTATTGATTCCCAATATTACTGATATTGCTCTAATAGTATTTCCGTGAGAAACAATTAATATATTCTTATTTTTACTATGTAATTTTTTTAATTNCTCAACCCATTGTTTTACTCTGTTAGCTGTATCCTCTAACGATTCACCATTTTCTGGCGGAGTGTCCCAGCCTCTTCTTACTTTGAGAAAATTATCTTCACCTATTTCATTTTTTACTTCTTCTTTATTCTTTCCTGACCAATTCCCATAATTTCTCTCATTTAATAATTGATCTGATATTATGTCTTTGGTGGATCTTGGATGATTTCTAATAATTATTTCTGCAGTCTCCTTTGAACGTGATAAAGCACTAGAATAAATTACATCTATGTCATATTTTGATAACTTTTTCGCAGTTTCTAATGCCTGTTTTTTCCCTAATTCTGATAGTGATGAATCGTGCCAACCTGTAAATTTATTCTCTAAATTGTAAATTGATTGCCCATGCCTCACAAAAAACCATGTCATAATCTTCTGGATTTAATCCCCAGTATAAATGTCTTATTAATTAAAAACCTAAATAATAACCATCTCCTGATTAAATTTGTATTTGAAGCAACTTCGAAAAGACTATTTCTTGGAAGAATATGTGTTTGTAAATTCTAATCTAGACATTGATTCATTATCCATTGTAAATGATAATAAATTAAAAAAAGTTTGTTCATTATGTAAGAATATTAACAAATCCAATGAAAATCCAAAAACTGTAGTTGATGAATCTGTTAAATTTGAAAAATTCAATAAATCTGATATGAATAATTTATTTTTAGATCAAAATTTCATGAAACGATTCCATGTCTTTGATGTCAGTCATAAGAACTTGAGTAAACTTTCAGTAAGTAAAATACAAAAATTACTATTGGAAGTTCAAACTATCAATAAAAAAATGATTTCTGATGATTTGAAAAATATTCAAATCTTCGTTAATTCCGGAGTTTTATCTGGCGGTAATCCTATACATAATAGTTTTGAAATAATTAATCTTCCAATTATCTCTCCTAAATTAAAAAATGAGATTGAGTTATCTAGAAAATCAATTTTCGATTTAGGTATATGTCCTATATGTAGAATCATAAATTNTGAAACAGGTGGCCCTAGACAAATACTTTCTACTGTCAGTTTTCTTGCTTTTTGTCCTTGGAATTCATCGCATCCATTTGAATTTCGGATATATCCAAAATCACATCAATATTCGTTTACATCGATTGATAATNATGAATTGGAAGATCTTGCTCAAATCCTTCGTTCTACTTTGGGTGGTTTAGATAATGTTCTAAATAATCCCTCGTATAACATCGTTTTTCACAATTCTATGAATGAAATTGATTNAGAAATTCATTGGCACGTTGAAATATCCCCTCAATTATCTTATAACAGTGGATTTGAAAATGGTTTTGGTATATCCATTAATTCACTTGTTCCAGAAAAAAGTGCTGAAATCCTTGGTAAAGCTTCTAGAAGAGAATTGGCAAGTCTTGTCGGTGTAATTTAATTTATTTCTTTGAATCTATTTTTTAATAATTTCTTAATCTCGTCAATATTTGGAGTGGGTGTTGGATCTATATCTTTTAGTATTGCAAGGTAAAGTGATACATAATCTAATAAGTATATTAAGTCAATTATTCGTCCAAGTTTTGTTTCTCCTTCTGTATAAATCTCTAAAGGTTTGATATCCATTTTAATTAATATCTGACTCAAAGATTCGAATCTCTCTTTTTGTTCTAAACTCTCATCATCATCTCTTAAGAAAATAGATGTTATTTTATTATCTTTATTTCTTCCCCATGATTGTATTTCATTATGACAAAGTTCAGGTAATAGAATATGTTGAGCTCTGATTTTTGAATTTTCATTTAATGATGCTTTAAATCTATATCCTGGCGCAGATAATGTTTGTCCCGAATATATAGTCAGAGGAGTATCTAATTCTAATATATCACTTGCTATTTGTTTTGCAATATTATTCTCAAATACGATNTTTTTCTTTATTTGATTATTCCTCATATTTAATAAATTCATTATATCTGCAAATTCATTTTTTGTTGAACCGATGATTCCTATTTCTTCTAACAAATTTATTGCTGGTAATAACGCATATAATAAACTAGCTCTAGGTGTTAACGCTAATTCGACTTTAGTATGAGGTATGTTGTATTTCTCACTAATCTTCATTAATACTCCACCTGCAGAAATTGATACAACCGATGCATCTTTCTTTGTTTTTGCTTCAATACATGCAGAAATTGTTTCACGTGTTTCACCCGAAATTGACGCTCCAATCACTAATGTTTTATTATCTACATATCCTGGTAATTTGTAGTCTTTTAACACCTCAAAAGGAACAGGTAATTCATCTCTTAGCCAATTNTGAATTATATCTCCAGATGTAGCCGATCCTCCCATTCCAATAAAAATAATATTCTTGATTTCACGTTTTTGTGGTATGTTTGGCGATATATTTATCGCTTCTTTTGCATATATCGGCCATTTTTCATACTGGCCAAATAATCCTGATTTATCTATATTGTTGATTCTTTTTTCGTTTAATATTTCTTCATATTTCAAATCTTCATATTCCCTACTTTTACTCTATTCTTCTTTCTCTGTTCAATGGTATTATTATATATTTCTTGTAATAATTCTCTATCATGTTTATTCTGTTTAATATCTCTTCTTTTCATCATTCTTGCTTGTGTTTTTATTGCTTTATTAATATCATATTCAATTAATGTCTTCTTTTTGGTATTGTTATAAAATGTAAATGGAGGTATATCTTCTGTTACATGACCAAATAATTGTCCACATACTCCTATTCTTATTCCTGTAAAAATTAAAGATCCAATTGCTGTTTTTGAATTATCTCCAATCATACATCCGAATTTGATCTGATTAGTTTGTATTTTCTTTTTTCCAATATTCATTTTTATTTTCCCATAAGTATTCTTTAAATCTGAATTTGTAGTTCGTGCACCAAGATTTACCCAAGATCCAATTATGGAATGTCCTAAATACCCTTCATGTGACTTATTGGTATATTCATGTATCACTGAATTCTGTATCTCTCCACCAATATTGCAATTATTTCCAATTGAAGTATTGGAGTATATTCTTGCACCATTTATTTTTGATTCCTTTCCAATATATACCGGACCTTTTATNTACGTAAATGGCTCAATCACTGCATTTCTATCAATTATTACCGGTCCATTACTAGAATCAAAATATGTTTTATTTTTATCTACAATTGTTACACTCTTTGAAATCCATATTTTTTTACTGTCTGAAATTAATTTTATATTCTTTTTATTGCCTGATCTTTGATTAAAAAATTCATATTGCTTATTGATCGATTTTCCTGATTCTTTGATATAATCCCAAGGATATTTGATTAAACAATTACTGTCTATTTGTTTTATTGAATAATCCTTGAATTTAGATATCTTACTTATAAATTCATATGAATTATTATTATCAATATCTTTTATTATAGATGAAGGAATTCGTGCACAAATCAATTGTCGTCCTGTTTTAGCGATAAATTTTCCTTTATTATTTAATAATTTTATTACATTTTTGTTGTTCAAATTTATAAGAGCATTTATTATTGTAACATTTCCTTCAAAATCAATTTTTCCTATATTTACATCCTTTAGTCTTCTTTTTGTAGTTTCTTTTAAATGATTTCTGATAAAAATAGAAATATTGTTGAATTTTACTTCTTTTTTTAATTGTTCATAAAAACTACCTGCTCCAAATTGCATTTCCAATGAAGTTCTGGTAGACGTAATTGGCTCAAAATTCTCTATTGATTTATCTTCAATAAGTATGAGATTATCGTTCATGGTTTTTCACTTTATTAAATTCTTTGAAATTTTTTTCATATTCAGTTCTATCACCTAAATCTAAAATATTTCCTGATACTGGAAATCCATATATTTTATTATTCTTTTTTTGAATTTTTTTAAAAACCTGGTCCATTTCATAGATTTTATTTCTTGGAATGTATTTTAGAAATTCCGAATTCATGATAAAACATCCAGTATTTATCAATCCCTTTATGACAGGCTTTTCTTTCCATTCTGATACTGATTTATCTTTATTTAGCTCAATCATTCCATATTTTAATCTTGTTTCATATTTACATACGACCATTGTGACTATTGGGTTAACTTTCTTGTGGAATTTTACTGCAGTATTTATCTTAAAATTAAATAAAGAATCACTATATATACAAAGGAAATCATCATCGAGATATTTCTGCGCAGATTTTAATTGTCCTGCCGTACCTAGTGGTTTTTTTGATTTCACATAAGTAATTTTTACTCCATATTTTTCACCATTTCCAAAATGTTCTTCTATTATTTCACTCATNTACGATACACAAATAATTATTTCTTTTATACGCTGTTTCTTTATCCAATCAATTATATGACCTAATATTGGTTTATCGCCCAATGGAAGCATCGGTTTAGGTAAAAATAATGTATACGGCCTCACTCTTTTTCCTAATCCTCCTGCAAGAATCACAGCCTTCATATTACTTTATGTTAAGCTGAACTTTATTTAATAAATGCGTCTTCAATTGGCTATATTATCTCTTATTTCGATTAATAAATTATTCAATATGTCTAATTTCTCAGTAATCCTTTGTTCATCCATTGGAATTTGTAGCATTTTAATTGTTGATTTTCCTACACTTGTTGAAATATCTTCTTCTAATATCTCACTGATTATCTTGTAATTATGTGTAGATAAATACTTTGAATTACAATATTCTTTGTAAATTTTCTTTATTACTAATGTATTCTCATAACCTAATAGAACAAATGCATTTGTTATCATTTTATTTTTTATAAACCAGCGTATCTTGTTGTCTATTAATTTCATTCTTCTAGCGAATAATTCATTATTACTATTTGTTATTGTAGATAGCGATCTGTTTAGATTATTCAATGCTTGCAGTCGACGTTCTACTGATGATTTTGTAGCAATTTCTAAATCTAGTAGATTGAAATATTGATCAATATTATGTTCATTTTTTCTATCTTTTAATTGATTCAATAAATGTGATGGACTTTGAATTAAACCCTCGCAAGCAATTGATAATTTACTTAAATTATAACTTGCTGATAATGTCCAATATGCTGAATCATACGACGATGATCTATTCATTGCATTAGTTGCTTTCTGAACATCTGTTGTCACATCAATCATTGTTGAATTCCAATACTGTTTAATTATCTTTGATTTATGTTCCTCAATATCATTTATTTTAGTAGAAAGCGTAAAATAATTATCTTTTAGTATTTCATTATTAATCAAATAACTTGCATTTTTATTACTTGTTTCTAAAAATTCATCTCTTTTTATACTCTCAATTTGTATAAAACCAATTTTTTTATCATTTATTATTCTAGATTCCGTCTTATCTCCTACTATTAATATATTATATTCACAACATTCATGAAAATATTCTGTTGCCCTACATCCAATTATTAATATAGAATTGCTACTATCATTCAATAATTCAATTAATATGTTTTTTTTATCTTGGTTCATATTCCTTGATTATACTTTAGTAAATTTTCTTTATATTATTGTATATATTGTNTGATAATTCACTGTATTCTACTACTTTTTCTAATTTTCTTATTCCTATTCCTTCTCTTGTTGTAGCAAATGCTATAGCTTTTGATATTGACCATAAAATGTCTTCATTCTTGGTATACATACTAAAAAATACCCCATTTAATATATCTCCTAATCCAATTGTATCTTCTAAATTGTTTGATTGATGATTTCTTATTTCATAACATTTCTTATTTGTAAATAAATATGTTAATTCATTATTTGTNGTTCCAATAGTTATTGGATAAATTTTTGATATTTTTTTCAATCTACTAGAAAATTTATCTGAATTATCTATCATCTTTGATTCTTCTTCACTAATCTTTATAATATCTGCCTTTGGCAATTTGTTGATATCTAAATATTTTAATTCACAAACTCCATTTTCATTAAATTTTCTTAAATATCCTTGAGGATCAAGTAATATTTTTTTATCAAGTTTATTTATTAATTTATTATTTTTTTCATCCAATTCATTTACAATTGGGCTTAATATTATTCCTTCATATTTCTCTACTTTTTCTTCTTCTATTCTAATTTCTTCACATTTATTTATTAATTTTAATTGTTTTCTTTTTTTTGTTTCAGTAATTTTGAAACTTGTCGTATTTAATGCTGATTTACCATCTAACATTCTGATTCTATTCTCTTTTAACCATGATTCATATTCAGCTGGAAAGTCATTACCCACTCTTGTATAAATTTCAACATCTAATCCCTCATTTACACAAGTTANGCCTGAATAACATGGCGGACCTCCTATTGACTCGGCTTTAATTTTATTATTGTATATTTTGTCAATTGAAATATGGCCGATTATACATATATTTGACATAATTCTAACCTGATAGTTATCTTTATTCCATAAGATTTATGCGTAAGCAATATCTTTAATTTTTTATTACAATGGTTAAGAAAAGAAAAAGTGGTGGTCGTGCCGGTGGTAGTAAAGGTTCGACAGGGTCANTTTCATGCAGTAATTGCGGTACTCTTGTTCCTAAAGATAAAGCCAAGAAAAAAACCGGTCGAATTACNCTGGTTGAACCTTCATTGGCAAAAGAACTTCGTGCAGCAGGAACTTATATCGCATCTCAANCAGCTATTAAATATTATTGTGTTTCCTGTGCAGTACATTATGGCTTAGTTAAAGTACGTGCTAAAGATGAACGACGTCGACGTACTAAGTATTAGTTTCATCTGCTTTTTTCATTACTGAAATAAATCTNTCCACGAATGTTATACTGGATAGTATGATTATGATTATTATTGCATATCTGACTTCATTAAAGAAACTAAACAAACACAATATTAGTATTCTTTCTGAACGTTCTGCTATTCCAATTCCTCTTAAATCCACATTAATTGCTTCTGCCTTTGTTCGTGAATAACTTACCAACATTGATAATGTGATCGCAAAGAAAATTAATATTGATTCAGCATATTGCCCAATTAACACTCCACTAAAAACTATTATTTCAGTTACTCTATCAAATGTAGAATCTATGAAAGCACCTTTCAAGCTAGATTTTTTAGTAACTCTTGCAATCGCTCCATCTAACATATCACATAATCCTGCAATAAGTAAAAATATTGCCCCAAGAGCTTGATTTGGGATAACATTATTTATATTAAATTGAACTAGATTTGAATAAAAAAACGCCGAAATAATTGAAAAAATAACAGCTAATATGCTTAGCATGATTGGTGTCATTCCCAATTTAGATAATCCAAGACCAATTTTATTCATTATTGGTTCTACTTTGCTTCTCATTTTTTCTAACAAGTAATACTGATATGAATAAATTATTAATTATGTCTTTCTAAATCAATACTTTAATATTAAAAAAATGATAATGAATTATATTATGGGAAAAATTAGTAAGGGCGTTGAATGTTCATTGGATAACTGTTCAAATTCTGCTGTTAAATCTATTAGTAGTAAAAATGTAGATTCAAGTGAATTTTCTATCTCATCAGATTCAAACAAAGTGTATTTCTGCACTGAACATTATAAATCCTGGAAAAAATCCACAAAAGAATTACGAAAATCCGAACGAGCAAGATATTAGGTGCACAAATTTGCGAATTTTATTATTACATTCTAATTATATTGAATATCAAGCCATCAAAAAAGAAATTGATATAGCTGAAGAATCAGATACTGATCTAAAAAGATATGAAGATATTGTAGTTTTATTTACCTGTTTAGAATCTCAAGATGATGAAAATACAATTATAAATTCTCTTTCTGAAATCAAATCTTCACTTAATAATTTAAATTGTTCCCGTATTGTGGTCTATCCATATTCACATTTGAGTGATANTCTTGCCAAGGCCTCTNAAGCTATATCTTTATTAAATCAATTTAAGGATGGTTTATCTGATGAAGGCAATGATGTCCAAAGTAGTCCTTTTGGCTGGAATAAGTCATTTACTATTAGTGTTAAGGGTCATCCGCTAGCCGAACAATTAAAAATAATTACCTCGGATAGTAACGAAACATATCAGAATGACGCTTTAAAATCTGAAGAACGTTTAGAGTCTAAATATATAATTATGTCTGTTGATGGAAATACAGAATCAGTTGAGAAATTTAATTTTAATAATTACAAAAATCTTAAGGCATTGCAGAAATCTGAGTTAAGTAAATCTCGAGTTGTAACATCTCATCCTCCACATGTTGAATTAATGAAAAAACTATCTCTTGTTGACTATGAACCTGGTTCTGATTCTGGCAATCTTCGTTTTTATCCTAAGGGCCGATTCATTAAATCTTTACTAGAACGTTATGTTACATCCCAAGTTAAAAAATACGGTGCATTAGAAGTAGAAACTCCTATTATGTATGATTCTAATCATCCTAGTCTTGCAAGTTACTTGAACCGTTTTCCAGCAAGACAATACACTGTTAATTCTGATAATAAAGAANTNTTCTTAAGATTTAGTGCATGTTTCGGACAATTTCTTATGCTTCATGACTGTATAATTTCCCATAAACAATTACCTGTTAAGTTATATGAATTAACACGCTATAGTTTTCGTCGTGAGAAATCTGGCGAATTGGTTGGTCTAAGAAGATTACGTGCTTTTACAATGCCTGATTGTCATGCATTATGTAAAGATATTGAGGCCTCTAAAACTGAAATTTTGAAAAGATTCACTCTTTCTCGAAACGTCCTTCAGGGAATTGGTTTTAATCAAGATGATTTTGAGTTGGCAATTCGAGTCACTCAAGATTTCTATGATGATAATGTTGATTTNATAAAACAAATTGCAAAAGATTGGAATAGGCCTATATTCATTGAAATCTGGCCTGAAAAATTCTTCTACTTTATATTCAAATGGGAATTTAATTTCATCGATACTCTTGGTAAGGCTTCCGCTCTTGCCACTGATCAGATTGACGTTGAGAATGCTGAGAGATATGGAATTACTTATGTTGATGATAATGGTGATAAGAAAACTCCTATTATCTTACATAATTCTCCAAGTGGTGCTATCGAAAGATGTTTGTATGCTTTATTGGAAAAAGCAGCAAAAGCCCAAAGGGAAGGTAAAACTCCTTCTATTCCATTCTGGTTATGCCCAACACAAATCCGTATAATTCCATTGTCTCAAGATTTTCATGAAGTATCATTAGGTTATCTTGAGGAGTTATCAAATTCNGGCCTTAGGGTTGATTTCGAAGATCGCGATCTTTCTGTAGGTAAAAAGGTCCGTGAAGCCGAAAAAGAATGGATTCCATTCATACTTGTAGTAGGCAAAAATGAAGTTGAAAGTAAAAAATTTCAGGTTCGCGATAGATATTCTGGAGAAATGATTGTTATGTCATTATCTGAATTAACCGAGCATTGTAAACAACTACTTAATGATATGATAACTGAAGAACTTCCTCTCTCAAAATTTATTTCAGACAGACTTCAATTCAAGTAATCTAGTAGACGATATTTTATTTCTGTTTATATATGAGAAAATTATTTATCTGCAATACAAATTAGTTCGGCTAGTAATTTTGCTGCTAATGCTGATGTAGATCCATTATCGTACGCTGGTATTAATTCAACAATATCAAATCCTGTTAGCTTGAAATTTTCTAAACAATAAATGAATTGAAGCATCTCTCTACTAGATAATCCATTTGCCTCTGGATTTCCTACAGCTGGCGCAAATGCTGGATCAATTACATCTAAATCAATGCTGACATATATGTCATTTGAACTACTTAGCGTATCCTTGAATTGTTTTAATCCTATATTTAGGTCATAGATTTTTTCCATATCAATTATTGTTATGTCATCTCTATTCACGAAATCCCATTCATCTTTTGTAGCTGCTCTTGAACCAATGTGTATTAGATTTGATATACATCCATCTTCATACAATCTCCTGAGAAAAGTAGTATGACTTAGTTTCAACCCCTCGAATTCATCTCTAAAATCTAAATGAGCATCGAATACTACTACTGTACAATTATCAAAAGCTCTTACTGAACCGTTTGTTAATGAATGATCTCCACCTAAGATTGCAGGAATCTTACCATTGGCAATAATCTCTCTTGTAACTTCCTCAACCATCTTATTCATCTCATTGATTTCTCCTACTTTCGTTAAATTACCCAAATCTCTAATATTTATCTCCTCCAAGTCTTTGCCTAATCTCTTTGAATAGATTTCGATGTTCTGGAAAGCTTCTCGAATTGCATTTGGAGCAAATCTTGAGCCAATTCTGTATGTAGAGGTTGCATCAAACGGAACTCCAAAAACATCTATTTTACTATCTCCAGTGTTGTTCAGGTTTGTAATTAATGGCTCATTTGACATGTAGAAATCTGTTTTACTCATTTTTTATCTAATCTCTCNATTAANGCTGAAGCAATTAAAGGAAATGCTAATGTAACTTCTGATACTAAAAAAATTTTGTTTCCATCTGGTTTGATTTTCCCCCAAGACACTGCTTCTTCTGGTGGCGCTCCTGACAATCCTCCTGTTTCAGGTCGGTCTANTGTTATTTGTATTACATTGTCTAACATCTTATTTGCAAAATAGAACGACTGGAATACAAAATTCTTAGGAACCCCTCCTCCTAATATTATTGCTCCTGTTTTCTCTTCTTTTACTCTTATGTCCCAGATGTCTTGCAAATCTTTGAATACGTCTACATTCAGTTTTCCTGGATTCTTTCTATTGTAAATTGCCGCCTGTAATCCGAATACTGAATCGTGTATAGTTGGAACAAATAATTTGACATTATTTTTATAACATGCTTTTAATATTGATTCAGGTTCTTCTGGAATTCTTTGCGCAATCTCATTAATCAACTCTGAGATGGATAATATTTTCCCCTCATTATTTTTTGCTATATCATCATATAATTCTAATAATGGTTCATCAAATTTAGATTGAAAATCATCTTCAGAGACTAATACATCATAAATTCTATCTATCTTCTTTTCAAGTAATATGTCGTCTTTCATGTTTGTATCTCCTTTGTAAAAATTACCTCCATAAGCCAACATCATATCATGAACTAGATTTGCTCCTGTTGTTACAATCGAATCTACTAATCCTCTTTCAATTAATTCTATTATTACTTTGTTCATTCCTGCTGGGACTAGTGCGCCCGAAAGTGTTAGGAATATGTANGAATCAGTTTTTACCATTTCTTCATATGTGTCTACTGCTTTTGAAAGTGTACCTGCCATAAATGATCCTGATTTGCCCATTTCATTAACTAACTCATTAGTTGTCATGCCAGGCCAGATCTTCATTGGCTTNACTTTTCCTTTATGGAAAGTATGTTTCTCCATATCTAGCAATTTAATTTCTTGAATATATATTATGCCCTATTTTTTACTATCTGAATTCCAAAACAAATCTTCTAATTTTGTCACTCCTAATACGTCATCAAATGAATACCCCAATGGTCCTAATAACTGGTCAAATGTACTTCTCATAATCTCTTCATACTTTTTCTTGTCTATGTCTCTAATTTTCGCTAGTTTTAATGGTTTAACTCCTTCGTTTCCTATTGTTTTTACGAATGAAATAATATCTCCTGCTTTCATGCCTTCTGTATCACCATTTTTTCTATTGTATTCTTCTAATAATTTTGCCGCACGTACATGTTGTGGTATGGTAGTCTTGTACATCTTTGTAGATTTACTCATCATCATTTTAAAGGCTAATTTCTCAATTGGTACTTTGTCTTCCTTTAGTCGATTATTGCTTTCTTTTGCAATATTTCTGATTTCTGTTTTAACACTTTCAAAATCTTTTTCTGTTTTCGCCTCTCCTAATTTATCTATTGCCTCATAAAATGCTTCTCTTACGAATAATGGTATATGACTCTTCTTTCCAGTTAATCCNTTGATTATTACTTGACCATTATTCTTTACTACAATATAGTTTTTCTTTCTTTCTGAAAATACTGCATATCTGTATTTATCTTCTAATTCTAAATCTACTCCTTGATTTTCATGTGACCATTTAATTAAACCATCAATTTCATTCTGATCTATCGATTTGATAAATAGTGAATCAGTATCTCCATATAGTACATCTATGTTTTTTTCTTTTGCCGCTGCAACTGTTTCAGTAATTATGTTTCTTCCAATTGCAGCTGTTGAATCCGCAACAGGTAGGAAAAATAATGGAAATATTGGAGATCCTAATACTCCATAACTCGCATTCAATATTACTTTTAACGCTTGAGAAACAACTGAATATAGATTCCTTTCATCAGATGATAATCCTGACATTTTTGGTAATGGTTTGTAATAATTTACTCGTATGTCTCTTAAAGATCCTACCAATAATGATATTATTCCTCTTCTCGTATTACATACCCAGTGTTTACTACCTTTAATCAAATTTGATTGATGCTCTTTATGTTTACATCTGACAGTTTCGTATGATAGATTATTCACTTTGATTATACTTGGATATAGACTTGCAAAGTCAAGTGCAGAAACTCCGAAATAAACACCTATTTTTGGTTCCAGAACCATTCCTCCTTGATATTGTTTCCCTTCAATCATTGCTTCTGAAGACATTTTCTTTAATTCGTCTTCTTGAATTGCTAGTTCATCTTTTCTGGGGATTAATGCATTAATTTTCCTATGTTCAAAATATATCATGCTTCTAATCCAATTTGAAACTCCAATCCTGGATAAATCATTGATTGGCATCTTTGTTATTCTTGAAAGTACTAATAATAACTTCATTAGTAGATCTCCATCAAAACTTGTTAATTCTAATGTTATTGCCGCATCATTGTGATTATATTTCGCAAGATGATAATATGTCTGCTCTCCGATCTCTCCTTCATACTCAATCTTAGTTTTCCCAATTATTGCAGAACTTACTGCATTCAAACTATGTTCTGAGTATTTATTTCCAAATGCATAGATCTGTATTGATCTGTTTAGAAATGTTCTATATAGATCTAAATGTATTCCTTGTTTTAAATTTGCCTCAATTGTTTTATTAAAATTCTTTCCACGTGAAACTCTTCCTAACCCGGGGATTTGAATAGGTATGTTGTCTTTTTTGATTCCTGATTTTATTGCTCTGTTATAGATATATTTTAAATCAAAATCGTCTCCATTGTATGTAATAATACATGGATATCCCTCAATAACTCTGAATACACTTTCGATTAGTGATTTCTCATCATCTACAAAAACAACTTCTATGTTTTTCTCTAATTCATTAATTCCAGTCTCTATCCCTTCTCTTCGAAGAATACATACTTGATTGAACCCATCACTAGCTGCAAATCCTACTGATATAATCGGATATCTTGCTTCATCTGCATCTGGAAATCTGTCTGCTTTGTCAGAATGCACTTCAATATCTAATGCCACTCTCTTTATTTTTGGTAGTGGCTGACTAAGAAGTTCGGCCCATTCGTTAATCTTATTTTTTATATCAATATCTGCATTTTCTATTCCTTTTTGCAACATCTCATTCGTTTCTTTTGGCGTTGTAAATTTAGTCGGAATAATTTGATTATTTCTGATTTTATAGTATATTCCAGGAATTAGTGATTTATCGTACATGTACGTTTCATAATATTTTATATCTGCTTCCCAAGCAGGTACTCTATCTCGTATGCTTATGATCTGCAATGGATCGTCCGCAATGATCTTTAGCATATTTTCCTCTTTATCATTTAATAAGTCAATTTTTGCCGTTTCTTCAACGGCTAGAATCTTATTTTCATTTTTGATTGATTCTAGTAGTTTTTCATCAATGTCTTTTTTAATTAAACAATATGGCTTGTGTTCTGTGTTGTCATACCATAACTTTATGGTATCTGTTTTTTCATCGTAAAATTTTAGAAATACCTTTTTTTGTATACCATCGTAAGAAGCTGATAATAGAACCATGCTATCCTTATCGATTTGTTCAGTCATCTGTACTTTTATATATCAAAGCAAACATAAAACAATATCAGTAATTAATGGATGTCTATTGTAATGAATAAATCTATCACCATTTTATTTGCGATAATTGGTATTTACTGGATAGTTTCTAGTTTAACTCAGCAAGGTTCTCCGTTATTATTTATTCCAGGAATTCTTTCATTGATTGTTGCATGTTCTCAACTTCCAATTACTTCGAAAATAAATCAATATGCGGAAAAATTATTTCTTCCTGTATTGTTATATAATTTGGTCTTAACTTTTTATCAAGTATATTTCTCTTCTTTTGCTCTATTGAATCGAATTATTGGTATTGAACTTGGTATATTTATCTTAAATCTGATATTTACTTTATCTCTAATCTATTTACTTTTACAAACACTTCGTCGCGCACGTATAGATATCTCTTAAATATTCTTTTCACCGTGAAACTATTATATGGATATAGAGAATAAGATTGCTTTAGTCAAAAAACCTCCTACTGAAGAATTAATTCAAGAAGACGAACTTAAAACTCTTTTCGAAACTAATCATTCTCCTAAACACTATATTGGAATTGAACTTTCTGGAAAATTACATTTAGGTAGTCTCCTAATCTCGGGTTTTAAAATTAATGATTTCATTAATGCTGGTATTCAGTCATCTGTTTATCTCGCAGATTGGCATAGTTTCATTAATGATAAATTTGAAGGTAATTGGGATAAAATTAAACAAGTTACAAATTACTATGAAGAAGCTTTCAAATTCTTCTGTCCTGGTGTTAATATCGTAAAAAGTAATTCTCTATATCATAATAATGACGAATATTGGATGAATCTTATCAAATTCTCAAAACATATGACTTTATCTCGCGCTGTTAGGTGTTTGACCATTATGGGAAGAACTGAAAAAGATCAGTTAAGTTTATCACAATATCTTTATCCTTCGATGCAGGCAGTTGACATCAAAGAACTTGATCTAGATATTGTACATGCTGGAACTGATCAGCGTAAAATCCATATGCTTGTTCGTGAGGTATTTCCTAAAATGAAATGGAAAGTTCCTGTAGCAGTACATCAGCACCTTATCCCTGGTCTGACAAATACAGGAGGTGCTACTGATACAACCTTTACGAAAATGAGTAAATCCAATCCAAAAAATTCAATATTCATTCATGATTCTGAAAAAGAGATTACATCTAAAATAAAAATTGCGTGGTGTCCTGAAGGAATTTCTGATAATAATCCAATTCTGGAATATTGTAAATATCTGGTATTTCGTGATTCTGATTCTTTTACAATTGAACGACCTAGTAAATTTGGCGGTGATATGCTGTTCTCTACTTATGAAGAATTAGAATCTGAATACAAAAATGGAAAAATCCATCCACTTGATCTAAAATTATCTGTCGGACGAGAACTTAATGATATTATCTCTCCAATTCGTGCATATTTTTCAAATAAATCCGAATTATTCTCATCTATTTGAAGAATTCTATAATAGCAAGTTGTTACATTTAACATTAGGGATTGTTCAATGATTGCGTTAATAAATTCTATGATGCTCGATTATCCAATATTATCTAACATTCTTCCATTATTCTTACTGGCCATTACCTCGTATTTATCATTCAAAATCACTCGTAAATTTCTTATTCATTTCATTATACCTCAAATTAATAAATCAAAAACTAAACTGGATGATATATTAGTTAAAAATCATTTATTTTTAAGAATATCTTATTTAATTCCAATTCTTATTGTAAATAATTTTGCATATATCATTGTCAATAATACTCCAATAGGAATTTTTACTGTTGAACTTGTTATTAACATCTTAATTGTATTAGTATTTTCCCGGATAATTGATTCAGTTTTATCATCTATTACAGACGCTTATTCAAAACGATATGAACAAATACCATTAAAAAGTTACATACAAATAGTAAAAATTTTTATTTTAATATTATCTGGTTTACTAATTATTTCAATTTTATCTGGCGTACCCCCATGGGCATTACTTGGAAGCATTGGTGCAATAAGTGCTGTTTTACTTCTCATTTTTCGAGATACTATTCTTTCATTACTGGCAAATCTACAAATCACATCGAACAAACTTCTACAGCTTCATGATTGGGTAGAAGCACCTGCATTTGGAGCAGATGGAAACGTTATTGAAATCGCTTTGCATACAATTAAAGTTCAAAATTGGGATAAAACAATAACTGTTATTCCTACTCACAAGCTTATTGACTCTTCTTTTAAAAATTGGAAGGGTATGCAACGAAGTGGCGGAAGAAGGATAAAACGCGCAATAAATATTGATATTACTTCAATAAAATTCTGTGATGAATCAATGTTATCTCAATATGAAAAAATTGATTTATTGTCTAGTTATTTAAAAGAAAAAAAGAAATCCTTAATTCAATCAAATAAAAATAAAACATATAGTAGAGATTCATCATCTATTCTTAATTCTAGACAATTGACTAATATTGGTACTTTTCGCGCATATATTGTATCGTATTTAAAAAATCATGAGAAAATCAGACAAGATATGACCTTTTTAATAAGGCAATTAAATCCATCTGAAAGTGGCCTTCCAATTGAAATTTATGTATTTGCTAATGACAATAATTGGGCTAATTACGAAAATATCCAATCTGATATCTTAGATCATCTTGTTGCCGCTACATCTTACTTCGATCTTAGAATATTTCAAAATCCATCTGGCCATGATTTAAACAAACTTGTTAAAAATTAGGTAATTTCTAATGAATCGAAAAATTTCAGTAAATGAACCATTATTTGATAAAAACGAAATTAATATTGTTCAAGAAATTATTCAAAGTGGCCATTTGAGTAGTTCTAATCTATATGGCGGAAAATATGTAAAAATATTTGAAAAACAAATTGCTCAATTTCTTGACGTTAAATACGCTGTTGCAATTAATTCTGGAACTTCTGCATTATATGCTTCTCTTCTATCATTGAATATAAAATCTGGAGATGAAGTTATTATTCCATCATTTAGTTTTACTGCTACTGCTAGTGCTGTTGTAGCTACAGGTGCAACACCTGTATTTGTTGATATTTCATCATCAAATTATAATATTGACATATCACTGATTAAATCAAATATAACTAAAAAAACTAAGGCGATAATTCCCGTTCATTTGTATGGCCATCCTGTTGACGTCGACCTTATCGCCGAAATTACTTCTCCTGATCACATTGCAATAATTGAGGATGGCGCACAATCTCTTGGCTCATCTATTAACGGAAAGAAATGCGGAACTTTGGGAAATTTAGGTTGCACTAGTCTATATCCTACTAAAGTTATTACTTCTGGAGAAGGCGGTGTGATTACTACTAACAATGAAACATTGTATGAAGAATTACTTCGAATTCGAAATCATGGTCTTGACGAGTCAGGTCAAACTACTAGATTTGGACTAAATCTAAGAATGCCTGAGATTGAATCTGCTATTGCATCTATTCAATTGAGTAAACTTGACGATTTCATTCGAATTAGGCGAAGAAATTCTGATATACTTTCCGATATTATTGGTAATTTTAATCTTAATCTTCCAGTAGAACTTGAGAATACTTTTCTTAATCGTTATTTATACACCATTTCTCTTGATAAATCTCGTTCTGAAGTTATGAACTATATGGAAAAACAGGGTATCAATACTGCAGTTTACTATCGTATGCCTATTCATAAAATGCCTTATTATCATAGTATGAATAATAGTTATAATTTACCCAACACAGATTTGGCTTCTTCTAAAGTTCTTTCTATCCCTATTCATTCTGGATTGTCTGAAGATGACGTCCAAAATATAGGAAACAAACTTAACGATGTTCTAAAAACTATATATTGATTATTATGAATGTTTCAATCATAATTCCAACCTATAATGAAAAAGAAAACATTGTAATTCTGACTAATAAATTAACTGAAATATTCAAGAATTCTGGGCATGATTTAAAAATCATTGTTGTCGATGATAATAGTCCTGATGGAACATCATCGGTAGTAAAAAAACTTGATTTATTCGAACAAACTATATTTCTAATTACACGACCGGAAAAACTTGGATTGGGTTCCGCTTACCAAGCAGGTTATGATTGGTGCAAAAATAATAATTCTGAATGTATTATTCAGATGGATTCTGATCTATCACATCCTCCTGAAATAACTATAAACCTTGTAGATTCTATTGGCGAAGGCTATGATGTGGCTATTGCATCTCGTTATGTCGATAAAGGAGGTGTTAGTTCTTGGCCAATTCATCGTAAAATTATTAGTTTTATTGCAAATATGTTGGTCCGTGTATTTCTGGGCTCAAAGTTACATGATAACACTACTGGATACCGCGCATTCAACTCTGATACTATTGAACTCTTGATAAAATATGATGTAAAGTCTAACGGATTCTCCTATCTTATCGAATCAATATATTTATTCCATAAGAAAAAACTAAAAATCAAGGAAATTCCTTTCATATTCCAAGAGCGCAGTATAGGAAAAACTAAACTCTCATCATTTGAAATTCTTCGTTTTCTTTTATCAATATTCCATCTTCTGATTTATGGAATAAAAGAAAAACCCAATTAGCAAAAAAGTAAATATACTAGCATCTACAAATAACATTGAATAAATTGGAATCAGATAGTGAGAGTTTCGGCGGGGTAGTTTATGAATGTGTTCGTTGTGCTACGCTTGTTACAAATGAAGATTTAGCAGCTTTACCTGAAATAAAGTGTATATGCGGATATAGAATATTGAAAAAAAGACGTCCATCCATAGTAAAACAAGTTAAATCAATTTAATTCGTCATTCTACTAATATTTGACAAATTTTCTGTATCTTTTTAAACTTTAGTTATGATTATTCCAACTATGAAGAGCTCTACTCCGGTCTATATCTCTGGCTATGGCGGATACGTACCAAAATTACGACTTCCTACATCTGACATTGCCAAATTATGGAAAGGAAGTGGATCTGGACCTAATAAAACAAAAAGTGTTGCAAATATTGACGAAGATACAACAACTATGGCAGTAGAATCTGCAAGGAACGCTTTATCAATGTCTGGTTTATGTGATATTGGCGCAATATTTGTAGGAACTGAATCAAAACCTTATGCTGTTAAACCCACTAGTACTATTGTAGCTCAAGCATTAGGAGTTCATAATACTCTTGCAGCTGATTTTGAATTTGCTTGTAAAGCTGGAACTGAAGCAATGCAAGTAATAACTGGTTTGGTAGGCTCTGGCATGATTTCGAGTGGTATTGCACTTGGTGTTGATACTGCGCAAGGAAGACCTGGAGACAACCTTGAATATACAGCAAGTAGTGCTGCGGCAGCTTTTGTATTAACTAATAATAGTAAACGCAGTGTTGCTAAAATCGAAGCAAGTACTTCATATGTAACTGATACTAGTGACTTTTGGAGAAGACAAACTGAGTCATTTCCTAGACATCTTTCAAGATTTACTGGAGAGCCTGCATACTTCCATCATGTTGAATCGTCGGTTAAACAATTATTATCTGAAATTAATCTAAAGCCATCAGATTTTAAATACGCTGTATTTCATCAGCCTAATCCAAAGTTTCCTATTCAGGTTGCTAAACGTCTTGGTTTCACTACTGAACAAATTCAACCAGGTCTTTTGAATCCTATTATCGGCAATCCATATTCTGCTAGTTCTCCTTTGGGACTAGTTTCAACTTTTGATGTAGCAAAACCTGGCGACAGAATCTTACTTACTTCATTTGGTTCAGGTGCAGGAAGTGATTCATTTTCTCTGTTAGTTGAAGATGGAATATTGGATAAGGGACCTAATTATACCCCATTGACTGATATAATAAATAATAATAAAGAAATTGATTATGCAACTTATACTAAACTTAGGGGAATTTTAAAATAATCAAATATAGGTGAAATATTGTGCAAACTAAGATATCTGGAACCGGACTTACAAAAATTACTGATCATTGGTCAAAGTCAATAGTAGACTTGGCGATTGATTCTGCAAGACAGGCAATCTCTGAATCAAATACATCGCCAGATATGATTATCTTTGCAAATACTCTGTCATCATATTCTTCAAGTCAAGAGAATCTCTCTACGATTATTTCTGAAGAATTAGGCTTGTCAGATATTACTACATTTAAGCTTGAATCATCATCTTGTTCAGGTGCGATGGCTGTTAATATAGGTCATAAATTATTGAATTCAGATAATCTAGAATCTGTTTTAATAATTGGAGCTGAAAAAATGACTGATCTTTCTCCTGCAGAAACAATCAAAGCTACTGCTCTAGGTGAAAGTTATGAATATACTCAATTTTTTGGCATAACTATGAATTCACTTTATGCATTATTCTCTAGATTGTATATGGAAAAGTATGATGTCACTTCTGAAGAATTATCACAGTTCTCAGTTTTATCTCATAAACATTCAGTCACTTGTAAACATGCACAGTTTAATCGTGAATTTTCATTAGACTCGATTAATAAATCTGCCACTATATCTTCTCCTTTACGTATGCTTAATTGTTCTCCAATTGGCGACGGCTCTGCATCTTTAGTATTATCAAAAACCAATAATTCTAATTTCGACGATGTTAATATATTGTCATCTACTTCATCTAATTCTTCAACTAGTTTCTTTTCAAGAGAAGATCTTTTGAAATTTTATTCTACAACTAGTTGTTTGAATAAATCACTTGCTGAATCAAAAATTAAATTGGAAGACATTGATTTATTGGAAATTCATGACGTTGTTCCCGCGATTACTGCAAATATTTTAGAAACAATGGGATTCTCCAAACCTGGTAATGCATCATCTGATGTTCTATCAGGTAGATATGATTTAAATTCAAAAGTCACTTTATCTTCTTCCGGTGGATTGAAAGCACGTGGAAATCCCCTTTCTGCTACTGGCATATATCAGATAATTGAAGTTACAAGACAATTACAAAATCGTTCTCATGCAGATCTTGAAAATAAAAATATTGGCTTATGTCATAATATGTCTGGTATTGATTCAAATACTGTTGTTCATGTCTTAGGAGTTGCTAATTGATTTGTCCGTTTCATACTGGAGATTAAGAGATAGATATTATAGAATTATTGGTTCTATTTGCGACTCTTGCAACTATGAATCTTTTCCTAAATTCAATACTTGCCCGAAATGTAAATCTCATGATATTTCAGATAAAGAGATGCCACATACTGGAAAAATAATTTCTTACACTCTTTCGTACGAATCCATGCCTGGATTTGAACATGAATTACCTATGTCTATTGGTTTAATTAAACTCGATAATGGCGTTAATATTGTTTCACAACTTGTAGATTCTGAAGCTGAAGATATTAAAATTAATGCAAACGTTAAATCTGTTTTCAGAAAGATTAATGCAGATGGGAATTCTGGTCAAATTTATTATGGATATAAATTTAAAGTAATTAATGCGTAGAAATAGGGCAACAGAACCATAGGATGAAGGGGGTTTATCCCATTGATGCCCTATCTCAACTCGACACCTTACTAATGTAATTATCTCATTACATAACATAACGACAAAAATATTTGACTAATTTATTTATTTTTTTTACTCAATTTACTCATTAAATCATAAAAAATTCATTAAAAATATCAATATTATTATGTTTATTATTAGAATTCCAACCATCTTGATCTCTTTTTTATCAATATATTCTCCAACAATATTAATTGTCGCATATAATAGCATTCCAAATGACAATGGAATCAAAACTGTTGATTTAGTAAATACAGAATATATCAGTATTGCTGCTGTTGTTATCTCAGCAATTATGTGAGTTTTTATGTAGGTATTATTCAATTTTGACTTTCTCAAATAATTTATCCAATATGCTATGATGGATATTCCTGCTATTATTGCATAATACGTTATATAGTCAGACATCATATTTCTTGTTAGATAATTTAATTATCTCACTCCAATATTCTTTTGTTACAGGCATTACTGATAATCTGGGTATACGTACTAAATCAAAATCATTAAAAAATATATTTGATTTAATTTCTTTTAGTGTTACAGACCTAGTTAATTTTTTCACGGGTTTTATATCAAATACTGCAAATTTTTTATCATCTTTGTTTGGATCACTATATGAACCTCTAATTACTTTTGCAATTCCTATGATTGATTTTTCTTTTCCTGTATGATAATATAGTAAGTCATCTCCTTTCAAAATTTTTCTAATATGTTTTAAAGCTAAATTATTTCCCACTCCATCCCATACTGTTTTTTTATCATTTACTAGATCATTATACGAATATTTTGCAGGTTCTTCTTTTATTAACCAATAATTGTTTTTCATAAATTGTATTAAATTTAAATGTATTAATTCTCTTTCTATGTATATTAATTATAACCTTTTTATTATTAATTATTTATAATATATTGTTATTTGTTCTTAATTTTCTATAAATAGCAGCAGTTATGATAAACTAAATCCTGATTTAAGACCACATTTTTATATTAAAAACAAAGACAAAACTCATGAACCAAAGAAATTGGTTAGCGTTAGCTGCCGTCCTATTGGGTTATTTATTAGTAGCATCTACTTTGGTAGTTGTTGCACCTGTGGGAACAGCTGAAGGACAAAACAATCTCAGCCGTGAAGAGCGAAATTGGGAGTTCATTAATCATAATAGATTCGGAACAAACCACAATCCTCAAACACAAATCAATAAAGAGACAGCACAATACATTGAATTAAAATGGGTCGCACCTATACCTTCTACAACTCAGTTTGGATCAGGTAGTTGGGGTGACGCAGAAGGTTCACAAGCTCCTCAATTGGTTGTAGACGGTATTGTCTTTAATGTCCTAAATCGAAAGTCAATTCTTGCATACGATGCAAAAGATGGATCTGTTGTTTGGCAATGGGAACATCCTGAATATGATCAAGATAAAGGACGAGCAGATTATCCTATCTCTATGGATACAGCCCACACTCATGGTATGTATTACAGCGATGGCTTCTTAGTACAAACAGACTTTGGATGTAGATACACATTCAATGATCCAAAGACTGGTGAAGTAGCAAAACAAATTCTTCACTTATGTGTTGAAAATACAAATGCAGCTGACGGATGGTATCCTGCAAGCAAATTAAACGAAGCTGGCTGGGGTATTCCAACTAACAGTGGCGAATACAGAAGTAGAGGAACACATCCTCCAACTACTTGGGTAGAAGAAGATTTAATTTTCCATCAACTCGGTGGTCATGCTGAAGGAACTTATGGAGGCAGATTCTTTGCTTCTGCAAGAAGTTATTCTACTGGCGACTTAGTCTGGAGAACTTTCTTACAACCTCCTTGTGGCGATCCTACAACATGCGGTCCTGGTAAAGATGGTCCACTGTTCGTAAAAGAAAAAGCTGAATGGGGTCAATGGTTAGTAGATAACTGTGACAAGATCTGGATATACTCACCAAAAGTAACTGAAGCTCCATATGCTGTAAAAGCCTGTGAAATGAACCAGGACATTCTCAGAAACGACTGGGGAGACATGCGTTCTAACTCGGGTGTAAGCAATGTCTGGGGTCAGATGCCTATAGACAAAGAAAATGGTATGATTTACTATGGTACAGCACAAGCTGGACCTGATAGAAACGCTACTCATGCACCTGGTCCAAGATTATTCGGAGCAGCATTTGTTGCTCTTGACGCTAGAACCGGTGAATTCAAATGGGCGTATCAGACAACTCCACGAGACCTTTGGGACTTTGACTGTTCATGGAATACCATGTTAGTCGATACAGTTGTTAACGGTGAAGAAAAACGTGTCATTCTTGGTGGCTGTAAAAACGGTATAATTTATGTACTTGATGCAGCAACAGGCTATGCATACCATGCAATGGAATCAACATTCATTCAACGTTGTGCAGTAATCTGTGAATTATATGATCCATTAAGTGACGCAGACATGACAAAACCATGGACTAACTATCCTTCCTCAGATCCGTTCTGGATGAACTGTCAAACAACAGGCTGTCTGGAAGCTGACTTTGCATTCGATCCTGACAGAAACATGATCTATGCAGGTCTATACAATATGCCTGAATGGGCATCAGTCGGTAACGCTGAAACTCGAGGAGTAAGTGTAGCTGGCTGTAACGCAGACTGTAGAGAAGAACGTGGTCATGCAGATATGCCTTTCGATCCAATAATCAATTCTAGTATAGTCGCATTCGACGTCAACACTGGCGAAGAAAAGTGGAGATACTTTATGGATGGCTATGGATTCCGAGGCGGAGTAATTGTCAGTGGTGGAGTAGTATGGTTTGCCGCTGTTGACGGATGGGCAAGAGGCCTTGACGCAGACACCGGAGAAGTTATATACGAACACAATATTGGTTCTAGTGCTGTGGTTCAACCTACAATTGCTGCAGATGCCGACGGTAACATGAAGATATTCAGAGTTATCGGCGGACGTGCAATTCGAGGAATGGGTTCATCACAACCTGGTGCTATTATGGCATACGGTCTACCTGACACTCTTCCAGAACCAGTAATAGTCGAAGTCGAAGTCGAAAGAATCGTTGAAGTCGAAGTAGTGAAAGAAGTTGAAGTAATCAAGGAAGTCGAAGTTACTGTAATTGAAGAAGTCATCAGTCCAATTTCATACGTTGCAATTGGATTAGGTGTAATCTTGGTAGTAGTATCTGGCGTACTTTACTCACGAACTAGAAACGCATAATAATCTAAGTTGCCCTTCGGGGCAACTTACAATTTTTTTTAAATATAAAACGTTAATTATTGTTAATCATTATCATATTG
>JABUBF010000007.1 GCA_013306035.1 Nitrososphaerota archaeon
AATTTCTATAGTTTTTTCTAAAGTATTCGTCTGATCATTCCATCCCGTAAAAATATACCTTGTTCCTTCTGTTTCATCAATAATGTCTTGTGTAATTTTTATAGTTAATTCACTATTTTCTTTCAAATATTTTGTGACAGGAAGTTGTTCTGGTTGTGTTATTACACCATTGATCACTATTGTTGCTATCCTGCTTCCATCATTTCTGCTTTCTGAATCAATCACAATCTCGAATAGTTCTAATATCTGTAACCATACCGTTGTTGTAGTTTCAGAAGTTAACGACGTTGCTGTAATAATAACCGGTAATCTAGCTATAGGTTCTGTTGCTGACGTTGTTGTTATAACCAAAGAAACTGGTTTTGATTCTCCACTACTCAATGAAACCGAACTTGGTGAAAATTCAATATCCATATTTGGTCTGTCATCTATATTTGTACTTAGTTGTACAGTACCATCAAAACCTCCTATAGATATCAATACCATATCTATCTTTACAAAATCTCCTTGCCAAGTAGTGATCTCATTTTGCGATTCACTAATGGATAAAGTAAATTCTGCTTTAGGGACATTGATTCCTATAGATACATCTGAAGTTAATCCACCTGATCTTCCCTTTATTACAATTATTTTATCACCTGATTGAACACTGTCTGAAACAAATATTGTAACTGTAGTGGACGATGCTCCATTTGCTTCAGGTATAAGACTAACTTCCGAAAATGATATTGTAAATCCAGATACTACATCCTCGTAAGACAATTCTACTGGCGAACTGAATCCATCTGTAGATGTAATCGTTAATGTTACTGCTTTTGAGTCACCTGCATTAATCTGCTCTTGTGCAGGCGTGACAGACATTACAAAACCACCTTTTACGAATATCTGTGTTGTAAGTTCACCAGAGACATAATTGGTCTTTTCTGCTGAGACTCGAATTGTAAGAGTTTCCTTTGTTTTCGGAGTAAAAGCAGCAGAAACCTTTCCATCCGAACTTGTTGTGAGAGTTGTAAATGTTCCGCCATCCGCAAACGTTCCATTTCCAGCCATTCGATTGAATGTTACTGATGCTCCATTTACTGGGTTGCCCGATGCGTCAGTAATGGTAGCTGTTATAAATGTAGGTTGAAAAACAATTGCAGGATTGGGACTAATTGCTAAACCTATCGACAATGGATTTGATTCTATCTTTATTGTCAACGTCACTTTATGTTCTAAACTTCCAAATTTTGCTTTCACGTCAACTAAAACTCCCTCTCCATTTGATTCTGCATTGCTATCAATTGTTATTCTTACAGTACCTTGTGCAGACCCTCCTTCTGGAACATGTAAAACATCGTCCACGTATGTTATAGTTGCTCCTGACATAGACACAGGTAATAATTGAACACTGCCTGAAAATTTTGTATCAAGATTATTATTTACATCATCTTTCTTTGAACTTATTGTTATATCAATATCTGTTTGTCCACCTGGTCTTAGTGATACTGTTGTAGTAGAAGCTGTTATTTCAAAATCCGAAATGAATAATGTTATAGTTCTTTGTGCATAATCTGTTGCATTATTGCTATTTATTGCTTTGATTGTTATTTGGTAACTACCACTATATGCGGAAAGTTGAGGAGAAATAGTTAAGTTTGCATGCTTTCCATTAGTTCCTGGCCACTCACTTATCGAAGTTGAAGTAAATGAAGTTGTTAATCCCGTTGGGTTTCCTTCAATTACAAGTGTTACTGTTCCATTAAACGCAGAACCCTGTCCTTGATCTTTAGGGAGATCTATTCTAATTATTTCATTACTTCCCTTTGGAATTGCGATCTCTGTAATTGTCGCTGTATCATCTAGTGTCTTTATGTTAATACTAAAATTATTACTGTTNTCTTCATCAGCTGCAAATGCTGACGAAATAAAGAATAAAGTAATAACAACCGCTAAACAACAAATTAAGATACTTCTCATTGGTATATTTCTACACTATAATTATATTAATTCTTTAATGAAGTCGACGACACTTTCTTTCTTAACAAGTTCTTCTTTCCCTGTTTTCATGTCCTTAACTCGATATTTTCCACCCGCAAGTTCATTTTTTCCAATTATTATTGCAATATTTGCATTATTGACAGAGGCAAACTTCAGACCTTTCTTAATATCTTCATTATCTAATTGTCTATATGTCGTAGGTATATTGTTATCACGTAATATATCGATTAAATCCTCTGCCCCTTCTTCTAACAATGATATTATCGATATCAGATTATTTGTCTTTTCTTGATTCTCATCTATTGATTCNATTGTTCTTTCTATACCTCCTGCTATTCCTATTGCCGACAAATTATCAGGACCTGAAAAACTCTTAATCAAACGAGTATATTCACCTCCTCCTGCTATAGAACCAATTTCTTTATTGTTTAAATCCACGATCTCAAACACATAACCATCATAATAATCCATACCTCTTACTAATCCCAAATCGAATTCTATGTTCTTTATTTTTGATTCAAATAATTTGAAATAACTTTTAATCACGTCGGATATTTCTTCTATATCCCTGCTTGTCATTCCTATTTCTTGTAATACTGATACATATTCTTGTTTCAGTATATTTATATCACTAGATTTAATCTTTCCAAATTTCATTAATATCTTTGCTTTCTCTTCTTTTAATCCAAGTTCAATTGCTTCATCCACTATTTGTTTTTCTGTTTTTTTCTCAATCTTGTCTAGTAATCTCAATATTGTAGTTACTTCTTGTTGTTTATTACTCTCTGGTTGTTCTAACTTGCCATATAATAATGCATTAACAAAACTTTCTGCTAATTCTCTATGNCCCAATCTTATTTNAAAATNTNNTATTCCAATCTTATCAAATAATGATGTTGAAAACTTNAGCAGTTCTAAAACATGATTACTTGGATTATCTTTTATNGTATAATAAATTTCTGCATTCCATTGGTGGAACCATCTATATCTCCCTTTTTGCGGTTCATNATATCTGAACATGTCTCCAAAAGTACCTACTCTAAATGGNCTTCGTAAATCTTTTTTCCCCGTTATATGACGCGTTATTCCTACAGTTAGATCAAATCTTAAACCTAGTTCTCTTTCTTTCTTATCTTTAAAATGATAGATTTCCTCTTTTATCCCTGGTCCACTCTTTGCTTCTAAAGTTGAAAGCATCTCTATTGGAGATGGCATGAATCTTTTAAAACCAAATATTCTACATGTCTCATTGAATGCATTTCTTACCTTCTCAATTTTGGCATATTCGTTTTCTTCTATGTCTCTCATTCCTCTTGGTAATNTAAAGCTCAAATTCTATCCTTTTTCCTAGTCTTCTTGTATGATATATGTAACACTAAATAACTATTTATTGAAGAGTGAGAGAAATTGCTTATGTCGCAAGAAGATTCTTCTATTAAACCTGATAAAACTATTGATATGAANGGACTACTTTGCCCTGAACCAGTTTTTAGAACAAAACAAACTATTAAAGAAATGAATATTGACGAAATTCTCGAAGTATTTGCAGACGACCCAGTAGCTGAAGAAGATATTAAATCCTGGATAAACAAGTCAGAAAATGAATTACTTTCCTTTAATAAAGACGATAAATTACTTAAATTTTTAATTCGTAAGGTTAAATAATATACATCTTGCAATTATCTTAAGATATGTCAAAACACGAAGTTGTTATACGAGTCGGAGGTGCTGCAGGAGATGGTATTGCTTCTACTGGTGAATCATTTGCAAAAATCTGTTCACGGAGCGGATTACATCTTCTTGCCTATAACAGTTATCAATCAGTTATTCGTGGAGGGTTCATATATCTTCAGCTTCGAGCAGGAAGAGATAAGATACTTTCTCATGGAAATAAAGTTGATTTCCTCATTGCTTTAAATCCATTGGAATTCCAACGTAACATTGTCGACGTAGTTTCTGGCGGGGCTGTTTTGTATAATAGTGATAAAATTAAACCTGATCCTGATAAAGTACCTAATGGTGTAATTCTCTGTCCATTACCAGTCAATGAGATTCTTAATGATATAGGACGAAATCCTATACTCCAAAATACTGTCGCTCTTAGTTCACTTGTTCAACTACTTGATCTTGACGTTGATGTTATGAATAGCGTTATTCGTGATTATTTCGGCAAAAAGAAACAATCAGTCATGGAGATCAATCTTAAAGTCATCAAAGCAGGTTATGAATATTCCAAATCAAATCTTCCTGATTTCGACTTCGATTTAAATCCTGATTATAATATAAAACGACCGGTGCTTACTGGAAATCAAGCACTTGGATTTGGTTCTATACTTGCTGGTTGTAAATTCTATTGCGCATATCCTATGACTCCTGCTTCTTCAATTTTGCATTACCTAATTGCCCAATCTAAAAAGTCTGGTATGGTTGTTAAACAAGCTGAAGATGAAATTTCTGTCATTAACATGGCAATTGGTTCTTCTTTTGCAGGCGTTCGTTCTATGGTTGGAACATCTGGTGGCGGTTTTGCACTAATGACCGAAGCTATCGGTTTAGCAGGCCAAACTGAAACTCCTATTGTAGTTATTAATTCTATGCGTGGCGGTCCTTCTACGGGCCTACCTACCAAAACTGAACAAGGTGATCTGTTTCAAGCTATTGGCGCTTCACAAGGTGATTTTCCTAAAGTTATAATTGCACCATCTACTATTGAGGATTGTTTTTATTCAACAATTGAAGCATTTAATCTAGCCGATCAGTTTCAAATTCCTGTTATAATTCTTTCTGATCTATTTCTGTCTGAACATATGGAATCAATAGATGATCTTGACTTTAATTCTACTATTGAACGTGGAGAAATTGTAACTTCAAATGATTCTGATAAACCTTATAGACGATTCCAATACACAGATACTGGAGTGTCTCCTCGTGCATTCCCTGGTACTTTTGGTACTGTATTTCAAGCTTCTAGTGATGAACATGATGATTATGGAAATATAATTAGTGATGTCTTCACTGATTCCGAAACACGTACAAAAATTATGCTTAAACGTATGAGAAAAATGAAATTCATCGAGGAACAACTTCCGTCTGCAAAATTAGAAGGACCTGCAGATGCTGATCTTACAATTGTTAGCTGGGGTTCTACTTATAATGTTGTTCATGAGGCGGTACAAATTCTTCAAAACAATTCTAAAAGCGTCAATCATCTTCATATTAAATATTTAATTCCTTTACAAAAAGAAATTAAGGAAATTCTTTCTAATAGTAAAGACACTCTTATTATAGAAGCAAATTATACTGGTCAATTGTCTAAATTAATCTCTATGGAGACCGGTTTTCAAATTAATCATACTCTTTTTAAATATGACGGAGAGCCTTTTTATCCCGAGCAGATTATAGATAAAGTTGAGGACTTGATTTAGTTGGTAGTTGAACCTGTTAAACTTGAAGAATATAAATCTGAAATTACTCCTACTTGGTGCCCAGGNTGTGGAGATTTTACTGTTTTACGTGGTATACATACTGCTCTTGCTCGTCTAAAAATTAAATCAGAAAATGTTGTTATATCGTCTGGTATCGGATGTTCTTCAAATCTTCCAGCCTTTGTAAATGCTTATGCTTTCCATGGACTTCATGGCCGTTCTCTTCCTGTTGCTAATGGTATTAAACTTGCTAATACTGACTTAACTGTTATTGCAACTGGCGGTGATGGCGATGGATATGGAATTGGATTGGGTCATTTTATTCATTCTATGCGTCGAAATATCAACATTACATATATCGTTATGAATAATCAAATTTATGGTTTAACTACTGGCCAAGCTTCACCTACTAGTGACAGAGGCATGGTTACCAAATCTACTCCTTCTGGTTTATTAGAAGTACCTGTTAATCCTATTGCCCTTGCTCTTATTTCTGGTGCTACATATGTATCAAGAGGTTTCTCTGGTAATGCAGATCACTTGTCTACTACAATAGAAAATGCACTTTCTCACAAAGGATTCTCATTGGTTGATGTCCTTAGTCCTTGTGTTACTTATAATAAAATCCAAACTTATCAATGGTTTCGTGATCGTGTTTATACATTAGAGGCTGAAGAACATGATACTAATGATCTAAAGCAAGCTATATCAAAATCTTATGAATGGGAATCAAAGATTCCTATTGGTGTTTTCTATAAAGCTGACAAACCTACTTATGATGCTGACGAACCCGCTTTACAAGACGGCCCATTGGTAAATCAACCACTCGATACAGGTAAACGTATTGCTAAGCAGTTATTAGAAGAATTTACTTAATTACTATAGCTTGCCTTTAATTTCTTTTCAATTTTATAATATTCAAAAACATCTACAAAATTTCTTATTATGCTTGATTTAATTATCTCCATAGAATATTTCCTTTTCTTGTTGTAATTTATTGAAGTCATAATCTGACTATCAAAACCACATGGTCTTATAATCTTAAATTTATCTAAATCAGTGTCAATATTNAGGCTAAATCCGTGATATGTTATCCAATTTCTTACCGATAATCCAATTGATGCTATCTTTTTCTGTTCAATCCAAACTCCTGGCTTCTTTCTTTTTCTTTCTGCTTTAATATCTAATTCACTTAATGTTCTGATTAGACTCTCATGAATTTTCGTAATGAGAGTAGGTACTGAAATCCCTTTTCTTCTTAGATCAATTATTACATAACCAATTAGCTGGCCTGGTCCATGATAAGTTGCACTTCCTCCTCTATCTATCTCGACAATTGGCATTGAATTATCTAAAACATCACCGGGTTTTGTTTGCCTTCCTAGTGTTATTACATGAGGATGTTCAAGTAACAATAATGTATCTGTGACTGAATCATCTAGTCTTTTTTTAACTAGTGTTTTTTGTATATCTAACGCACGTTGATATTCAGTTAATCCTAAGTCTATTATATTAAGTCTGTTCATCCTTCATCAGACTCTCTGGTTCTTCTATATATTTCNTAATTGAATTCAAAAATCGTGCCACATCTGCACCATCTAATACTCTATGATCGAATGACAATGACAAGTAAACTCTATCTCTTGCAACTATTTCTCCTTCCCATANTACTACTTTTTTCATAATCTTATTTATTGCCAGTATTGCTACTTCAGGGTAATTTACAATCGGAATAGATGATATTCCTCCAATTGCACCGATATTTGTAATAGTGAATGTTCCACCTTGTGTATCTGCTAATTCCAATTCCCCTTTTTTCGCTTCTCTTGATAACTCTTCTATCTCTTTAGCTATTGTAATAATATCTTTGTCTTGAGCTTTCTTTATTACTGGTACTAGTAAACCTTGTTCTGTATCTGTTGCAATTCCTATATTGTAGTCCTTTTTTATTACTATGTCTTCTTTCTCTTCATCTAATGACGCATTAATCCTTGGACTCGATTTCAGCGATCTAATTACTGCTTTAACAAAAAATGGCATATATGTCAATTTTATCTCCTCAGTAGACGTTTCTTTTAATTCATTTTTTAATTTAGTCACATTGGTCATATCAATCTCTTCCATAATCCATGCCTGAACTACTCTATCTGAAGATTTTGATAATCTTTCTGCTATAGTTCTTCTTGTTCCTCTGAATGCAATTCTCTCTTCATTGCTTTGTACTTCTAACTTTGAGTATNATTTAACATCTTTTTCAGTTATTCTGCCCTCTTCTTCAGTTCCTACAACTCTGTTAATATCTACTCCCATCTCTTTTGCTAAACGTTTTACAGCANGTGTTGCAATGATTTTATTACTCTTATTCTTCTCTATAATTATATCCTTCTTCTCAACCTCGATTACATCTTCTGAACTCTCTTCAATACCTTTGTCTTCTTTTCCATCATCAATTACTACTATTACTTCACCTACTTTTACAATCTTTCCTNCATCAGGTCCAATTTTTGTTATCGTTCCATCTGCAGGNGATGGAAGTTCTACAGTTACTTTCTCTGTAATTATTTCTACAAGCGGTTGATTCTCTTTTACTACGTCTCCCACTTTAACGTACCATCTGCTAACTTCTCCTTCTACAATTCCCTCTCCAATATCTGCTAATTTAAAATTATATACCATTTTAATCACTATGAATATTCTACTGTTTGTTTTATTTTTTTACTTACAAATTTTGCATCAGGAAGATATTCTTTTTCCAACGAATAAGGAAATGGAGTGTCCAATCCCGCNGCTCTTTGTATTGGAGCTTCTAAATACTCTAAACAATTCTCAGCAATAAGTGCCGCAATCTCTGCACTCATTCCTAGTGTTTTTGGTGCTTCATGNGCAATTACAACTCTTCCAGTTTTTTTTACTGATTTAATTATAGNTTCTGAATCTAGTGGCGATAAAGTTCTTAAATCAATCAATTCTACACTTGTTCCTTCTTTTTTGACGATTTCTATTGCTTCTAATGCAGTTTGAATCATCGGACCATAGCTAATTAAAGTCACATCACTTCCTTCTTCCATTATTCTTGCCTTGCCAATTGGAATTGTATATGCTTCTTCGGGAACGTCTTCTTTTAGAGCTCTATAGAGTCTCTTTGGTTCGAAGAATATTACTGGATCATCATCTCTGATTGCTGAAATTAATAGTCCCTTCGTTTCATAGGGGGTTGCTGGCACAACAACTTTTAGTCCTGACGTATGAATAAAATAAGTCTCTCCACTTTGTGAATGATAAGATCCACCCTTTATTCCTCCTCCATATGGGGCTCTTATTACCATTGGACATGTGTATGCACCACCTGTTCTATATCTAAATTTAGCCAAGTCGGACACAATTTGATCAAACGCAGGAAATATAAAATCCATAAACTGTATCTCAACTACAGGTTTTAGTCCATACAGTGACATGCCTATTGCAGTACCTACAATTCCTGATTCATTTAATGGCGTATCTATTACTCGTTTAGGTCCATATTTGTCATACAATCCTTCAGTTGTTCTAAAAACTCCTCCATTCTTACCAATATCTTCTCCAATGAGTACTANCTTGTCATTCTTTTCCATCTCATTATCTAACGCACTTTTAACTGCTTGATTTAATGTCATTTCCATATTCTATTTCACCAGGTTTTTTACAAAGTATTCTCCAGCTTTATATGAACTTCTAACTAACGGTCCAGATACAACATACTTGAATCCCATGTCTTCAGCAACATCTTTTAACTTAATAAATTCATCTGGATGAACATATTGTTTAATGCTAATGTGAAAATCTGACGGCTGCAGATATTGCCCAATTGTTAATATATCTACATTTGCTTTTCTTAAATCCCTCATTGCCTCTATCACTTCTGAATACTTCTCTCCAAATCCTAACATTATTGAAGATTTTGTATAGATATTAGAATCTAATTCTTTCACATTTCTTAGAACTTTTAAAGATCTATCATATGACGCTCTGGCATCTCTTACTAAAGGCGTTAATGTTCTTGTCGTTTCAATATTATGAGCGATTACTGTTGGTCTTGCCTTAGCAACAATCGATAAGTTATCCAAATTCCCTGAGAAATCTGGTATTAAAACTTCGATTAATGTATTTTTATTCTTTTTGTATATCTGATTTACAGTTTCTGCGAAATGTGTCGAACCTCCATCACTCAAATCATCTCGATCGACTGAAGTTAATACCACATACTCTAATTCTAATTCTTTTACTGCATCTGCTGTATTTTCAGGTTCAAAAATATCTACAACTCCTTTTGGATTACCTGATTTAACATGACAAAATCTACATCCTCTCGTACAAATATCTCCTAATAACATAAATGTTGCCGTTCCCCCATCCCAACATTCGTAAATGTTCGGACAATTAGCTTCCTGACAAACTGTATTCAGATTTAATGCCTTGGATGCTTCTCTAACTTTCTTGTAATTTTTTCCTTGTACAAAATTTACTTTAATCCAGTCAGGTTTTTGTAATTTCTGTTTTATTTGATTGTTACTTAAATCTCTACGTGGCAATCTTAAAATTTTTTCGTCTAACTATTAATAAATCANTNACTTTTTCTCAATAAAACTTTGGCATTTGTCTAACTTATTTTGTTGATTATGCGATTATCATGTCTTTTAGCGCTGTATTTGGTACAACAAATGGAAATACATCTTCGTCAGGATTGATTGGAACGTCAATCACTGTTGCTACGTCACTATTTAATGCATTCTTTAATGCTTTTTCAAATTCATTCATTGATTGAGCTCTTATACCTTGTGCTCCATATGCTTCTGCTATTTTTACGTAATCAGGAATTCCTTGTAATTCTACGCCGATATATTTCCTTTCATAGAATAATCTTTGCCATTGTGCAACCATTCCTAACATTCCATTATTAAATATAACTGTAATTACCGGTAACTTTTCTGTAACTGAAGTTGCTAGTGCAGATTCAGTCATTTGCACACTTCCATCTCCTGCAATATCAATTACTGGTAAGTCTGGCCTTGCGAATTTTGCACCGACTGCTGCAGGTAGTCCCCAACCCATTGTTCCCAGTCCTGTTGAAGTGAAAAATGTTCCTGGTTCTGCAACATCAAAGTGTAATGATGCCCACATTTGATGTTGACCTACTTCAGTAGTTACTAAACATGCTTCGGGTAAAATTTCCCTCATTTTCTTTAATAGTCTTGGCCCTGTTATTTCTCTTGGTGCTGGAAGAGGTTTACTTCTCCATATATCTTTAATTTCATTTACTCTGTTAATCCATTCATATTCTGATTGTCTTTTTTGTGCTTTCTTCCCCATTGCAGATAACAATAATGATAATGTAGTTTTAATATCTCCAATTAAACCAATATTTNCATTTTTATTCTTTCCAATTTCAGATGGATCTATATCTGCATGAATAATTGTCATTTCATTTCCAAATTCATCCCATTTTCCTACCGATCTATCTGAAAATCGCGCTCCTGCAGCTAACAATACATCTGATTCAATTACTAATTTATTTGCCTCAATATGACCGTGCATTCCAATTGGACCTAATGATAAATAATGAGTTTCTGAAAAACCACCTTTTCCTTTGAACGTTGATACTACTGGCGAAACTAAAAATTCAGCAACTGCTTGTAATTCTTTAAACGCTCCAGATATGATTATACCGCCTCCCGTCATTATCATTGGTCTTTCTGCATTTAATAGAAGATCTGCTGCTTTGTCTATTGCTTTAAGATCTGCAGTTTGTAGTTGTTGTAGTTTGCGAATATTATGTTTAGTCGGGAAATTTATCTTCATTTTCTCAATTTGTGCATTCTTTGGTATGTCAATAAGTACAGGACCTGGCCTTCCTGAAGTCGCAATATGAAACGCATTTTTTATTACTTGTGGAACTTCTGCTGATGTGAGAGGTTGATACGTGTATTTAGTTACAGGAGTTGCAATTCCTATTATATCACATTCTTGAAATGCATCCTTTCCGATCATATCTGATGCTACTTGTCCAGTTATTGCAATAATAGGTGAAGAATCTGCACTTGCAGTAGCAATACCTGTAATCAAGTTTGTTGCTCCGGGACCTGAAGTCGCAAAACAAACTCCTGGTTTTCTTGAAGCACGAGCGTAACCGTCTGCCATATGTGCGGCATTTTGTTCGTGTCTGACTAACATGTGACGTATATCACTATCATATAATGAATCATAAATTGGTAGATTTGCACCACCCGGTAATCCGAATATTCCTTCTACCTCTTCATATTCTAAAGCTTTGATTAATGCATCAGATCCAGTTAATTCAGATATATTTTTTAACATAATAATTCACACAAAATTAAGATATTGTCCAATCAAACCTACATATGAGAAAACTTCATAATAGAATTTTCTATATTCATCTTAACTCTCCACTTACAATAACCACTATAATTGGATATAAATATACCGGACACTAAGGTAAAAATTAATAGAATCTTTGCCTTGTGAAAACTTATGATTGAGAAATGTGTATTTTGCGAAATAATTTCTGGCCATAGAAATGCCAATATTGTATTTGAAAATGATTTCTTGATTTCCTTTATGGATAAATATCCTCTTAACCGTGGACATTTGTTAGTCGTTCCAAAACAACATTATCAATTCTTAACTGATATGAAAGATGATCATGCCGCTAAATTATTTGAAATGGTCAATATGCTCTCTAAACATGTATGGAAAGTNGTTAAAGCAGATGGTTTAAACATCAGTCAATCTAATGGCATTGCTGCAAGTCAAGATATCTTTCATGTTCACATTCATGTTATTCCTAGATTCAATGACGATACTACTGATGATTCTTGGCCTTCTCGAAAAACCTTTACTGAAAAAGAACTTCAAAGTCTGGCTTTTAGTATCAAATCCTCAATAAAATCAAAATCTTAATTATTTCTTATCCTAATATTCTTAAGTATCTAATTCTCTAATAAATTTGGATCGAGTTATCATAACAATCATGATGGGCTGGTATAATTGCCAATCGTCTAGTTTGGTAGGATACCCCCTTGGCATGGGGGAGGTCGAGGGTTCAAATCCCTTCCGGTCCACTATTCATTTTTACNCANTCTAATGCCTAACNATTATTCTAAAACTATGTTATGTTTTTATTAAGCAGAATAATGTTAATTTCGTATGCGACATCCAATCCAATTAATTTCATCTATCTTAATGTTATTCCTATTAATTTCTAGTAGTCTCNTTATATCACTCCCGTTTGTTTATGGAGCTGGAGGTACCGTAATTTCTAATGCAGTTGAATTAACAACTGGAAAAACTAGTGNAACTTGGACAAGCGGTACTGACTATTATAAAATTAATTTAATTGCAGGACAAACACTTTCTCTTAATGTTGATTTAATCTCTGGCACTGATATAGATCTGTATTTGCTTGATCCAGATAGTTCTGATTCAGTAGAAGTTAAACTTGCTTCTTCTGTCAATAGCAACGGAATTGACGAAAATATCCAATTTACCGCTTCTAAATCGGGTTATTATTTTGTAAAATTAACCGGGNATCAATGGTCTGGTTTGGGAACTTACGACTTGAACGTTTTCATTACTGACTTCGACGTTATATTCTCCGACTGGGGAACACAAACAACTCCTATCGAGGTAACTCCTGGAGATTTGGGTAATAATCTACAAATTGTTTTGAGAAATGGCGCAGATTATGATATTACTGACTTGTCTATCGAAATAACTCTTCCTGAAGTACTTACAAATCGAATTGGTGGTAATNCTCTNTNTGCTGTATCTACTACTACTGTATCTGCAGGCACTACTTATCAATTTAATTTTCTTGTANACATAAATNATCAAGCTTCTATCGGAACTTTATCACTTCCATTAACAATCAAGTACCAAACAACTACTGGATTAAATGGTATTTCTATTGATAAAGATATCAATGTCCATGTAAGTGGAAGAAGTTTTCTTAAACTTACTTCCAGCACTCAAATACTTNTACCTGGTGAATCTAACACTGTCGAATTTATTATTCTAAATGCAGGTACTGCAAATACCGGTTCTATTGATTTATCTTTAACAATTCCATCTCCACTCACTCTTCTCGGCTCAGATAATAAATGGCAATTTTCTTCCTTAAACCCTGACAAACAAACTTCTATCTCAGTCTCACTATTTGCTCCAATCTCCACTGCAGGTAATAACTATCAAATTACTGCAACTATGGTTTACGATAATACTTATGGAACTAAAATCACAGAAACACGTACAATTTTCCTTCGTGTTTCTGAAATAACAAACAAAGGAATAGCGGTTGTGAATACTTTCTGGGGCAGTTCAAATAATGAAATATCTGTTGAACCAGGTGATAATAGTGTTAAATTAAACGTAGTAATACAAAATCGCGATATTGGTCCTATTAGTGGAATTCAAGGTAAACTTCTCTCAAATAATCAATTTTCTGCTTCAAATGGCGTATCTTCGCTTACTGGTTTCTTTGGTTCAACTGTTCCTAGTGGATCAACTTCTTCTGCAGATTTTCTCGTTGACGTTTCTAATAACATTGAACTTGGTAAGTACAATCTTCAATTAGATTTTTCCTATCTAGATAAAGATTCGATACTAAGAACTGAAATCGTCAAATTTTCTGTCATAGTCAATGGAAAAAGTGATATTGAACTAAAAATTAAAAATAATATTCTCACAAGTGGCACTGAAAATGATTTAATCATCGAGGTGTCAAATATCGGAACTGCTCCAGCTTATTCAGTCTCTTTATCTGTATCTTATGGTAGTTCTTCTGGAATACTTGGTACTTTTCTAGAAGACAATACTAGAAAAATTAATCATTTACTCACTAATGAAAAATTATCCTTATCTTTTCCAACATATGTTTCACCAAATGCACAGAAAGGATTGTATCCAATTACTATTGTTGTAGAATATCGTAATATCAACGGCTTGCAAAAAATCATCTCACAAGAATTTGGTGTCATAGTCAAGGACTGGTCATCTCCACTCTCTATCAATATACCTGATAATGTTTTACAATCTGGTAGAATAACTACTCCTCTGATTAATCTTGCAAATACTGGAGACAATGATATATCTGATATATCGATTGATCTACAGTTTTCTACAGGACAATCTTCTATACTTCCAATATTTCTTAATTCTGGAAGTAATACATGGAAATTCAACAAACTATCTTCTGGTGATTCACTAACTCTTGATCCCGAGATTTTTGCATCCCTTAATGCGGCTGATTCATCCAGTATAGTTCAAGTACATATATCGTATATTGATTCTCATGGATTTCCACATGATGAGATTCGTACTATTGGATTCACTATTCGTGGATTAATTGACCTCACCTACAAATCTGTTGACTTTGATCGCGATATATTACCTGCTGGATATAATGGAACTATTGTTGGCAATCTTTTAAATCAGGGCAATACTGATGCGCAATTTCTTTCAATTTCAATTCTATCTGGCGACGGTTTAATATTATCAAGTGNCAGCACTCAGTATATCGGAGAAGTTAATGCAGATAGTCTAATTCCTTTCAGCTTAAAATTTACTGTTGATGAAAATGCTCGCGATGGTATTACTCCTCTCGTTATACAAGTTATGTATGAAGATACTTATGGAAATAAATACATGAATGCTAATAGCTTTGACTTTTTAATTGGAGGATCTCTCTCTGACTTACAACCAATTATTATCGAGGAAAGTTCCACTACTTCCGCTTTTCTTTCTTCCCCTATTGCAATTATTGGCGTCGGTGCATTTGTAATTCTACTTACTATATTCATTCTTCGACGCCGTAGTTCTAAACAACCCTTCTAGGTATTATTGCATTGTCTTCAGTAATATTACAAACTGAATCTTTAAGTAAAATATATTCAGGAGGTGGTGTAGATACTGTCGCACTTGATAACGTAAGTATAAAAATTTACGAAGGTGAATTTATTGCTATTATGGGTCCTTCGGGTAGTGGTAAATCTACTTTGCTGAATCTTATTGGTGCTCTTGATTCACCTACTTCTGGTAAAATTCAAGTTGATGGTATTGAAATTACTACTCTTAATTCTGCTGGTCTTGCACTTTTAAGAAATAAAAAAGTTGGATTTATTTTTCAATCATTTAATCTCATTTCTAGATTCTCTGCTTTGAGTAATGTAGAACTTCCATTGTCTATTCTCGGTGTAAGTACTAATGAACGAAGAAAACGCGCATATGAAATGTTGAAGATGGTTGGTTTGGAAGATAAATGGAAAAACAATCCTAATCAACTTAGTGGTGGCGAACAGCAACGTGTTGCAATCGCTCGTGCACTATCTGTAAATCCTCCTATTATTCTTGGCGACGAACCTACTGGTAATCTTGATACTAAAACTTCTATATCTATTATTGATTTATTATATGATTTTAATCAAAAGACCGGTAAAACCATCATTCTCATCACTCATGACCCTGAAGTTGCTGTGAGAGCTTCTCGTGTAATTACCTTCAAAGACGGTTGTATAGAAGACGAAGATTATGATCTAAAATTCAAAAAGATTATTTGATAATATCTGCGGAAAAATGGCAAATCATTGTCGGTGTTCGGAAAACTATTCTTTCTACTTTATCATAATATGTTGATGTTAAAATGAATTTGTTAAAAATTATATATATCTATCTGTATAGTTGTACTTGATATACAATGTTGGATTTTAATCCTATTACTACAATTCTTGCAATAAGTCTATTGATAGTTACTGCAAAAATATTTGCTTTAATTTTTAAAAGAATAAAACTTCCTGAGGTAATTGGGGAAATACTGGCAGGTGTAATATTTGGACCATTTGCAATTGGCGGACTTATTNTNTTAGCCGGTGAACCATTGTTTACTGGTCCTGTTAATGAAAACTTTGTTCTTGAAACTTTCTTTGAAATTGGCGGTATGATACTTTTGTTTAGTGCTGGATTAGAATTCACGTTTAAACAATTCCGAAAGGCAGGCCTTCCTGCATTTGTAATTGGCACTGCTGGTGTAATTATTCCTTTTCTCTTAGGTTATTATGGTAGTGTCTATGTTGGTTTTAGTTCTACTGAATCACTTCTTATCGGAGCTGCTCTTACTGCAACTAGTATTGCNATTACTATTAGAACGCTTGAAGAACTTGACCAACTCAAAAATGTTGAATCTGAAATCATGATATATGCGGCTGTTGTAGATGANGTTCTTGGTTTAACTGTTCTTGGTGTTGTTCTTGCAATTGGAAGCACTGGTGTTATTCCAGGAATCGCAAGTATTCTTTCTACTACTGTCTTTACTCTGTCATTATGGATTGGTTTATTACTAGGCTCGGTTTATTTCTTACCTAAATTACTCAATTTTATTGCCTCTCGTACAGGTGATTTGGACTTAACTAAAGATACAGAAAGATTTCCATCATCTCCATCAACTCTTGAAACTTTAACAATCTTTATTATTTTTCTATGGGGTGCAATAGCGTATTACATGGGATTATCTCCTATTGTAGGAACTTTTGCTGCAGGTATGGCAATTGCAGGTTCTCAATTTAAACATAAAATTGAAATATTCACTAACCACATTCGAATTATCTTTGCACCAATATTCTTTGCGTATGTAGGAGCTCAAATTAATCTTGCAGAAATTGTTGGTATTGATTTATTCGCATTTGTATTGATTCTTACATTGGCTATGGTTGGTAAATTACTTGGCTGTGGGATCCCTGGATATATCTTCTTACGTAATAGAATCCAAGCCCAACGTATAGGTATTGGTATGTCCTCAAGAGGTGAAGTAGGAATAGTAATTGCCGGTATAGGTTATTCATCCGGATTAATTGATAGCTATTCATATGCACTTCTTATGGGTGTAATAATGGTTACCACAGTTATCAGTCCAATTCTTCTCCGACTAACTCCTGATCCAACTTAAAATTCTTATATTGTTAATATTGTTTTAACACTTAATGGATGACTCTGTAGGAAATAACGCTGTACTTATACTAGAAGACGGAAGTAAATTTTATGGTAAAGGCTTTGGTAAAACTTCTACAGTAGTTGGAGAAGTAGTTTTTAATACTGGCATGGTTGGCTATACAGAATCCTTGACAGATCCTTCATATGGCGGTCAACTCTTGTTATTTACTTATCCTCTGATTGGAAATTACGGTGTTCCTGATTATTCAAATCATGATGAGTTCTCTCTTCCAGCTCATTTTGAATCCTCAAAGATTCAAACGAATGGCGTTATCATCAATGAACTTTGTGAATCCCCTAGTCATTGGAGTTCTACGCGAACATTCGNTGATTGGCTTAAATCCGAAGAAATCACCGGAATTTGTAATATTGATACTCGCAGTTTAACATTGAAAATAAGAGAATCTGGCGTTATGATGGGTGCTATTATCTACGAACAAGATCCTATAACTGATTATGATTCTATTCTGAGTAATGTGAAATCTTATGAAACATATGAATTCTTTAAAAATGTAAGCACTAAAACACCTAAAACATATGGTACTCATCAAGATAAAGTTGTAATATTGGATTTTGGAGTAAAAAATGGAATCATCAGGAATGTATTAAAAAGAAACTATTCGGCAGTAGTAGTTCCATATAATTATGACTTTAATCAAATTATGACATACGATCCTAAAGGTATAATTATCAGCAATGGTCCTGGCGATCCACAAAGTTGTAATGAATATCTAGATACAATTAATAAAATCTGTAACTCTTCGATTCCTACTTTAGGTATTTGTTTAGGTCATCAATTAATTTCACTTTCACTAGGCGCATCAACTTATAAATTACAATATGGACATCGAGGACACAATAAATCTTGTAAAGATTTGATTAGTGGTAGAAGTTTTGTTACAAGTCAAAACCATGGCTATGCTGTCGATTTAAATTCTTTATCCAACACTGAATTAGAACCTTGGTTTGTTAATCTTGATGATAGTTCTCTCGAGGGAGTTAAACACAATAATGATTCTTGTATTGCTGTTCAATTCCACCCTGAAGCACATCCCGGTCCATACGATACTTCATATGTCTTTGATATATTCTTTGACATGTTTAATGGTGATAAATCTTGACTGATAAAATTAAAAAAGTACTAGTTCTTGGCAGCGGTGCAATAAAAATTGGCGAAGCAGGCGAATTTGATTATTCTGGAAGTCAATGTATGAAAGCTCTTAAGGAAGAAGGTATTGAAACTGTACTAGTTAATCCAAATATTGCTACAATTCAAACTGATTCGCGTATCTGNCCTCACGTATATTCTATTCCTGTTATTCCCGAATTTGTTACTAGAGTAATTGCTAAGGAACGTCCCGATGCCATTTTATTAAGTTTTGGCGGCCAAACTGCATTAAACTGTGGAATTCAACTTGACAAACAAGGTGTCCTATCTAAATATAATGTTAAAGTCTTGGGTACTAAAATTCGCGGAATTGAGATTACTGAAGATAGAGGTCTTTTCAAACAAAAGATGATTGAATCAGGTATTGATACGCCGAAAAGTCGAGCAGTTTATTCTCTAGAAGAAGCCAAAGAATTGGTTAAAGAACTTGGCTATCCTGTTATGATTCGTGCAGCTTATACATTAGGCGGTAAGGGCGGTGGAGTAGCTCATAATGAATATGAACTTGATGAGATTATCATCAAAGGAATTGCCAATAGCATGACAAAACAAGTATTAGTTGAAGAATATCTCGGAGATTGGAAACAAATTGAATACGAAATAATGCGTGATTCTGATGGAAATTGTGTCAGTGTTTGTAATATGGAAAATGTTCTTGGAATGAAAGTCCACACAGGTGATAATATTGTTGTAGCTCCATCACAAACAATTACTAATCGTGAATATCATAAATTGCGTGAAATCGCAATTAAAGCAGCAACTGCTTGTGACATTATTGGTGAATGTAATGTACAATTCTCTTTAGATCCTAATTCTGAAGACTATAATGTAATTGAAATAAATGCAAGATTGTCACGTTCTTCTGCACTTGCATCAAAAGCAACTGGATATCCTTTAGCTTATCTCGCTGCTAAAGTTGTATTGGGTAAAACTCTTCCTGAACTCTTCAATCAAGTTACTGGTGTTACTACTGCTTGTTTTGAACCATCTCTTGATTATCTTGTGGTTAAAATGCCTCGATGGGATCTTAAAAAGTTTGAAAATGTATCAAGAAAAATNGGAACACAAATGAAATCAGTTGGAGAAATTATGTCTATAGGAAGTTCTTTTGAAGAGGCCCTTCAAAAAGCTATTCGCATGGTTGATATAGATAAATTAGGGTTATGTCAACCTGATTCCTATACTGATTCTAATCCTGAAACTCTTGAAGATAATCTCGTTCACTTCACTGATGAAATTCTATTTCATATAGTTGAANCTCTACGTTCAAATATGACTCCCGACGAAATATCAAGAATATCTACTATAGATAAATGGTATATTAATAAAATCAAAAATGTTGTTGATATTGAACGTAAATTATTACAAAATCCCGATTTAAATGACAAATCATTCCTTCTTGAGGCCAAGAAAAAAGGTTTTTCAGATAAACAATTATCTCTTTATCTNGNTAAAGATGAATCTGAAGTCCGCAAAATACGAATAAATCATGATATATTACCCCGAACTAAACAAATTGATACACTTGCAGCTGAATGGCCTGCACAAACAAATTATTTGTATATGACTTATGATGGTTCTCTTGACGACGTTAAACCTTCTAATAAGAAAAAACTTATCGTTCTAGGCGCTGGTACATATAGAATCGGCAGCTCAGTTGAATTCGATTGGTCTACAATGAATATGGTGTGGGCACTAAAGGAACGTGGTTATGATATTATAGTTGTAAATTGTAATCCTGAAACTGTTTCTACTGATTATGACATGAGTGATAGTTTATATTTCGAAGAAATTACACTTGAAAGAATTCTTGATATTTATGATAAAGAAAAACCAGATGGTCTTGTTGCATGTGTTGGCGGGCAAGCTGCAAATAACCTTGTTNATCAATTAAATAATTATGATGTTAAATTGTTTGGAACTTCTAGTTCTAATATTGATCGCGCAGAAAATCGTGAGAAATTTAGTGCCTTATTAGATGAAATTGGTGTCTCTCAACCATCCTGGCAAACATTTACTTCTTTAGATAGCGCCTATAAATTTGCTACTGAACAAAAATATCCTCTTCTCGTCAGGCCTTCTTATGTTCTTAGTGGTGCAGCAATGAGAGTAATTTGGACTGATGATAATCTTAAAACATTTCTTGAAGACGCTGCAAAAGTTAATGCTGATTATCCTGTAGTAGTCAGTAAATTTATTGAAAATGCTCGAGAAATTGAAGTAGACGCAGTATCTGATGGAACTCATGTCTTTATTGGGTCTATCATTGAACATATAGAAAAAGCAGGCGTCCATTCTGGTGATGCAATAATGACTATTCCACCTCGAACTTTAGATCCTAGTGAAGAAGCACTGATTATTGATTATACAAATAAAATAGCAAAGCAACTACAAATTAAAGGACCATTCAATACGCAATTCATTGTTAAAGATGGGTCAGTTTCAGTTATCGAATGTAACCTGAGAGCTTCTAGATCTATGCCATTTGTGTCGAAATATACNGGTGTGAATCTTATGCAAATGGCCGCTGATGTATTATTGGGAAAAGAGATTTCCTCAAATTCCCATAATTATANAAATATTCAATATGTTGGTGTAAAAGTTCCTCAGTTCTCTTTTATGCAGTTAGATGGTGCGGATCCTAATCTTGGAGTCGAAATGCAATCTACTGGTGAAGTTGCATGTTTTGGTAAAAACTTCTATGACGCTTTTCTTAAATCACTAATCTCTGCTGGTTATAATATACCACGTAAAAACGGTAGTATACTTGTCAGTATTGGAGGTATTGAGAAAAAACAACAACTCTTACCCGTAATTAAAAAATTCTCTGAACTTGGTTTTAAGATATTTGCTACTGAACACACTGCTGATTTTCTTGATTCTAATAATATTGATTCTATTGCACTCTATAAAATTGGAGAATACGAAAGGAAACCTAATTTAGAAGATTATTTAATTAAACGTGAGTTCGATTTAATCATCAACATTCCTATGATTAAATCTTCCAATAATGCTGATTCTATAATAGAAGATGAATATCTTATACGCAGAAAAGCGGTTGAATTGGGAATTCCTGTAATCACAACCATTGAGTTGGCTGAAGTTTTTGTCGATGGTATTGATTGGCTCAATAATAATACACTCACTATTGCGGAAACTGTTAACTAATAAATTTTTATTCTACACTAAATTTTTCTTTAATAATTGGNATTATCTCNCTCAAATCCTTTTTCTCTACAGCAAAATCAGATTTTTCCTTAATTATTTCTGTTCCATTAAACGAAATCCTCAATCCCGCTAAATCAAATAATTTTATATCATTTGCACCATCTACAGTTATTACTATCTCATCTTTTTGTTTATTCATCATGTCTAAAGTGTTTCTAATTGGTATTGTTTTATCNGATCCCACGTTTATCTCCACTCCTTGTAATTTCTTCTCTTCAAAAATTAATCTATTTGAAAAAGCATAATCTATTTGCAATTCTTCTTTAATTCTNTCAATTAAGATATCTGGACCGCCAGAAACAGTTATAGTCTTAAATCCTAACTGCCGTAATTCATTAAATGTTTCTTTTGCACCATTCATAATTTGCATATTATTTGCCACTTTCATACAATCTTCATATGACACACCTTTTAATTCATTAATTCTGTCAATCAGACCTTTTTCCCATTCTATCTCACCGTTTATACCTTTTTTTGTTATCTCCCAGACCTCCTCTTCTTTTCCTACAATTTTAGCTAATTCTGGTAAAAATTCACCATCAATCAAAACGCCTTCTGTATCAAATATNNCTAACAATAAATATCCTCTTAATTCACAATTTATTAAATTGTGTTAACTAATAAACCTGTAGAAAATATTATACGTATCTTTTTAATTCAGAATTACTTTCTGCAAGATTCTTTAATAAAACTGCACTAGTTTTATCAACTAAACTCATTCCTTTTCCTGAAATAATCCTTCCTTGTATTTCCTTCTTTTCAATATAACCTGCTGATTCTAATTGCTGTAATGGTTTTCTGATTGCTGATTGACCTGCTTTTCGTTGATGTCTTTTTGCAAATTTAATATTCTTCTTACCACCATAAAAATCTTGTAAGTCTGATAACCCTATCGGGCCATGTAAGTAAACTTTTCTTAATAAAGAAGCACATCTTACATACCACCAATCATCACTCTGTGGCGGTCTTTCCGCATGTGATCCTGTTTTTACAAAATTTGACCATTCTGGTGGCGTAACAATATTCTCATCTTTTAGCTTTGAAGCTAATATTTCTATTAAGAGATCTGCTGGTACTTCATTAACGTTTGTCAAATTCAGATTCACAATAATTTATATCATATATAGGTTTGACTCTTGTTTATCATTTTTCTATATGTAAACCCACAACATAGACAAGTAATATTTACTGATTTTCTTATCTTTGAAAGTCTTATTCGAGAATTAAATCCAGGTACGATGAATCGTTTGCATTTATGACAGAACAACATTCTCTGAGAAAATCCACTCTTTATATTGAATTTCTTTGAGAATTCTCTTGCTTGTTTTGCNNGTATCTCAGCAAGATTATGATTATCTTTTAACGATTTTTCTACTTCTATGGCTAGATAACTTACCCTGTTTTCTGCTATTTGTCGTTTCTTCTTCTTAATATTCATTTAATCTACAAAACCTATTTAACAATACAAATTTTTTATATATTGTGGACTATATTACGATTATTCTCACTGAATCCGCATTGGAAATGCTTCCAGACGAATTATCAAACAATTCTAAATCAAAAATTAATACTCATACGTTTCTAGATAAGAGTTACCATTCACACTTGATGGATGGACTGGATAACGTTGACAAAAGAGGAAGACCTGACATCACCCATATGAGTTCAATGGCAATAACTTCTACTCCTTTATACTTGGAAAAGAAAATAAAATTCTATATCCATACGATTTCTGATTATGTACTTGATATTGAATTGGGAGTTCGTTTACCAAAATCATATCATCGGTTTATTGGACTTTTTGAAAAATTATTTCTTGATTATTCAAAAAATGATAATAATGATTCATTAATTAAAATACAAAAATCATCTTTTAATAAACTTATTGATTCAATTGACCCAGATCATGTTGTTGGGCTGTCCAAACATGGTAATATACTGACCTCCAATTATGTATCTGACAAAATAATCAATTCAAATCGCCCAACTTTATTAATCGGTGGATTCTCACATGGAACATTTTCTAATAATATTCTTAATTCAATCGACGATTTAATCTCTCTTGGAAATCATAATCTCGAGTCCCATACAGCATGTTCCAGAATTATATACGAAATTGAGAAATCTAATATNAATNTATCATAAATATTTTTTATCTACTACTATCTCTTAGAATCTAGCGGTTGTCGTCCAGTCCTTTAATTAGGGGAAAACTTGGTCTAGGACACGGGGTTTCCAACCCCGGAACACGGGTTCAAATCCCGTCGACCGCATTGTCTATTACTAAAATATTGACAAATTGCAAACATTATATTCTATAATATTGAAATTTATTCACTGCCGAGGTAGCTCAGCCTGGGAGAGATTGTAAAACTCCAGCACTCCGCTGAAGCCGGAGCTGTCGCTGGTTCAAATCCGGCTCTCGGCATTTCTAATTAGTTATATATCACTTTTCTAATTCTATTCCTGTGAATCAAGAGATTTTTTCTGATCAAATTGATCTTCTTGTACTTGATTTAGACGGAACAGTATTTGGAACATCTAGGCTCTTATTAGAAGAAATTGAAAAAATTCGTAATCTTGTAGATAGTGGGGTNCGTGTAATTATTTCTAGTGGACGAACATTACATTATGTTCTTGGAATTGCCAGATGCTTGGGAATTGACGATGTTGTTATCTGCGAAGAAGGAACTGTTACTTATGATTGTCGCACTCATGAATTAACTCTATTGGGAGAACAAAAGGATCTGATATTACTTAAAAATAATCTGTCTTCTTGGCTACCTTTCTGCATCATTCCAAAAGAAGCACATCATGACAAAAATATAATTATTGCTCTTGATCGAGAACCTAGAATTAATGTCGACGATTTTCTTAATGAGGTTTCTGATGTTTTGTCTAAAAAAAATCTTGATTTGAACATTACTCGTTCAGATGAAATGATTAATCTTGTTCCTCCAAATATCAGTAAAGGATTTGCCTTGGAAAAAATATTAAAATCTGAAAAAATTAACCCAAATTCAGTTGTTGCTATTGGCGATTCTCTAAATGATTTATCCGTATTTGACGTTATTCGATATCCTATTGCTGTATCTAATTCCCATGATCTGGTAAAAGAGAAATCAGTTTACANATCAGATAAAACAAATGGCGATTGCGTTTGCGAAGTTATTGACTTTATTATCTCAAATAATATGAAATATTGATTAACATACTAAAAATTACTTTTATTTCATTGCATGTCTAAATTGATTATGGATATTGAGTCATGGAACTCAGATTGGGGAAAATTAAACGAATCTAATATGAGAAAAAGATTAGAGGACGAAGGATTCAGCGTAATTACTTATACCTATAGTTCTGGTACATATTTCTCTGAACATTCACATACGGTTGATAAAAAAGACACTGTACTTTCTGGTAAATTCAAGATGACTGCTCTTGGAAAAAAATTTATTTTAGGTCCTGGTGATATGTTACTTGTTCCTGCTGGAACTATACATACTGCTGAAGTTATTGGCGATGACTCTGTAATTAGTTTAGACGCTACAAAATACTAAAAAAATTAGATCTTTTTTATTCCAACTATGAAACCTATGATGAAAGGCACTGCCATTTCTAATTGTACTATGATTGTTTCCCATAACGACAAAGTAATACCTACAGCCTGCCCAAAAATATACTCTGATATGTAATTCAAAATCGGTAATGTATCTGCATACCCTGAAGCAGGCACAACAAAAAATATTAGACCTATGAGTACTACAAGAATTTTTGCAACACGTTTGAAAAGATAGGCTGATGCTATGCCTCCCATTAATGAATAACCCATAATTGTAATAATCGATGATATTTCAGACATTGTTTTTATTATGTTATTGATGAAGATAAATTTTTAATGTATATGACGCCGTGAGTGGGATTTGAACCCACGATTCCTTGCGGAGACAGGATTTTTGCAGAATAGCAATCCTGCGCCTTACCAGGCTAGGCAACCACGGCATAAGAAATGTCGGCATTACCATTATTAACGTTTCAAAAAAAATTAAAAAATATATAAAAATAACTAAATTTTTCCTGTCTTGAAAACTCTCATTCCTGCTATTCCTATCCATAGACCGAGAATAACCGCTTCTATAAATTCCGGAATTGCTACTCCTTCAGGATATATTGTACCTATTGGCATTCCTAATATTCCAAGAACTGCTCCTCCTATTACTACCAATGCAACTATTCCAGATCCAATTGAAAACATCGCAAAATTTCTATCTCTTGAACGTCTTTCCACTCCAATCATCATTAAACCGATTGGTGTAAAAATAAAGTAAATTAATGCTACAATTAAATGAATTGATTCGGAAATATTATATGGAAATACTCCAACTAATGCAAGATTGATTCCACCGATAAATATAATCGAATACGCTAACTTACTAATCCGATTATTTGGAATCGTTTTTCTAGTAACCATAATGAAAATTGCTATTAAAGATCCTGCTATAATCATACCTCCATTGAATATCCATATTGCAATTTGCGTACCACCTTGTTGTTCAACGCCTAGATCACTTAGTGAATTTATTGGCCAATCGAACCATGGCGAGATAGAAATCGAAACCAATACTGCTAAAAGTCCAATTATTGGGCTAGCAATACCTATTATTCCAAACTTTCTTATCTTATTATCTTCCGTCATCGTTATAATCCTAATCTACCTAAATACCTTTAAGATTATTGGCAACAGCACCAATGGGATTCATATGATTCCCCGGTCCTTTTCCAATCCTACAAAGTCATTCACGTAGACGTGAAAGCGCAACCACCCC
>JABUBF010000008.1 GCA_013306035.1 Nitrososphaerota archaeon
TTTTGGGATAACTTTTTTACGTTTATTATCAAGAATGTGAAAAGTATTTTTTGTTTCATTAATAACAAATCCACTAGCGCCATTTAATGAAGAATCAGTGGAAGAAACAACAGTCAGAGTACGACCAATAAGCTCATTATATTTTAAATCATATGAAGTATTCAATTTTTACCACTCCTCAATTCATTCAATACAGTCAAAACACGAGCAACATCTTTTTTGACAGGTTGAACTTTACCTTGATTTTCTTTAATCAAACCTCGTTGAATATTAGATTTAATTTGAGAATGTTCAATTTTCAAAGAGGTTAGTTTTTCAAGTAATTCATCTTCCGACATATTTCTATAACTTTGGATATTACTTTTAGTCATAATTTATTCATTCCTCAATCCTTAATATCAGACAGATTATGAGAATCGTCGGCTGGTGCTTCGGCTGGTGCTTCGGCTGGTGCTTCGGCTGGTGCTTCGGCTGGTGCTTCGGCTGGTGCTTCGGCTGGTGCTTCGTCTGGTGCTTCGGCTGGTGCTTCGGCTGGTGCTTCGGCTGGTGCTTCGGCTGGTGCTTCGGCTGGTGCTTCGGCTGGTGCTTCGGCTGGTGCTTCGGCTGGTGCTTCGGCTGGTGCTTCGGCTGGTGCTTCGGCNGACTTGTGTGTAAGATGTTTAAATTCAGGACGGTATTTTTCAGGTAATGCAATAAATACTTTGATTCCCACTAATCCAACTTTTAGTAATGATTCGCAAGATGCAANATCAACAGATTGTAATGCAGTAAATCCTGCTTTTGGAACTACACCTGCTTTAAATTTTTCAAAACTTGCACGATCACTACGCATCTTTCCAGCGACTTGTATTTCTACACCACGAGCTCCATTATTCATAATCATTCGCATAGTCCAATTAGCCGCACGTCGCATTGGCTGACCACGTTGTACAGAAGATGCCAATCGACTAGCCATGATTGCTGCATTAAGTTCTGGAATTTTAACTTCAGTAACGGAAATTTGGGGATTAGTAATATTAAATTTTGTTTCAAGTGCTTCAGTAAGAGAACGTATACCCGAACCTCTTCGTCCAATTACAAGACCAGGTTTATTTACAAATAAATTCAGAGTAGTTCCAACAGGTGTTTTTACAATATCTACACCAGAATAACCAGAATCCATTAATTGATCTTTTAGAAAATCATTCAATGCAGTGAGATCAGAATTCTTTGCTAATACTTTTTTAATCATTGTAGTTTGAGATTTTTCCATCTATTAATCAACCTGCAATTATTTCTATATGAACCAATTCATGATTCATTGGTGAGCTACGTCCCATTGCTCTAGGAATATAACCGGGAATAGTACGTCCACGGTGTGTAGCAGCGTGTATGATACGAAGATTTGAGACATCCAGTCCTTTGAAATCGGCATTAGATTCAACTTCATTTAAAATTAGAGAAATATGTTTAGCNACCTTAACAGGATATCTACCTGCATGGAATTTATCAGTAGAGCGTCTATGACCTACTTCTTTCTTATGTCTACGAAAAGGAATTGATTTATTGAGTAAAATGACATCATCTAGTAAACTAAGAGCGGCAGATAATTTTTTTCCTTTAATAGTATTACAAACTTCGCGAGCAGCCTTAGGGCTCATATTAATCTCTCTTCCAGAAGCACGCGCGTGAACAACTGGATCATATTGCTCGAAACTGTATCCAAATTTGGGCATTTTACAATCTTACACCTTAACTATAGAATTTACAAATCTGTTAATGAAGATATAAGTTTTTTTCAATTTCAAAAACCTATTTCAATGGGACGTAGAGACTTGATTTAGAAGCACCAATTCCAGGTGTTCCATGTTGTACTTTTTTATTAGTAATAGCATATTCGCCAAGATAATGACCAATCATAGATGGTTGAACTTCAACAGGAACAAATTCTTTTCCTGTATATACATGAATTGTTAATCCTAACATCTTTGGAAGAAGAATGAGATCACGAGAATGAGTACGTATACTTTTGTCAGACGAGTCTTTATTTAGATTATCAATTTGTTCCAAGATTTTCTTTTTATTTTCAGAGAGTCCACGAGTTAAGGAGCGTCTTTGACGAGATGGTACAAGTTTTAGAAATTCATCCAACGACATACTTTGTAATTCTTTCATTGAATAACCACGATACTTGAATTCTTTAGGCATAATCTATANCTCCGCAATCCTTGATCTTCTTCTTGCTCTACCTGGACCAGTTTTACTAGCGGCAATTGAACCAACTTTACGTCCTGGTGGTGCATTTCTAGAAGTAGATGTACTTTGGTGTGGACTTTGATGTCTACCTCCGCCGAATGGGTGATAATGAGATCCCATCGCTACACCTCGAACTTTAGGATGGAGATGTCCAAAAGCTTGAGCAAAACGTGCTTTATTACCTGCTTTTAAGAATGGTTTCTCTTTAAATCCAGCAGCAGACATTGCACCGATAGTTGCACGGCAGTTTGTTTNAACAACAATACTTTTTCCTGAACGCAATCTAATGATAGAACCACCATCTGCAGTTTTGCTATATAGTAATGCAGAAGTACCTGCACTTTTTGCCATTTTTCCACCGTCTCCAAATGTCCGTTCGATATTACAAATAGAAGTTCCTTCAGGTATATCACGTAATGGAAGAATATTACCGTCTTGGATTTCAGAACTAGAACCAATAGAAATTTCTTGGTTTACTCGAAGGCCATTAACAGCAGGAAGATAAGAGATTTTATCATTAAATACAATTTTAGCAAGTGGGACAGATCGACCTCGTTCATGTAACAGGTCTTTTACTATACCAGTAACAGTATTATTAGAATCAAGAAATGGATAAGATGCAGGTGCAATTTTACCTTTATTATGACTCCTATATCGCATTCCTCCATCGCCACGACGTTGAACAAGGATTCGTTTACCCATTCTACATAACACCTAATTTTGTAGCAAGATCGAGCGCAGAATCATTATCGCCAAAAGTTACAAATGCTTTCTTACCTTGAATAGTCTGAGTAGTATTGATTGCTTTCACATTAACCTCATATAAGATACTAAGTGCTTGTTTTATAGTGTTTTTGGTTGAATCATTNCTAACAATAAAAACTAACTTATTTTCTTTTTCAATACGATCAAATGTATTTTCAGTTACATATGGTCGAATAATTATTGATGCAGCTTGATCAGGACGCATTAAGTTTCACCGATTTTAGAATATTGCTTGATAGATTAGAGAATGAATTTTTTGTCCAGATAACAAGTCGTCCAGCTTCAGTTCCAGGAGCTAAATCTAAGACATTAAGGTTTTTTGCTTNAACTAAATCAACGCCTAATAGATTTTCACATGCATCGCCTATTCCTAAGTCATTAGAACAAACAATTAATGGTCCTTTCTTAATTTTTCTTGAACGTCCACGTAATCTTGATTTTCCTGAACGTAAACGTACATCAGATAATCTTTCAAGTTCATTAGAAAAACCAAGGTTAATCAGAGTAAGGCGAATATCTTTAGTTCGATTCACTGATTCAATATCATCAATTATAATCAAAGGAAGATTAAGTAGATTGTCAATTCTGTGACCACGATTAATGACAAATTCCCGATTCATAGAAGCAGAAATAGCAGACATAAGAGCAGACGTATTTTCTTTTTTATTTAATTTTTGATAGATATTTTTNNNACTACGTGGTGGATGTGGATTACGACCGCCTTTAACACCGGCAACTCCTGCAGCACTACCTCCTCTAGGTCCACTATGGGATTTAATACGACCAATTCTAGAGATGCCTCGACCTGTATTCCATGATTCGCTACTAGAGCGTTCTCCAGCAAGTGGATCAGTTCCTTTAGGAATTCTACTATGAGATTGAATTGCAAGAACTGCTCTTTTAATCAATCTAGGATTATACGGAGTTGTGAAAACTAATGGAACCTGGATTTTTTCCACTTCTTCNCCATCTAAATTATAAACAGGCAACATCATTCTAATTCGCCTTTCTGTGTACTGAGTTTTAGAACTTTAGGAACGTCTAATTTTTGACCTTTTGATCTAATTGGATATCGAAGTATAACGGGTCGTTTGATAGGACCTGGTAATGAGCCTTTAATGATGANGTAGTCTTCAGGTACTAAACCGAAATGGGTGAAACCGCCATCAGGATTAACACTTTGTTCTTTTTCATTTGCAATAAAAAGAACTTTCTTATTAAATTCAGTTCGTTGATGAAAACCCATTTGTCCAGCACGAGGAACNGTATACATAACATTTGCTGGACTCCAGGCACCAATAGTACCAACTTCTCGAACAGTTTTTCGAGATTTATGTTGTTTCTTTTTTATACCGAATCGTTTTACAGGTCCTTGCCAGCCTTTGCCTTTTGTAACACCAAGTGCATCGACCAACATTCCAGGTTTTATAATATCAGAAACAGTAATTTTCTTTCCTAAATTGTTTTTAATATATTCAAATTGATCTTCTAACGTAATGCCTCCAAGTCCAATTTCAAANAAATATGGTTTAATTTGAGATAGACCTGCTTGCTTAGGAGGTACAGAAACAATTGCACAAAGTTTATTCAAAGATTCAAGATTATCTTTGATTTTACTAACTTTAGAATCGTAATCAGAATTTAATTTTTGTTTTCTTGATATTTCTTTAGGAAGTTGTTTTGCATATACTTCACTAAAAACTAGAAGTCCATCAAGACTATTTTTGTATGCTCGTAAACCGACAATAGTCATTGGAGCGCAAGACAAAACAGTAGCGTGGTTAAAGATAGGTTTTCCAAAGGTAGGAGATTTATCTACATTATCAACAGTCAGAACATTCATAGAACCGACCTTGAAACCCATAAAACCAAGCAAAGTAGGTTCTTNTGATTTAACATCAGGCCAATTTCGAATTCTTGCATTTAGAGTACCATGTCTACCTCTTGGCCTAAATGCCAAGGAACCGCGTCTTGGAGCTGAATGTTTTCTACCCATATTGAATCACTTTGATTAAAATAGAATAAACGTGAATTGATTTTTAAGCATTGTGATTTTAGATCCTATAATTTAGATTTATTCGATTAATTTCCATATATAATGACCCGAATAACCACNAACTCGTGTGATACGGTTTTTTGATTCAAGATCGTGAAGGAATTTATTAGCAACTGACGCATTAACCTTCAATATTCTTGATGTTTCGTATAAAGTAATAGCTTTAGTACTGCCAAAGACTTCTTTGAGTTTATTATCGTCAATGTTAGGCATTGATAATCCATAACTGATATCTTCTATCGATTTCTCCTTTGGTTTATTACTCGATTTAGTATCAGATTTCTCCTTTGGTTTGTTCCAGTTTGACTTNTTAGATTTTTTTGTTTCTGACATATATACAATATATCTAAAAACATAGTAAGATAAACTTTACCACAATTAAAAAAGACTAGATTAATAATATTTGAGAGTTATTGGATATGTGTGGATTATAACATAGTTGCACAAGCGTATGAAGATATGGAAAAGACTAGGAAGAGATTAGAACTTTTAGAGATTTTATCAGGTCTTTTCAAAAATACATCGTCAAAAGTTATTGAGAGAGTAATATATCTAACACAAGGTAAAATAAAACCAGATTTTTATGGAATAGAATTAGGAATGTCAGATAAATTAGTAATAAAAGTATTAGAGAAATCTACGTCGATGTCNAAAAATAGGATACAAGAAGAGTATAAGAAAACGGGAGATTTAGGAGAAGTAACAAAGATTGCATTATCAAATAAAGTACAAACTACATTAGTAAAAGATAGATTAACAGTAGAAAGAGTTTATAGTACATTTGAAGATATTGCAAATACTACTGGACATGGATCGGTAGATATAAAAATTGCACATTTATCAGGGCTATTATCTGATTGCACGCCACTTGAAGGAAAATACATTATAAGAACACTTACTGGAATACTAAGATTAGGAATAGCAGATTATACTGTTTTAGATGCATTAGCTGTTNCATATACTGGTGATAAGAAAAACAGAAAATATTTAGAAAGAACATATAACATTTCAAGTGATCTTGGTAAAGTGGCAAAAATTGTTGTAGAAAAAGGTTTGGAAGGATTAGAAGAAATTAACATTGTAGTAGGAAATCCAATCAGACCAATGCTTGCAGAAAGATTGAGTTCATCGCAAGAAATCATTGATAAAGTAGGTGAAAAAATGAGTTTAGAATATAAGTTAGATGGTGAAAGATTACAGATTCATGTAAACAAGAAACAAGTGAGTATTTTTTCGAGAAAATTAGAGAATATAACAAATCATTATCCAGATGTTTCTTCAATAATGAGTGAAATCAATGTAGAGAATATGATAGTAGAAGCAGAGGCAGTAGCAATAAACAAAGAAGATGGTTCGTATTTACCATTTCAGGAACTTATGCATAGAAGAAGAAAACATAAAATTAAAGAAGCAGTAGAAAACTATCCAATATCAATTAACTTATTTGATATAATATTTTTTGATAATGAAGATTTAACAAATTCGAGTTATGAGCGCAGAAGGAAAATTTTGAATATCATAGTAAAGAAGAATAAAAAATTAGACATTGTTAAAAATAAAATAATTCGAAGTGCTGAAGAAATCGATAATTTTCTAGAACAATCCATAGAAGAAGGTTGTGAAGGATTAGTAATCAAAGATCTGCAAGGAACTTATAGAGCAGGGGCAAGAGAATACCTATGGATTAAATTAAAAAGAGAATATAAATCAGAAATGTCAGATACTTTAGATTTGGTAGTAATTGGAGCAATATATGGAAAAGGGAAAAGAGTAAACAGATATGGAGCGTTACTTTTAGCAGCTTATAACAAAGAAGAAGACATGTTTAGAAGCTTTTGTAAAGTAGGAACTGGTTTTTCAGATGAGCAATTGAGGATAATTTACGAGAAACTACAAAAATGCATAATAAAAGATAAACATGTAATGGTGGATTCAAAAATGGAAGTAGATGTATGGTTCAAACCAAACATAGTATTAGAAATCACTGGATCTGAGATAACTATCAGCCCAATACATACAGCAAATATGAATGAAATTCGAAAAGATTTTGGTCTTGCATTACGATTTCCAATATTNACCGGAAGGATTAGAGAAGATAAAATGGCTCAAGATATAACCACTACAATGGAAATAATGAATGAATATAAAAAACAGTTAAAAAAAGTAATAAATTAGAANAAGGTTAAGGTTTTTTAATTTGTATAACATGTAATTTGTATGTTTTCTGGGGGTTCTGAAGANAAAGCAAGAGGAAAGACACAAGNAGTATTACTTGACGAAACAAGAAAAGTATTGGATTCATCAAGAGAGTTAGTAAATGTATTTAAATCAGTTATTGAAAATGATGAAAAGAAAGTCAATAATTCAATTAAGAAAATAGGAGAAGCTGAAGATGAAGTTGAGGGATATAGAAGAGCATTAACAAGAGAATTAGCAGAAGTAGGAAGTTTATTAATGAATAGAGAAGATTTGTTAAAAACAGCTTACGAAATAGAAGAAATAGCAGGCTATACTAGCGGTGTTGCATTTAGAATATCAATTGTAGATAATAAATCATTAAAGAAACCAACAATAAAAAAGGAATTTGAAGAATTATTAAATATGATTATTGAATTAGTTCATAAATTAAATGAAATGGTAAGATTTCTTGCAGTAAATCCAGATAATGTAATTCAAATTGCATATGATTTGCAGAAAATTGAAAGAGAAACTGATTTGAAATATAGAAATCTTGTTAAGATTATAATGAAAGAAATTCCTGGTGCAAAAGATGCAATGTTACTAAAAGATGCTGCAGAACACATAGAAGAGATGGCAGACAGATGTTTATCAGCAGCAGATTCAATAACAATTATTGCAATTGGATTATAGTATGCCAAATAAGTTGTTTAAAGGAGAATTAGTAGAAAATAGAATAGTAATTTGGGACATCGAAGAATCAAAGAGAATATTCGGAGATGGTTATTTTGGGAAACCATTAGGAGTCCCAAAACCCAAAGGAACTGATTTTGATGCACCATTAATCCTTGATTTAATTGAGGGTTATTATCTGGTCTCAGAAAAAAAGATAGCAATTCGTGATTCAATTTCAGGAAAAGTCATTTCAAAAAAGAGATTAGTAGAAAAATGCGAGAGCGAATACGTGTTATTCAAAGAGAAATTTCTTGTTTACAAGGAGTTAAGATCTCGAGGGTATGTTGTCNCTCCCGGAATAAAATTTGGAAGTGATTTCGCAGTTTATGAACATGGGCCAGGAATTGATCATGCGCCATACATTATTCAAGTTATGGTACCTCAAGCCAATCTTACAGCAACAAGTATTGTATTAGCAGGACGTTTGGCAACAACTGTGAAAAAGAAGTTCCTGATTGCTGTTGTTAATTACAGTCAAGAGGATGTAGAATTCTTGTCATTTGAATGGTGGAGAGCTTAGTCTCATTTTTATATTATAAGAAATATCGCAAAATACATGAAAGATAATCGGGTTGAAGAGAATGATTTCGTATTATTCTATTTGTCTCCAAGAAAGAAATGGCTAATTCAAGTTACTAATGAAAAACAAATACATACACATGCAGGATTTATAGAAGGCAAAGATGTAATAGGAAAAGAATATGGCCAATGTGTAATAACTAATACAAATAATGAGATATACTTATTGTATCCTAAACTTAATGATTATATTTTCAAGTCAAAACGTGCGACGCAAATACTTTATCCAAAAGATATGGCAATAATCGCGAGTTGGACGGACTTGAGTAATGGAATGAATGTAATAGAAGCAGGAACTGGAAGTGGATCTTTAAGTTGTGTAATAGCAAATTTGATTCGGCCAGATGGACATCTATATAGTTATGATATAAGAGAAGAATCGCATGAAATTGCAAAAAAGAATATTGAAAAGGCAAGATTGTCAGAATATGTTACATTAAGCCTCAAAGATGCAAAGTTAGGTTTAGAAGAAAGAAACATGGATGTAGCAGTATTAGATTTGGGGGATCCATGGACTCTGATCAAAACAATGAAAGATTGTCTTAGACCTGGAGGTACATTGACTTCAGTATCACCAACAATCAATCAAGTTGAGAAAGTTGTAATTGAATTACAGAATGAAAGGTTTCTAGAGATAGAAACGTTAGAGATTTTNATGAGAGAGATGGAAGTAAGAGAAGGAAAAACGAGGCCCGCGATGAGAATGATTGGTCATACGACATATCTAACGTTTGCAAGGAAAAGTTTAGATACAGTTACAGTTTGAATTGTAAGGAGAGAAGAATATGAAAACAGATACAGTAGAAGATATTTCGTTTTTACTTTACTTCATGCCCGTGGTAATGTATATCATNAGTACTATATTGTATGTGACTGTTTCTGGGTTAACTTTTCAAGAGAGTTTTTTATCAGTAACAAGAAATCCGTATTGGTTAGTCTTATCATTATTAGCAGTTAGTGCATCTTTGATTTTTCATATTAGATCAAGTAATGAAGATGAAAGAACTGGACTAATATCCATTCATGCAAAACGAATGAGAATAATTGGTANAATAATTATATNATTATCNTTAGGAGAAGCAATAGCTGTATCTGACGCTCAGACCAATGCGATAGGATTATTCATAACAGGGAGATTACCTATTTTATTTACTGCAATAATGTTTTTACAATCAGCATTTATACAGATTCCTTTTGCAGTTAAAACAGAAAATAATAAGTTTATAATTAGTGTATTTTCATCTGTATTGATTTTAGCAAGTCCAATTTTATATTATTTAACCAATATGATAGGATTACCGTTCGTTGTAAATCTAAGTGTTTCATTAGTACTGGTAATATTTGGCGCATTATTATTTACTAGAAACTAAAATAATTCATGATAAAGTTCGTCTATGTTTTGTATAGAATAATTAGGTTTATCAGAATCTGGAATAGAATTAATGTCAATATTAAGATCATTAGTGGTTAAGATACTAGTAATACCNAATGAATTAGCACCTCGTATATCAGATGTAATATTATCGCCAATCATAACTGCTTGATCAGGAGTTATATTGAAATCAGATAATACTTGATTAAAAATTTCAGGATATGGTTTTCCAATATAACGAATCGACTTACCAGTAGCATGACTAATTGCTTGGGCGATTGCAGATTCTCCAAGGAAGTAACCAGTATCAGAATGATGTGTTCCTTTAAAGAATTGAGTGGTGCCAGAACAAATTAATTCAGCTCCGTTAAGAACAAGGCGCATTGCATGGTTTAATTCTCTATAAGTCAAATTACGATTCGCGCCAACTACAACAATATCTGCATCATCGTTAGAGACAGAGATTCCTGCATCTTCGAGATCTTTTTTCAGACCCCATTCACTAATAACAAAGCATTTAGGATTCTTGTATGTTTCTTTTATAATTTGTGTAGTAGTAGAACCAGAGGTATACAATTCATCAGATTTGATTAAAAGATCCATAGATCTAAGTTTCTCAAGAACTATTGCTTTTGGATTTCTAGAGATATTTGTAACTATTGCAATACGGATATTATTGGATTTAAGAGCAGAAATAAATTTTTGTACAAAAGGAAGAGAAATTTCTTTATCAATACTTTCACAAATAACTCCTTCGATATCAAGAAGAAATACCTGTTTACTTAACAAATCTTTCATAATATATCATAAACAAGCGTACAATTATCTTTTATTCAAGTTAAGATAATTAAATAAATAAACATGAGTTACAAATCACTAAAAAAGTTGTCAGAAGATGTCATAAAATGTAAGAAATGTGAATTATANAAGTCAAGAAATAAATCAGTACCAGGAAGAGGAGAGANAAGTAATAAGATTATTTTTGTTGGAGAGGCTCCAGGAGCAGAAGAAGATNAAAAAGGAATTCCATTCTGCGGTAGAGGAGGGAAATTATTAAGAAAGAGTATAAGAGAAGTTGGAATAGAAGATACAGAAGTATATATAACAAATTTAGTGAAATGTAGACCGCCAAAAAACCGTCGTCCAACGGAAGAAGAGATAGAATCATGCAACAAATATTTACAAGAAGAAATTAGATTAATCAAACCTGAAATTACAATACTACTTGGCAAGACCGCAATAAAGAAACAACACGAAGATGTATTATTAAAAGAACAACATGGTAAGATTATAAATAAGAAAGAAAGTAGATATCTTCTAACCTATCATCCAGCAGCAATATTAAGAAATCAAACAAAAATCAGTACTTGGATTGATGATTTAAAATTAATAAAGAAATATTATAAAAAAAAAGTGAGAAATTAGTTATGAAAACAGTTCTTCAAGAAATGAAAAAAATGATAGAGATGAAACAAACGAATAAGTTAACCATGCTTGGAGAAGTTGAAAAAGAAGGGAATCCGTTCAAGGTATTAATCTCAACGATATTATCATCTAGGACAAAAGATGATACGACGTTAGGNGCATCTAATCGTCTATTTAAGAAATATAAAAATCCAAAAGAACTNTCGAAGGCAAAAACATTAGATATTAAGAAATTGATTAAACCCGTAGCGTTCTATAAGACTAAATCAAAGAAGATAAAACAAGTAGCAGAGATTATTCACAAAGACTACAATAATCAAGTGCCAATTGAGATGGATGAATTATTGGACCTACCATTGGTAGGTAGAAAAACAGCAAATTGTGTTTTAGTTTATGGATTTAGAAAACCTGCAATACCGGTAGATGTACATGTTCATAGAATTTCAAACAGGTTAGGATTAGTAGAAACAAAAATTCCTGAAGAAACAGAAATTGAATTATCTAAGATAGTAAATAAAAAACATTGGCTGCAGATTAATGAATATTTTGTGCGATTTGGGCAATTAATCTGTAAACCAATTAATCCAAAATGTGAAGAATGTGTATTTCAGAAAACCTGTAAATATTCACAGAATAGAAATAAGAACAATTAATCTCTCATTCCCAGTCATGTGCTTTAAACCAAATATCAGTAGTTTCTGGATAAATTTCGGATACTAATTTTTTAATAGTTATAGCGTATTGACGAATCTCCCATTGCGCGGTTTTTTCAGTCCGTAATTCAAGAAAATTCATGATTGCTTGAAATGAAGCAGTCCAATATATTTCAGTATATTGATTAAGAGGAAGAATAGTACGTGCTTGTTCTTTTGCGACACCAATTTTTAATAGATTCTCATATGATTCTTCAACGTTTTTCATGAAATTATCGAATATTTTTTGACATTCAATATTAAGATCGTCAGGCATGTTATCTCCAGAACCTTGTTTATTATCAGTAGATTGTTGTCGCCAGACCAAGGGTTTGTAAAAATCTTTAACAGGAACATAACGACCGCTAATTTCATTCCAAGCATGATCCTTAGTGGCAGAAGAACTAGTAGTTTCAATACCAACTACATGCTTGTACCATTGTCTCATAACAAATTCAGGAGCCTTGATATGAAATTGAATTATCATATGCCTAAATGGAGAGTAGTGTTTATTTTTAGCAAGAAATCGGACAAGTTTTCTATCTCCTTCTTCATATACGGTTTGACGTTTACCAAACGAGACACGTGCAGAATTTACAACAGTCAGATCAGTGCCNAGATGGTCTACAACCTCAATAAACCCAGAATCTAAGACTTCAACCTTCACAGTATTAATTATAAGAGTAAGTAATATAAAAAAGACAGATTAAACAATCTTNATAGAGAGTCNATTATAGGTGTGCTTCGGTAGCTCAGACCGGTCAGAGCGCTTGCCTTGTAAGCAAGATGTCGAGGGTTCAAATCCCTCTCGAAGCTTTCGTAAAATTTGGTGAAAATAGAGAAAAATTATACTTTATTATGATAATTATATTAATAATCAGATTATCAATATTATCAAGTGATTAAATGAAGAGTGCAGATATTTCGATTATTGGTCCAGATAGTAAAGGGATTGTAGCAACAATAACAAATTTCATTTTCGAGAATCAGTGTAATATAGAAGAAGTTAGTCAGAATGTAGTCAATGGTACATTTTTTATGAATGTGAAGATATCAATTAACAAGAAAAAGTTTGATAAAGAAATATTCAACAAAGNATTGGNAAGAGAAGCAAAACAATTAGGTATGAAATCTAGAGTATTTTATGACGAACAAAAACAAAAAAAGAATATGGCAATTTTAGTAACGAAAGAAGATCATGTATTATCTGAATTATTAATTGCAAATAAAGATGGAAAATTAGATGTAAATATCCCCATAGTCATAGGAACTATGGAAATATTAGAAGATATATGTAAAAAATACAAAATTAGATTTATTTGTATAAAGGATAGACAACAGTCATCAAGAGAAGATAAGATTCTGAAGATATTAGATGAGAACAATGTAGATTTTGTTGTATTAGCAAGATATATGAAAATACTATCTCCGAGATTCGTATGGAACTATCCAAATAGAATAATCAATGTACATCCATCATTGTTACCTGCTTTTCCTGGAGCAATGGCATACATGCAAGCGTTTGAGAAAGGAGTTAAAATTTCAGGTGCAACGTCACATTTCGTAACAGTTGATCTAGATCAGGGTCCAATTATTACACAAGAAGCTTTTACATTAGATACAACAAAATCATTAGAAGAAATTAAGAAATCAGGAAGAGATTGTGAAAATAAAGCANTAATCAGAGCAGTTACACTTTTTACAAACAATAAATTAGAATGCAGATGGGGCAAAGTTATCATCAATAAAAAGAATTAATCTAATTCAATTTGTTTTTTTATACTTTTAGTGAGTAATTTGAAGAAGGTTTCATAATCGTAATCAGAGATTTCTATAGAAGAATATTTTTTACTTTGTTTAGCAATTTTATAGGCTTTAAGGTGATAACAAGAAGATGATTTTTGCCTCATCAAAGAGAAATAAAATCCTCTGCAACTACAATAATCATCATCAATGAGAATCAGATGGTCGCCATAATTTCCTATAACAGTCCATAATTCTCTTCCGCTAGGTTGGAACTTATGGAGTTTTACACGACCTTCGTCTATTAAATCATTAATAAGGTCGTTAGAAGACCTTTTCTTCATGAATAATTTAATACAATTACCAATATATCAAGATTGAATTGATAAGAATTCTATATCCAGAACCGGCACTAATTCTGAGTAATGAAAACGAGAAACACATAGTAATTAGTGATTTACATATTGGATTCGAAGAGAGATTTAACAAACAAGGTATATCAATTCAGAGTTCTACAGAAAAAATGCAGAAGGTTTTATCAGAATTAATAAAGAAAGAAAAACCAGATAGTGTGATTATTTTAGGTGATGTAAAAGACAGTATTGCGTCAATAACAAAATCAGAACGTATTGAAGTTCCAAGGTTCTTTAGAGCGATTTCAAAATTAGTAGATATTGTGGTAATACCAGGAAATCATGACGGAAACATTAGCTATTTACTTCCAGATAACATAGAGATAGGAGANAGTAGAGGGATAAAAATTGATTCAACGGTTTTATTACATGGTCATACAAACATAAACGAGACATTTAATGATGTGAAGAAGATAATCATTGGGCATTTACATCCAATATATAATCAACAAAATAGTCCATTATCAGGCTATCAGATATGGTCAATATTAAAAACAAAAACAAATGATCTATTTGAGAAAAATAATGAAGATATAGAAATCATAACTGTACCTTCGTTTAATAAAGAACTAACAGCTAGTGGTTTTTCTATTCACCGAAAGAAGAATATTTGCCCAATAATAAGAAAAACAAGGCCATATATTAATGAAGCAGTATTTTTAACGTTAGAAGGAGATATAATAGGTGATATAAATTCTTTGTCTGAAATAATCTAGAGTATAAGATAAGAATTATTAGGAGGTTTTTGTACGACTTATCTAGATAGCACATGGATGATTTAATGAAACCGTTTATCAAAGATGGAAAGAGCGTTCTTTTAGCATACGACCAAGGTTTAGAACATGGTCCTAGTGCGGATTTTGATGATAGAAATGTAGATCCGCAATTTATTATGGATACTGCTGTAGNTGGTGGGTTTTCGGGTATAGTATTTGGAAAAGGCTGTGCCGAGAAATATTATAATGGAAAAGTTCCACTAATTGTCAAAGTTAATGGAAAAGATAACCTTACTGCAGGAGATCCATTATCAAGACAAGTATGTTCAGTGGAAGAAGCAATAAGTCTTGGAGCAAAAGGTATAGGATATACAATATATGCAGGAAGTGAACACGAACCACATATGTTCCAAGAATTTGGAAGAATTCAAGAAGAAGCACACAAAAATGATTTACCAGCAATATCATGGGTGTATCCACGAGGTGGAAGAGTTAAAGAACTTGGTGGAGATATGGATCCAGCAATTGTTGCATATGCGGCAAGAATTGGAATGGAACTAGGTGCAGATGCAGTCAAGATAAAATATAGTGGAGATCCAAAAACATTCAATTGGGCGGTTAGATCTGCAGGAAAAGCACACGTATTCATGTCTGGTGGAGCAAAGACAAAAACCGATGATGAGTTCTTAAAACAAATTTCAGGAGCAATGGAAGCAGGAGCTACAGGTTTAGCAGTAGGAAGAAATGTATGGCAACATCCAGAACCCCTAGAAATATCTAAGAAGATTAAAGAAGTAATTTTCGAAGGGAAGAGAATATAATATAGTATAATCTAGTTAGATGATTTAATGAAAATAGCTATATTGACTGGAGGCGGAGATGCGCCAGGATTAAATCCAGTAATTCGTGCAGTTGCTAAAGTAGCTAAAGAGAATCAAGTAGAAATGATTGGAATAAAAAGAGGATGGGCAGGTTTAGTAGAGTTAGATCACTTCCCTCTTAAATGGGAAGATGTGAAAAATCTTCATTCAGAAGGAGGTACTTTTTTACTTTCGAGTAGAACTAACCCAATTAAAATGGAGAATGGAATAAAATTAGTTTCAGAGAATTTAAAACAAGTTGCAGATGGCCTAATTGCAATGGGTGGAGAAGATACACTAGGTGTTGCAAACGAATTATATAAAAATGGGATAAATGTTGTCGGAGTACCAAAAACGATTGATAATGATTTATTTTCTACAGATTATACAATAGGATTCGATACAGCAATAAATATCACGGTAGAAGCAATAGATCGAATAAGAAGTACAGGAAAATCTCATGAAAGATTCATGGTAGTTGAGGTAATGGGAAGACATGCAGGATGGTTAGCAGTACATTCAGGACTAGCCGCAGGAGCAGACATAATATTATACCCAGAAGAGAAGTATGACAGTCAAGAAGTATGTAATAAGATTAAAGAATTAAAAAAACAAGGACAAAATACAGGAATTATAGTTATTGCGGAAGGAGCAGAGGAAAAAGAAGGAAGTTACACTACTCAAGATCAAGAATTAGATGCTTTCGGGCATGTTAAATTAGGAGGAGCAGGAGAAAAACTGGCAAAATTAATAGAAGATAAAACAGGAATAGAGACAAGGCATATTGTGCTTGGACATTTAGTAAGAGGAGGAACACCATCTGCATTTGATAGAGTTTATGGAGCTAGATTAGGTTATGCGGCTATAAAACTAGTTTTAGAGAAAAAATGGGGACAAATGCTTACTTTGAGAGGAACTGAGATTAAATCAATGTCTTTAGAAGATGGTGTAAAACAATTAAAAACTGTAACAAGTGATTATAAAGACTTGATTAAACAACTAACATAGTAAACTTATAATAAGAAATTAAACGGTACAAAATATATGAAAAAATTTTATCCGAAATCAATGGATAAGGTAAGTTGATAATAAAATGAAATGGAAAACATTGGAACATAACGGGGTATTATTTCCACCAGAATACAACTACAAGAAGATATCAGTTAAAGTTAAAGGAAAAAAGACATCACTAAATAAAAAACAAGAAGAAATGGCATGGGCGTGGACAAAAAAGAAAGACACCCCATATGTACAAGATAAAGTTTTTATTAAAAATTTTACAAATGACTTTCTTGAGCAATTTGAAGAGAAATATAATAATTTGTCAATTGATGATTTTGATTTCACAGAAATGATAAAGATGCAAGAAAGAGAGAAAGAATATAATTCAAAACCGGAAATTAAAAAGAAATTAGCGATAGAACGTAAAGAAAAAAGAGAAGTTCTAAAAGAGAGATATGGTTACGCGATAGTAAATGGTTCAAAAACCGAGGTAGGAAATTACATGGTAGAACCAGCTTCAATTTTCATGGGAAGAGGAGAACATCCATTTAGAGGTAAATGGAAGAGAATGGCTGAACCAGAAGACATTGTATTAAATTTAGGAAAGAAATCTAAGGTTCCAACCTGTCCAATAAAAAATAAAACATGGGGAAAAATCATATATAATAATGAATTTACATGGTTAGCGAAATGGCACGATCAATTAACAAATAAAGACAAATATGTTTGGTTGTCAGATGCATCAACAATACGACAAGAACAAGATAGAGCAAAATATGAAAAAGCCATAAACTTACAAAAATCGATTTTAAAGATTAGAAAACATATTAAGAATAATCTAGCGTCGACAGATGAAAAGATACAAAAAATTGCCACTGTGACTTACCTAATTGATAATTTAGCAATGAGAGTAGGAGATGAGAAGGATGAAGATGAAGCAGATACTGTAGGAGCAACGACGTTAAGAGTAGAGCATATAATCATTAATGGAAATAAGATAGAATTTGATTTCTTAGGAAAAGACAGTGTAACTTGGAAAAAGACTTTAGAAATAAAGGGAGATATGCAATTCATTAGAAATATTCAGAAATTTATCAAAGGAAAGAAACCGAATGATGCGATTTTTGACAAAATATCTTCTACAGATGTAAATAAATTTNTGTCAAACAATAAAAAAGGAATTACTGCAAAAGTATTCAGAACTTATCATGCATCAAATCAAGTAAATGATTATTTAGACAAATGTGGATTAGAATCAAAAGATGATGATTATTTGAAAATTTATCATGCAAAGATGGCTAATTTAGAAGCGGCAGTACAGTGTAATCACAAAAAGACACCGACAAAAAACTGGGAAGAAAGTATGAAAAAGAAAGAAAATAAAATCAAAGATGTGAACAAAAAATTAAAAAATATTAAGTCGTTAATAAAAAATCAAGAACATAAATGTGTAGTTTGTAACAATGAGTTAAGNATTAATGGAGATAGAATAAAGTGTGAAGATGAGAAATTACACAAAGAGGATACTAAATTACTGAAAAAAGTGGAGAGTCAAAAAGTACGTATTATAAAAGAGAAAGAACGTATCGAAAATAATCAAAATAGAGTTGAAGAGAGATTGAATAAAATGAAATTGAAGGTTGAAGTAGATAAGAAGACTAAAGAATACAATCTTAATACATCATTAAGAAATTATATAGATCCTCGAATATACAAGAATTGGTCAGAAAAAGTTGAACTAGATTGGAATAAACTATACCCAAAAACACTACAAAGAAAATTTCAATGGGTAGATCAAACGGAAAAATAATAAGAGAACTATTTAGCCCATTTAATAGAACAACCTATACCATGAGTTTCAGAACTGGTAACGTCATGTTCAGATAATAGTTCATCTAAAGCATTTCTTAGATCAGAAGAAGTAACATTATCAGGATCTTTATTGTCGTCAATACGCCCGTGATATCTTAATTTCCTATCAATGTCGAATACAAATATTTCAGGAGTGAATGAAGCACCATATGATGATGCAACGCTCTGATCTTCGTCTCTTAAATAAGGAAAATTATAAGATTTTTCAGTAACACGGATTTGCATCTTTTCGAAAGTATCTTCTGGATAGTTAATAGTTTCATTAGAGTTAATAGCAACAAGAGAAACAGATTTGTCAGAATAATCTTTTTGGATTTGAATTAATCTATCTTCATATGCTTTTACAAATGGACAATGATTGCAAGTGAACATAATTACAAGAATTTTTTTGTCTGAAAAAGAAGATAAACTATAGGAATTATTATCAGTAGACTTTAAATTAAAATCAGGTGATATTGTACCAATAGAGATATGAGACATAAAAAATATTAACAATTAGTAAGTTTTAATGTTTTGCAAAGATTTAAAATTAAACATAGTGAGAATATAACTAACAGATTATTTTGATTATTCCTGGCGCACGAAAATTAATTAACAGACTAATTCCTGAAGTATNAGANAGGGAAATTGGNGATCCTCACATACAAGGTGAAGATATAGAAGTCTTTCCTTCAAAGAAAGAGAATTTTAAATTAATAAACAAGATAGAATCACCCAGAGATATTGCATTCGTAGATGGGGGAAATCTTGAACTAATAGGAGCACCTAATTTTTCNATTCAATTAAACAGNGTATATNNAGCAAAATGGCATAATGATAGGCGGATAACAAATAAGAGATTGGAGTTTTTTTCCGCAACATATTCAACATCTTTGGTAGACAATCAGATTCAATATAAGACAATTTTTGAATTAGACTCGAATGAAATAAAATTGAGAGAACTATTACCAAAAGAGGAAGATTTGTCTTTTGCCGCAAATGATCGAAGTATAATGAGTGGAAATCAAGTAGCAGATATATCAAGAGTATCATCAATAGGAAGGAGATTTGCAGAATGGACTAATGCAACNGACTTAATTGATGAATTAAACGAGAATGATATTTTAATGATTGATGGGACTTTACAGTCGAATTTCACGAATGAATCGACATATCTTACGAATTTAAGGAGGAAAGCACGTGAAAAACGAGTAATTCTGTGTGGACTTTCAAAGACAAGTTCACTACAGACTACAACAGGGTTGTCACTATTAGGAAGTATAAACAGATTAGCGGAGGANAATAGTATAGAAAGAGAATGGTATTATCCATTTGCAATATCNAGANCTACNGANCATGANGTAATGATATTTATTATAAAACTATCAAGGAATTCCAATAGAATATTTCGTTTTGAAGTAGATAGAAAGACNTTTGAAGAATTGAATGATTTACAGATTAATGANATTTTTTCTACNATAATGAGGAATTCTAATGATTTATCATTCATAGGATATCCNTATGGTTTAATTGATGCAGACAATATGGCAAGAGTGTCATATGATGAGAGTGACGAGTATAAAGGAATAATTACATCGGTATTAGCNAAGTCAGGAGCGTCAAAAGAATTCTTGAGGCATATTCAAGCAAAAGATGCTCANGATATATTGAACATGATACTAAAATAGAGNCNGTTTGACNATGTGTAAAGAGTTATTGCTAAGAATGGATTTATTGGAANAAAATAACAAGTANTNGGGGAAAGTTTTGAATAACAAGGAGATAGATTTTGTTGGACAAGTANTTTCNGGAGACGTTGCTGGAATATTAATCCGAGAGAAGAATGTGGGAAAGAATATAGAATTAGGAGATTTATTGATTATTGATGAGGACGACAACAACTCAGTATTATTGAAGGTATTTGATCTAAGTTTTGGTAGCCAGATATCACCATCAAACATGGAACTAGCGGCAGGACTTAGTCTAGAAGGGATGGGAGATGAGATTGGTTTCTATGAATCTAATTTAAGAAACTATACGTTAGCAAATGCGAAAGCAATAATTAAGATAACAAAAGAAGGGGTAAAAATTCCAAAGGTTCTTCCAAAGTTTTTTTCAAAGATACGATATGCTACAAAGGAGGATTTGCAATTTATCTCGGAACCACCTGAAGATCCAGTTTATCTGGGAAATATAAGAAGTGGTTCAAAAGTACTAGATGATGTACCAGTATATCTAAATGGAACCGATTTNTTCACTCATCATGTCTTAATACCGGCCACTACAGGAAGAGGAAAGAGCAATTTGGTCAAAACAATGCTATGGAGTGTTCTGAAACTAGGAAAATTCGGAGTATTGGTATTAGATGCTCACGATGAGTATTATGGAAGACATGAATTAGGATTAAAGGATCACCCGAATGCAAAAGAAAAATTACGATATTATTCATCAGATGCCCCAGTAGGCAGCAATACACTTTTAATCAACATAAGGACAATTGCTCCAGAACACTTTGAGGGAATAGTGAATTTTACTGAAGCGCAAAAACAAGCAATTTGGTTATTCTCAAATACATTTAGAGAGAGATGGATTGAGAGAATTGTTCTCAGCGATGTCGGAGAATTCGAGGGATTAGTACACGACACTACACTAGCAGTTTTGCAAAGAAAATTAAGGACTTCTTTGGGGATATATCAGAAAGACGGTGAAATAATTTGTGATAACCCTGTATTTTCTCTTCAAGGTGGAGAATCTACATTGAATGGAATAACTGGTCATTTACAAGATGGAAGGATCGTGATAATTGATACGTCGAAATTAGCAGACCAAACAGAATTATTGATAGGAAGTATGATTGCGAGCAAAGTATTTTACAGGTATAGGGCTTCAAAAGGAAAAGGTCAGTTAATAGATAATTGTCCAATAAGTATAATCATAGAAGAAGCGCCCAGAGTATTATCAAATGATCAATTACAAGAAGCTGGGGAAAATATCTACAGTACAATAGCCAGAGAAGGTAGAAAGTTCAAAGTAGGGTTAATCGCAATAACACAGCTAACTAGTTTGATTCCGAAGATAATTCTAAGTAATCTTAATACAAAAATAATCTTAGGAAATGAGATGGCTGCTGAGAGAAGATCAGTAATCGATTGTGCAGCGCAAGACTTATCAGAAGAAGATANGACTATTGGGAGCTTGGACAAGGGAGAAGCAATTGTAAGTAGTGTATTTACAAAATTTGCAATTCCTATATACACGCCGCTCTTTGAAGATATTGCACGTCGTGAATTAAAGAAAGATAATAAAGACGATTATGAATTAAAATTNGATTGAGGAAGGATATAATGTTCAAATTTGCACATATGGCAGACATACACATCGGAGCTCACAAAGACAAAAGATTGATTGATTTAGAGATCGAGTCATTCAATGAATCAATAGATATTTGCATAAAAGAAGGAGTAAAATTCATCATTATTGCAGGAGATTTCTTCCATGAACCAGTTCCTGAACTTGAGCAAGTCAGAAAGATAATAAAAAAATTGATTGAATTATCGGAATTGAACATTCCAGTATATGTTGTCTATGGAAGTCATGATAAATGGGGAAGTGGAGAGGCAATAATAGAATTGTTGGAAGCAGCTAAACTAATCATTAAAATTTATAATCCGAAAACAGTAGATGGTAAAATAAGATTAGAAATGCATCAAGATAAAGAAACAGGTGTGAAATTAGCTGGAATACCTGGAAAAAGAGGAGGATTGGAGATTCATATTTTCGAGAGATTAGATAGAGAACATCTTGAAAATCAAGATGGGTTAAAAATTTTTGTGTTTCATAGTGGAATTGAAGAATTAAAACCAGATTTTTTGAAAAACGCGATGGATATGGAATGCATTCCAATAAATTTGTTCCCAAAAGGTTTCGACTATTATGCAGGAGGTCATATTCATAAAAGAGATGAATTTAATATTCAAAATTATCAGAACATAATATTTCCAGGACCATCATTCATAGGTCACGGATGGAAAGATTACGCAGATGTATCGAAGGGAGAGAAGAGAGGATTCTACATCGTATCATGTGAGAACAACAAGATAATTGATAATGGAATAAAGTTTANCGAGATGAATAAGATAGAAGGTAAATTTATTGAGTTTGATGATGTTACTGGAAAGAGAGCAAAACAAGTTAATGAAGAGATAAATAAAAAACTAGAAGAGGAAGATGTAGATAACAAGCTAGTAACAATAAGAATTTTTGGAGAATTACTTTCTGGAAATAAAGCAGACATAGACACTAGTGCAATAAGAAAATTATTAACCAATAAAAATGCCATAGCGCCACAAATTAATGATCGTAAAGTAACTACAAAAGAAGTAAGGAAGATAAGAATGTCGAGTGAAGATAAATTAGAAATAGAAGAAGAATTATTCAAAGAAAGTATCATCAACATAAAGCCTGAAAGTCATTCATTACAAAATGAAAAAGGAATAATCATGGCAAAAGAACTACTAAAAATACTAAAAAAGTCACCCAAAGATTCNAGTGGAAAGAATTCTACAGCCTTACAAAACAAGATAACAANATNAAGTATAGAAATACTTGGAATATCGGANATAATGGAGGAATAGCCATGATCATCAAACAGCTGACACTAGAAAANATTAGAAGTCATAAATCAACAAAAATAGAATTTGCNGAAGGAAAGACACTCATACGGGGCGATATAGGATCTGGAAAATCAGGCATCATGATGTCGATAGAAGCTGCATTATTTGGAAAGAAATTAAAACAATTAATTACATTTGGTGAAGAAAATGGGAGAATTGAANTAACATTCGAGATTCAAGACGAAAATAGAAATATAAAAAAATATTCAGTAATTCGGAAACTATCGATAAATACTCAGAAAGGAGGAGAAATAATTTATCATAATGAAGGGAATAAAAAAGGAATCTATTCAGCGGATGAATTATCAATAGAAATTACAAAAATACTTGGAATAAATGAAACCGCTAAAGCGCAAGAGATGTTTCATGCATTTGTTTATGCAAGACAGAAAGAATTAGAGGAGTTAGTAAAAGGAAGTGGAAAAAAAGACGAGGAGGCAAGAACAACAATTCTAATGAAAGCATTCGAAATGGAAGCGTATAAATTTGCAATAGACAATGCAGAAAAACTAATTAGAAGAATCAATGATGTAATGATTAGAAAAGGTGGGGAAATAACAGGTCTACCAGAAATAGAGAAAAGCATACTAGAAATATCAGAAGTAATCAAGAAGAAGAAGAATGATTTAGAGAAGACAACTGAATCAGTAAAAATCAAGAAAGAGAATTATAATCTGAAGAAAATTGAATACGACAAAGTTAAAGAAGAAAGAACAAAGATTACCACAATAAATACAATAATCNCAAGTAAAGAGAGAGAATTAACAGAAAAGAAGAAAGAGATATCAAGTAATGAGAATAAGAAAAATATCAATAAAACAAAGATAGAAAAAACAGGAAAGACAATTGAGCAGATTACGAAAGACATAGAAAATTTATTGCCATTAGAAGAACTTAGAGATAAAGAGAACAAGATAACAGATGAGATCACACATTTAAAAATGGACGTGTCTAGAAAGGGAGATGANGCAGGAAGATATGAAGGAATTCTTGAAGACGGAAAATGNAGTACTTGCGGAAGAGAAATCAGTGATATTTCAGGTTATAACGAGTTAATTTCAACTGCAAATATGAAAAAAGNGGACGTCGAGAATAAGATTAATACAAAAAATGATGAGAAGAANGAAATTCAGAATACAATCAGAGAAACTACAGAGATGAANATATTAGAAGGGGATTTAGAAGAAATTAAGGAAATTGANAANAAAAATAAAATACTANATGAAATAGTTTTACGTCTAACTAATGAAATAAATGAACAAAAAATAGACTTGGAAAGATTACCAGATGAGAATGAATTAAGAAAGTCAGAAGATAAATTAAAAACAGTAGAAGAAGAATANGACAAAGTTAAACAAGAAAGAACAGAAATTACGACGCAAATTAANGGAAAAACAANNGANTTAAATGAGAATAATAANAGTTTAGAGAAACTTAAACGGAAAAAAATAGAAATGGAGAATTTAGATGATATTAATGAGTGGTTGAACAAGTATTTCATAACTACAGTTCAATCAATAGAAGATCATGTCCTCAATACAGTGAATTACAAATTTAATGAGTTATTCAAANANTGGTTTGNATTACTGGTAGAAAATACTAGTAAAACGGTAAGAGTCGATGAGAAGTTTAATCCAATCNTCCAACAACAGAATNNATTTGACCAAACATNTGAAGCCCTTTCAGGAGGAGAAAGTGCAGGGATTGCACTTGCCTACAGGTTGGCATTGAACAGTTTGATAAGACAGCAGCCAACAGGTTTTAGACCTGAATTATTAATGTTAGATGAACCAACGNATGGGTTTAGTANAGAACAACTTACAAAAGTTAGCGATATACTGTCAGACATCGAGAATAAACAAGTAATCATAGTATCTCATNATNANGAATTTGTAAAACTAGATCAGATAATCAATGTAACAAAAGAAAATGACNTATCAANAATANATATTCAATCTNATNGAGATTGATGCGGGAGGTGGGATTTGAACCCACGAACACCTAAGTGATAGGAGCCTAAATCCTACGCCTTTGACCGGGCTGGGCTACCCCCGCACTATAACAGTTTATTTAATACTACAAAGAATATATCTCAATTGAGATACNTAATTTTACTACTAATTGTCGCGCTTTCTACATTTTATGTTGTAGGAATTTCNAATTCATATGCAGAAAATNNTGAATGGTCTACAGAAGCNNCTATGCCAACAATAAGAACTGAACATACAGCAGCAATTATTGANGACAGGATATACGTCATTGGAGGATTTGATCGTAATGGTGATGTAATAAAAAGAGTAGAAGTATATGACATAANTAAGAATGAATGGATTGAAGTAGAGNCAATGCCAGTTGCATTACATCATGCGTCGGCAACTTCTTTTGAAGAGAAATTATATGTCGTCGGTGGATTTATTGATGGCTGGAATCCAACATCAAAGTTGTATATTTATGATTCAGTAGAAGATTCATGGACAGAGGGAAATTCTATGCCAACTGCAAGAGGTGCATTAACAACACAGAGATACAACAACTATATTTTTGCAATTGGAGGAATGACAAGTTTGGGTCCTACAACAATTAACGAGATGTATGACATAGAGAAAGGAACATGGATGGAAAAAGAAGCAATGCCTATTGCAAGAGAACATCTTGCGTCAGGTATCATTGGAGACAAGATTTTTGTAGTTGGAGGAAGAGTCCAATTTGGATCAAATTTGAATAATAATGAAATGTACAATATAAGTGAAGATGAATGGGAAATAATGGAAGACATGATCTCAGAAAGAGGAGGATTAGCGGCAACAGCAATAGAAGAAAGCATATTTGTATTTGGTGGGGAATCCAGAGTTAGTACATTTAGTAATAATGAACAATTCAATTCAATAGATAATATTTGGACAATTAGAGAACAAATGCCAACTGCTAGGCACGGANTAGTAGCTATTGCATATAATTTTTCGATATTTGTCATAGGTGGAGGAACCGAACCAGGATACAGTATGAGTGGAATAAATGAAGTATTTACACCGTCTGAGTTTAGAGAGATTGAGAATACAANAGTGGAAGAAGATATAGTTTCTGAAGCAAATGTAAGTAATCAAATTAAGGTTGAAATTTTAGAAAAGGAAGAGAATAATCAATCAGACATAGTAGCAGACGTAGTAGCAGAGATAGCAGATCCATTTGATTCATGTCAACTAGTAGACAAATGTCTATCTCCAAATGAACAGGCATCATCTAGAATTATTTACTATGTATTCGTGATTATAATAATAATTTTACTACTAGCAATAGGTTTTACTTTGATTTCATTATACAAATACAACAAACTGAAGAAAAAATAGATAGAATCTAGTAGAGAATTTCTTCGGGATCAAAATAATCATTTTTACGAGTAGTTCTAGATTTACCCAATGTTTTTAATTCTTTAAGAAAATTAGTACGAATATTAGATTTAATTTTATCAATTTGATTATATTTATTTGTAAAACAAGTTAACTCAAGAGTAATCTCAGATCCATGAAGATCATGTATCAATACAATAGGACGAGGTTTAGATTCAACGTAATTAGTAATAATTGCAGATTGAATCAATAATTTTCTAATTTTATCAACATTATTGAAGCTACTTGTTCGATAATATAAAGTAATTAGAAATCTTTTTCCTTGGGATATAGAAATTTGGTTAGAAAGTAATAAATTATTGGGTACAACAATTACATTTTGATTTTGATCAACCAATTTACTAAATATTAAACCAACATTTGATAAAATTCCAGATATTTGTTTTTCATGTATTGAAAGAAAATCACCTTGTTTAAACGGTTTCCAAATAAAAATAATTAATCCTGATAAAAGATTACCTAATGTGTCTTTGGCAATAGCAAAAGTAATAATAATTGTAGACAAAACAAGAATAATTAACAATAAATTATTTTCAACATCATATCCAAGTAAGCCAATGATTACCCAGAAAGAAATAAATCCTATGGACAACGTGGAAATTTTTTGTAAGATGCGCAAAGAGAATACATCCATTTTTCTTTTAACAGATGAATCAGCTAATGATGATTTAGCAATACGATTAAGAAGTATAGCGCTTATAACTACAGTAAAAATTTGAAATGTTGATTTAATATATGTTATTTGAGTAGAAAAGAGATTAACATTTAAATAGATAATTAAATTGATGCCAAGGCTAATGACAAATAGAAGAATTGGAATACGTAATGGTAAATTATCTTTAGTTTTAAAACGAAAGATAGTTTTTCGTGAATAATAATCAACAAAATAAGCTAGTGCAAGAAAAAAAATAAAAATTAATCCTGGTAGAATTAAATTATCTGGAAAAAATAAAAATAAAGAATTAACCACGTGTATCATACAATGAATAAGTTAAAGTAAATATATGTTTAACTGATGAGAATTCACACACAAATAATAGAAATATTAGGTAATATTTCAAAATAGAAAAAAATAATGCGGGCCCGGAGGGATTTGAACCCACGACCTCCGGCTTTCCTCAGAATAGAGGGCCGATGCTCTAATCCAAGCTGAGCTACGGGCCCATATTTAGATTAGATTAATCAGATATAATTATTACAAAATGACTGTATATGGGTGAAAAATACACAATAAAAAGGGTTAATATAATCAACAATATTAATTTAACATGGAACAAATAGGATTAGCTTTACATATTGCAAAAAGTGGAAGATTAATTATTCAGTGCAAATCTAAAAAAGTAAATGGAAAAAATGTTTTTGATGAACGTGGAAATAAAATTGCAAAGGTTTCGGAAATAATTGGGCCGGTAAAATCACCATATGTTTCTGCAATTCCTTTAAATGATAAAGTTAAAAGAGTTATAGGCAAGAAAGTGTATATTAAATAATTATAGAAATTGGCAGCCCAAAATAGTGAATCGATTTTTTGTAACTCATGTAAGACACCATTAATTGGTGATATTGAAAGAGGTGAAGATGTTTGTCCTGGTTGTGGTCGTGTTGGACATGATAGAATAATTGATACAGGACCTGAATGGAAAGCAATAGATTCAGAAGATAAATTGAGAAAAGTAAGAACAGGCGCACCTACAAGTTTAGCACTACATGATAGAGGTTTATCTACACAAATAGGCGATATTGTGAAAGATGGTAATTCAGCAAATAATAAATCAATGGAAAGAATGAAAAAATGGCAACAAAGATTAAGAACTTCATCATCACAAGAAAGAGGATTAGCAAATGTATTAGGAAGGATCAGCGAATTTTCTAGGGTTTTGAATTTACCAGATTCTACAAAAGAAACAGCTGCATTAGTTTACAGAAAAGCATTAGGAAATGGAACTGCGAAGAGTAAATCAATCAAAGGAATGGCAGCAGCGTCAATTTATCTTGCTTGTAGAAAATGTGGAACAAGTAAATCAATAAGAGAGATTTCAGATGTTTCAGGTCTTCCAAAACCTACAATAGCAAAATATTATCGATTAATATTAAGAGATGTAGAACAAGAATATGTCCCATTACATCCATTACAGGGATATATATCAAAATTGGTAAATAAGGCTGAATTAAATCCAAAAATACAACTACATGCAGTAAAAATGGCAAATCAGATCAATGATACAAAATTAACTAGTGGTAAATCTCCAGCAGGCATAGCAGCAGCATTTGTATATATATCATCTGTAATGCTGGGTGAGAAGATACCACAAAGAGAAATTGCCGAATACGCGGATGTAACAGAAGTTACCATCAGGAATAGAACAAGAGAAATATTAGACAGATACACAATAAGACAAATAATTAAAACAAAATAAATATTAAAGACAAGATTGAGATATTAGCATTAAACGAAGTCCTATGATACAAAATAATAAAATAACAGAAATGGAAGAAATAAAATCTAAAGAACCTGAAAAGAAAACAAGAGNAAGAAAACCAAAGATTAAAGAAGTTAAAGAAACTAAAGAACCTGAAAAGAAAACAAGAGNAAGAAAACCAAAGATTAAAGAAGTTAAAGAAACTAAAGAACCTGAAAAGAAAACAAGAGAAAGAAAACCAAAGATTAAAGAAGTTAAAGAAACTAAAGAACCTGAAAAGAAAACAAGAGGAAGAAAACCAAAGATTAAAGAAGTTAAAGAAACTAAAGAACCTGAAAAGAAAACAAGAGGAAGAAAACCAAAGATTAAAGAAGTTAAAGAAACTAAAGAACCTGAAAAGAAAACAAAACGTGGAAGAAAAAGTAAAACTGAATTTGCAGATCTTACAGCAAGAGTTTATGAGATTGTAATTGAAAATGGCAGAGAAGGAATACTACAAAGTGAACTATGGAAGAAATTAGGTTTGAGTAGNAGAGAAGGATCTAGATTAGCTATAAAATTAGAGAAGAGAAGAATTGTAGATAGACAAAAACTTTTGGAAGGTGGAAGATGGACTTATAAATTAACACCTGTTAAATTCCCAGTTAAAATTGATTCAATAGAAAATATTCCGTGTATAACCTGTCCAGTAGAAGACCAATGTTCTGCAGACGGGGTTGTTACGCCATTTGATTGTTTATTTATTGAGAGTTGGGTATTAACAGAACAAGATAAGATTAAAAAAGAATAATATATATTAGAATTATATTTTGCGATTAGAAGATGCTAAAAAAGACCATTATAGAAAACTAGCAAAAGAACTAGGGTATAGAAGCAGATCTGCATTCAAACTAATAGAATTAAATAAAAAATACAATTTAATCAAATCAAATGACAATATATTAGATTTTGGTGCGGCGCCAGGAGGATGGCTACAAGTATCGTCAAAATTAGTCATGCCAAAGGGAAAAGTGATAGGTGTAGATTTACTGCCAATAATGCCAGTAGAAGAAAATGTTACAATATTTCAAGGAGATATTAGAGAAAAAGAAGTGATAGAAAGGATATTACATGAAGGAAAGGGAAAAGTGGATGTTGTATTGTCAGATATGGCCACAAACATATCAGGAATATGGAAAATAGATCACAATAACCAAATAGATTTAACAATGTTAATTATTGACAGATTTCCAGAGTTATTAGAAAAAAATGGTAGTTGTTTGTTAAAAGCATTTGATGGACCTAGATTAAAATCATTAGAGAATAATTTAAAGAAGAATTTTAAGAATGTGAAACTAATAAAACCGAAAGTAAGTAGAAATGCAAGCAGTGAGTTATATATTTTCTGTAGAGGATTTAGATAAAAATTTTGTTTATCTCATTAACATTGGCATTAGTCCGAAAACCAGTAGAGTGTAAGACGGTTCTGGAAGAAATAAAATTATTCTCATTTAATTTAGATAAAATTGTTTCAACTGGAAATGATGAAATTTTGAGATTTTGAGAGATATTATCGGTAACATAATACAAAGGAGGCATAGAAGATTCCGAAATTGCTATTTCAAAGAGTTTTGTTAGATTAGAATCTGTAGAATTATCAATAGAAATATTTAGAAGAGATTTATCGAATATATTCCCAATCCAGATTGGACCTGCAAGTTTACAATTTGAAGAACATAAATTACATGATAATATAGGAAATTCAGATACATCTCTATGATTACATTCAGGACAATGTCTAAGAAAACCAAGTTTTCCTTCAGTATCGGAAATAGAGTCAGTAATTTGAACATAAACTTGGATATAGTGTTTATCAGTATGGCAGAAAATAGGTTTAATGCCTAATTCGTAATGAGATGAAATAGAAGCTAGTGAGAAAAGCATTATTCTTAATGCAGTTTCATTAAAATATTCAGTATTAAGAGATAAACTTCCATATTTTCGTAAACAGACTTTTGGATATACTCCACAAAGAACTGCCCCATCAGTTGCAGTAAGAGATAGTATTCCATTAATTTTTAATGCACGAATAGCAGAATCTATATATTGGATAGGAGAACCGAAAGGATCTAAATCGATAAAATCAAAACGATTTTCTCGGTCAGTAAAATTAGATAAAAATTTATTTGCTTCGTTTGTTGAAACTTCAGCTAATGAATTAAGGTTATTGTGTTTAAGTGAATCATTTATGTAGTTAATAGCGTTGACATTTGTGTCATTAAAATAGATTTTTTTAATATAATTTGATTCATTAGCAAGACGTATCCCAGTTGCGCCTACTCCTGATAAAGTATCAGAGAAAGTAATTTTATCATCACATTGAGATGCATAACTATCAAATATTGTAATAAGTAAATCGCGTTTGAGTTTAGCCATTGTATTAAAAAATGCAGGAGTTCGTGGGGGAGGAGATTGCTCAAGGCTATTTGTAGGAACATAAAATTGTGTTTTACCTTCCGAGAACAATTTACCTGAAGTATTAGAATCAGTAGACATGGATAATCATTTTGAAGACTTTTTTGTTTCGCCTTTAACAATAGTAAGCATTTTTGCAATATCCTGAAGAACCAATGTTTTTTTATTCTTTTTAGTAATCGATATATATCCAGAATTTATCAATGTGCGTTTAGGATGTATAACTTCATGACTGACAGGATTAAGATTTAATCTCTTTGCTGCTTCTAGTAAATCAGATAAGATAGGATTTTTGATAGAACGATTTCTTGATATACGCCGGCCTTGAGATCTAGAATAAGATGAATTGAAATAATCTAACCAAATTACTTGTTTCTCATAGTCTTTCATAAAGAAATTACACCAGGATAGTAAAACAATTTGAAGGGAAGTTATTATTCAAGAATTAAGACTTAGATTGTTTACCTAAGTACCACCACATAAACCAGAAACCAAGTGAAATGAGTAATACTACTATACCAACTCCCCACGATACTAAATTTTGTAGGTATGGATCGGAACCAACAAATACTTGTGCTAAAAATTTCATATCATAAATCTCCAATTAACTAAATTTAAATCTGTTGACATAAAAATTATTCATTAATAAGTATTCCATCTATAATTCCAGTTTGTCCAGGTCTGGATAATACACGAACTTTACCAAGTTCAGTATCAAGAATTGCACCTCTAGTAATAACACGGCGTCTTTCATAGTCTCGATTAGAAGGGTTTTTGAGAACACGATTAATAGAAGTTTTCTTTATTGTGTTAGTTGATTTGTCTATAACATTAACCGAATTATCAGACACAAGAGAAACTTTGATGTTTCCACCACGAGAACTTTTTATGCGAACTGAATGATCTCCTAACAAAGTATCAACAGAGAATGTGTCTTTTTCATCAGAACGCCTACTACGAGTGTGCTTTATAAGTCCGCCAGTACGTTTCCTCTTTCGTATATTTTCTAATGCTTTTACCATTTTACATCATATTAGATATCGCAATCTTATATAATTTTATGCTTTATTTGACGTAGTTTGAATTACAGGGGCTTTTTTAGGCTTAAATCCATATTTTATTAGTTGTTCCTTTAATATAGCAGGGTCATTTGCGATTCCAAAATATTCGGCAAGACGACTTGTTGTACTAAAAATTTTAGTTCGGCCACTAGGCTCAGATTTTATAAAACCAAGTTGCTTTAACGTTCTAACGTGTTGATACGAATTAGGTCCACGTCTATCAGCTAAATCTTTTCCAGAAATCGGTTGAAAATAGACAATAAAAGACAGTGTCTTTAACTCGGCAGTTGATAATAGGGGTCTTGAAGAGAATTTTCTCGCAGATGTTGTAAAATTAGATTTTAATTGAATAACAAATCGATCTCCTTCTAATTCAAACATTTGAATAGCCTCAAATGTTGAATTAATTTTTGACATAAGATTTCTAGCAATGGCAGAGGATTTAATTGTAGAAGTAATACCTGCAGCTTTTGCTAATTCAAATTTAGATAAAGGTCGTCCAGCAGCGTATAATGCAGCTTCAATCTTGGCTTGAAGAAGCTTATCTTTAGGATTTGAAGAATCTGGAAGATCAGTCATTGTAATACACGTGTTATGACAATATCTGATTCAAGAGTATCAGGAGATTCTAGTTGTTCAAGTGTCACTATCCCATCTATTGCAGCAAATAATAATAATAAAAATGCTCGAGATTGTTCAAGTAAATTTTTTTCTTTAATAAGTTCTGTAAATAACATTCTATCAGAGTTAGTTAATTTAGCAATAAGTTCCTTCTTGAAATCTTCTACGTTCTCTTCGAATTTAATAATATATTGATCAAAATCAGGTTCAGAATCAGGCTGTAATAGTGAGGATTTATCTTTCTTTTCTATATCTTGTCTAGAAACGTCTTCCAAAATTTTTTCAAGATTTGTAATTAAATCATCGATGGAAGTAGAATACAATTCATATCTGAAAGGCAATACAATAATACTGGGTGGTCCGCTACGAGAGACTCTTGGACGTTTTACTTTAAGTTTCTCAAAATAAAATAAAGTTTCTACTTTAAATCTATATAACACAGCAGATGAAAAAGCNGCAGTTCCGCATAGGCGTAAATCAGGATTATTTTTGGTAATTATTTGTTTAAGAAATAGATCTAATAGATCGGCTATATCAATTTCCCAAGGTTTTCCTTTACGTACAGTTTTCGGATTGACTAATAAATTCAATGGTGCTTTTGACAGTTTATTAGAATCGCTCATTTGACATTAATTCCTTTAGCATATTCGATGTCTTTTTCAGTAGGTCGGAATTTTAGAATCTTAGTGATACTTCGTTCATGATATACGCCATACATAGTATCAACGCGTGATAGAATTGTATCTTTAAGACTAATCATTATGACCTGAGATTTGGAAGTTCGACTTTGAAGTATTTCTGCTAATTTACTAGAATTAACTGCATCCAAGTGGGCGTCTATTTCGTCAAAAACATAGAACGGAGCGGGTTTAACTGCTTGAATAGCCAGTATCAAACATAATGCAGCTACTGTTTTCTCACCGCCACTACATATTATAATATCTCTTTCAATTTTATTAGGGAATTTGGCATAGAGGGTAACACCTGCATTAAAAATTTCGTCAAGATTATCTAGTTCAAGCCATGCATCACCATGTAAAATTCGANCAGGAGGACAATTATCATGGTTACAAAAGCCGGCATCACGAGTTGTAAGTTGTGCAAAGATATTTCTAAATTCTATATCAATTTTTTGGAATGCGTCGAGAAATGTATCACGTTTTTCAGAATCAATATTATCGATAAACTCTACAATAGCAGTTCTTTCTTTTTGAAGTTGATTTCTTCGTTCTGAAAATCCTTTATAACCGGAATACATTGCACGGTATTGTTCATCAGCAAGTAGATTAACTCTTGTTCTTAGACTATTGTATTCTTTATCAAGGTCAATAAGAAGATTATCAGCGCCAGAGAAATATTCAATTAATTGATTAGAATCAAGATCGTTCAGATTATTTTTATATGTTTGTATAGAATCAGACAATCTAGAGTTATGATGATCTGTACTATTGTATTTTGATGTATTTTCCATGACATGTTTTTGAATTAATTCTTTAGTTTTATTATAAGACTTTATTTCTTTATCTAGAGCGTCAATTATCGGTTTCATTTTTCTTGACTCATCCGATAATGATTTCTCATTAATGGTAAGTGATTCAACATTAGTTTGAAGTTCAGATAAACCATTTTCACTAGTAGTAAGAAATTCAGTTTTAGTTTCTAGTTCTTGTTTAAGTGTGGAAATCTCATTATTTAATTGTAATTTCTGATTCTTCAAATTATGTTCAAGATTTGCACGTTCTTTAGTAATTGTAGATTGATTATTACGGATTGTCTCAGATAGTGCATCTATAGTAGTAGATAGGTTAGTTTTTTCATCATCAAGAGAATTTAACTTATTTTTTTGAGATATTAATGAAGACTGGAAATCAATTTTATTTTTTTGATTATTAATAAGATTATCAATAGTAACAAGTGATTTTTCTTGATCAGTTATTATGGATGAAAGCGAAGTAAGTTGTTTTTGTAAGACATCATAATGTTCTTTAGTTTTACTAATAACTTTCGTATAACGAGTTTTTACAGATTTGAGATTCTTAAGTTCAGATGTGAGTTTTGTAAGGCCTAAATTTCTATTATATTGAGTCGATTCTATTTCCTTAACTTGGGAATTGAGATTAGTGATTGAAGTTTTACGTTTTNNAATTGATTCTCTCAAGTTATTAACACTAGATTTAATTTGAGTGAGTGATTTGGAATCAAAAAATAGATTAGCAATCGGTGAAATACTACCAGTTTCAAAAACAGAACCGCCTGGTTCAAAGAGATCACCAGAAATACTCACAGTGCGATAGCCTTTTTGAGACAATAAATAGCCAATTTTGGCAGAAGATACAAGAAGAGTGTCGCCAAAAATGAAATTCCTTATTCCTATGTATTTATCATCTACTTTAACAAAATCAGCCAAAGAGCCCAAAATATCTTTATTTTTAGGGGGATTAGCTTTCTCGAAAGTAGCNACTTCAGATAGAGGGATTAGAGCTACACGACCTAGTTTATGTTTTTTAATTTGTGTAACAATTTGAAATAATGAAGTCATATCTTCGACTATAACTGCATTGGACCAACGTTTTGTAGCAGCATGTATAGCTGTTTTGTACTTATCAGAATAATTAAAAAGATCATTAGTTCCTCCCAGATATCCAGGAACTGAATTCTCTTTTACAATAGATTGAATATTAGATTGAACATTTTGTTTAGAAGTGATTTCTTTTGCAGCCTCTACTTTGGATTCATGTTTAAGAACTTGTTGACTAGCTTTAGTGAGAATATCAACAGCTTTTATTAATTCAGATTCAATTTTTTCTCGTCGGTCTGCTAATTCAGAATTTGAACCGCCCAGGTATGAAAGAAATTCTTCTTGACCAGATTTTAGTGATTCCAATTTAGAGATTGATTTTAAAATTAAATTAATAACAGTTTCTGTCTCTTTATGCTTTTTCTCATTATTAGAAATTTTTTCTTTGAGAACGGTTTCTTTTGCAATTGATAGAGAGAATGAATTATTGAGTTTAGTTTTTTCGTCATATGAGTGTCTAAGTTGTTGATTAATATTAGAAATTAATTTTTCCTCTTCCGTAATAGATTGCCGAAGAGAATTTCGTTGTGAATCACATTTTTTCATATTATCATTCAAAAGAAGGAGATCTTTTTCATCAGTATCAAGTGTTTTTAATAGATTATTAATAGTAGTCTCTGATGCAATACTATTTTTATTATTTTCAGAGAGCATATCAGCAAGATAAGGTAATGAATCATTAATTTTTTTAGTGTCTTGTTCATATTCTTTAATTTTATTTTGGAATTTTACAAGTTCTTCTTTTTTATTTGAAAGATTAATCTGAACTGTCAATAATTCTTTAGGGGCGCCTCCAATTGCCTGTGATAGAGTTAATTGTTTTTCGTTCTCTAACTCCTGAAGTTTTTTATTGATAATAGTTAATTCTTCTGAGAATTTTTCTTTCTCAGTAGAGAGTTGCACAAGAAGTTGATCGTTATTGTTAATAGAAGTTTTAGTATCTTCAAGTTTTTGATTAATAACTGCAGATTTTAGATTATTTCGTCCATGTTCAAGATTCTGTAAACGTAATTGATCATTTCGTTCTCCTTCCAATGAGTCTATTTTTTTCTTTACTTCTCCTATTTTTGCCATAGCAATTTCTAGTTGTCTATCAGCTATATCGAGTTGTTTAAGAGCGTCCTCTTTTTTTTCGTCAAATTGTGCTACTCCNACTATTTCTTCAATCAAACCTCTCTTTTCATCGGAATCAAGATCTGCCAAATGAGTTACCATTCCTTGAGGGACAAAATTCAGACCGTCTGAACTAATTAGTGCAAGACGAAGTAATTCAGACAAGGTGCCTTTTTGAACTTTTTTTCCATTAAGCAAGTATACACTATCGCCACNTGAACGGATTTCTCTAGTCAGAGTAACTCGATCGTTATCAATAGCGATTTCTCGGCTTGTATTATCAAGCGTAATTGTTACTCTGGCAGAAGTTGAAGGAGTACTACCGGCNCCATCAAAAATTAGTCCGCTTAGCTTTGGAACACGCATCATACGTGGCCTATTTTCACCAATAGCGAAGAGAATTGCATCGATGATATTACTTTTTCCAGAACCATTTGGGCCAGTTATTCCAATAAAACGACCTTCAAAATTTACACTAACAGGTCTAGAGCCAAATGACTTGAAACCTCGTGTTTCAACTTTTTTAATATATACCATTTACATCAATCAGATTAACACTGCAATTGTGTCATTGTCTTTAACAAATATTTCATATATAAATCCGGACAATAAAATTATATTTACAGAATAAGAAATAGATGGAATTATTTTCTATGATCAGGGATTATCTGCAATTAGAGGATGATTTATAGTGTATTTTTCATGATTGTTTGAAGATCTTTAAGAAACATATCAATATGTTTACGGTGTATATGAGGCATTATTACAAGTCTAATGTGTGTAGGAAACACAGAAATAGACCAGCCATATTGTCTAAGTATATTAATAATTAAACGATGGTTAGAATTTATTTTGAAGCCAATGATGTTAAGAGTAGGTTTCTGAATAACTGAGACATCATGAATTTTCGATAATTCTTCATAGAGATAAGTAGTATTCTCCATACATTGATTAACGATTTTGCGGTATCCTATTTTCCCATTGAAGTTAAGAATAGTCCATAAAGTAATGATTGATGCGCCAGGACTAGTTCCTAACAAAGTAGGTCGAGGTTCAGAACCGCCAGATAAATAACCGACATTAATTTTAATATTGTTAATTAAGTTTTTTTTACGAAATAGAATACAACTGGAAGGAATGGGAGACACGCCCATTTTATGTGAATCTAAACTAACTGAACTGACACCAGGAAATTTAAAATCTGATAAAGGTAGATCAAATTTGCTTCCTTTAAGAAATGGTATGATAAAACCACCAAAAGAGGCATCAATATGAAGTAATAATGAGTTTTTATGAGCGATATCAGATAATTCTTTAATTGGATCAATTAAACCTAATGGAGTAGTACCAGCAACACCCACAAGCATAATGGTATTACGATTAATTCTTTTTTGAACCAGATTTGAATCAACTATTCCATCAATACAAGGTATTTTTATCAATTTAATACCCAAAATATCAGCGGCTTTATCGAAGGAATGATGAGAATGCAATGGAACTATGACTTCTGGACTATTTTTTTTGCAATAATTTCTTGCAGACCACATTGCAATAATATTCGCTTCAGTACCGCCAGAAACGACAAATCCACTACATTTAGGGTAGAAAAGCAAATCTCCTAGTTGATTAATAATTTGTTTTTCGAGTAATAATGTGCCTTTNAATAAACCAGGATCACCAATATTTTTTTCGAGAAATTTAGAATAGATAGATTGAGAATAGGAATCAGGTTTAGTGCACATTGAACCAATGATTTTTCCTGAATCAAAAGTTTCATCCATAGATAGTAAAGAATTTAATTTTTTAGATATTTCATTTTTAGTTAGGCCGTATTCATTCATCATTATCACACGGATTATAATTTATTTTTTTTAATTAGGCCAAAATATTTTTGTATTTTTTTTAGTTCAGAAGGTTCGAGAGACCAAGAATGAGCACTGGTTGGAAAATTATTAGAAGAAATATCATCTTTATAATTAGCTAGNGCTTTTTGAGATTGCTTTTTCAAATCAGCGTATTGTTTAACAAATTTAGGATGTAGTGAATCATTTAAATTTAATAAATCGTGTAACACAAGAATTTGACCATCGCAATATCGACCAGAACCAATTCCTATTGTAGGAATGCGTATTGATTCCGAGATTATTTTTGATACTTCTTCAGTAATCATCTCGAGTACGATACAAAATGCACCGGCTTGTTCGAGTTCGTGTGCGTCTTCAATAAGTTGTTTTGCAGATAGATAATTAGTTCCATGAACTCTGTATCCGTCCCATGATTGTGCCATTTGTGGTTGTAGGCCAATATGGCCCATAACAGGGATTCCAGCTTTTGTAATTGCACTAATAGTTTTTGCGACAGTTCTGTTACCTTCNATTTTTATAGCTTGCATTCCACCTTCTTTAATAAAACGCCCCGCATTACGAATAGCATCTTCGATTGATATATGGTAAGACATGAAAGGCATATCTCCTACAAGTAATGATTTTTTAGAACCACGAGACACGGCTTTGGACATTAGAAGCATTTCTTCCATAGTCGCAGGAGAAGTAGTTTCATAACCAAACATAACCATTGCACCTGAATCTCCAACTAGAATAATATCGATTTCAGCATCGTCGGCAATTTTAGCAAATGAATAATCATAAGCAGTAATTGCAGAGATTTTTTGAGATTTTGCCTTCATATTTGACAATTTCTGAACGTTCAACAGTAACACCTGTAATTAACTANTAAGTAGACAAATCTATTAATCTTTTAGACATATATTTTAGTATTAAATTTAATTGTTTTTTGTTATTGAATTTTTTGATAATTTTTTGAAGATCTGATTCAGAGAGATTAGACATATTCCTTGATTGTTTAATCATTTCAGGTAAAACTCGAACCAGATTATCCACAATAGTGATATCAGACATGGCAGATGTACGTGAAAGTGGGTTTAAATCAACAGTAATGACAGTTTTGTTCATTTTTTTCAAAAATTCTGTTCTATCTCCGTCTTCTAGGGGAACAAAAATAACGTCAGACAAGAATATACCACGTTTGTCAATATATTTTCTATTACTCTTTAAACCAGGGATTTTAGTAAGATATTTGGTATTAAGTCCATAAACATCTTTAGCGCCATGTTTTTTTAACAATTGAGAAATTTTATTAGCTCTTGTTTTACTTTTATGAAATAGATTAATTTCAATTTTAGAATTTGTAAGGTTAGCTAATTGAACTATGCTTTTAGCACATAACGCAGCAGAATTTCCATTTACAGAGATTACAGAATTAGAAAGTAGCAATTGTGCAGTTGCAACATGTATTGTTTTAAGAGAGATTTTAGGAGTAGTTTCACCAAGAATATAATCAAATGCTTCTCCTCGCCCATGGGCAATTAAACCAAATTGCGAAATAATTCCATTGTCGAAAGAATCAGATAGATTAGCTCTTATTTTAAGAGAATTAGCTCTTGGATGTTCCTTAGGAATATTATGACGAGTCAACGATTTTAGCACCAGAGTAATTTATTGAAGAGAATAATAAACAACCAGGAATATTACTTTTCAAGAATAGACGATAAAATTCATTTATTTCATTATTTTTGAGAATTGAGAAAATAGTATTACCAAATAGATTCATACTACAAATCATGTCAAACCGATCTGCAAGTTTCATGAATCTATATAATTCAGATGGAAAGAAATTAATTTGTAAAGAGAATTTTCTAGATAGTTTTAGGAATTCATCAGAGCTAGGATTATCAATCAATTGTTTTAATGATTGACGTCCGAATATATTAATTAATTTGATTAATTTGGAATTATTTAGAATATTGGAAGTAGGCAAATGACCAAGCGTGAAGGACGCAATAGTATTTTTATTGGTAATTGGAATTGGACTAATTTTTCCAATTCCAGGTGCTCCGGGATGAGATCGAATTTGTGCGCCGCCATAATAGGTACCTAAAACAGTTCCCAAACCAGTTTTACATTTAATTTCAGCAACATGTGCTTTTTGTGCAGCTTCAATTTTTGTAAAACCAAGATTAAGAGATTCATTGAGCGCATAAGAAAGACTAAGAGCTGATGAACCGCTTGAGCCATAACCGCACAAAATTGGTACGTTAAGAAAATGATTTATTATAAGTTCCTGTTGACAATCAGATTTGTTTATCATTTGATTTACAACAGAACGAGAGACTAATGCATTCGGATAAAGAATTCCGTTAATAAATATTTTTAATCTGAATTTTGTAGAAGGTATGACATCAACAGTGGTTGTAACGCCTTTCTCGAGGCAAATACCTGCGCCTGTTGAACCAGTTAATAATTGATTTTTTGAATAATTTGCTTCAAAGAAGCCAGTAATATAGCCGGGAGAAAATGCAGTAATCAAAATATACCAATAATATATACATAATATTAATTAAAATTAATCAANAGTAGTTGTATTTTCGAAAATCTTAAAACTAATAATAGTTACTTTCTTATATGCAGGNAGTAAAGCAAGATTCGGGTCAGCAAAATAAATTTATATTTGTTACAGGCGGGGTGCTTTCCGGAATAGGAAAAGGAATAATAACATCTTCTATTGCCAAACTACTGGATTTGTATGGATTACCAACTACTTGTGTGAAAATAGATCCTTATCTAAATGTTGATGCAGGGACAATGAATCCGTTCGCTCATGGCGAGGTATTTGTGACCGATGATGGAGGGGAAACTGACATGGATATAGGAAATTATGAAAGATTTTTGAATAAAGAATTATCGAAAATTCATAATATAACTACAGGTCAGGTTTACTTGGATGTAATAGAATCAGAACGAAAAGGTGATTTTCTGGGTGAATGTGTACAGATTATTCCCAATATTACAAATTCAATAAAAGAAAAAATAAAATATGTGACAAAATTTCAGAATAATGGAATTGTATTAGTGGAATGTGGTGGAACTGTAGGAGATATAGAGAGTCTGCCATTCATTGAAGCAATAAGACAATTAAGATTAGAACTTGGTCAAGAGAATTCATTGTTTATACACGTAACACTAGCCCCAATAATGGGACCGGTTGGAGAAGAAAAGACAAAGCCAACTCAGCACAGTGTGCAAGAATTAAGAAGAATAGGTATACAACCAGATATAATTGTGGTAAGAAGTGAGAAACAATTATCGCAGACTTCTAAAAAGAAGATTTCGTTATTTACAAGTGTAGAATTGGAGAGTATAATTTCAAATCCTGATGCAAATTCGATTTATAATGTTCCCGAAAATTTNTACAATGATGGAATAATAACATCAATTATTAATAAACTAAAANTACCGTCAAGAGAGATGAATTGGANAGATTGGAAAACCGTTTCAAAGACATTCAATAAGAATAAGAAATCTATCAATATTGCAATGGTTGGAAAATATGTATCGTTAACCGATAGTTATGTGAGTGTAAATGAAGCATTGTCACATGCGGCAGCAGGAATGAATTTTACTGCAAAGTTAGAGTGGGTTGAAAGTGAAGATTTTGAGAAAGATAAGAATAATTTAGAGAAATTAAACAAATATGACGGAATTATTGTACCTGGAGGATTTGGGAAGAGAGGAACTGAGGGAATGATGTTAGCGGCAGATTATGCAAGAAAGAATGAGATTCCATTTTTAGGACTCTGTTTTGGTTTTCAATTAGCATTAATTGCATTTGCAAGATATGCATGTGGATTAGATNATGCAAATTCTATAGAACTAGATCCAAAAACAAAGAATCCAATCATCAATATATTACCATCTCAAAAAAAGATTAAAGAAAAAGGCGGAAGTATGAGATTAGGAGGACATGATATAGAGCTAGTTAAGAATACTCTTGCGCATAAAATTTATGGAAAAGATAAGATAAGACAGCGTCACAGACACAGGTTTGAGTTTAATCAAGAATATCAAGAATTATTGGAGAAAAATAAAATAGTATTATCAGGTTTTAGTGATAACGGAAGACGAACCGAAATATTAGAAATTCCCAATCATCGATTTTATATGGCAACTCAATATCATCCAGAATTTTTGAGTAAGCCGGGTAAACCAGAACCAATTTATNATAGTTTTATTAAAGCAGTAACTGAAAATAAAAGTTCAAATAAAAAGTGATTATTTATTTTCGGAATCAAGTAAGATAAACAATTTACCATAGTAACCTAGATTAAATTGTAGTTGATTTCTAAATTCATTAACATATCCTTTTTCAACTCGTATTTCAGAATTTATTTTGATTTTTTCAATTAGTGATCCCCAAATATTCACGGGAATTGAACCGGAATCATCTTGAATTGTTATTGTTGTAACTTTTTCAATATTACCGGATTTTAATGAAACATCACGAGATTGACCAATATAAGTTACGACGCCTCCAATGCTTACATTTTTTTGTTCGTTCTGAAGATCAGATATTCTCAAAGCGATTCTCGAACCAATTCAATCAAGTATTTATGAAATATGACAGTGTTGGAAAGTTCTGGATGGAAACAAGTTCCGATTATATTACCCTGTTTTACAGCAACTACATCATCATTTAATTTAGCAAGAATTTCGACGTTAGATCCAATACTACGTATTCGGGGTGCGCGAATGAATATACCCATAAATTTATCTATTCCAAATTTTGGAATTGGAAACTCAGATTGGAACGATTCGTGTTGTCTTCCAAATGCATTGCGTTCAGTCTCTATATCTAGTGAGCCTAATAGTTTTTGCGAAGTATTAGAAGAATTTTGAATAATATGATTAGATAAGAAAATCAATCCTGCACAAGTACCTAAAACAGGCATACCTTGAGTTATCTTTTTTTTAATAGAAGAGTGAAAATCATCATTGTTAGATAATTTACCAATAGAAGTACTTTCCCCGCCAGGAATTATTAGTCCATTTATGAAATCAATTTCTTCAGNATATTTAATTATNCTTACAATACCATCTATAGTAATTTCACGAAATGCAGATTCAACAGATGCCACGTGTTCTTCAACATCTCCTTGTACTCCAAGAATACCGATATTGACTTTTTTCATCATACACCGCGATCTTGCATCTTAAGATCTAAATTGTTGCCAAGGCCAACCATAGATTTTTTTTCATCAATCATTTTTTGTGCTTCTGCTACAACTTCAACTTTATCATGAAAAGTAGTTGCTAATACAATAGCTGAAGCTCTTTCTAAAGGATCTGAAGATTTGTATATTCCTGAACCGACAAAGACTCCATCACAACCAAGTTTCATCATAAGGGCTGCATCGGCAGGAGTTGTTATTCCACCTGCGGCAAAATTAACAACAGGTAATCGACCAAGACGACCTGTTTCAACAACCAACTCATAGGATGTATTGAGTTCTTTAGAGATACGGAATAGCTCTTGTTTATCTTGTTGATTGTAGAAATAAGTTATCTTTGCAATATCTTGATTNATAGCACGCATGTGTCGAACAGCTTCAACTATATTTCCAGTACCAGGTTCTCCTTTAGTACGCATCATNGAAGCACCTTCTTCAATTCTACGCAGTGCCTGACCAAGATTCTTAGCTCCATCAACAAACGGAGTAGTGAAATCCCATTTCCATATATGAGAAGATTCGTCGGCAGGAGTTAAAACTTCAGATTCATCAATCATATCAACGCCTGAATTTTCTAATACCATTGCTTCAGAAATATGACCAATCCGACATTTTGCCATTACAGGAATAGATACATTATTAACAACATCTTGGATTATCTTCATGCCAGCAGTACGAGCAACTCCACCTGATTGTCTTACTTCAATAGGTAATTTATCAAGAACCATAACTGCTACAGAGCCAGCCTCTTCTGCAATTTGAGCTTGATTGACGTCAGTAACATCCATAATAACTCCATGTTTAAGCATATGAGCAAAACCTCGTTTTAGTAATATAGTACCTGTTTTAGAATCAATATTGCTAGAGATTTGTCTGGAGAGTAAGGGGTTTTGATGTCCGATTAATGAAATCATGTTATTCAATATTTATTATATATAGATAAGTAAAAAGTTTTTTTATTCTAGAAGTGAATGACTAACTAAATCACGAGTGTATTAATTTAAGTATCAGCAACAGGGTTAGAATTTTTCAGTTTTTTCCCATGGTACATTCTTATCGCCAAAATGTCCATATACACAATTTTTTGAATATTCAGTAAAATTGAAAAGATCAAACTTTCGAATTATGCCAAAAGGTGTAAGATCTTGTGAATCACGGATTAAAGAGGCAATCGATTGATTATCTCCATTAGAATCAACATAGAGAGAAGTGGGCTCTTTAACACCAATTGCATAACTTAATTGGATGCTACACCAATCTGCAAGCTTGTTAAGAACGACATTCTTTGCAAGCCACCGAGCCATATACGCGGCGGATCGATCGACCTTGCTAGGGTCTTTACCTGAGAATGCACCACCGCCGTGCGGGGCATATCCTCCATATGTATCTACAATAATTTTTCGTCCAGTTATTCCAGAATCTCCTTCGGGTCCACCTATAACAAAGTTTCCTGTTGGATTAATGAAAAATTCAGTATTATTATTAATAAGTTCCCCACAAGCTTCATGAATTGCAGTTTCAGCTAGTTCTCTGGCAGAATTATTTTCATTAACAGAATGTTGAGTTGAGACTACTACCTTGTCAATGAATTTAGGAATATTATTTTCATAAACTATGCTCACTTGGCTTTTTGAATCAGGGCCCAATATATCAAGATTTTTATCTCTAATAGATCGTAAATGTTTCAGAATTTCATGTGAATAATGTATAGGTGCAGGAAGAAGAGAGGGAGTTTCTTTACATGCATAACCAAACATCAAACCTTGATCGCTTGCACCAAAGTCATCTGTGCCTAATGCGATATCAGCAGATTGATTGTGTAAACGATTATCAATGTTCAGATGTTTCCAGTGAAAGCCATCTTGTTCATAACCAATTTCGCGAACTTTATTACGAATAATAGATTCAACTTCTTCAGAAGTAGGAAGAAAGTTTTTAGTCTCTCCAAATACTAATACATAATTAGTAGTATTAGCAATTTCAATACCACATCGAGTAGTTTCATCACCGGCAGAAAGAGCAGCGTCAACTAGTGCGTCACTAATTTGATCGGCAACTTTATCTGGATGTCCAGAAGACACTGATTCAGAAGTAAAAGTAAAGTCATTAGTCATTTTGAAATTACCGAAGTTTATCAACAATCCATGTATTGAAAAGGATTAATAATTGAATACAAGGAATTGCAGGTAGAATTCAATAAATGTCACATCAAGATATCAGGTTTAATATTAATAAATAAAACATTATTTCCACGTATAACAACTTTGCCATAATTTGCAGATAATGTTCCATCTGCATATTCTTCTGCGTCGTTAAGAATAACATTCATGTAAGCATCTACATTTGTCATTTTTCCTCGATATTCAATATCATTTTTCAGTCTGATCATAACGTTCTTGTTAATAGACCTTTGTAACTTATTGAGAGGTTTTATGATTTTCAGATCAAAGTTGTCATTAAAGTTGTTACTCATCTAAGAAAAAAAGGCGTAAACAAAAATAAAAAGCTTGGTATTGTATAAAAAAGGTATATTTAAGGAAGATTCAGATGAATAGCAATTTTACCAATATAGATGAATTCAGCAGATTTGATAATTTCATAACAGGGACAAATAAGAATGACATGGAAAGGATATTTGGCGGATTCGATTTATTAGATGAAGATAGACATAGAAGAATAACAAAGCATGAAACTGGTGTAAGGGAACTTGATTTAGTCACATATGGTTTTCCAACTGGAACAATTACAGATTTATTTGGGCCAAATTCGTCAGGGAAATCACAAATTTTATTCCAGATTGCGGTAAATACATCAATTAAGAAACAAAAAATTCTTTTCATTGACTCGTCTGGAAACTTCCGTCCTGAGAGAATTGTTCAATTAAGCCATGCAAAGAAACAAGAATCAAAAAATATCTTAGACAATATCTATACAAGTAGATGTAATTCTTTAGATAGTCAATTAGAAACAATTTCAAAGATTGAACAATTTATTAAAAATAATAATATCACATGTGTAATGATAGATGACATAACAAGAAATTTTACTGAACATCAATTTGAATTAAAGAACGAAATGATGGACATATTAATAGAATATGTAAGAGAATTATCTAATTTAGCATGGAATAAGAATATTGCAATAATAACAACAAACACAGTACGGGCAAGAATAGATGATTCAAATATGAAAGAAAGAGAAACATATGATTTCTTAATAAATAGATTAATACATCTAAAAGTGAGTTTAAAAAGAATGAATAACTTATGGTTAGCAAGAAATAACGATGGAAACCAATGTATTTTTAATATTTCTGAAGACGGAATAGGTAGAGTGTAATGACAAAAGAAGCGATTAATGAATGTGTAGAAAAAATAATTGCAAAGGATTTTACTAAGGCAAAAGTAATAATAGCTGAACATCTGAAAAATTCTCCGAATAATAAAATTATTGGATCAGTTTTTGCTCTTGAAGGAATTATAGCAAAATATTCGCCCAAAAATGTGGACATGAATGATTCAATAGACGATTTTAAGATGATGAAAAAAAGTATTAATTCTAAGTTATCTTCGGTTTGGATTGATGATTTTGAGAAAGGCTATTTTTCAGTATGGAAAGTATTTACAAAAAATGCAATAGAAAAATTAGATAAAGAAGGTATTGTAGATAATCCAGCTGAAAAGGAACAAGCCAATGAAGCTTCCCACACCAGTATATGATAGCTTAAGACGTTCATCTTCTTTAATCTTTGAATAATACATCTGACGTACAAGTGCCAAAGTAAAAAGATACATTGATATTCCAAATAATATGCCTAAATTAGCATTGGGATTATTAGATGTGAAACCTAGTAAACCAGCAGAGAAACCAGAAATTATGCCGAAAGCGACTCTTATCCAAAAGATGGTATTAAATATAAATTTAGAGTCAGACACGGTTAACAATTTAATATAAAAATACAAGAAGATATAAAACTATATGAATAATGTTATTTGGGATTTAAAATGGAATTATCGTCTATTGAAATATTCAAGATAATTTCAGCATTGAATAAAGAAATAGAATCAGACAGCATTTATTTGAATAATATCTACCAAGTGATGAATGATTCGTATTTATTCAAGTTACATCAAGTAGGTAAACCAAAGAAATACGTAATGGTAAATCCAAAAATTGGAATATGGGCTTCAAAATACGACATAGATAAAGATGAATCTATTGGATATGTGACCGCATTAAGAAAGAATTTGCTAAGAGCAAAATTAATCAAGTTTGAACAACCTCCAGGAGAAAGAATATGCATCATTCACTTTGAAACTAAAAAAGGACTGAGAAAGATAATTTGTGAATTTTTTAGAGGAGGAAATATCATAGTTATAGATGAAAATAATAAGATTTTATCGTGTTTAAAGAAATTAAAAGTGCGGCATAGAGAAATATTTCCTGGCAGCATATATAAATTTCCGCCATTAAAAGCAACCAGCATAGAGAACTTTCAAAAAGATGATTTAAAAAATATCAATGAAACAGAATTAGAAATAGCAAAATGGATTGGAAGAAATTATTCAATATCAAAAAAGTATATTGAAGAAATACTTAAAAAAATAGAAATAGAAAAAGAGAGAAAATGTAATACTTTATCAGACGAAGAAATAGAGAATCTAGAAACAGAGATAATAGGATTAATTAAAATAATGAAATCCGATGATATGAGTGTATGGATTGCAAGAGATGGAGAAATAATCGATGATATTTCTTTGATGAATTTGGGTATTAGTAAAGAAAAGACATATCATAAATCAGAATCGCTAATGAGTGAACTAGATAATTATATTACATTGAATTTGTCAAGAGTTCAAACTACCAACAAACAGAAACCATTAAAAAATAAGATAATCGAGTTAGAGAAATCAATCAAATTGCAAGAGGAAGCCTATAATAATAATAAGAATAAAGCTATAGAATTAAGAAATATAGCAACAGAATTGAGTAAAGCAAACAGCTATATAGAAATATTAAAAGGGAAAAACATCGAAATAATAAAATATAGAAATAACGTTATTAAAATCCCATTCATTGATTCGGAAAAAGAGTTAGAAGAGAATATTGCACCTATAAAATTATCATCTTTATGTTTTGATTATGCGAAAAAGATGGAAAAGAAAATAAAAGCAATTGAGATTGCGTCAAATAAACTAAAAGGGGATTTAGAAAAGATTAGAAACAAGATAAATGAACGTGAAGAGATGAAGTCCACAATAAAAGTAAAAGAAGAGATGTTATGGTTTGAGAAATTTAGATGGTTCATATCGCCAGAGGGAATATTAGTAATAGGTGGAAGAGATGCACAGTCAAATGTGAATATAATAAAGAAATATGCAAAACAAAATGATTTAGTTTTTCATTCAGACATAGTGGGATCGCCTTTTTTTATAATAAAAGATGGAATAAGTGAAATTTCAATTGCTGAAATTGCAACAGCTACTGCATCATTTAGCAGAGCATGGAAAACACAAACTTCAGTAAATGTATATTATGTAAAATATGAACAAGTAAAGAAAGGCGCGCCAAGTGGTATGTCCATGTCAAAAGGAAGTTTTATGATTGAAGGTAAAAAGAACATATTGAAAAATGTAAAACTGGAACTTGCGGTAGGAGCAGTAAAATATCAAGACAAATATACAATAATGAGTGGTCCTGTAGAAGCATTAACGAGAGAATCTTTAGCATGGGTAAGAATACAACCAGGTAAAGGAAAATCTTCAGATATTGCAAAATCGATTAAGAACAAACTTATTTCAAAATTAAATAATGATATATCCGAAATATACAAAGGAAAATCAATTGATGAATATTTACGAGTGCTACCGCCTGGAGGATCAGAAATACTAGATAAGTAGGAATGAATTGAAATGAATCTAAATATAATAAATGGAAGAGTGTGGATAAACAGTAATCTAGAAGATATTATAATATCAATTAAAGATGGAAAAATATCAAAACTGGCAAATCAGGACAACATTCCTGAAGCGGATGTTTCGATAGATGTAGAGAACAACATTGTATTTCCTGGATGCGTAGATGTGCATTCGCATTTAAGAGATTCAGAATTTTCATATAAAGAAGATTTTATTTCAGGAACGCAGGCAGCAGTGGCAGGAGGATTTACAACTGTATTAGATATGCCGAATACAGATCCACCCATAATTAACGTAAAAGAATTAAAAAAACGACAAAATAATGCGAAAAATAGAATTTTTTGTAATGTTGGATTCTATAGTTCGCCTATCAAATCTGAGGATGTAAATCAATTAAGATTATCAAATGCAATTGCATTCAAGATATATTTACATAAACCATTCGAGGAACAGGATTTATCAGATGTAAATTTGATTAGAATTATGAATAGAATAAGTGAATGTGATTCAATATTAGCAGTGCATGCAGAAGATCGCCAACTATTTGATCAAAATAACAACCATACAACCGAATCAGAAGTTCATGCCATAAATAGAATTATAAAACTAGCAAAACAGACAGATTGTAAGATACATTTTGTACATGTTTCAACAAAAGAAGGTATTGAAGCGATTAAGAATAACAAGTCGATTGTAGACATATCATGTGAAGCAACGCCACATCATATGATTTTGAATACAGAAAAAATAAATAGTGAAAAACATTACTGTGAGCCTCCTTTAAGGGATAAAGAAAATCAGGAAGCAATATTTAACAGCGTAGTGGATGGGGAAATTGATATTATAGGAACTGATCATGCTCCACATTCATTAAGAGATAAAGATGAAGGAAAACCAGGTTTTCCAGGTCTAGAAATAACTCTGCCCTTGATGATTGATTTGTATATGAAAAATAAGATTACGCTACAGAGAATATATGAAATATTGGTAGATAATCCAATCAAAAGATTTGGATTAAGAAATATTGGTCAGATTAAAGAGGGGTATAATGCAGATTTGATAGTGATTAATGAGAATAAGATGAATACAATAAATGTTAATAATTTTTTGTCTAAAGCAAAGAATTCACCATTCGATGGCAATCAGATTTTAGGAGTAGTTACAAAGACAATAATTAATGGTCAAGTAGTATTTGATGGAAAAAAGATAATAGCTAGTCCTGGAACTGGCAGAGTGTTAGAAAAAGAAGTCGACTTTTGATAATCTTGGGATGATAACGTGTTGAAAAAGAAAGTATATTTTCCTATATATGGATCAGGAGTAGGACATGCAAATAGAACATCATTAATTGCAAGTTCATTGAATAAAGACTTTACATATACATTCAGTTCATTCAAAGATGGTTATGAATTTTTAGTGGCAAATAAATTTCAATGTAAAAAAATTCATCCATTAGATATATCTTGGAAAGACAATGGAACAGTATCAACGACAAGAACAATAATTAGACTTCCAATATTAGCAGGAACTTTTTTATATCATCTAGAAGAAGAATTGCGATTCTTGAAAAAATATAAACCAGATATAGTATTTAGTGATTCAAGACTATCTCCGGTTTTGTGTGCGAATAAGCTGGGAATACCATCAATTGTAATTCTTAATCAGATCAAATTATTAGTAGAAATCAGGAATACACGTAAAAGAAGATTAGAGAAAATCAATGGACAGTTATTAGCCCATTTCTGGAATTATGCAGACGAGATATTTATTCCAGATTTACCGCCTCCTTATACAATATGTAAGGAGAATATAGAAGGAATAGACTCAATAAAAACTAAATTAAGATATATTGGATTTCTAGCCAAAGAATTAGATGAAAAAAGAAAGAAATCAATAATTAATGAGTTGAAGATAGATGGAAAAAAGAGTACAATATACGTACAAGTAAGTGGACCAAAACAATCAAGATTAAGTGCATATAATAGAATTATTGAACAGATTAAATCAATAAAAGACGAGTATAATATTATAATTTCCAAAGGCGATCCAAATGGAGAACCTATACCAAAAAAGAAAGAGTATTGGACTGAATTTGAATGGTGTCCTTGGAGAGAGATGTTCGATATATCTGACTGTGTAATAATACGAGGAGGTCATTCGAGTATAGGGAATGCAGTATCTTTAGGAAAACCATCAATAATAATACCAATAAAAGGACAAAGCGAACAGATACAAAATGCAAGGAGAATTGATGAACTAAATTTAGGAATACATATGGAAGAAGACGATTATTCATTAGTTGAGAATGTTAAATCAGTATTAAACGATGGTAAATTTTTAAAGGCTACAAATAATTTTAGAAAACTAACTTCTAGATACAATGGAATAGAGATTTGTAAAGAGAAGATTCAAGAATATATAAAATAATTATTTTCTATTAGATAATTTCTTTTCTAATTTAATCAAATCGTCGTGATTAACGAGTTGATTGAATTTATCAAAGGTAATTAATTGATCTTCAATACCAAGAGAGGTTTGGTGTTTCTTTAGATAAGACAAAGAATCAAATACAGCCTTAGTAGATGCGTAAAGAGAGGTCAAGGGAAATAAGATAATTTTAAAACCGATTGTTTTTGCTTTTTTCATAGAGATTAAAGGAGTGCGTCCTCCTTCTAATTGGTTTAATAATAATGGAAGTTTCACTTGTTTTGCAATAATTTCTAGTTCGTCGACTTTGTTAGGAGCTTCTATAAATAAAATATCTGCGCCAGCTTTACTATATCGTTTAACTCTATCAATAGCCATATCTATTCCTTCGACTGCTAAACTATCAGTACGTCCTACAATCACCAAATCTGATTTTTCTTCTTTTCGACTTTGTGCAGCGGCAATTATTTTTGATTCCATCTCATCGATGGGAATGACTAATTTTCCTTTCATATGTCCGCATTTTTTTGGCCATACTTGGTCTTCAAGAATAAGTCCTGCTGCGCCTGAACGAATATAATCTTTGACAGTCCTCATAGTATTCAGAGAATTACCGTAGCCAGTATCTGCATCAGCAATTACAGGAATATCAATAGAATTACAAATATTAGAAACTCTTTCTTTCATTTCCGAAAAACTTACAAGACCAATGTCAGGAACGCCAAGTAAAGTTGCGGCAGTTCCATATCCCGTATGAAAAACTGCATCGAATCCTACTTGTTGTGCGATTTTTGCACTTAATGCGTCATATATTCCAGGTACAAAGATAGTTTTGTTTGTTTCGAGAAGTTTACGCAGAGACTTGGATTTATCCATAATTTACAATATTATTGGTCACTATTAATTATAACACAGTAATAGACTAATATTTTATAATACAAGAATTATAAGTAGATAGATATGGAATTCAATGAGAATAGTTATAGACAGCCAAGGATTACACAGGCAAAATGGACTCTGAGGTTTATTGGAATATCAGTTATATTTTTTATATTTCAAAATATTCTTGGCCCAGAGATTTGGCAATATTTTGCATTTTTCCCTGCACTGGCAATAAAATGGCCATGGACTTTAATAACTTCAGTATTTCTTCATGCAGATTTTAATCATTTATTGTTCAATATGTTTGCATTATTTTTCTTTGGGTCATATTTAGAAAGATTGTTGGGAAGTAACAGATTTTTGATAATATTCATATCTGCTGGAATAGTTGGGAATATAGGATATTTTGTGACTGCATCAAACAACATGATACCAGCAATAGGCGCGTCTGGTGCAGCTTATGGGCTAATGGGTACATTGGTAGTTCTAGCTCCATTTATGTCGGTATATATTTGGGGACTATTACCTGTGCCAATGATAATATTAACTGCAGTATATGCGTTCATTGACGTTATTGGATTGTCTGCCCCTTCAGGAATAGCACATGGCGCACACTTAGCAGGATTAATTGTAGGAATAGTATTTGGATTGTATCTAAGACCGTATTTTGGCTACAAAAGAAAAAGAGATATAGATCTATAATTATTTTTTTGTATAGGCACGTCCACGCCAAACAAATGAAGAATTTGAATATATTTTAAAGACTGAAAGAATCATACAGTAAAAGAATATCAGATTAGTAATTGGTTGAAAGAGTATATACAACTTAGAATGATTAATATCAACAAATTCGATAAGATACGATATTCCCATAAAAGTTATAGTGAGAAGAATTAAGACAGAATATAAAATTTCTAATGAAGTTACAAAAAAGATTAGAAAATAAGGAAGTACAAGACCTATAAACGCGAGAAAGATAGATATTAATCCAAGAAACAAATGAGATTCTATAAATGATGCAGATGTTGCACGTTGTACAGCATCAATATTATTGGTAAAGCCAGTATTAGAATAGGTTGTAACAAAATCACCAGAACGTATCAGTTTTAGATTATAACCAGATTTTTTAAGACGTTCGCCAAGAGATTTATCTTCAACAAAGGATGATTTTATACTTTCATGACCGCCAACATCATCATATATCTGTTTTTTAATTAAAATAAAACCACCAACAAGATAAGCAATAGATGTACTTTTTGAGTTTAATAATAAAGGAGAATACAATATATTAATCATAGAAATCAAGATAGGCAAAATAAGTTTCCCCCAAAAGTCAGAACATGTTAATTGAGGAAACATAGTAAATACGTCAAGATTACTATTTTGCATATAGGATAAAGAAGATTTGATTGAATGAGTTTGATGTTCCGTATCAGCGTCGATAAATAATAATAATGAACCATTGGATATTTTAGATCCTTCATGACATGCACGGTTTTTTCCAACCCAAGTTTTATCATCATTATTTAATTTTAAAAGTGAGAATCTATCATTATTCTGACAAAACTGGTTGGCAATATGGTATGTATCGTCAGTAGAATTATCGTCTACAACAATTACCTCAAAATTACTATAAGTTTGTTTCTGTATGGATTCTAAACAACGAAGGATATTTAATTTTTCATTTCTAGCGGGAATGATAATTGAGATTAACGGATTATGCAAAGGGTTTTCGTCTAAACTTAATTTATCTATATTGAAAAAACTGAATATTCGGAAAAGAAGAATAATAAACCAAGATAATGCCAGTATCGGAATAATAATTTCCAATAATGTATAAAATATCACAGTATTATCTGGGTTTTAGGTTATTTATCTAACAAGGTTTATTTATTACCATAGTTGAGTGGTAATTATGAGTGAAGATAAATTTCCAGTATCAGGAATAGCATGTGATTTACAAGGAAATATAACCGAATTCGGCAAAGGTGCTGAAGAATTATTCGGATATACGAGAGACGAATTAATAGGCAAAGGAAATGTAGGAATGTTTCATATCGAAGCAAACTTACAAACTTTAGTCCCGTCATTACTCCAAACCGCTTCAGAGAAAGGTGAATGGGAAGACATAGTAGAATTAGTACGAAAAGACGGATCACATTTCAAAGGAAAATTAAATGTTAAACCATTGATGCAAGATGGTCAACAAATTGGCTTCATGGGAAAAACAGAGTTTATTGAGAATATCTAGAGAAAAATAAGGTGATTAATTGAAACTAGAAGTCTGGGCAAAAGAATTAAGAATTCCATTTCTCAGTCTTCCAGCAATTTTTGTGCCACTTGGAATAACTGTCGCTTTACTAGATGGATATTTCAATCTAGTACATGGCATATTAACACTAATTGGAATTGTATGTATACATGCAAGTGTTAATGTCTTAAATGATTATTTTGATTTTAAGAGTGGAATAGATACAGCTACCACACCAACACCATTTAGTGGAGGAAGTAGAGTGCTTCCAGAAAATCTTTTAACTCCGAGAAGTGTTTTGATTGGAGGAATAATACTACTTGCAATCGGATCTTTGATAGGATTATATTTTCTTTATATATTTAATTTTCCGCCATTATTAATTGCATTAATTTCAATTGCAATAATTACATCGGTTGCATATTCGCCAGTGCTATCAAAAATTGGGGTAGGAGAAGTTTTTGTATTTTTGAATTTCGGTCCATTGTTATTCACAGGTGTATATTACATTCAAAGTGGTGGTTTAATCAGTACAGAAGCAATAGTTGTTGGATCAATAGTAGGATTAATGACTACAGGAATACTGTACATTAATCAATTTCCAGATACAGATGCAGATAAATCAAAAGGAAGATTTCATTTAGTTGCAAGATTAGGAAAAAAACGTGCTGCAGGAATATACAAGTATATAGTTAATGCTAGTTATGTCATAATAATACTTGGAATAGTTACATTTACAATACCGCCAACAACAATAATTGCACTAATCACTATTCCGAAATTCAGAGTTGCAAATACCATATTACAGAAAGAATATGAAAAAATCATGGAATTAATTCCTGCAATGGGAAACACTGTAATGGGAACAATACAAAGTGGAATATTATTATTGGTAGGGTATTTAATTTGGTATTTCTTATCAATATATTTCCCCGGAGTGACAACAATTCTTCCTGAAAATATCAGCTAATTTTCTATAAAAGCTAACAACAAAGATTATATCGAAGAATGCTTTTCTTATTATCATGAGACAGTTTAAAATTATAGCAGAACAATCTAAAAAAGTATTTGAAGAAGAATTAAATAAATTATCAGAAGATGGATGGGAGATAATTCATTATGGTAGTTCAGTAAGTATTGGTTCAACACGTTCAAATACAGTGGCATTATTCAGTGCTGTATTAGAAAAAGAAAAAGCTGTTTCAATAAAAAAGAAAACAAAAACAGATAAGAAAAAATCATCTACAGTAGCAAGAAAAACTACTGAAAATTCAATTTCAAGCACAAATGATTTTCAATTAAATTAGCTTTCAACAGGAAGATTGTCGCGAGTACTCCAATCAGCAAATGAGCGATCGTAAATTTTAACATTATTGTATTCACAAAGTTGTAATGCAACAAATGTATGAGATGCTCTTTCTCCTACTTGACAATAACAAATTATTTCTTTATCTTTTGTAATACCAAATTTTTCAAATAGATTATTTAGATTTTCAATGGTTTTAAAGATGTAACCATCATCTCCAACTGCCAATTCCCAGGGAAAGTTTTTTGAATTTGGGATTCTACCGGATTTTGGTCCAGCGGCAATAATTCCATTGAACTCATCAGGACTACGAGTATCTAGTAAGATTGAACCAGAGTCATCAAGTTTGGATAATACATATTCATGATCAACTTTGAAATCAAGTTTAGATTGAGTTATAACAAAATCGGTATTATTAATTGCTTCAACTTTATCAGTAACAGGATAACCTATGGACATCCATTTAGAGAAACTGAGATCAAGATATTTTACTTTAAGACCATAATATGTTAATGACCAAAATAGACGTGAAGCAGTTGTGCCACCACGATCGCCGCAAATTACAAGAACAGAATCATTTTTAACTCCAAGAATACTAAGCAACTCTTCGATTTTTTCCTTAGGAGCGATGTCAAAATACGAAGAATCTGCATTAAAGTCTAAGATTTTATCGTATGGAACGAGCTTGGAATTAGGAATATGTGCTGAACTATATTCTCTAGGAGATCGAATATCAAGAACAACAACATTAGAATCAAGAAGATTGTCTTTTAGCCATTCGGCGTTTAACAAAATAGACATTATTTTTTCCTCAAAATAAATTTCAGATGATTATTTTCTTCTTTAATTTCAATTATTTCATGTCCGACACGATTAGCCCACGCAGGTATATCTTCTTTAGAAGCTGGATCAGTAGCAGATATTTCAAGAACCTGTCCACTTTCCATCTTGGAAATAAATTGTTTAGTCTTAAGAACGGGAATTGGGCATACAAGTCCTTTTACATCAAGTGATTGATCTATTTTCATAAGAATCACCAAGAAATAATTTAGTTATTATTGTTTTTTATGGAAATCTTGAAAACACCTTCGTCGGTTTCTTCGGAACTGAGAACCTCGTGTCCGTCTTTTTTAACTGCTGAAGGAATATTTATTGTAGAAGGTAAGTGATCAACAATAACTTCTAAGACTTCTCCGTCTTCTAATGTTTTTAGTTCTTTAAGAGTGAAGATAACTGGCCATGGGCATACTTGTCCAATGAGATCGAGTTTCTTACTTTGTTGTTGCATTAATCATTCCACTCCTATATTTAATTGATTTAACAAGATATCTGATGTAATCATATCATTTACATCTTTCGAGATGTTGACTGTTCCATTTCCTTTACCTAGAACAGTGCCAATAATATGTGGGTCATAACCTGCAGATTTTAAATCAGAACTAATATTTGCAATTATATTAGGAGAAGCAATTACTGCAACTGCGCCATTAGTACCTGCAGTAGCATTATCCATAAGGAAATTCTCAGTAGCATATTTAACAAATTCAGGATAACGGAGGGGAAGATTATCTAGAGATATATCCACTTGTGCATTATCTGCATGTTCTTTAAAGATCATTATACCTGGTCCAGACAAGTCGCCCGTTGCAAGAACATGTTCATTAATATCAAATGAATTGCCAAATTCGGGCAAATACTTGTTAATTATTTCTGCAACCTTCAAATTTGGTTCATTCATAGTACTAATAACAGAATTTTTAGCATTTTCAACATCTTTGAGTGTATAACCAGTTTTTTCCAAGTCTTGTAAAAATGTTTCGTCTGCAACGCAGGATAAGAAGACATTAATTGGAGCTAGATCGCCAAATGGACGAGTAACCAAAATCTGCATACCAGTATTTAGAAGGTTTAATTTAGTAGGAGGTTCTTTCCTAAGAGTTCCAAACATAGTAGCGCCAATCAGTAATTTTCCACGCTGAGGTGATTCAGATGTTAGAAGTTCAATATTATATTTGTTTGCAAAAGTTTCCATATTTTTAGAAATATTATTTTTAATTTCTTCATTAGGTGCATCAACAACAGGTAAAACTTTTAGTTCTTCGAAACAACCAAGAGAAATTAAATCATTTAGAGAATTGGAGATGGCGACATTTGTTTGCTGTTCAGATGAAGGATCTGCAGTAGGATCAATAATTTGAATTGTATCATTATTTGATAAACACCAACCGTCAGATCTACCTTCTTCATAGGATATGAAATCAAACAATGCAAATTCTGCTTCTGGAAAACCGGTAATGATCGAATGGCCTTTACCAACAGTAAAATGAACGTCAGATTTAGAAATAGATGAATAAAGTGTATTCAATAATGCTTGAAACTTTTCTTGCTTCTCAGCATTTTTCTGAAAGACTTGCAATAAAGAGATTGCACGTTTTGGATTAATCTTTTTTAAATCGTCAAGATCAATTTCAGGATTAGAAGGATTATAGATTCTACGAGTTATTACTGGACCATTTTCAGTTAATGGAAATATATCGGCATCAACCCTCTCCCCTAAAGAGATTCCCATCTGTTTCAGACTAGGTTTTAAGTTATGCAAACTAGGATATACTACTGTATTTAAATCAACTTTCACGGCACAGCCTGCTACCCACCTTAACGGGTCCATGCCCATTTCTCTATATTTGGAGACGTTGTCCCAGAATTCTTGTTTTGTGCTCATAAGTGAAACAATTAATCAAATGTCGAAAAGTATATAAATATAACGGCATTATAAAATAGGGAGAATAGAAATGTCAAACATAAACGTAAATCGAAGAGATTTTATCAAATATATCGGCGGAGCAGCTGTCGGTTTAGGGATTGGAGGAGCAGGTTATCTGTCTGCCAACTCTCAAGTTGGTACAGTAACAAGTGAACTTGAACAGGTAAAAGAAGAACTAAAAGGAAGAGGACATTTAGGATATGTCTTTGGTGCGGAAGGATCAATTGCGACAATTGACCTATCTCGTGGAAAAGTCTTAGCATCATCAGGACCTACATGGATTGCGGAAGCAGGCAGTATAGACTGGTGTAACCATTATCCGGATGCAAATGGAAATGTATGGGGGCTAGTAAGAAAATCAGGGCAAATAGGATCGACAATTGGAGTAAATCCAGCAACTAATGAACTAGTTCATGATGTTCCATTAGATGGAAGATGGAGAATAAGATTAGGAGAAACAGACACAGAAGGAAGATACGGATATATGTTGAATGGATATATTGCAGATAAATATGATTCAGAAAAATTCAATGCTTCTAGAGACGAATTTGAAATTCCATATAAAGACATTGATCCAGGAGTAATTCACAAAGTAGATCTTCTTAGTGGAAAAGTAGTTGATAAATTAGAAGTTCCAAAGTTCTGTTGTGATGTGGCGATTGCACCTGATGGTAGATTGTGGCTTGCAAATCAATTAGAGAGTTTGTTAACTGTAGTCGATACAAATAGCTTTACAATTGAAGAGCATTTAGCTACAGAATACTTTGACTATGGTGCAAGTATGGTAACTATTTCTCCTAACAATGATGTTGCTTTCATTGAAGTAAATTCAGCAGGAAATTGGTCAAATGCAGCAGGATTTAAGAATTTGGATCCAATTGAAATGGTATGGGACATTCAAGCAAAAGAAATGGTTAAAGAGTTTCCATTAGAATCAGGTCCACGTACAAGTGAATTCACACCGGATGGAAAATACTGCATTGTAAGAACTAGACCAGCGTCAATAGTATATGATGTAGATAGCTTGACTGAAGTTACAAAGATAGAAATCGAGAATACAGGACATCCTGCATTTAGTCCAGATAGCAGTCTTGCATATATACCAAATCCAGGAGACAGTTCAGTTGATGTGTTCGAGGTAGGCTCGTTTAAGAAAGTAGATAGTCTGAAACTACCTTATTCGCCATCAAAAATTATTCCAATAAATACAAACAATTAATAAGTGGAATAGTTGTCAGAACAAAACAATCAGAGATTTCTATTAGTTAGCGTAATAATAACTGCTCTAATAATAGGTTTTTTGATTGGAGGAACTTTTGT
>JABUBF010000009.1 GCA_013306035.1 Nitrososphaerota archaeon
CTGCATGAATAATTGGTTCTGGTTCTGCATGAATAATTGGTTCTGGTTCTGCATGAATAATTGGTTCTGGTTCTGCAACAGGTTCTGGTAATTTTGTTTCTGTTTTATTATCAATAGATAACCAATTTAAAATATTTGCAATTTCATGGCGTTCAAGAGTATCTTTATCCATCATGTCTATTGTACTTTGACTTGCACGTTTGAATGTTTCTCCATCTATTTCATCAGAATGATATTGAACTTTAAGTGTACTGAGGAATTTTTCAGTTGTTAATCTACTTGATTCAATATTACCAATTCGGGTTTCTAATTTATCAATAATTGAACTACATGATGATTTTAGATTATCAATTTCACATTCGTATGACGATTTAAGATCTTCAAATGCGTGTTCTGGAATTTCTCCCTGAGCCCTTAATTTCTCTAAAACATGGGTACGTTTCTTTGCAATTTGGGTATTTTTCTTTAATTTATCAACATCTTCTTGCCATTCAGGTAATAAAATTATGGTTTCTGAACTACCATCAATAATAATCCGCTCTCGAGGATATTCAACAAATTGACCAGTTCCATGATCAACTCCTAAGCCTTTCATACTTCCTGAACTATCTAATGAAAAGCCAATTACTTGACCTAAATTTCGACCATATGTATCTTTTACGGGTTTTTTTACTAATTTTTCTAGAGCTTGAGCATGCATCATAATATAATTACCTAATCTATCATACAATTCAGAGGCACTTATTAAATGATGTAAATTATTTTACCTAATCAGGTCAAAAATTATAGCTTCAACATATAGAATAAATAATTGAAATCACAGTGATTCATTGTGCAAAGCAGGTCAATTAGAAGTAAGATAGCAGACTATTATGAACTTACAAAACCAAATGTTTGGTGGCTATTAGTATTCACCGCAATTGGAGCAATGATAAGAGCAGGAGGAGTAGGAGAGAAATTTTCTATTGAGATAGAAATAATAATTCTAGTTATTTTAGCAACAACTTGTGGAACTGCTGGTGCAGAAGCAATATCAAATTACATAGATAGAGATATTGATGCATTAATGAAGAGAACGAAAAAAAGACCAATACCCACAGGAAGAATTAAAGCAACCAATTCATTAATATTTGGTTTAATATTAGCAACACTTGCAATTATTTTTTCATTTTCAATAGATTCTATAAACAACAATAGATCAATGCCAATAATTACATTCTTGATGGCATTTGGATTATTTGATTATGTAATAGTTTATAGTGCATACTTGAAAAGAAAGAGTTTTACAAATATTATTTTAGGAGGATTCTCTGGTGCAATGCCTGCATTAATAGGATATACGGCAGTTTCAAGGATTATCACTACAGAAGGGTTATTAATTTCAGCTCTTGTGTTCATATGGATACCCGCGCACATTTGGAGTTTATCGTTAAGATTTAAAGAGGATTATTCTAAAGCAAACATACCAATGTTGCCAATTATTGTTAGTCTAAAAACATCAATAAGACTAATTGCATTAAGTTCTATTATATTAATTATATTTTCGCTAATGCTTTATGAAATTGGAATAATTTATTCAATAGCTGCAATAATTAGTGGAGCAATTGTATTATTTGCAAGTATAAAATTACTTCTTGAACCAACTCAAGAAAGAGCTTGGACATTATTCAAAATATCAAGTCCATATTTAGCAATATTATTCATTGCAATGATATTAGATGTTATAATTAATTCAATATAGACTATAGTGAATCTTTAATTAAATTTTTTAATTCTTCGTCAGTTTTACCTTCAGCATCAATTCCTAATTCTTTTGCAGCTTTTTCCAGTTCAACTCTTGATTTTGAACCAGATTCAGGTTCAAAATCAGCTTTTCCTTTCTCAAATTCACCTTTAGATCTACCCAAGGAACGTGCTAATTCGGGTAACTTTTTTGCTCCAAATAACACCATAATGATTAATGCAACAATAAGAATTTCAGAACCGCCAAGACCAGGTAATACCATAAGTTAAGTATAAATAATTAGAATTTATCTTTTTCTAATTAACAATTAACTAAACATGCTTTTATTTTTCGGCATAATTAGTAATTTAGAATTTTTTGAACTAATTTGAAAATCATAACCACGAATCAAGGCAATAGGAGATTTATTAGTTTTACCTAATACTAATTCTGCAGAAGAAGCCAATTCATCAGCTACTGCAATTGAGGTAACATTAATATTTTTTTTAAATGAATCTTTTTTTCCCTTATAATTTAATAATGGACTAATACCTGAAACTCCAATAGCAACATCGATTTGACCTGAACGAAATGGTCTTCCAAAAGTATCAGAAATAATAACTCCAAGCTTAACATTAAATTCACGTTCCAATGCTATACGAATTTTTTTTGCTGATTTATCAGGATTAATTGGCAATAGACAAAAATAATTCGGTGGAATATTTGATTGATCTATACCAGAATTAGCACAAATAAAACCATGATTAGTTTCAGTAATAATTACTCCATGTTTCTTTTTAATAATTCTTTGACTTTCATCTAAAATTAATTGAGTTAGAACAGAACTTTTACCAATTTGTTTAGATAATTTTTTAGCAGATTGAGTAGGAATAATATTATTTTTATGAACAAGCCTATTTTCAGATTTTGAAATGATCTTTTGTGTTATCACTAAAACATCCTTATTTTTTAATTTTAAACGATTTTTTTTCAATGCATGAATAATAATTTTAGAAAGATTATCATTTGATTGTATTTCAGGAACATTTGATATATTTTTTATTATAATGTCGCTAGATGGCATAATGTATCAAGAATATTTTAGATTACGTTTATCAATAAATGTTTGATATGAATAAGGATCTAATTTTTTCTGTAATGTTTTATTAATTTGTACAATAAGATTAAGACCATGAAACGTTATTCCGCTATATAATTCAATAAAAGAAGCGCCTTTATTTATTAAAGACCAGGCTTTTTCTCCAGTATCTACTCCTCCACATGCAATAATAAACAATTTAGGATATTTTTTATGAACTGATTCAACTAATTTTTCAGTATATGGATACAAGGGATTTCCACTTAATCCTCCTCTTGTATTATTAAAATTTGAGATATTATATGTATTCTTAACATCAATTGACAAACTATTATTCAATACAACCATGTTTCCGCCAGAATCATTAAATTTTTTAATTATTTCAAATTTACTTTTTGATTCATTTTCAGATGGAGATAATGATGAATAAGGAGAAACTTTTAGAATTTTTATCTTTGTTGGAGCATGAGAATTTAATATTGACATTAAACTAGCCGTAATTTCAGAGGTTTGTATCAATTTATTATATTCAGTATTAGGTGAACTTCTACTATCTTCATAACCATCAACGTATTCATGTGTAGATTTAATAATTGTTTCAGAATTATCTAGAAAATCATCAATAGATTTATTTTCGGACATGCCTGAAAAGCTTAAAATTAGTTTTGATTTACTATTTCTATTTTTAGAATATTTCTTCAATTGATTAAGGGTATAATCAAGACCTTCACTTGGATATCCTTGTGAGTTAATAATTGATTTATTTTTACTATTTACGATAACTCGTATTTTGCCATCAAGTGGTTTTTGAATATTTCCCAGATGTTTATTTTTAAGTATAGTACCAACGGTAACAAGACCGAATATGTATGACATTGGGACAAATAAATCACAATTTTTATCAAAACCAGAAGCTAATCCAATAGGATTTGGAAATTGATATGAATTTAATTTAATTGAATTAGATTTATCTGATTGAAAATAATCAAAATGATTTTTGAAGCTATTAGACATAGATAGTAAATGTTTTTTTGACTTTTCATGAATCAATTCTGCTTGTGAAAGACTTTCAGAATCATTATAACGCCAATATAGATATTGTCTATATAAAGCAAATAAAACAGGATTTAAACTTGCACTAACAAGATTAAACCTATTCATAATTTTTTTTATCATAAAATAGTATAAGAATTCAACCTTAATAGACAAAAATTACGTCATTTTTATCAATTAATGATGAGACTTCATTATTAGTAATTATCGTAATACCTTTGTCGATATTTTGTTCAGAAATAATAGAATCTTCAATATCTTCTTTTATGGCATATACTTGTCCATTAATCTGATCGGAGATCCATTCCCACGAAGCATTATATTCTGATTCAGGAAAATCATTTTTCCAGTTGGATGAAACAAGATAATTAACAGCGCTTTTTCGTAATAAAAATGATAAGCTCATACCGCCTTCAAGTCCCAATAATAATGTAAGGCCATTTGGATCAATAGAATCAGTAGTTAGAATTGTAGGTTCATTATATATTATCAATATATTTTTTGTATGGGCAGTTTTGTGATGCAATATAAGAATTCAATAAGATACTTACATAAATATATAACGAATAAATCAATGATAAATAATATGAATAAGAATTCAGTTTGTATATTTGCAGAATCAGGCGAATACGTAAAATTTCACAATTTATTATCCATATCAATGGCAGCTATAGTAAATGATATGGAGGTAAGTATATTCTTTTCATATAGTGCATTAGAGAGATTAAAAAAAGATAATATGAATAATACAGTATTTAATGATGATAATTTAAAAAAGAAATTTATAAAATCAATAAATTCAAAAAAAATTCAGAATATTGAACAAATGATAAAGACATTAAAAGAAACAGAATTAGTAAAATTTTATGCATGTAGTGCGTCACTAAGCATTATGGAAATTGAAATGGATGAACTATTTGCAATTGATGGAATTATGGGATTATCAACTTTCTTGAATAAAGTAGAAAAAGCTTCAATAGTATTGTATATATAATTAACAAAAAAAATAGGGCAATAAATATATTACTTGCCCATTTCTATTTCGATTGAACTTACATTACTTAATTCATTAGTTTCTCGATTAGGAACTTTTTCAGTAGCAATGCTTATACTTTTAACAGTAATACCTTGTGTAAATCTACGTGATAATATTTGTGAGACATCAACTGCAGTACTAATACTTCTTCCACGAGCTTTTATTGATACTGTATCCGAGCCACTTTGAAGTATAGTCATACATGCCAATACATAATTCATTACACGTTTCTTACCAACGTAAATTGTATTAGGGTCACGTGGAGGTTCATTAGAAGCCGTACTACTTGCTTCATTAGAAGCCGTACTACTTGCTTCATTAGAAGCCGTACTACTTGCTTCATTAGAAGCCGTACTACTTGCTTCAGTAGAAGCCGTATTGCTTACTTCATTTGATGTATCTACATCAGTTGTTTCAGGAGTGGTTGCTTCAGTTGTTGATGGAGCATCCTGATCAACAGGGGGTTGTGTTTCTTCATTATTAGTTTGATTGGATTCTTCAGTCATTTAATTCACTTATAGTATAATTTGTTCTAAATAATTATAAATTTTACGCATGATTATGATTAATTGTAGAATATCCAATATACTTCAATAGTAGAATTTGCATAAACTATTATGAATAAAGCATTTGTTTTATTGAATGTGAAATCAGGTTATGAAGACAGTATTAAAGATGCATTAAAAAAAATAAGAGGTGTTACAATATCACATGCAATATATGGAAAATATGACTTTATGATAACAATGGAGTCTTCCACTCAAGACGAGTTAAAAATAGACATATTTGCTTTAAGAAAAATGACAGGGGTAACTTCCACTCTAAGTATGATAGTAATAGAGTAAATTTCCGTAAGGTTCATATAAAGAAGACAACTTATCAAAATAACATGCCTATTACTGATTTAGAAAAGAAACAATTAGCGCAAAAAAGAAGACTTTTCTTTAAGATTTGTTTGAAATGTGGTGGAAAGAATCCAATTACAGCAACAAGATGTAGAAAATGTAAAAAGAAAGATCTAAGATTAAAGAACCGTTCAGTAGGCGTCAAGAAAGGATAGTTAAATAATTTTTAAAATGGGCCGGGAGAGATTTGAACTCTCGATCACCGCTGTTTGCCCAATATAATTTGTGAGAGCGGCATCTTAACCAGATTATCCGAAATTAGTCGCTAGACTACCGGCCCAATTTACTAAGTATTGTGAACTCTATATTAGTAAGCTTTTGTTAATCAACAATAGCCCCGAAAGCCCTGTCGATGGATTAGATCCAGCAGAATCTAGTTGGTCAAATTAATGACTAAGGACACGAGGTTCTGGAAATAGGAAATTCCTCGAAACTCCAGTTCGAATCTGGGCGGGGCTATAAATTCCTACTATTCATCTACTACTATAATTGTTCCCATCATCCAAGGATGTGGTGGACAAGTGTATTCAAATACACCAACTTCATCAAATGTGTAACTCCAGGACTTGCCTTTTATTAGGCTGCCAGAATCAAATAATCCATTCAATTCATAGACTTGATGGAAGTTTACATCTCCGCCAGCTCCTAGATTGTCTTCAGTAGTTTTCCAAGTAATTGTAACACCTTTTTGGATCTTTAATTCTTTGTATTGAAATAGACCATTAATTTCCATAAATACATCTTCGCGAATAACAATTAAATCGCATAATTCAACCATATCTACTTCTACTTTAGCAAATCCAAATTCACAGTCAAGAGCAGGTTCTTCCACAACAAGGTCTGCAATAGTAAATGTTTGACTGACTTGTTCGCCAAGCAGTGAATGTGATGAATCAACAGCGCCAACATATACGGTATGCTCGCCTGGTTGAATATCATCAAACTTATAATTATAAGAATTAGTTACCATTACTCCGCCAGCCATACCAGATTCACTTAATTGAGTGTCTAGATTGATATGCCAATGATCAAATTCACCTTCAATGTCAACACTAACAATAATGCTATTTGTTTCAATATCTAATAATAAAATCGATATAGAACTAGGATTTGATGCAGGAGGCGGATTTGCCATATCGGGTTTAGGCTCTACTACCGGTTCAACAACTGGTTCTGGAACTGGTTTTGGTTCAACTACCGGTTCAACAACTGGTTCTGGAATAGGTTCTGGAACTGGTTCAGGCTCTACTACCGGTTCAACAACTGGTTCTGGAACTGATTCTGGTTCAACTATAACAATATCGTTAGACATATCACTTTCAGTTTGTTCATTAGAACCAAGAAACAGATAGCCTCCAATCAAAAGAAGAGGAATTAATATAAGTATAGAATATTTGGGATTAATATTAGACATTAAACTACAAGGAGAATTCGTCGTATTAATATTTATTTAAAAAGGAAATAATAGTGGTAAAAAACATCAGGGATGAATTCTTGAATAATAAGGAGAATATGAAGAACCAACGTCAACTTGATTCAAATTATTATCAATAATTTTATCCATTGATTTGTTAATCTCAAATCCCAAATAATGTCTATATGATGATTTAGAAACTACTGCAGTAGTTCCGTTACCCATGAATGGATCGAAAATTAAATCTCCAGGTTTAGATGAATAATCAATACATTTCATTACTAGAGAATGAGGAAGTTTAGTGCCATTTTTTAACTCATTTGGAGAATATGTTCGATTAATTTCCCAAACATCAAGCGGATAATTATCAATTTTATTAAAAAAATAGTCTTTGGATTTTGTAAGAAACAATAAATGATAATGACTGCTAACAAATTTTCGTTTGGTATACACACCAAATTGATATTTCCAGATTACATGGTTGATTAAATTAAAATTAGTGTAAGAAATAGCGTTTAGAATCGACGATAAATTAGACCATCCGCTGAATATCCAAACAGAACCTTTATCATTTAACATTCTAAAAAGTTTACTGATCCATAATTTACAAAATTCATCATAATATTTGTCGACTTCGACATAACCAGATTGTACATTAGATGATTTGCGGTTATAGAGGGACTCTTTTCCTGTGAAAGAAATTCCAAATGGCGGATCCGCAATTATACAATTAACTGATTTATCAGGTACAAGATCAGAATATTTTATAAAATCAAGATAATGGACAGTATTCATAGGAAAAGAAAAATGCGAATTTTCGTATAAGCCAAATGCCTTCTTTTTAGACCAATCGTATGTAGGTCTATAATTATTAATTTTTTTAGTCATTGAATAAAACTATCCCAACCACGTTTTTTGAGTAATTTATTTTTATAATAAACAGATGCACTGCCTTTTTGAACTGTTCCAAACTTATTAAAATTAATATTATATTTATTGAGAATTTGCTCCAATTTATCTACATTAGATGGCTTGACAGTAAACACAATATTATATTCTTCGCCAGAATACAAAAGTAAATCATTGATACATTTATCGTATTTTGAAGCGAATTTTTTAAGGCCATTAGAGAATGGAAGTTTATCGATATATATAGAAACAGATGAACTTTCTGCGAGTTTATACAATGACAAACAAAGACCATCGCTAGAATCAATACTAGAATTAATTAGTTGACGATTAACTAATTTTACAAATATGTCTAGATCAACATTAGGATTAAGAACTGATTGAATTGCTTTTTTTTCAAAACTATTTGAAGGTTCAATTTTATTAATTAGAAGAAACAAACCAGAACCAGTTAAACCAAAAGTACCCAAACAATAAACAACATCATTATTACGAGCAGATTTTCGTTTAGGTATACGAACATCTGAGAATCCAATGATAGTACAATCAATAATTAATTCAGAACTAGAGTTTGTATCTCCGCCAATAAGTTGGATATTGTATTCTTTAAGACCTTTAGCAATACCTTTTACCAAATTTTTTATATCTTTTTCAGAATAGGATCTAGGTATACCAACTGACAGAATACAATATTTGGGGATTATACCTTTTGATGCAAAATCACTGACAGACATAATAATTGATTTTCTAGAAGCTTGNACTAGATTCATAGNAGGGGGAATATCAGTAGATTCAACAAGCATATCAGAACTGATAAAAATTTTTGAATTATTAAATTCAATCCCTGATACATCATCGTCAGATAGAAGCATATTTTTAGGCATTATACGATTAAATAATTTAATAATTTTATCTTCAGAGAGGGAATTTGTCATCTTAAACAAGTACTCTATTACATTAAATACAATAAATTATTATGGGCGATAATAATAATCGTAATAAATTGATGGAAAAAAACTATAAATTAAGATCAAANAATTTATTCTTTGGATTATTTTCAAAGAAATCCCACACCAAAGTAATAACTCCATCTCCGATTAAACCAGAAGGAAGATATTCATTAAAATTTCCATGGCCAGCAGAATATACAGCATAAACAACTATTTCACGAAAATCATTACATCCATAATATTTGTACCGAGTAACGCCATTTGAAAAAGTGTCAATTCGGGGTTCAAAATTACATAAACTATTTCCACTTATGATAGTTATTGTGTCATAAACTGATTTGACATAAAGGTCGTCAGATTGACCAACAGGTCCGCCATTAAATGGAACTAAATTGTCCATTTGCCCATGAATATGTAAGATTGATACAGGTTGATTTGGATATAATATAGGTCGTTCATCAATACAACGTTCAATTTTTACAGATGATAAATCACAATCAAAATAATTACCCATCACTATTGCAATAGCCGCGAAATCATGTTGTCGAGAAACAACTTGTTCATAGAGAAACATAGCACCAGCAGACTGACCAAATGCAAAAATTCTATTTTCGTCAATACGTGTATTTGTTTTTATCCAATCAATCATTTTTATTGTGAATCCGTAATCATCAGCTTGACTTTGATTTTCGTCATAAGATATCACTCCAGAATTCCAAGAATTACTAATNCCATTAGGATAGATGCCGATAAAATTTTCATTATTTATCATTTCTNACATGCTTGTGCCAGTTCCACTACTTCCAAAGACATGAAAATATACTACAACGGGATATTTGTGGTTTGAAGAATATGATAAAGGTGTTTCAACCCAGAAAGTTCTATTAATTCCGTCATGTTCAATTGAAATACTATTTCTACCAGGTTTTAATACATTATCATAAGTGGGACCAAAGTAGAGATATGAAGAATCACGGAAATTATATGTAATAAAAAGTAAAAATACAAAAATCAGTATAATTTGCTTTAATTTCAAAACAATATATCAACTAAATTTATAATGTTTTTTAACATCTTTTATAATTTTCCAAGTACATTTCATACCTTTTGGAAATATAACAAAATCGTTTTTAGTTAATTTAACAGATGATTGATTTTCAGGAGTTATAATTACTTCCCCCTCGAGAAAATAACACATTTCCTGAAGATCATATTCCCAAGGAAATTCAGAGATTTCTTTTGTCCAAATAGGCCAATCATATACATTTAACGATTGAAGTTTAGATTCGTCAGGAGAATTTTCAATTGATATTTCCATATAAACATAAAACATGTTCTTATAATTAATTATTTCCAATNATGCCAACTAGGAAATTTTAAATTTGAATTTATATAAGATTTNGCCATATACATAGTGAATATTTTGATCAATAATCTCAGATTAATTTCATATTCTTCATTAGTAGTAAGCAGTATTACATTAATTTTATTATTATATATAATAATAATTAATCCATCTATTTTTCAAGGTACTGAAGGACCACAAGGAATACAGGGACTAGAAGGAGAAATAGGACCTAAAGGAATGAAAGGAGAGGATGGCAAACAGGGTCAAAAAGGAATGCCGCCGAGCTATTATGCTCAGAAAGTTTATGAAGAAAGTAAATCNGGTGTAGTATTCATTAAAGTATATCAATCAGGACAACAGATTGCAGTAGGTTCAGGATTCATTTATGATGAAAAAGGGTACATTGTAACAAACAATCATGTTATTGAAAACGGTAGCGACTTTGTAATTGTATACTTTGACGGAGCAATGAGTGAAGGAGAAGTAATTGGAAGGGATAGCCNAGGAGATCTAGCAGTTATTAAAACACAATTACCGAATTCTGTAAAGAAACTAGAACTCGAGAGTGATATAACTATAGGCGAGCAGGTATTTCCAATAGGCAGTCCTGCAGGACTAGTAGGTTCAATTACTGCAGGAGTGATAAGCCAAGCAAATAGAACAGGTCTATTAATATTACCAATGATACAAACTGATGCGCCAATAAACCCAGGAAATTCAGGGGGGCCATTAATAAATNTCNATGGAAAGGTAGTAGGAATAAATTCAATGGGATATAGAGGAGGTGAATTTGAAGCTCTAGGATTTGCAATACCTTCAAGCATAGCAAAGATAATTATCCCAAATTTAATTGAAAATGGGTTCCATGAACATCCATTTATCGGAATAAGCGCGTCATTCTTAGATCCAATACAAATCAAAGATAGAGGATTGCCTGACGACATAACTTCAGGAGTAATTATTCAAACTGTGAGACCAAATACTGCGGCAGAAGAACATGGATTGATGAAAGGAGATATAATAATTTCAATGGGAGGATATTCACTAAGAGCGCAACATGATATATCATATATTTTACATCATTTCTTTGCGCCAAATGATATAATCAAATTAGAGGTATTTCGTAATGGCGAGGTAATAAATATGGAATTAACACTAGGTGTAAGACCATTAAATCAGTAATAAAATAGTTATTTCAAACCATATACTAAGTTTAGTGATAACAATTGTCCGAATTAAGTGGGTATAAAAATGAATCATTAAAGATATTGAACAATGCTGGAATTAGTATAGGAGATTTAATCAAAATTATAACAAAAACAACTGAATATTCAGGAAATCTTCTACCAAGATATGAATATTCGGAAGAAAATTATATTGTAATTAAATTATCAAATGGATATAACATAGGAATAGATGCAAAAAATATCACAAATATACAGAAAATAATGAGTGGGGAAAAACCAAAATTCATTCCTCCTGAAAAACCAAACGTGAAAGAATCATTACCAAAGATAGCAATATTAGGAACTGGAGGAACAATTGCATCAAGAATTGATTACAAAACAGGAGCGGTAAATCCTGCATTTTCTGCTGAAGAACTATATTCAATAATACCAGAATTATCAGCATATGCAAACATAAACACAGAATTAGTTTCTAATATTGCAAGTGAACAAATGAATCCAGAAGACTGGACAAATATTGCAAAAAAAGTAATAGAAAAGATCAATGAAGGTAATCAAGGAATAATAATCGGGCATGGAACTGATACTATGGCATATACATCTGCGGCATTGAGCTTTGCATTAAAAAATTGTCCAATACCAGTCATAATAACCGGGGCACAGAGATCGACAGACAGGCCGTCTTCTGATGCTTCACTGAATATGATTTCATCAGTGATTATGGCGTCTAAAAAAGTTCTCAATGGAGTATATTTAGCAATGCATTCAAGTATTGAAGATAATGAAGTTTCAATTCATTCTGGAACAAGAGTAAGAAAGAATCACACTTCAAGACGTGATGCATTTCAATCAATCGGAGTAGATCCAATTGCAATTGTAAATCAAGATAAAGTTACAATTGGGGAAGAATCCATTAAAAATAATAATCAATTTAATCCAAAAATCAAGTTTGAAGAGAATATTTCTCTTCTAAAATTTCATCCAGGATTCAATTCAGANATAATAGATAAGATAATTGAATTAGATACAAAAGGAATAATACTAGAAGGAACAGGTTTAGGTCATGTTAATTCTCGTTGTAACAAATCAATCAAAAAGGCGATAGACAACGGAATGTTTGTAGGTATGACATCTCAATGTTTACAGGGAAGAATAAAGATGACAGTTTATTCTGCAGGTAGAAACCTACTCAATATCGGAGTAATACCACTAGAAGATATGCTTCCAGAAACAGCATTGGTGAAATTAATGTGGGCTTATGGAAATTATGAGAATAAAGAAATTAAAAATATCATGCTAAAGAATATTGCGGGAGAATATACAGAGAGATCAATACTAGGGAGATAAATAGTGTGAATAAAAAAAAATATGAATTAAAGGTAGGACTAGAAATACATCAACAACTTGCAAGTTCAACTAAATTATTTTGTAATTGTAATGGATTCAACGATAATGGGAATGAANTATATTTTAAAAGAATTTTACGGCCAACACAGAGTGAATTAGGAAAAACAGATCCTGCAGCATTATTTGAGTCAAAAAAATCAAAACAAATGAACTATATAGCAGACACAAATACTAGTTGTCTGGTTGAAGCAGATGAAGAACCTCCGCACGAAATAAGTCAGGAAGCGCTAGACATTGCACTAACTATATCATATCTATTAGGATCAGAGCCTGTAGACGAGATACATGTTATGAGAAAATTAGTCATAGATGGTTCAAACACTACGGGTTTTCAGAGAACAGTAATCATAGCAACAGGAGGCGAATTACATGTTCAGGATTTAACAATACCTGTACTATCAATAAGTTTAGAAGAGGATGCATCACGAATTATTAATAAAAACAAAGAAGAATCAACTTATTCCTTAGACAGATTATCAATTCCATTAATAGAAATAACACTTGCCCCAATGAAATTTAAGAAAAAAGAAACAGAAAAGATTGCATTAACACTTGGTAGATTAATGAGAACGACAGGAAAAGTGGCTAGAGGAATAGGAACAATTAGACAAGACGTGAATATTTCCATAGATGGAAAGAATGTTATCGAAGTAAAAGGAGTTCAACAACTGGACATATTAACGGATATTATTGAATTTGAAAATCAAAGGCAATCAAACTTAATAAAAATAAAAGAAGAACTTATAGAAAGAGGTATAAAAGAAGATAATTTTAATGTAAAATCAACTGAAATAACGAATATTTTTAACAATACTAATTCAAAATTAATTAAAAAAGTTCTAGAAAACAATGGCAAGATAATTGCAATTAAAGCGCCAAAATTTAGAGGATTAATTGGGAAAGAAGATTATAAAGGAACAAGACTAGGGCGAGACATATCCTCACTGGTAAAATTTTTCGGATTCGGCGGAATATTTCATTCGGATGAACTGCCAAATTATGGAATAACAGAAGATGAATGTAAAAGAGTCACTGATAAGTTAGAAAATGAAAAGGATGATGGATTCATTATTTTAATAGGAAATACAGAAAATATGGACGTAGCAGTGAAAAGTATACAAAATAGATTATTACAATGCATAATAGGCATACCTGCAGAAACAAGAATGCCAACAGAAGATGGAATGACGAATTTTATGAGACCAAGACCGGGATCTGCCAGAATGTATCCAGAAACTGACATAATTCCAGTTAAAATACATGAAGAAAAAAGGATTGCAATTAAGAAATCTCTACCAAGGTCATATGAAGAGCAAATTGACAATTATAAACACAATATAGGATTAAATGATAAATTATCAGTTCAGATATTTGATTCAAGATACAAAACATTATTTGAGAAATTAATAAAAAAAGTGAACATACCGGCGAATTATATTGCAGCACAGTTAACTGAAACAATGATTAATTTAAGTAGAAATAAAATAAATATTACAAAAATTACAGACATAGAATTAGAAAAGATATTCAAAGAAATTGAAAGTGGGATTATTGCAAAAGAGTCATTCGAAACGATAATTGAAGATATGTGTCGAAATGATAAAAAAATAGATGAGATTATCAATGAAATGAAAGAAAATAAATTAACTGATGAAAATATAGAAAAGATAATATTAGAAATAATTGATATGAAAAAAGAAATTATTAAAGAAAAAGGAAATGATTCATTTAGTATTTTAATGGGAGAAGCGATGAAACAACTACGTGGAAAAGTTGATGGAAAGATAGTAAGTGATAAAATACAAAAGTTATTAAATAATTAATTTTTATTGGGGTTCAATAGTAGAAGGAGGTTTACTTGATATTGCATATGTCACCCAACTTACGTTATCAACCTCGTTAGTTATTCGTGTACTAATATTATCGAGTACGTCATAAGGAATTTTCACCCAATCAGCAGTCATAGCATCAGTTGATTCTACAATTCTAACAGTTACAATATATCCCATTTTACGACNGTCGCCTAAAACTCCAACAGCTTTGTCATCACCGACCATTGCGAATGCCTGCCAAACTGTATTATGAATATTGGATTTTTTTAATTCCTCTTCAACGATACTACTGGANTCTCTACAAATAGTTAATTTTTCAGGTGTGAATTTACCAATTATTCTAACTGCAAGACCGGGACCCGGAAAAGGATGTCTTTCAAGAATCTCAGAAGGTAATTCAATTAATCGAGCAACATTACGTACTTCGTCTTTATATAATTCTCTAAATGGTTCAATTAATTTAAAATCGATAGTTTCTGGAAGGCCGCCAACATTATGATGAGTCTTAATAGTAACTGCAAGTCCATTAGTTGAAGCACTTTCAATTACATCAGGATAGAGTGTTCCTTGGGCCAACCATTTAAATGAACCATTTTGTTTGCTAATTTCCTCGAAAACTTTAATGAATTCTCGTCCAATAAGCTTACGACGTTCTTCAGGATCGATAACATCCAACAATAAATCAAGAAATCTATCTGCTTCATTGTAAAAAATGATCTTAATATCTAATTTATCAAATATTTCAAGAACGTTTTTTGCTTCGTCTTTACGTAATAAACCATGATCAACAAATACACAAGTTAATCGATCACCTATAGCTTTATGTAACAATAATGCAACCGTGGATGAATCTACTCCTCCACTCAATGCACATAAAACAGAATCTTTTCCAACTTGAGTCTTTATCTTATCAATTGCATTATCTACAAATGAATCCATAGTCCAAAGGCCTTTACACCCACATATTTCATAAATAAAATTACTTAAAATTTTTCGACCATCCTTAGTATGAGTAACTTCAGGATGGAATTGTACGCCGAATAAATTATTTGAACGAATAGCAGCATATGGAGAATTTTCAGTAGTGGCAATTGATTCGAAATTATCAGGGAGAATTTTAGTAGCATCGCCATGACTCATCCATACATCGGTATTTGATTCTAAACCCTGAAATAATTTTTGNTCAGACGATATAGATAACATTGCTTTACCATATTCTCTTTTATCAGTTCTAGTAATGGAACCACCCATTTTATCAACGATTATTTGTAAGCCATAACATATTCCCAGAATAGGAATTCCTAAATCAAATATTTTAAAATCAGGTTTAGGAGAATTTTCATCATAAACACTATTTGGTCCACCTGTGAGAATTATACCTGAAGGATTCATTGATGTAATTTTGTCAGCAGAGGTATCATAAGGTAATAATTCAGCATAAACTGATAAATCCCTTATTCTTCTTGTTATAAGATGTGAATATTGCCCTCCAAAATCTAGAACTATAATATTTTCTCTATTCATTATTCTCACACTTATGACGTTCTTCGCTATTAGGCGCATATGCGCCCCAACGATCGNCAATTTTTCGCATTTCTATCTCAATGTTACATACATTACATGGTCTCGTATACGAATCATTTGATGTCTGTGAAATAGATTCGTCAACATAATCTTTTCCATTCTTTGATGTACTAATAGAGTGCGCTGATTGAAAACTAGAAGTTTTCAACATACTATTTACAACTGCCAATGTGTCCTGTAGATGAGTTAATTCAACTTCTAATTTTANGATTTTTTGTTCTAGGCGTTCTTTTGTTTCAGCAGCTTTCTTTAAACTATCATCAGAATAACTCATACAATATATTATGATGGAAAGAAACGTATAAGCATTTTAGAATATATTTGACAAATAAATTAAAGATATTTTATTATTGCAGATGTCATCTCAGATGTTTTAGAACTTCCGCCAAGGTCATAAGTTACATTTTTACCTTCAGAAATTACTCTTTCTGTTGCTTCGAAGATAGCGTTACCTGATTTATTATCGCCAAGATATTGAAGCATCCATGCAGCAGATAATACTGTGGCAGTAGGATTTATTTTATCTTGACCTTTATATTTTGGTGAACATCCATGAGCAGGTTCAAACATTGCATAATCGTCACCTATATTAGCAGAATAAACATTTCCTATACTTCCAATTAATGCAGAGGCTTCTTCAGAAATAATATCCATGAATAGATTTGTACTTAGTAGCACTTTATTATGGAATCTTTCAGGATTTTTATACAATTGTTGAGCCATGTTATCAATAAAATAATCTTCAATCGCAATATCAGGATATTGTTTAGAGATATTATTTACTTCGTCTAGAAATATATCATCAGTCTCACGTAATATATTCGCTTTATGAATTGGAACAACTGTTTTCCAGTTACGTTCAGATGCAGACTGGAATGCAAATTTAGCAATTCTAGTACAAGATGAACGAGTGATTTTTCTAATAGTAATAGCAGTGTCTTTGTCAATTTGAAATCCAAGTCCACTGTACATACCTTCAGTTCCTTCACGAATACATAACAGTTCGATTGAATTAGAGTCATCTTTAGAAAGACTTTTAATAGGTCGAACGTTTGCGTATAAATCAAATTTTTGTCTCAGAGTAACTGCAACACTTCGAGGAGCCCCAGGAATAGTAGGAGTAACAGTAGGTCCCTTAAGACAGGCATCACTATTTTCAAGCAAGTCCATCGTATCGGAAGGAATTAAACTAGAACCTTTATTCTTTTCCCAGTATTCTACACCAGCATCACATTCAATAAACTCAATATTATTAGGACTAACAGCGTCAATAATTCTCATAGTGCAAGAAATAAGATCTGGTCCGGTACCATCACCTCTAATTATTATGGCTTTTTTTGTCAAGATAATACCGGCTAATTTCTATAATTTAAAAGTGTTATACAGTCTAGTAAGTACGCGAATCAGGAAAAATATCATTTATTATAACAGGTTCAAGAGANGTTTTAAGATTGGAATTAGATAATTGAACGAGAACATGAGATAACCAATCTTTATCATTACGAAGTGGGAAATCCAATCTAAAATGTGAACCGCGACTCTCTTCCCTCAATAATGAAGAAGAGACAATTGCTTCAGCAACATCCAACATATTCAATAATTCAAAATAATGAAAAACAGAATATTCAAAATTATTAGGATTATTTGAACTATTAGACAACAATTGTGTTTTGATAATAGATAATTCAGAGAGAGCTTTATTTAATAATTCATTTGTTCTAAGAATTCCAACATTTGATGTCATTAAAGATTGAAGTTTAGTACAGGAGTTGCTAACATATTCAAGATCAATATTATTTAATAAATTTTCAACATCTTCTATATAACGTTCAGCAGGGCGACCAATATATTTATCAAAGTCGATAGAATTAATATCAACTTTAGTATTTTTATCATAATGAGATATTTGTTCGCCGGCAATTTTACCAAAGACTAAACATTCAATTAATGAATTTCCGCCAAGGCGATTGGCTCCATGAACGCTAAGGCATGAACATTCACCTGCGGAATATAGGTTCTGAATTGATGTTTCACAGTTAATATTGATGAGAATTCCACCCATCATATAATGTTGAGCTGGAATTATTTTCAAAGGAGTTTTTTTAATATCAATATTCAGTAATGAAGATGCCATATCCTTTACGTCAGATAATTTTTCATTCAACACAGAATCAGACAAATGAGTAAATGATAATTCGATATAATCGTCATATTTAGAATCCTTTAATCCAAAACCATCATTAATTTCATTAATAATTGAACGAGAAACAATATCCCTAGGAGCAAGTTCAAGTGAAGAAGGAGCATACTTTGTCATGAATCGTTCGCCGTTTTTATTAAATAAATAAGCCCCAGCAGAACGAGCTCTTTCAGTAATCAATATATTTGAACCAATTAATGATGTAGGATGAAATTGAACGAATTCCATGTCTTTGAGATAAGCTCCAGCGCGATATGCAATAGCAACTCCATCTCCTGTACAATTTGTTGAATTAGTGGTATTAGAATAAATATGGCCAGCAGGACCGGTTGCAAGTATAACAATACGGGAAAAAAATGCCTTAATTTTATTGTGATCTTTGTTGAAAGCAATCAACCCGTAACATNTACCGTCTTTATGAATTAAATCTAATACGTGCCAATTCTCTAGAATCTGAATATCATTTCTTTTTACTTCTTCATATAATCTTTGCATAATAGATAATCCTATTTGTGATGATGAGTTTAATGCTCGAGAGAATTCTGCACCNCCCAATTTATTTGCGGAGTANGCCTTATCAGATTTATCAAAATTCACACCAATTGATTCAAGATATTTTATTTCTTCTGTTGTATGATTAACTAATATTGAAACTGCGTCTTGATCGGCAAGATAATCTGAGCCTTTTATCGTATCTGCAATAAATGAATTTAATGAATCATGAGAAACAGACACAGAATTTATACCTCCTGCTGCAGAAACTGAATGTGAACGCATAACTGGTAATTTAGAAATAATTTTAACATTATCAGAATACTTAGACGCCTCAAGTGCTGCACGTAAACCTGAAATACCGGAACCAACAATTAATACATCAATAAAGTCATTCAAACAATCCTTAACAATGAATTTAAAGGATAAAACTTTTTACGTTAATAAGATATTCTTAGAACGATGAATATGATGGGCGATGTAAAGAAAAAAAATCAAGAATGGAAAATTGAAATATCAACAGAAAATGATACAATAACATTAGTATTAATTGACAAGAACAATAATCGTGTATCAAGAAAGATACCTAGTTCAGAATTCATAATAGANAANGTGCATGANATTGGCAGNANTCTAGAATTTAAGTATAATAAAGCAAATAATGTNATATTAGAACCATATAACATAAGCAGAATAATAGGGCTAGTTAACGATCAAATAATAGCAGAATCAGATAAATAATCAGCAATTTAACTACAATTAGAATGAAATACAAAATATCAGTCATATCAGGTGACGGAATAGGACCGGAAATCATGAAATGTAGTATTGATGTTATGAAATCATTAGAAGAAAAACTAAATATAGAATTTGAATTATTGGAGATAGAAGCAGGAGACTCAGCATTAAAGAATAATGGAATTGCGTTATCGGATGAAGCAATAGATAAGATAAAAACTACAAATGCTTGTATCAAAGCTCCAGTGGGAGAATCAGCAATGGAAGTAATTGTAAAATTAAGACAGCTATTCGATTTATATGTGAATTTAAGACCTGCAAAGACATTTCCCACTGTAAAAGGTCTAGATGATGANATAGATATGCTAATAGTTAGAGAAAATACAGAGGATCTTTACAAAGGACAAGAGTTTAGAATAGGAGATAAAGCAATTGCATTAAGAACAATAAGTGAAAAAGCATCAACGCGGATTGCAGAATACGCCTTCAATATAGCAAAAACAAGAAACAATAAGGTAACAGCTGTTCATAAATCTAATGTATTAAAAATGACAGACGGATTATTCTTAGAATGTGTGAATAAAATCGCGCAAAAAAATTCTAATATTAAATTTTCAGAGTTATATGTAGATNCCTGTGCAATGNATTTAATTAGAAATCCAAAAGAATTTGATGTAATTGTTACAACGAATATGTTTGGAGATATTTTATCTGATGAAGCAGCCCAAGTTGTTGGTGGATTAGGATTAGCGCCATCTGCGAACATTGGAGATGATTTTGCTTTATTCGAACCCGTTCATGGTGCTGCGCCAGATATAGCAGGAAAGAATATTGCAAATCCAATTGCAATGATTCTATCAATAAAGATGATGATGGAATGGTTGTATACTACTAACAATGATAATGATTGCCAAATTGCAGCTGAAATAATCCAAAAAGCAGTAGAAAATAGTTTAGAAAATAATATTAAATCAGTAGAATTAGGTGGGAAATCCAGTACAAGTCAGATTGGAGAATACATTACTAATTATATTAGTAATTATAACTTATAGACTGATTTTTTTCCCTTTTTCTGTGGAATAATATTAATTTTAGGATCAGTGAATTTAAATTCCAACTGCTTTCCTTCAAATAGTCTATCTAATAATATAGCAAGCGCTGCAACTTCAGAATGTGGTTGATTGGAAATTGCTATATTCATATCAGACAGTGTAATCAATTCAGGTGGAATTTTTTCTGAACCAATAATTACAACTATATCTCGATGTTGAAGTATTTCTCGGAGTTCATCCTCCATATCAGGAATATTTTGTCCATACATAGTACAAAGAATCACAAAATGATTCTCTTTTTTGCATTTTTTTATGAACGATTTCCAACTATTAAGAAAAGTAATTTGGAAATCTCCGCCCCAAGATTCATTAACTTTTTCAATAGTTTCTTGAAGTGAATCATCTTCATTTCCACAATAATACATTTCAGACGATCCAAATGCTCTAGCAACTAAAGCACAATGAGTAGTAGTTCGATGATCTCGATGTATTCTGTGTCCTAAACGTAAAAGTTTAATTTTCAAGTAAGTAAATTATTTATACCAACATATTATAAATGATTATAAATTGACAGGAAAATATTTTATTAATAAGATTTTATTCACAATGGATTATTTATTTGGAGACAATATTAGTAAATTATTTGAAGAAAGAGAAATCAAATATGAATTATCGAATAATACAAACAGATTACGATTCATATATGTAGACGATAAATTATTTGCNACTATTAGAGCCAATGGAACATATGCATTAACTATTCATGGAGCAAGTATTTTAATTAATTATTCAGACTATATGAAGAATTGTGTTATGATAAATAATGAAATCGAACAATTTATCAAAGTTGGTGGATCAGTATTTAACAAACACATCATGGATGCAGGAGAAAATATATTACTAGATTCAGAAGCCATAATAATCAATGAAAATAAAAAATTAATCGGAGTAGGAAAGGCACTAACATCACACGATATCATGAAAAGATCTAAAATTGGAGCTGCAATAAAAGTCAGGCATATTTAATAAGATACATTGAGGTAATTATTGCATGGGATTTAGAGATAACAGACAAAGTAAAAGAATGCTCGAAAAGATGGGTTTAAATCTAGAAGAAATGCCAAATGTTGATGAAGTAGTAATTAAAACAAAAGAAAAAGACTTGATTATTAAAACCCCTCAAGTTTCCAAATTAAAAAGTAAAGGAATAGACATGTATCAAATTATGGGAAATGATACTGAAGAAATTATTAAAGAAGAAAGTAAAATAAGTGAAGAAGATGTATTATTAGTATCACAGCAAGCAAATGTCAGTGAAGAAGTAGCAAGAAATGCACTTGAAGAATCAGACGGGGATCTTGCCCAGGCAATTTTAAAATTAAAGTAGACAATAATTTAAAATATTTTATTGAGTTAGATTTTCTTGAATTATTTTTGTTTCGATATTGTTCTCTATTCCAAATGAAATAGTTGCAATATTTGCAGCCTCAAATTCTTTAATTCGTATTAATGCAAGAGACACTAATTCAGTAAACGCATTCCAGACAAAAACTTTATTGAATTTATGATATTCATAGTTTTTAATATTACTGTCGAGCAATGAGATAGCATCGGCAAGATTATCAAATGATGTTGGTATGAATCTTCTGAAAGAAGTAGATTCAAGCATTTTCATTGCAGTTTCCACATCGTCGGTTAATGCCATTTGATTCAATTTTTTAAGTTTTATATCAAATGTTGGTTTAATCAAAATTTCTTTAATTTGTTCAGTATCAAAATTCCATTGTTTTGCCCTCAAAACAGAAATTACATTGTATGAATCTATATAATGTGAAATTATAGGTCTTAATTTAATAGAAATTGATTCCACTATAGGAATTGAAGTTGTATCCAATTTAGTATAGGTATTAACTAATTGAGTATGATATGCTTTATCGATATAAACGTCAAAGACATTAATTTGTGGATTATCATTGTACATTTTTAATGCAGTAATAATATCCTTGTAGAATTCACTTCCAGATAATGAATCAACTGCATCTTGTAGTGTATCAGCAGTCATTACTTTAACTAAAAGATCTCTCCTTCCGATGAGTTCTTCAGTATATAAATCCACATATTCTTCTAATTCAGTTTCAGATTTACCCAGTGCTTTACATTTAAGGATAATTTTGAGATTTCGTGCGATATGTTTAAGGTAATATGCAGAAAGTAATTCACCTCCAGGTGATGTTTTCATTAATTTACAATGAATGTCAGAAACATGTTCATAACAAGCTTTTTCAATTTTTCTAGCAGAATAAGGAGTGGAAATACGTGATACTGCAGCATTATAAGGTGTAGCCTTTAATTTAGTAACAAGTTCGTCAAGATCAGAAGATTCAGTTAATGATGTAATTGCTTGTGCATCTATAATACCGCCTCGATATGAATAGGCTTTAGTTGCCGAATATGTAACGTCGTCTAAAATACTTCGCATACTATAGCTTATACACCTAGGATTTTCTTAACAACATCTTTTACTGCAGAATCAAACTTAGAATCAATTTTTTTCTGTAATTTCTCAGTATTTGATTTTCCTTTACTGATTATTTCATCTGCGCNTACTTTGTCTTTCTTAACATTCTCAGAAATATTTTTGTCCTTAATTTGAATAGCCTTTTTGACTATATCATTTTGGATTTTATCTACTTCAGTTTCAGCCATATTAATTAGTTCATTTTTTCTTATTTCAGAGTTAGACTTTATTTCTTCTAATTCACTTTCAAAGTCTGATAATGAATTAATAACTTTTTCAACTCCTATTTTTTTATCGGACATTACATAAACCTCGTACATTCACCATATATTAATTTGAGTGTTTCCATTTCAACTTGATATGTGAATTAATATAATTATTTGGAGAACTTGGAAATACTCTGAATGCAGAACCGGAACCTGAATAGAATTTACTGAACCATTCGTATAAATGGAGCCTAAGATTTTGAATATAAACTATCAGTCCTTCAAGTAATAATACTATAACATTTAGAAGGATAAACATAGGAATAGCGATAAATAATGGAAGATCTAGTGCTAGATTTACAACAATTAATAAAGAAGAGTGAACAGTAAGTAGAACTGCCAATCTAGTATAACTTAAGATATTAGATAGTGTACCTGCAATTTTTTCAATGCCGCCGTCAATTACTTGAACTAATATAGTCATAGGAATACTTTCTTTTGGAGCTCGGCCAATAATAATAAGAACTGGCTTTCCAATGACCAATACGAAGAAACCAGCTAGAAGTAAAGAAGTAGAATACAATGAAAGAGTAGAAATAGGTATAGTAAGATAACTAGTAAATCCAGACAAAAATCTTTCCGTAATGAAGAATAATGGAGCTTCTCTTTGTGAGATAAATAATTGATCTATTTTGAATTCAGTGCCAATAAATGAAAACATAAGAAATACAAATCCAACAAACATTACGAATACAGGAAATGTTTCAACAATAAGTTCGTCATATTCTCGATTTTTTATATCATTATAGATAGATATCAAATTACCAATAGTAAGATGTAGAATACCTAAAAGTAATGAAATTTTCAAGAATGTGCGTAATGCAGCGATTTCAATTGATGCCAAATNACCTTCACTACGATGAATAAAGTGTATAATAGGATGTTCTATGAAATCGAGTTGTGCAATAGACTCTATTGGGATAACTTTATGCAATTCAATACCAAATGCCTCTCCAATAATGATGCCGAAGAATATAGCGACTATTCCAGAAATTGAAAACATCTGTCCCCAGGATTTAAGAAATGGAGCTTTACGATAAAGTAAAAACAGTCCGAATAATAACAGTACTAAACCATGACCGACATCACCAAACATCATTCCATAGAATATAGGAAATGATAATGCAATAAGAGATGTTGGATCAACTTCACCATAACTTGGAGAACCTTGATTAAGTGTTACAGATTTAAAAGATTTAGTTATAGAAAGATTATTCATTAATATTGGAGCATCTTTGTGATTAGGATCATGATGATTGTATTTACTTATGTCTTCATAAATTACAATCCAGCTAGCAAATAAATTATCAAATATTGATTTTAGATTAGTAGGAATGAATCCATTAATTACAACAAAATATTTTAGTTCGCCAGTTCTCTTTACCAATTCACATGAATCATACAAAGTTCTAGATAATTCAAAATATGAAAGAATATCAGATTCATTTTGTTTACATAAAGATTGAATTTCATCATCAAGAGATTTTACCAAATCTTTTTGTTCTTTTAGGGTTTTTTGTAAATGATTGTTAGCCTCAACGGGATTTTGAGGTAATTCTTCGGAAATTGTAAAACTTTCTGATTCATACAAGCGAAGAACCTTATCAATATTATCTGTGTCTGATTTTTGAATTGCAATAAGAATAAGACTCTTATCCGAAGAGAGTATAGAACTAGCAAATATAGCATTATCGAAACTTCTTTCAATCTCAGGAGCATCTTTCGTATTGCAAATACTAAGATTAATTGTAAATAAACTAAATTGATTGATTTTATCGAGATCAATAGAATATTCAGAAAGTAATTTAATTGCTTCAAGATTTGCTTCGTTTTTAGATATTTCTTCATTAAGATTGTGTAATTCTTTGAGTTTATTATCAAAAGTATCNATTATAGGTGATGCATTTGTTTCAAGAGTCTTTATCATATCTGCCCACCGATCTAATTCAATGGTTTTAGATGATTCCTTATAACCAGACTTTAAGACATCCATTACACTAGGAGTTAATTTAAGTTCCAGTTCTTTTATTATATCTGAAATTTGAATATAAATTTTGAAAGAGCGCTTTGAATAATCAGTTAATGTTTNGTCATAAGTACTTGAATCAGGTTGGGCGGCATGAAAGTAATCAAATTTAGATAATTGTTCCATGGCATTTGGCATGTGCAATCTTGGAAGAACAATAGAAACTTTTGTAATTTTAGATACTCCCACATGCTACACCTAGATAATATTTTTTGATTAAACTTATTTATAAAGTCAACAGTAGTATGATTAATTTCTAATCAAAGACATTATTCTTTTTGGTCCAAATGACGCAAGTGCAAATACTACAACAATCAATGATAGAACAGGTAATACAACATTAAGAGGTAATTCTTCATCTGCAAGTGCTTGAGNTTCGTCAATAGAATCTGACATTATCGGAACCATTGGGCCGCCACGAATTTTCAATGCAATGAATACACCGGAAACGGGCTGTCCATATCGCTCATCTAATCCGCCAACAGTTTGAAACATATATTGTTCACCAGAAGCAGCAGCTCCAATTGTAGGAGTAGTTCCTAATGATGCTCCAACGTACTTTGTGAATACTTCTTCTCCAGTGTTTACATCAAGACCATAAAATCGTCCGTCCATACCTCCAAGAATGACCATTTCACCAGACGCAATAAGACCACCACGATGAGCGAGATCCATACTAAATTCCCAGTCAACTGAACCAGTATTAACGTCAATTGCATAAATTGTTGAATTAATTGGCATTTCAGCAGTGCGGTCTAATCTAGCATCAGGAATAATACCAGATTGGTTTCTTCTAACTTGAATTTTCCAAGGAAGTTTAGTCATGTCTTTGGCGCCAAATGAAGATAAATCATTTTCAGATTCAAGAATCATATAATCACAATAATTGGTTGTAACGTAGAACACTTTATCGTATGCAAAAGCAATAGAACCGCCAGTTGCACCAGATATACCTGGACATTGCCAATAAGGATCTAACGAGGGTTCAGTTACCCATTTCTTATTAAGATCTACTTCAGGATTAAGCGAGCTATCGACATTCAAGTATTTCAAAGTTGGAGGAAGAAATGACCAAATTAGTTCGCCATTAGCGGCATCGAGTGCCAATAATCGACCATCGTCACATGCTTTGAATATTACTTTTCTATCTCCAATATTTCCTAAAACAGTATTCCAATTGCATCCATGTCCGAATAAATCATGACTTGAAGTTTGATAATACCAAATCAAGTCTCCTGTATTAATATCAAGTGCAAGGATTGAAGATGAGAATAAATTAGGACCTGGACGATTAGCTGCATTGAAATTTGGAGCTGGAGAAGAAGTACCTACATAAACAATTCCTGCTTCCTCGTCAATTGCCCATTGACCAGTAGCTATTCCAACACCAACATTATTTGCAGTGCCCCAGTCATCAGGAGTTGGATCAACATTTCCTAGACCTTTATACTTCATAGCCCAATCTTTTTCTCCGCCAGATGGAGGCATTAAATAGAATCTCCAAAGTAAATTACCGGTGTCAACATTATAACCTGCAATATAACCTCTACCTGATTCACCNTTTCCACTGACAGTTGTACCTGTTACAAGAATTCTACTGTTGGAGTCTACTACAGGACTACTAAATAATTGACCGCCATAATAACCGCTATTACCTTCAATACCATCACACATCTGACCTCTTGTAAGTTCTCCTCGAAAATCGGGAGATCCTGTAAGATAGTCAAGAAATACCATTCCACAATCAGCTGTAGGAAATATTAGATAATCATCAAAGATAGTAAGTTCTTCAAGTACGCCAGGTCTATGAGGACTAATTCGAGGATAATCGATCATTATATCAGTCATATTCATAGGATAAGTGTAATACCACAAAGGCTGACCAGTTTGTACATTATGAACAAAAACTGCATTGAAACTAGTAACTAAAAAGACAAGTCCATTATAAACAAGTGGACGAGAACGCATTCCTGGATATAGTTCAATTCCAGGAATATCAGNAGGAACCATAAATGCATTGGTCCAATCATCAGCAAGGTATTGGATAGTATCTTTAGTAATTTGGTTTTGTGGACTATAATTGGTTTGTTTGATATCATAATTGGAAGAGATCCAAGCAAAACCTCTGTCTTCATCAGGCTGAGCAANGACATAAGATGTAGATAGACTAGCGACTATCAATAAGAATAATACGAATATCGAGTTGTATTTGTTTAAGAAATTCAAACTATATGGTCTATCTTCGAACTTGAATTTAAATGTTAATAAGAATAGTTAAATTATTAATAAGTACTAATAAATCATCAAATCAAGCTTTTCAAGTCGAGTATGAAGCTTTTTAACAGCAGTATAAATATCCTTTTCTTGTTTAGTACCTGTACAAACAAGTTTGCCACTAGAAAATATCAAAAAGACAGCCTTTGGTTCACTAGCCCTAAGAATTACGCCAGGAAATTGTTCGGGTTCATACATAGAACGAGGTAATTGTCTAGCAACTTCTTCTAAATCAATCTGTCCGCCAAGATCTACAGAAGCGACTATATTTTGTACTTTGCAAATTGGTTTATTTTTAANTTTAATACCACCTTTCCTTAGTTCTNTTACTACTTTATTGATTGCAATCACAGCCATTTCCTCAGAGCGAGAACCTGTACAAACCATTTTTCCAGTTCTGAATATTAAAGTGGAAGTTTTTGGNACTTTTATTCGGTATACTAGTCCAGGAAATCTGTCAGGATTATATTCGGTTTTGTCAAAAGTAGTATTAATTTTTANTAAATCAAAACTTTGTTTTACGTCGCCAGTAGCAACNACATTTTCCACACTGATAATCGATTTAGTCTTAGGCAAAACTCTATCAATATAGTAAGTTCCCTATATAAAAGGGTTCGATTTGAAAAAAATGCCAATAATATATAAAATTCAGTACAAGGCTTAAATTTTACTTATTGAAAATATNAGTATTGACATACTCATTAATCATAGCATTTGATTCGATTGATTCTATAGCCAATGTTNTATGGTTACCAATATTTATGTTTCTGATATTATACGGTCAGAAAATACAGATGTTTATGATACTTAGAAATGTTGGAAAGAAACTGCGGAGATTAGAACATATGAACGTTAGTTCAAAAAACATAGTTCTAAAGAGTTTGATTGAAAAGAGTGACAATGAGAAAGTTGTAAAAGAGAGATTTGACAGGTTATTATCTTCATTTGTAATACCTCCAGTATCAATAGATCCAAAGGGAATAATTACTAAATTAGAACACATATTGAATACTCAAGAAGACAATATGAAGGATGAAATTAAGTTAATGACGAAAGATCAAGACGATATAGAAATAAGTGTTCTAATGAATCTAGTAGAAGTATCTTTAGGAATTAATTTAATGCATAAATTTATTCGACATTTCTACATAAGTGCAAAAAAGACAGGAAACATNATGATAATAGCGCAAATTCAAATGATATTACCTCAGGTCATGGAACAAGCAGAAGCCTACAATGCAGCAATACCATCTTTAAAATCGAAAAAACCAATAGGTGACGGAATAGGACCTTTAGTGGCATCAAAATTAAGTGGTGAATCTGAGAGTAAAGAAGTAGTTAGAGACACTATATTAAATGANGTAAAAATAGAGAACAGAAATGCATTCATTATTANAGCAAAAGGTCCAGGAGGAAATGTAGGAAAACCNGGCGAGGCAATAAAAAGAGTAGTAGAAGAAAATAAACAAATTTCATTGATAATTACTATTGATGCGGCATTAAAACTCGAGGGAGAAGATACTGGAGAGGTTGCAGAAGGAATAGGAGCTGCAATAGGAGGACCAGGAATTGAAAGATATAAAATTGAAGAAATTGCTACAAATAATAAGATAAAATTTTTAGCCATAGTTACTAAGATGTCGGAAAAAGAAGCAATTACTGAAATGAAATCTGAGATAAAAAAAACTGAAGAAATATTATTGAATAAAGTAAAAGAAACAATCAGACAGCATTCAGAAGATAATCAGAATATCATAATTGCNGGCATTGGAAACACACTAGGTATAAAATAATTACTTTACTGTGTCAGATATACCCAGAGATAAAAACAGATAAGAAAAAAATACTACAAAGAAAGCCAGAAAGAAGTCAATTACATTTGCGTCAGGGATNCCTATAACAAGAAATCTTGGTGAAATGAATATTAAAATTATAGACAAAGCAAAGTAAACCAAAGACTTNGTATTCATAACATGTAAAACAGAATTATCGTTAATAATATTATAATAATCCAAATAT